>BAJA01000026.1 GCA_000613465.1 Bacteroides nordii WAL 11050 = JCM 12987
TGAGTATTTGAGGTAATGAAAAGTTGAGATCTTTAAATAAGAAAATCATGTCTGATAAAAAGAAACCTTAAAGATGATGTTTGTTAGACATTTTCCTTCTTATAATTCTTGTTTAAAGACCCCTGTTTTATAACTAATTAAATCGTCGTTTTTATAGAGCATAAAAGTGTATATAATAAGGTAATGGGGTATCTGTTTCTGTAATCAGAAAAGAATACTTTTTTTACTGATTTAAGTGAAAATTTATTCTAATGTTCAAATCCATATGCTTGCGTTGGATAGAGCTAAATAAAATTATTAATAGATTATATTATGAAAAAACAGTTATTAGTTCTACTCTTTTTCTTCTCTGCTGTGGCTGCATATTCACAGCATACGATTACTGGAGTGGTGACTTCCTCTGAAGATGGAATGCCGGTCATTGGGGCATCCGTTGTTGTTAAAGGGAATGCCAGTCTAGGTACAATTACTGATATTGATGGAAATTATTCAATTAAGGCACCTGACAATTCTACTTTGGTGTTCTCTTATGTAGGTATGGAGACACAAGAGGTGAAGGCAGGTAAACAGTCTGTGATAAATGTTGTCATGAAACCTTCTTCAATAATGGTTGATGAGGTTGTCGTGACGGCAATGGGAGTAAAAGCGGAAAAGAAAAAACTTAATTATGCAGTACAAAGCTTGGATTCAAAGGAAATCATGGGAGGTGCTAATACCAACTTTGTAAATACGTTGCAAGGTAAGATTTCAGGATTAAGTGTGAGTACTTCAGGTGGATCGCCTAATGCTGAATCTCAAATACAAATTCGTGGAATTTCCTCTATTAATGGTACACAAAATAATGAGCCACTTTTGATTATTGATGGCATAGCTGTCTCTGGAGCTGGTGTTGCTTCGCAAATCAATCCTGCTGATATTGAAAATATGACGGTTTTGAAAGGAGCTGCGGCTTCAGCTTTGTATGGGCAGGAGGCAGCTAATGGTGTTATAATGATTACCACAAAAAATGGTAAAGAAGGGAAAATAACGGTTAACGCCAATGCAAGTGTACAAGTCGAGAATGTGTTTCATCTACCTAAATTGCAGACAACATATGTACCAGGGGTGAAAGGGGTATTATCAGAGAAAGTTGACATAACAGGAGGATGGGGACCTATGGTTCAACCTGGAGAGACAATTTATGATAATGTTTCTAACTTTTTTCAGATGGGGCTTTCTCAGAAATATGATGTGAGCTTATCGGGTGGTACGGATAAATTTACTGCTTATGCTTCAGCCAGTTATTCGATGACAGATGGAGTTGTACCTAATGATTATCAAGATCGGTTGAATTTTTTATTGAAGGGTACATATGAGGTTTCTAAGCATTTAAAGGCTTCGCTATCTGGTAATATAATAAGAACTAAATCGAGAGGGGCAGGTGATGTACTCTCTACTGTATATAATTGGCCTATAAATAATGATATACGTGATTATATAAAACCTAATGGTACACCTAATTGGTTACATCCATTTGATGGATTGACAGATGATGAGATTGTGAAGATTCCTTTGAGCCCACTGTGGAGCCGTTATATGGATCAGGGGGAAAATAATGCAGCCCGTAATATTATAATGGGAAATATTGTTTGGAATCCGGTCAAAGGACTTGAATTAAGTGGGAGAGTTAGCTTTGATGAAAATCATTATACCTCCGAATCTATAACTGCCCCTCTTTTTGATAAATCAGACTTTAGTAATCCGGAGAATATTGATTTAGCTAAGTTTGGTGAATATAACTATTCTCAAAGTCGTTCCCAATTATTAACGGTACAGGCGTTGGCTACATATAAGTTAGAGCTTCCTAAAGATTTTAATTTGAACTTTTTGGCTGGATATGAATTAAAAGAAAGAAAAGGAACGGAGTCTGCATTTGGTGGGGCTGGATTTCAGATACCAGGATTTGAGAGTATCTCGAATCTACCAGCGCTCGAGCTGGGAAAAAATACCTCATTATCTCATTCTTTGAAACGCATGTTGGGCTATTTTGGCGAAATTCGTTTGGATTATAAAGGTATTGCTCATGTTAGTGCTACAGCCAGACAGGATTATTCTTCAACTTTAAGTGAAACTTCATATTTCTATCCTTCAGTAACGGGAGGTTTTATTTTTACAGAATTATTTAAGATTTCAAGCGAAACGTTTAGTTATGGAAAAATACGTGGTAACTGGGCAAAGGTAGGTAAAGATACTAATCCTTATGCTTTTGATAAGAGATTTATTCAAAAGGCTTCTTTCCCGGATGGTGGATATGGAGTTGATCCGGCTAAAAGTCGTGCTGTTTGGTTGGATCCGGAAATGGCTAGTTCATGGGAAATTGGTTTGGATTTACGTTTTTTTAATGATAAAACGAAATTGGATATAGCGTATTACAATACCACAGTGGATAATCAGATTGTAAATGTAAGAGTATCTCCAACAAAAGGTACTATACTTCAAATTCGTAATGAGGGATATATTGAGAATCAGGGAGTAGAATTACAATTGAATCAAGAAATAATACGTACTAGAGATTTCTTTTGGAATGCCAATCTGAACTTTGGACTTAATCGCGGACGGGTTAAAGGGTTACCTGATGATATAACTGAAATTCAAGGGAAACAGTTTAGCGATCTTTTTCCTGTGGCATATCTGCATGGACCTACGATAGGCGTTTCTGGTAAAGATTATGAACGAACTCCGGATGGACAGATTGTTTGTGATGAAGAAGGATACCCGGTTATTAGCCCGGCAAAAGGCAATTTAATTGGAAATCGTGAACCTGATTTTTTATTAGGTATTTCATCTAATTTGAACTGGAAAAACTTTACTCTTTCATTTTTGGTAGATACACGTAAAGGTGGAACGGTGGCAAATATGACAGAACGCTCACTCTTTTCAAGTGGACAAAGCCGTTTTGTTGAAAAATATCGTAATCGGGAAGTTGTAGTTAAAGGCATGGTAAAACAGGCAGATGGTACTTATGTAGAGAATACAAAGCCTATTTTATTAACTCAAACTGTGTTAAATGAGAAATTTGGAAATGTAAGTTCGAATTTTCTTGAAGACGGTTCTTATGTCCGACTGAGTTATGTGACTTTAGGATATGATTTTACGCCGTTACTTAAGAAATCGTTTGTTAAAGGTTTACAGTTTTCTATTACAGGACGTAACCTTTTGTTATTGACAAAATATACAGGATGTGATCCGCAAATTAGTGCAGGTAAAGCCGGAGGGACAGGTAATACGGGTATTGATGATTTTAAAGTACCTAGTACACGTAGTTTTAATTTTTCAATTAATGCAACATTTTAAATAGTATAAGATTTATGAGAAGAAAAAATAATTTTATATATGCCTTATTGCTTATCTCTATTGCTTTGGTAAGCTGTGAAGATTATCTGAATGTTAATCGAAGTAAGGATAATATTACGACAGTCACTCCTGAACTCATTTTACCTGTATTAACATTCTATGCTGCTCAGACTAACTATGATCATGCAGAATATAATATGTATTTAGCTCAGGCTTTTACTACAGGAGGAAAGGCTCAGGTAAATTCTACCGCATATAAGGGAGGATGGGAATTTCTTTCAATGAATCGCCATCCTCAATGGCGCAGACATTATTATGATATAGGGGTGAATCTGAATGAAATGCTAGCTTCTGCTAAGGAAGCGGGATATACCAACTTTCCACTTATCGGACGAACAATTCGTTTGATGTCTACTCAACTTACTACGGATGTTTTTGGTGATATGCCACGTACTACAGCATATACGGACCATGTGACTTATGACACTCAAGAATCTATTTATGAATGGATGTTAAGTGAGGTTGAGGATTTGTTGGCACAGTATAATGATCCAAGTATTGTAAATAGTCCGGCAAATATCTCCATAACCAAAAGTATGGATCGGATTTTCTCTGGTGATTTAAAAAGATGGAGACAATTTACATATGCACTGAAAGCACGTATTTTGTTGCGTAAATTACCTAACTGGGATAATACACAAAATACGTGTGATCAGATAATAAATGCTGTAAATGCTGCTTTGGAAAATTGGGAAGAACCAAATTACAAGTTTGATGGTGGAGTAGGTGAAGCTAACTGTCCATGGGGACCTGCAAAACCCAAAATCGGAGGTTGGGAAAGCCGTTCGAACGATTTAGATAAAACAATTCCGTCAAAATATTTGATGGTAGACATGTTTGGCATTGAAGCTTCACCAAATCCGATAAAAGGTTATGCTAAAGATCCGCGTATGGAGGCTCTTATGAAACCCCGAAAAGGTGCTGACGGAAGAACGATTTTCCGCTATCTGGATTGTAATATTGGTATGGATGCTTCTGCTAAAGAAAGTCATTATCCTGATCTATATTGCACTACTCCGATGAGTTCGCAAGATTTGACTGTAAATCCATATACTAAAAATGATGGTTATGTACCTTTATTTCTGACTGAAGAATTGATGCTGATAAAGGCTGAAGCTTTGTATTGGAGAGGGGATAAGACTGGTGCAAGAGAATGGACAATAAAAGCGGTGGAAAAAAGTTTCGAACGCTTTAATTGTAATACAAAATATACGGAAAAGTATTTGAAAAATGTCGATTACCTTCCTGAAATAGGTTTTAATATTGGACATATTATGCGGCAGAAATATGTATGTATGTACCTACAGCCGGAAATTTGGACTGATATGCGTCGCTATAACTATAGTAATAACAAAAATAATGTTACATATGACGGAGTTGTAATTTATCCAAATCTGAAACGTCCATATAATTTGTATGAACCTTATTGGTGCGTAGACTATAATCCGGATGGAACATTAGCAGATGTCTGGGTACAACGTTTGAATTATGATCCGGAAACAGAAGAAAAATATAGTCGTTTGGAATTAGAGCGTTTAGGAGCTTATAAGAATCCGGAATGGTTGAAAAAGCCTATGATATGGGGAATTTATAATGGTGCTCATAAATAATTAAGTGTAGTAAAGGAGTTACATATATGAAAAATAAGAATATACTGATAATATTTGCCTTCTTAACGTTTTGGGTAAGTGGGTGTGAAAAGCATGATCTTATCAATGATTGGGCCCGTATTGGACAGAGAACTTCACATACTTATTGGGAGATACCCTCTAGTACAGTAAATGCAGGAAATACGGTTGCTTTTACCGCACAATTTTATAATAATGAAGGAGTAGCTATAGATCATATGGAAGTATGGTATGATGAAGAAGAACATATTTCGATGCAAGCCACTTGTCCGAATGTTACTTTTGTTTTTACCAAGAGTGTAGATGTAAGTAACATTGCTCATGTATTTCAAGAAAAAGCTACGTATGAGTTTCAAGAAGAATATTGGAATACGGATAAAAGAGCTTATGTTGTAAATGATGTATTTCCTACCAGTAACACATTGAAAACTGTTGAATGGAAAAATGTAGAAGAATTCGATCAAGAGAGATTTAATAAACTATTCCCTGATACTTTTGCTACAGCTTTTCAGCGTGATTTATACGTAGAGTTAGAAAAGAAAGAAAAATATTCAGATTTAAGAATGCTAATGTTGAATTTGGATATGTCTAATTCTGAAGAGTTTAAAAGTTATACAGACTCTGTTTTTAACGACAATAAGCAAGAAATGGAATATTGGATAAAAGATGAATATAAAGAAGTTGTTAAAGCTAAATACGATGCTATTCCTTTCGAAAAGTTAATCTATAATATAAGTACACTTACTTATGACTTAGAGTATACTAAAAGCTACATTCTAAATGCTGCTTATAAAGTCTTTGATAAGCAGGGAAATGTAGGTGTTTCAGAGAAGAAAGAACTAACATTGAACTAACCTTAATACCCTTATAAATTTATGAAGAAATTACCATATATATTGATGTTATCTCTTTTGATGCTTTCTTATGCATGTGTAGAGAATGACCCTAAAATCGAAGATTTTCCTAGTGAGAAAGTCGATTTTAAATATGAAGTAGCAGGAAACGAATATAAATTGGATTATTTGGTTGGCTCCGTAATACAATTTACTAATACGTCATCTGCTAAAGGAAATTGTGTTTGGGAATTTGGAGATGGTACTGTTGTATCTAATGAAGAAAATCCTCAGTACAAATATACAGTAGCTGGTACTTATACTGTCACGTTAAAAGTGGAAGGAGAGGGACAAAGAAATTATAGATTACTTATCAATGACATAGCTCCTACTGTCTCTATTAGTGCTATGGAAGATGAAATATGTGAAGTAAATAAAACATTTATAGAATTGTCTGTCGTTTTACCGAATCCAGATAACAAGGAAGTGGAATATCAATGGATTTTTCCGGAAGGGACAGTAGATGAGAATTCAACTCCTGTAAATACATCTAATAAAGAAAATCCTGGTAAACTGAAATTTTTAAATGTAGGATCACAAAAAATAGTGCTGAAAACTAAACTTGGCGGACGTACATTACAAGAGGGAGTTATTAAAGTTCCTGTTGGTTATACAGAAGAAGTAAAGACTCTTTATTATGCTGTTAAAAAAGGAAATATACAAGCCTTGAAATTAGTTCATGATGCTCCTGATAATATTAAAATTTCTTCTTTTGACTTAGGGGTGAAGTCTGGCCAACATCCTTATAACTTATTATTTTCAGATTCTTTGTTATTTGTATTGGATGCAGGAAAACAGATAGGCTATGTGGATGATGTTGATGGAAATTTGGGTGATGGAAAGATTTCTGTGATTTCTAAAGATGGTGCCTCAGTCGAAACGATGTTGACTAATAATCAAAAAACAGCTTTTAATGATCCTCATTTCGGATACATTGATGAAAATCAAAAGATGCTTTATTATACGGACAGAAATACGGGTATTCGTAGATTGGCTCTATCGGAAAGAAACTTATTATTGGATGTGACAAATAGTAAATATGATTATTTTGTACAAAATGACAAATTGGGTTATTATAAAAATGGATATGATTATGGAGCAATGAATGCTTCGTTTACTAAAACAAGTGATGGTACTTGGTGGTGGCCTAAAACGTTTAATAATCCGGGTATTTTCCGTTTCAAAGATTCAGATATTGGTAGTTCAAGTGTACCTTCAAATGGTATGACGGCAGGAGGATTATTCATTAAATCATTAGCAATTGATGAACAGCGTCAGATGGTGTTTTTGGCTGTCCGTGAAGGAGCTACTAGCGGAATTTATGCCATACCTATGTCTGCAATTCCAAATGAATCGGCTGGACAGACAGCTCTGCAAAATTCAATAAAGAATTATCTTATTAAAGAACTTGTATCTGATAGTGAAGGAAGCTCTGGTGAGTATATTGATATTTGCCAAATGGTATTAGATCCCGAGGATGGTTCTGTTTACTTTGGATACCGTGCAGATCCGACTTCATCTGTTAAATCCGGATTGATGCGTTGTTATC
Source organism: Bacteroides nordii WAL 11050 = JCM 12987 (assembly GCA_000613465.1). GTDB lineage: Bacteria > Bacteroidota > Bacteroidia > Bacteroidales > Bacteroidaceae > Bacteroides > Bacteroides nordii. Next base: position 7,464 of record BAJA01000026.1, read on the forward strand.
CTGATGGAGGTACCTATAAAGTTGAAACAGTGATAGAAGGTGTCGAAATCTATGGAGTAGCTATCAATCATAAAAAATCAAAGTTATTCTGATAATTGAGAGAGAATGTGTACCGGAGATACATTCCGGTGTATACTCTGGTACACTTTTATAATATTCTAAATTTATATATACATGAAGTATTTATACTCTATATTATTTCTTAGTTTATTTTTAATATCGGGATATGCACAAACTCCTAAAAGAGAAATGCGTGCTACCTGGCTGGCGACAGTCTGGTCATTGGATTGGCCTTCAACGAAAATAACTGAAACAGGGAATTCAGCACAAATAAAAGCTCAGAAAGATCAAATGATCCGGATTTTAGACAATTTAGCGTCGGTGAATATAAATGCTGTCTTCTTTCAAGTTAGAAGCAGATGCGATGCAATGTATAAGTCTTCTTATGAACCATGGTCAAGTGATTTAGTCTCAGAGCGAGGGAAAGAACCTGGTTATGATCCTTTGGCATTTGTGGTGGAAGAAGCTCATAAACGTGGTATAGAAGTACACGCATGGATGAATCCTTACCGATTCTCTACAGCATCAACTTATTGGGATGGACAAGCAGGTGACTATCGTGAAACCCACCCGGAATGGATACTCACTTATCCTGTACAAAATGGTAAGTATAATGCTATTATGAACCCTGCTTTGCCTGAAGTTCGACAACGGATTACAGATATAGTACGCGAGGTTGTAACAAATTACGATGTCGATGGCATTGTGTTTGATGATTATTTTTATGCTTATGGTGGTACGCCTGCAGATCTGGATGCAGATGCTCAGCAAAAATATAAACCGGAGGATATGTCTTTAGGGGATTGGAGAAGAGAAAATATTAATAAAATGGTGGCTTCTGTGTATAATATGATTCAAAAAGAGAAGCCATATGTAACGTTTGGAGTTTCTCCGTTTGGAATATGGACAACGAATAATGATGTTGCTCAAAAAGAGGGTATTGTGTTACCACAGGGTATTACCGGTGGAAACATGTATGAAGAAATATATTGTGATCCGGTCGCATGGTTAAAGGAAGGTACGGTTGATTATATTTCTCCACAACTTTATTGGACTACAACAGCAGTGGGACAAGACTATGACGTACTTTGTCCGTGGTGGTCTGAGTTAGCTTTCCGTTTTAAAAAGCATTTTTACAGTAGTCATTCTATTAGTGGAATTCAATCGTCATCTTATACCCGTTCGGTAATGGAGGATATTGTAAAAATAGGTGAGGAGAAAGTTTCTTTAAGTACTCTTTCTGCTATGGAGAGAGGCATTTGGGAACAGAATAATCAAATGAATACAGTGCAGACACGTGCATCTTTCGGACCAGAGGAAATTGGACTGCAAATAGAGCGTAACAGACTTAGTACGCTTGATGGAGCTCCCGGAAGCGTATTCTATTCTACTAAGTATATATATAATGTAAAAGGCGTAATGCCCTATTTGAAGAATTATTGCTTCATGGAAAAGGCATTGGTACCAGCTATTGATTGGAAGAATGCGTATTCTGTATCTTCAGTCTCTTCGATAACTTTGAATGAGAGAATATTACAGTGGAATTCTTCAAATGAAAATGTACGTTATACCATATATGCAGTTCCCAAGGACAAAGTTACAGATTTGGATGCATTTAATTCGTCACGTTATTTACTTGGGGTTTCATATACGAATTCTTTTGAAATTCCTGAAAGTATAGATTTGAATGCTGTAACTTTTGCTGTAGCAGTTTTTGATAGGTATGGAAATGAATATACGCCGATTTTGATTGATAAAGAGCAAGTAGAAGGAGTATCTGCAAATTTGATATATCCGGTATCCGGTGACCAGATAATGGCTCCATTCAGATTTAAATGGGAGTCTGTATCTGCTGATTGGTATACTCTGCAAATTGCTGAAGATCAGGAATTTTCTGTCTTGCATAGTAGTAAAGATGTTGTTGCAAATGAGCTGTTTACAGATAAAATAGCAATACTTGAGTCTGGAAAAACTTATTATTGGAGAGTAGTATCTCATAAGGCAGGACATAAAGATGCAATATCCGAAATCCGTCAGTTTACACCTATGACTTTTTCAGTAAAAAGTCCGTCAATGGGGAGTACTAATGTTGAACTAACCCCGGTTGTCTCGTGGAGTACATTTGGTAAATCTGATATGGAATATACTGTCCTTGTGGCATCTGCTTATACTTTTACGGATAAAGTGATTGTATATTCAGAGAAGGTTGTGGGGAAGAACTCGTTAAAAATTCCTGTAGGAACTCTATTACCTGTTACGACTTATTATGTTAAGATCAAAGCTCTTCAGGATGGCGAAGAGGTGGAAACTGCAGTTGTGACTTTTACGACTGAAATGGTTTATCCAGATATTCCTATAATTGTTTCGCCTGTAAATGAAGGATCTTTATCTGGAGAGTCGATGGTCATAGAATGGAAGGATAATATCTATGCGACTGGTTTTCAGGCACACTTGTCGAAGGAAGCAACTTTCCCGGTTCGGGGAACTACATCAAAGACGACAGGAGCCTTTGAATACCGGACAGACTTTGGAACACTTGCTATAGGTACCTATTATACAAGGGTAAGAGCTAAATATAAAGATGGGCAGACTGAATGGTCTCCTGTTGTGAAATTTCATTGGGGAGGAGCAACGTCCATTACTTTAGAACAGGATGTAAAGAAAGTCAGTGTAATAGGTATGGGAACTCACCAAATATTGAAAATAAATGCCGGTATTAATGGTGGTACTCTTTCAGCCTCCCTTTTTGATATTGTGGGAAATGAACGAAAAGTCTTTTGTCAGAATCAGGAAATAGACAATACAGCTGAAATTTCTTTGGAATTGGGTGATTTGCCTAAAGGGGTTTATTTGTTGAGAGTTGACTTGAATGGACAATTATGGACTTTAAAGTTATTGAATTGATTCTTAGTAAAAAGGATATAGTATTTCTACTCAAATGTTTAATTAAAAAAAATGTATTATGAAAAAGTTATTACTTGGAGCAGCTATGTTGTTGGGCGGTATTTCTTTGAATGCCCAGGATGGTCCTCAAATTGGTAAAGATGATGCTACTTACACAGATGTAGATGTAAATGGTCAGACTATGGCTGTATACCCATTGTGGGGATGGTATACTGCATTAGGAAATCAGAACTATGGAATAATCGGAGCTAATTCTCGTGGTATGGCAATTTCTGCTGACGGGAGTAAAATGCTGATTTCAAACAGAGTTGCTGATAATGATATTCATGTAGAAGTTTATAATGCTTTGACTGGTGAGCATATAAAATCGGTTCAGGTATCAAAAGACATCTGGTATCGTGGTAAAACTACAGATAAAGATGGGAATGAAGTTGATGATATTTCCGGATTCCAGGCGAATGATATTCAGGTGGATGCAGCAGGTAATGTTTTGTTATGGAGAATGACAACTAATATTGGAGTTTCACCGGCAGAATGTTGGGTTGTAAACTTGGAAGATGGTAGTGTGAAAAATATCTTGAGTACAACAGTTGAAGGACTTGAAGGACGTTTTGACTATTGTGGTGTTTATGGTGATGTTGTGAATGGCGATGGATATATTCTTTCTGCTACTTCTAATGGCGATGAATTGTATGGAAAAACTGTACTGAAATGGCGTTATGTTGGCGGTAAACTTCAACCTCAGGAAGAATCAGATCAGATTTTTATTCAGGAATATTATCCAACGGCTGCATCAAATAATTATGGTACACGCGTTTGCCCGGTTGATGAAAATCTTTTCTATATGGATGCTTTTACTGCCTATGCAACCCTTTATAATATGGATGGAACGATTGCCGATAGCTTTGCAAGTATCACTGATGAGGAAGCAAGAAAAGCTATTCAGCCAATGAGTGCCGGTAATAATGGTGTCGCAGAATTCTCATTAGGAGGGGTTAATTATGCTATTTATAGTATTTCAAATCAGCTTGATGCAATTCAAACAGGATTACGTTTGGTTTCCTTGAATGATGCAATGGAGTTCTCTTCTATGAAGTTAGTCTATGATTTACCACAGAAAGGATTAGGAAATATTTCTAATCCGGAACGAACAGTACTTCCACGTGTGGTAGTAAATGAAGAAAAAGGTATTGCACGTATTATAATTTATTGTAATCGTGGTGGTGCTGTTGCCTATGATTTTGGAACAAGAGTGGATATAGACAAAGAACATAAAGGAGGTCCTGATGGTATACAGAATGGATTTATGTCAACATTGCAAATAATTTCGTCTAAAGGAGAAGTGGTGCTTTCAGAAACAGCTGACATTGAACTCTATAATTTGATTGGACAGAAAGTGGCAGAAAGAACAAATACGACTTCAATTAAAGCATTGCCGGGAATTTACGTTTTGAAAGCAAAGAATGCTGGCAATATCTTGAATACGAAAGTTGTTGTTGAATAATATTGCATTTTGAATATCTCATTTCGGATGAGAGCATTCTGAAATACCGAGCTGTATCTGTGAGAATATGCCGTCTTTTTAATGCGGATATATAAATAGATACAGCTCTTTTTATTTCTTATTCTTTAGCTTGAAAAATAAAATTATGAAAACATTATCAGCACTATTTTTATCTTTATTTTTCCTCTCAAATTATTGCAGCATTTCTTTGGCACAAACCACTGTTACAATTGGAGGAACGGAGTACCAGGCCGATACATTGAGCCATTTTAAAGTCGGACCAGGCTCTTATTATACAGCTATGCATTATTACACATCAAGTGTGAAACTTCGTACATTTTTTCTGGAAGTCGATGCAACAAATCCCTATATCTCTTTTGAGGCTGTTCATGGAAAAGATTCTTTGATTACCTGTGAAGGCATCAGTTCTATGGCTCAACGGAAAAGTAAAGAAGGTAAGGTATATTTCGGAGGAACGAATGCAGACTTTTTTGCTACTTCAGGAGATGTCGGATATCCGATTCATGGAAGTATCGTCGAAGGACAGATGGGACGAACTCCTGCTCAGACTCCACATATCGCTTTTTCTGGTAAAGATGTTATAATTGATAACATGCTTTTTGCGAATTCTACTTGTTCAATAGGTGAAAAAGTATACCCAATAAATGGTGTAAATGTAGGAAGAGGCGAAAACCAATTAATCTTGTATAATACATTAAATGGCAATTATACGCATACCAATGCCTATGGAGTAGAAGTGCTTGTGCAGTTAGAATCTACTATGGTCTGGACAGTGAATAAAGATTTAAAAGTGAAGGTGGTTAAAGTGGTTGATGGAAAAGGTAATATGCAAATACCGGCAGGACATGCTGTTTTATCTGGTCATGGAACTGTTGCCGGAGTATTAAAGTCTTTGGTAGAAGGTGATGAACTTACTCTTTTTATTGGTGTAAACAAAACAGCTGGAAGTGCTTCTCAACTAACAGCCATGGTGGGAGGTGATAGAATAATTTTAAAAGATGGTGTTGTACAGGACAATGATTGGGCTGAAAGACATCCTCGTACTGCCATAGGATATTCTGCTGATGGGAAGAAAGTATACTTTTGTGTGGTAGATGGGCGTTCGTCTTTTTCTACCGGATTGACAACAAAACATTTGGCAGATATAATGAAGAGTGCAGGTGCAACTACCGCTTTGAATCTTGATGGTGGTGGGTCCAGTGGCATGTATTTGAATAAGTTCGGTTTGATGAATACGCCAAGTGATGGTCATGAACGTGCAGTTTCTAATGGTATATTTGCCGTGGATTTGTCAGCAAGTGATGATGTGATTGCGGAAATTCTTCCTTATGAGAAAACTGTGATGTTACCAGTATATGGATCATATACACCTGTTATTTATGGCTATAATCAGTATGGAACACTTATAAATTTAGGTTTGAAAAATGTGACTTATAGCTGTGAAAAGGAAGTAGGTACCGTAAGAGAGGATGGGTCTTTCTTTGCTAATGGAAGTCGAGATGGTATACTAAAAGTCAAATGGAATCAACTGGAAACGTCAATCCATATCAAATATTTAAAAGAAGAAGAAATTTCTCTTCGTTTAGATTCGGTGATAATTGATGGATACACCGGTTATCCAGTTGAATTGAATGCACGTATAGGAGATAAAGAATATCCTTTGGCACCTTATGCATTGGAATGGAGCATTGATAATCCAACGATTTGTTCGATTAATGATGGAATTGTTACCGGACTTAAAAATGGAGAAACGATTATTCGTGGTACACTTGATGATCTGAAATGTGCGTTAAAAGTGAAGGTACAAATCCCGGAGAAGCATTCACTTTCATTACTTCCGCTGATAAATGATGAATGGACAGTAAAAGCAAGTACGAATATAAAGAATATAGAATTACTATCAGATGGAATTCGGTATACATATTCATCTGGCCGTTCGCCTTTTATTGAACTTGCAAAAACTTTCGACCTTTATAGCTTACCCAATGCGATTCGTTTTATGATTAATCCGGGAAATGCAGCTGTTTCAAAAGTTATTATTTCTGGTAGAGAGAACTTGTCGTCTTCTAATTCTATTTATGAATATACGAATGAGCTTGTAAAGAATCAAGATGCAGAGATACTTTTGGCAATGAAAGACTGGTTTGCAAAAGAGCCGGAACATGCTTCCTTCCCTATTCATTTCAGTTCAATCAAGTTTCCTTTAGTTGCTTCGGGGAATGTGGCTGGTGAGAATACTATCTATATCAGAAATATGGAACTTATTTATGACCAGATTTCAGTAGGACTCTCTTCATTAAAATTACTTTCTTCATTAGTTATATATCCTAACCCGACAGCTGATGGCCGTGCATATGTGGCATTGAAGAATGAGGATATACATATAACAAGTGCTTCGATCTTTAGTCCTGAGGGAAGATTATTAAATGTAATATCAGCTGATAATTCTACTTGTAATTTATTGGAACTACCTGTGAGTAACATGACTTCTGGCATTTATCTGATAAAAGTTTGTATGGATGATGGTAGTAACGAAACAATGAAGCTCATAATAAAATAATAGTATGTTCATATACTTGAGGTAATGATTAAATTACTTTTAAACTAATAAATGTGACTGACATGAATAGAGTTTTGTTTACATTATTTTTATTACTTCTTGGGCAATATTCACTTGCCCAAGAGTATATTACGATAAATGATAAACCGTATCGTATTGATACACTGGTTTATAAGCATCAAGTTGGACCTGGAACAGAATATGTTTATATTGATTTACCGGAATTTCCTTTAAAAATCCATGTATTGGAAGTCAATCTTAGAAATCCCAACGTAAAGTTAGAAACCTGTTTGGGAGGAGATAGTGCTGTTGCAACTGAGCGCCCGACTCAAATGGCTATACGAAAGTCGGCTCCGGGACATAATGTTTTTGCAGCTACTAATGGTGATTTTTATTTTTATATAGATCCTGTTGAGATAGGTATACCTCGTAGCGGACAGTTTATTAATAATGAATGTGTTACTAATCCTGTAGGAAGAGCTGCATTTGTTTTAGATAAAAATAATCGTCCTTATATTGATAGGATAGACTTTTCCGGAACAGTAAAAAGTGGTAATAGAGCAACCCGGCTGCATACAGTAAATATGCAACGTTTAGAGTGGGAACCACAAGTGACCGATTTATTAACCCTTTATACTAATGCCTATGGTACATATACCAGTGGGATTGAGGGAGGTACAAAAGTTATTATAACCCCTAGAAACGGTGAAACCTTCTTTTTCTCGGCAAATAAGGAAATAACTTGTATTGCGGAAGAAATAATAGAAAATCACGGTTTTAGCCCTATTCCAGAGGGAAAGGCTGTACTACATGGGAGAGGAGTATCATCTGATTTCTTAAAAAAAATGAAAGTCGGAGATGAATTGACAATCAATCTTAAAACGGATTTGAGAAGTAATCCGGGAGCATTGGACGACTTCAAAGAATTGATGGGAGGAAGCGATCATATTCTCTTGAAAAATGGGCAACGGTATGAAGGAGATGAATCTGCAAATCCTCGTACCGGTATCGGATTTTCAAAAGATAGTACGATTGTTTATTTAGTTGAAGTTGATGGTCGGCAAACTTCTTCACGTGGAGTAACTCTCTTTGAATTTGGAGATATTTTTAAAGGAATTGGAGCATGGAATGCTGTTAATCTGGATGGCGGAGGCTCTTCTGTTATGTATGTTAATGGAGAAGTTAAAAACTCCCCTTCTGATGGTGCAGTACGCCCTGTCGGTAATGGGATGTTAGTTGTGTCGAATGCTCCTGAAGACCAAGAGATTGCTTCGCTCGCTTTTGCACCAGTGTCTTATACACTACCGACGTGTGGCTTTTTAAAACTTGCTGTATATGCTTATAATAGATACGGTGATTTGTTGAGCAAGGATCTTCAGAATGTTTCATTTTCATGTACTCCGGAGATAGGATATATAACTGCAGAAGGTAATTTTATTGGTGCGGAAAAAATCGGTACTGGAATATTATCCGCAGAGTATAAAGGGGTGAAGACCTCAAGGCCGGTCTCATTAGTTGAGTCTTCATTTAAGTTGAGATTGGATTCTGTTTTACTCAATAATATTTCTACATATCATATTGAATTATTGGCAGAGGTAGAAAATAAAACGTTGTTTGTGGCACCGGAATTATTACAATGGGAAGTTGAAAATCCTTCAGTTTGCTCAGTAACTGAAGGAGTACTAAAAGGATTATCCAATGGAGTGACATATATTCATGGAACATTGGGAGAGTTCTCATGCAAACAGAAGGTTAAAGTGGAAATACCTTCTCAACCAATTTTGGAGATGCCTGTTTTGTCTACTCCTTCCTGGAGTGTAAAAAGTACCTCTAATTTGAAGAATATAAAATTATTACCTGATGGAATAGAGTATGACTACTCTGCCGGACGTTCTCCGTTTATAGAATTGATGAATGATTTTTGTTTATATAGTTTGCCAACATCTGTGCGTATAATATTGAATCCGGGAAAAGCTGGTTTGAATAAGGTTACTTTCTCTTTACGGACAAACGATAAATCTGCTTATACTCCGTATGAATTTACTGATATTTCGAAAGATGAAGATCGTGAAATTGTAATACCAGCCTCGGATATTTTAACAGATGTAAATGACAAAGTCGGATATCCCATACATTTTCATTCGATGAGGTTTGCATTTACTTCTGATAATCCTGTAGGGCATAATAAAATTCAGATCAAAGAAATGGTTATGGTATATGACTATATTACGGTTGGTTTCCCCGAACTGAAAACTCTTTCCTGGTTATCCATTTATCCTAATCCGGCAAAAAAAGAAGCTTGTTTGAATGTTAATCTGGATAAAAAAACAGATATCAGTTTAAGAATTTATACAAGTACCGGAATGATGGTTGCATCTGAAGATTACAAAATGAGTGATGGAAGAAATCTTGTTTTACCGATAAACAATTTAGCTAATGGTACTTATTTGGTGAAAGTGTTAGTTGGTGGTAAAACAGATACGGTTAAGTTGATTATACATAACTAATCATGTAACATATAAAAATAGTATGAAAATGAAAAAGTTTTTATTGGCATTACCTTTACTCTTTGGACAATATGTGTATGCCGGAGGTATATAACGATCAATGAGAAGCCTCATTATATAGATACTCTTGAGTGTAAAGTTGTTGGTCCGGGAGCTATTTATACTTCAATTTATATTCCTGATATACCCGCTTACACCTATATCCTTAAACTGGATATGCATAATCCATACAATAAGATTGAAACTTTTCTGGCCAATGATAGCATACCGGGGACAGAACTTGTAACGCATGCTTGTGAGCGCATGACTTATGAGGGACATAAAGCATATTGTGGTATAAATGGTGATTTTTTTAATGTAACTGATCATCATGAGTTTCCTTTGGGAGCTCCTCGTGGAGGTAGTATTAAAGATGGTGAAATACAACGTGAACCCCGGGATGCCTGGTGGGGATTTGCTACCATAGACGTGAATAATGTTCCGGTTTTCGATCATATGGAGTTTGAGGGTAAGGTTGACGCCGGGGATGCCGGAACTTATAAATTTCAGCATGTTAATATTCCTCGTGCAGATTGCTCTGCTTGTGATTTAACTTTTTATAATCGGTTTGCAGGAGAGAAAACACGTCAAGATGAAAATTTCAGTGAGATGTTTGGAGTAGAACGTACTGAGGTATATTTAAGTTTGAAATCTGGTGAAAAGTGGAGAGTGAATAAACCAGTAAAGTGCATTGTCGGAAAAAGGATAGAAAACAGAGGAAGTAATCCGATTGCTGCTGATGAATACGTACTTTCTGGTACAAGTGAGCAATCCCGAGCTTTTTTACGTAATTTGAAAGAGGGACAGGAAATCACTATTAATATGGGGATACGTTGTGTGAATTTTGGAACTTATCCGGAGATTGAGCAAATGATAGGTGGCAATACAGCATTAATGTACGACGGAGTACTTACAGAGCGTAATACTACAGAAAACTATAATGCGGTTCCATATCCGCGTACTGCTGTTGGAGCTTCTAAAGACAAACGTTGGGTGTACCTATTAGTTGCGGATGGTAAGACATCAGCTTCTATTGGATTGACCACTACGGAAGTTTGTGATATTTTGAAACATTGGGGGGCTGTAGATGCCATTGGGCTTGACGGTGGAGGTTCTTCTGAAATAATAGTAAACAATAAAGTTGCCAATCGTCCGGCTGATGGAAAAGAGCGACCTGTAGGTAACGGTTGGTTGGTTGTAGATTTATCTCAGGAATCTCAGGATATTACCCGTCTACGTTTTTCGGACTATAAGTTTGAATTACCTAAATATGGTATAATTAAACCGAAAATAATGGGCTATAATCAGTATGATAGATTACTTACTGATAATCTTGAGGATGTTACCTTCTCCTGTTCTCCAAATCTTGGGCATATTGATGAGGCAGGTAATTTTGTGGTTTCAGGAGATGCTGTATCTGGTACTTTGACTGCTCATTATGGAAAGTTAGAAGTTTCTCAAACTGTTTATGTAAAAGAAGTGAAGGATTTTTCTATTCGTTTGGATTCTGTACTCCTGGATTCTAAGATTCATTATCCGATTGAAGTAGAAACAACTTTGGAAGGAAATAAAGTCTTAATAGATCATAATGCTTTGGATTGGAGAGTTGAAGATGAGAATATTTGTAAAGTCAACAAAGGTGTTTTAACTGCTGTAGCCAATGGTTCCTCTATGGTTACGGGCTCAATGAATGATTATCAGGGAACATTAAAAGTGAATGTTGAAATACCTTCTGCCTCCTCATTACCTGCTATTAGTTTTACGGATCCTTCGCTTAAGTTAACTTCCAATCTGAAAGGTATTTCAATGAGTGGTACAAGCACATTGAATATTGCTTATAAATATTCGTCTACTCGTACTCCTTATTTCACATTGGCAAAAAAAATGAATCTTTATAGTTTGCCTAAGGCTCTGAAGATTGTATTTAATCCTCACGAATTACCTTTGAATAAGATTGTTCTGGATCTTGTTCCTAATAATTTATCTCACTCTGTAGTAAAAGAATTTTCCGATTTTAAGGTAAATGAAGATAATGTGATTTATTTATCTCTGGCAGATCTTGTTGATGATCCTACGGATATGGCTATTTGGCCACTCAAATTTAATTCAATAAAGGTAACTCTTAATGCTTCCGGACACACTGTTGGAGCTGAGTATGCTTTCGAGTTGAAAGAGTTTTCGTTGATTTATGAAGAACAAGGAGATGGTATTGTACCTAATAGGATAGGAGATAATGAGATAAGCCTTTTGACGGATGTTGATGGAACTTATTTGTCATTTAGTATGGATAAAGAGTTGCCTGTGAGTTATGAGATATATTCAGTTTCGGGTATGGCAGTAAAAATGAAAAAACTGGGTCGCCTTCAGACTGGCAAAATCAGGTTGGATGACTCTGGAGTGAATAAAGGAATTTATCTGTTGAAGGTTTATAAGGGAGCAGAGGTTTCTGTATTTAAGTTTATGAAATATTAGTTGGGTTAGTACAATTTTAAATAGAATATTATGAAGAAGAGTATTTGTATATGGATATTATTAATTTGTAATGTCACCTGGGTCGAAGCACAAATGGTTTCGGTAGTGCAACGAATTACTGTGGAGAAAAAAGTACCGGCTTTTTATCCGGTGTTTAATTCGGATGGTTCTGAATTGTTGTATACGTCTGAGAATTATAAGGGTTTGTATCTGTATAAGCTGAATAATAAAACTTCTCTGATGATTACAGATGCTGAGGGTGCAGGGTATTCTCCGGATTTCAGTCAGAATAATGATAAGATCTATTATAGGTCGGTGGAAAGAGAAAATATGCACCGGCAGAATACTTTGATGTGTTATGATCGTCAATTGTTGCAGTCAAAGAATTGTATGAATTCTCCTGTACGTCTTCAATCTGAATTGAATAAAGTTCGTATGGGCCTGGAATTTAAGGGGAAGGAGAGTATAAATGCTTATACAGAGAAGCTTCAGTTGATTGTTGAACGCAATGGAGATCGTAAGGTGCTTGAACCACTATCAAAAGGGAGCCGATATTTGTGGGGATCTTTATCCCCTGATAAAACTAAAATTTTATTTACTGCAACCGGAAAAGGAACTTATATCTGTGATTTGAATGGGAAGATTCTTTCTGAGATAGGCTATCTGAATGCTCCTGTATGGTATGACGATCATAAAATCGTAGGTATGGCTGATAAAGATAATGGAGATTATATAACAGAGTCATCCGTTGTAATGGTATCTGCTGATGGGAAACAAAGACAAGTATTGTCCCTTTTTACAGAGATAGCAATGTATCCAACCACTAATTGGAAAAGTGGTAAGATAGCCTACAATACTTTGGAGGGTGAAATTATAGTATTAGAATTAAAAAAATAGGCTACTATGAAGCAAATATATTATATTCTTTTTATAGGCTTGTTTTTATTAAAAACAAGTGGAACATACGCACAGGATTTGTCAGGAATCACAATTTATGTAAATCCGGGACATGGTGGATTTGATAGTGATGACCGGAACATTCCGGTTGGCCCTTATGGACCGGGTGATGTAAATGGCTTTTGGGAGTCACAGTCTAATCTGGATAAGGGAGTGCAGTTAGTTGAACTGTTGAAAGGTGCGAAGGCGAATGTATACATTAGTCGTACAACAAATACAACAGCCGATGACCTGCCTTTAACTCAGATTGTAAGAGAAGCAAATGAATGTAATGCGGATTATATGCTTTCTATTCATAGTAATGCCGGAGTTACAAACTATGTTCTTCAGCTTTATGCTGGTGTGGATCCGGATGATAATCATACATATCCTACACCTACTCCTCATTCAGATCGTAGCCGCGAGATTAGTACTGTTATTGCTAAGAATCTTTATGCAAATGAAGTAAATTGCTGGGCTTCTGACTATACTGTACGTGGTGATAAAACATTTGCAGCTCAGGTGATGGGGTGGAGTAACGGGTATGGTGTTTTGAGAGGATTGACTGTCCCCGGATGTATATCGGAAGGCTCTATGCATGATTACATACCTGAAACCCGGCGTTTGATGAATATGGATTATAAATGGTTAGAGGCATGGAATTTTTATAAATCTTTTTGTGAAATATTTAAGGCGGAAGCCTTCTTACTACGGGAAATATTGTAGGTAGTGTTCACGATAGCCGAAATAAAGATTTGGGAAGCCATGTGAAAATCAGGAACTCAAAAGATGAACTATTAGCCTTGAATAAAGCAGTTGTTACGCTTAACCCTGGAAATCTAACATATACAACGGATGATATTGATAATGGAGTATTTGTATTTAAGCAGCTGCTTCCCGGAAAGTATACAGTAAAAGTGACTGCTGATAAATATTTTGATAAAACGTATGACTTGGAAGTTAAAGCCGGAGAAGTCAGCTATTTAGATGCACGTTTAGATATGCAGCGCTTGACTCCTCCTGAAGTGGTTAACTATTCTCCTAAAGTAGAAGAAGGTGAACTTGTAGAGTGTAGTTCGAAGATCGTTTTTGAGTTTAATTGGGATGTGGATACAGAATCTGCAATACAAGCATTTTCCATTACTCCGGATGTAAAAGGAACAATTACATTTGAAGATAGTCAACATCGGATGATTTTTGCACCGGATAAACCGTATGATATTTCTACCTTGTATACAGTGAAACTGGATAAAAGCCTGAAACACCCTGGTAATATGGCAATGGAAAAAGATTTTGTATTCAGTTTCCTTACTAAAGATCGTAATAGATTGAAACTATTGGGTTGTTATCCGACTCCTGGGGTAGAATGCGTTAACTATGGTAAAAGTGCTCCATTTGAGTTCAGATTTGATAATAAATTGAATTCTACATTGGTCAGGGATGCTGTTAAAATATATAATTCAAAAGGTGAAGAGTTATCTAAAGTACCCCGTTCTATAAAAGTAAATTCTGTCAGTGCACCTTATGGTTCTTTGGCGTTCACTCTTTCCGAAGGATTAACAAAAAATGAAACGTATCGTGTTGTTGTTGACAGAAATATGATTGATGTTGATGGTATTGATATTGTTGAACCGATGGATTATACTTTTAAAGCTGTAGATGTGAAAGTAACAGACAGAACGGTTGGACTGGATATGGAAACTGCCGGAACATTTACTTATTTTGCAGATGGCAGTACAGGCATTACGTCGGCCAGTACTTCCCGGAATACCTCTAAAGTGTTGTTTGGTTCTTCTTCTGGTGCGTTTACATATAATTTTGCGGTAGATACAGCAGACGGTATAGCTTGTTATCAAACTACTTCAGGATTTCAGGTTGATGCCACTAAAGCAATTGGTATGCATGTTTTGGGTGATCTGACTGGTAATGAGGTTTGGTTACAACTGTCTTCTTCTGATGGAGATGTTCAGGAGATCAAGCTTGCCGATCTTACATTCTGTGATTGGGCATTTGTAGAAGTTTCTTTGGGAACCCTTCCTGCAAAGAAAACTTATGAACTTACCGGATTGAAAATAAAGCAGAAAGCACAACCTCTGACAAAAACAGGAACGATTTATGTAGATAATGTTTTGGTATATGACAATACTTTGACATCTATAGAAGCTGAAATCGTTTCAGGATTCTCTTTCCGTTATATTGCCGGAACTAATGAAATTGTGGCAAGTAGTGACAAGGTAGTATCTATGGAGCTTTATTCATTATCGGGAGAACTATTATCGAAAGTGGCTTCATCTCGGATGGATGTTGGTGGATTGACCAAAGGTATTTATGTGATAAAGGCTAATTTGGAATCAGGAAGTAGCGTTTCGCAGAAAATAGTTTTGAGAGATTGATACTGATTTTTTAATAACGGCTGGCAAATAGCCGGCCGTTACTTAATTTGATAAAAAATCATTAAGTATGAAGAGAAAGATTCTTTTATATATACTACTACTGGCATTCTGTAATACCTTGGAAGCACAGGAACCGGCATGGGGAACTCCGGATACACTGGAGCATTATAGCTTGGGAGCGGGAGTGCAATATACCAAAATAGCCTATCGGGATAAACCTATACTAATGTGGGTCACAACTATAGATCTGACGAATCCTTATACGAAGATTGAGCAGGTACAATCGAACAATAAGGTTCCGGATGTACCCAGAGAGACTGTTATGAGTATGTCTAAAGCCCACACTTATCCCGGACATCGGGTTTGTGCCGCATTCAACCATGACTTCTTCGTTTATGAAGCGGGTGTATGTATCGGAGTTAATGTGAGTAATGGTGAGATACCTTATGGAGCAGGCTGGGGACGCTCTATCTTTGCTGTTTCGGAAGATGAAACAGCGGCAGTATTTTACCCGTCTCTGAACGCAAATGTTATTTTGAAAGATGGCAGTACTGTGAAAATTGATTATTATAACTCTGCTGCTACATTTATTTCGGGAAACTGTGTGTTATTTAATCACTTGAATAGTAGAACACTGACAGAACAAGGGAAATATATCAAGATCAAACCACTGAGTAGGTGGAAAGTGAATGGGGATGATATAAAGTGTGAAGTCTTGGAGATATCAGATGTTCCATTGCAAACGTCACAAACGGAATGTGTGATTTATGCACGGAACGAAAGTATTCAAAGTTTTGAGGGAAAAGTCACTCCGGGTGATATAATCTTTATTTCACAGAAATTTGTGAAAGGTAAGTTTGGCGAACCACTAAAAAATATTGTAGCTGGTTTTCATGGTTATCCCAGTATTGCTTATGAAGGAAAACTGCATGAAGGTGAATATAATGATTTTGAAAACGGTCGTGAATATGAGGTCTCTGCCCGGGTGATGGGCGGAATGTCAAAAGATGGTAAAACAGTTTATATTGTAACGGTTGAAGGAGGAACTTCTGCCAGTCCGGGTGTAAACTGTATTGATATTGCTAACTGGATGTTGGCCCATGGCTCGTGGAATGTAGTAAACTTCGATAGTGGGGGCTCCGCAACGATAGCTGTTGACCATGAAATGCTGAATTATCCGATGCGTGGTAGCATTCGTCCGGTAGCCGATGCTTTGCTGGTTGTATCAACTGCACCTGAGGAAGAGGTTGTTGCTTCTTATGCATTTATAACCCCGAGTCTTTATACTACGGCAGTCTCGTTGAATCCACTTACACTCCTCTCTTTTAATGAACATGGTAAAATGTTGGAAAAGGGAGTTCAAGGATTTACTTATCAATGTATACCTGAGGACTTGGGATATGTAGACTCGGAGGGTGTATTCCATGCGAGCCTGAATGCTACAAAAGGTCAGATTATAGCTACTAAGGATGGAAAAAAAGCGGTTTTGAATGTTTTTGTATCTCCTGTCTCGGATGTTCAAGCCTATCCGCAGAATATATTGATAGATGGGATACGTGAATTTCCTATCAGGATTGATGCAAAATCAGGGAAACAAGTTTATCAATTAGATCCGGGAGCATTTACCTGGAGTTCCTCTAATCCTGATTGTTGTCTGGTACAGGATGGAGTGATAAAGGGTATAGCTAATGGCGAGACAGGACTTCACGGAACTTTAGATGAGTTGAGTGTACATGTAAATGTGAAAGTTGAGATAGCTGGTAAGGAAAGAATACATGAGACCTTTGCTGACTTAGCATCGTGGCCAATAAAAACTTCTGGAACCTTTTCCAATTTGAGGTATGAAAATACCGCATTACCAAATGGCTGGGAAGATGGTATCAATATGATATTTGATGTCAAAACCGGACGTTCTGCTTCTATTGAGTTTAATAAGCCTGTAACTTTTTATAGCTTGCCTGACTCGGTTTCTTTCCGGATGTTCGTGAAAGATGATGTGATTAAAGAACTCTATCTTGATTTTGCATCAAATACAAAAACTGGTTTTTTGAAAACAAAGTTGATACCTGTTGTCAGGAAAGATTCTGTGTATTCAGTATCTTTTATGGAAGATGATCTGCCATTAAATCTTATAGAGTATCCTTTGACACTGACAAGTATGAAATTTTATCTAAAAGCGGGAATGTCTCTTATCGGTACTAAGTTCTCTTTTAAAGATCTAAAGGCATACTATCCGTCTGCTTCAGGAGTTGGTATTTCAGAGGTGGTAGTGAGTAAACATCTTTCATGGTTGGCTACTTCGAAGGATGAAGCTGTTCTGCATTATTCATTATCCAAAGTGGGTACTGCCTCCATTTCTTTGTGGACTGTTGATGGAAAGAATATAATGAATCATATGACTAACCGACAACTTACAGGAGAGTATACGTACAATATTCCTCTTTATTCTTTTAATAATGGTGTTTACCTTTTGTCGGTAGTTGTTGATGGAAAGAAAGAAACACACAAATTTATTGTCAATAAATGATAAAGGCAACACGAGCTTTCGAATACAAAAGCTTTTAATGTTGGAAAAATACTCTTTGAGACCTATTTTGACAGAATACTTATATAAGTAATATTTTATTAATCTTTAAATTCATTCATTATGAAAACTCCCTTTTTGTTGTTACTCGTATTGACGAGTCAATTAGCTTTTTCTCAGGGTATTAAAATGGTCAGTAATGAACAAATACCCATTATGGAATCAGAAGACGGATGTCTTCCGATTATGAGCCCTACCGGTGATTATCTGATTTTGGCCGGTAATGATACTCAAGGTCTTAAAAAATATGACTTAGCAACGAAAAAACTGACAACTCTTACTACTGAAAAAGCAGTTGGCGTCCAGATTTCTTCCGATGGTAGTACAGTGGTATATCGAAGTAAAAACTACGAAGGAAAACTGCGTTATACTTCTTTAAAAAGCATTCAATTGGAGACTGGTGAAAAGGAAGAATTGATAAAGAATACACGTGATTTGGAAGGGGTGAACGTGAAACAAGGCACTGTCTTGGCAGTGAATAAGGGTAAAATGGTTTCAAAAAGAGTCTCCGGTGAGAAATTAGAATCTATACCAGTGGTGCCGAGTATTAAAGATGGACAACTTTATATAACAGAGAAGGGTAAAACTCGTCTATTATCTCCTGCCGGAACGAATGTGAATTATTTGTGGCCTTCTGTATCACCGGATGGAAAGAAGCTGTTGTATTATGTTATGGACCAGGGGCAAGCTTATGTGAGCAATTCTGACGGAACCAATCCTGTATCTTTAGGGATATTGCGCGCCCCGAAATGGATGGGTAATGATTGGGTTGTAGGTATGGTTGATTATGATAATGGAGAAGTTGTGACTTCTTCGGAAATAGTTGGAGTTGCTGCTGATGGTACACAACGTACGGTATTAACTGATGATTCTGTGATAGCTTTATATCCGTCAGCTTCCGCTGATGCTTCTAAAATAGTGTATACTACTAATGACGGAAAAGTGTTTTTAATGAAGATCGAAACCAATAAATAATTGATTACTATGAAACTACATAAATTAATCATGGTATGGGTTGGGATAATACTGACGTTCAGTGTATCTGCTACCGATTTAAAAGATGCCAGAATTTATATTAATCCCGGACATGGAGGATGGACTGCAAATGATCGCCCGATGGCGACTATCAATTATGCACAGATGGATATTCGCGGCTTTTTCGAGACGAATACCAATTTGATTAAAGGGTTGGCACTTAGAGATGAACTAGTGAAGGCTGGGGCCGGATTCATCAAAATGTCCCGTACACAAAATGGTTTTGTCTCGGCAGGTGATAAGAATGCGACTGAAAATGATAAGGTAGAAACGAGTACACAGATCGTAACATTATCTGTCATTTGTGAAGATGTGGAAGCAAATAATATGGATTATTTTATTTCTATCCATAGTAATGCTGCTACTGAGGGGAGCATGACTAACTATCCGTTGGTGTTGTATCGCGGTACCGATGGTGCATCCGGAAACGGGTTGGTAAATGCAAAAGAAATGGCGTATGATGCTTGGAAATACATTGTAAAAAATGAGGTTACCTATCATTCGGCTTATACTGCCGAAACTGCCAACAATAGCCGTGGAGATATCTCTTTTTACGGGAGCTCATCTACGAGTGGCTTGGGATATACCGGCTATTTAGGGGTCTTGAAGCATGGGTGTGACGGATTTTTGAGTGAAGGTTGTTTCCATACTTACCAACCGGAACGCCAGCGTTTACTGAATGAGGATTATTGTCGACAGGAAGGAGTGAGATATTCCCGTGCCATTCGTGCCTGGTTTAATGATAACAGTGAAACAAAAGGGTGTATTATGGGAACCGTCAAAGATATCAGCAAACCTTTAGAGCATCCGTTATATACCTATAAGGTAAATTCGGTGGATGCCTATTATCCGTTGAACGATGTGAAGGTGGTACTCGAAGATGCCAACGGTAATAAGATTGGCGAATATCTGACTGATAAAGAGTATAATGGGATTTTTGTTTTTACTGAACTTACTCCGGGGACCTATAAATTAGTATTTGATATCGAAGGGTATTGGAAAGAGACAGAGGAGATAGAGGTGGTGGCGAATGAAACTTCGTTTATCAATAAACGGCTGACGGATACATCGAAAGAAGAACCTTCGGATGAACCGGTAATAGAAGAGGTGGATTATTATCCGCATCCGGTACAAGATGGTGATATTGCTGCTGCCCGTTCGTATCATTTCACTAAGGAAGGCGAGTTGCAAACGGTAGAGGTATTGAAAGATCTGACCGTCCGTCGTGCAATTCTCCGTGATGGAAAGTATTACGTATTGGCTGTGAATGGAGACAAAATGCCCCGGCTGCTTGTTCTGGACCCTGTAACCGGAGAATTGTTGAAAGAGATGAGTACAGAGGGGATTAAAACGGAAGGATTTAATGGAAAGGCATATCCTTATGTACTTTCTGATATCGCATTTACAACAGATGGTGTTCTGCTTGGAACCAATTCTACGGTAATTGGTAAAGAAGGGAACTCTTATCAGACTGGAGACTTTTATATGTATAAATGGCAGGCCACAGAAGATAAAGCACTCGAAGAGGCAACTCCCGAGGTACTTTTGACTCTTCCTACTAATACTTCTGCAAGTCTGCTTGCTGCCGGGAATAATAATTCCAATTTTATGGCTAATAGTATCGCTGTAAATGGTACACTGGATAACTTTAAATTCTATTTCGATTCACATGCCGGTAACGGGTGGAGTACCACATATGGTATACGCTATTTGTGTTGGCAAGTGAAAGATGGTCAGGTAATAGGGACTCAATACAATGATACCGAATATACGGAAAAGGAGTTAGGAGCAGATGTACAAATGACCCTTTCTCCGTTAGGTATTGATCGCCTTATCGTCGACGGAAATTCTATAGTACCACGTGAATTCCGAATTTCATGGGATTCAAATGATGGTGTTGAAGTAGCTAATTTTGCAGGTGATATTCCTGTAGAGTCTACCGGTGCCAATTATTTCCGTTATGCCAATAAAATTTATATGAGTGTTCCGGTATGTGAGAAGAAAGATGAGAAGTATTCTTACAAGTCATACTTGTATGATGTGACTGACGGGCTGGATAAAGCGGTGAATGTTGGAGAGACAGAAGCTGTAATCACTAATGATGCCATTACTTATATGGCAAGTGTGGGAGTGGTTGATAACGCAGATATAGTACAACACTTGTTGGTTGGACTTCAGGCTGTCAGCTATACTACAAAAGGGGTAGAGCAAGACGCTTCTCCGGCTCGTATCTTTGCCTATAATCTTAAATCGGTTCGTACAAACGATGGTTATGATATCTGTTTTGATCTGAATGAGAAAGCTGAAGCGATAGATCTCATCTTGATAGATGTTGCATCGGGTACTGTAGTGAAGACAATTTCACTGGGTGCGTTTGATAAGGTTAGTAACAAAGTAAGTCTCGCTTTCGCTGATATCCCTGATGTAGAATGTACCTGGGAACTTCGGGCGACGGCAGGTAATGTGACCCGCTTTGTGAAATTATCAGATGACAGTAAGAACTATCATTATTTTGCTCCCAAAGGTGTGAGTATTGATAAATCTCCTGAAAGTCCCTATTTCGGTCGGGTATATGTTACTAATACAGCTGCCGGAGAAGCCTCCGGAAGAACGACTGCTACAGGCGTTTATGTAATGGGCCCCGATGCATTGGATATAACCGGTCAGGGAGATAAAGCCTATGCAGGTGATGTACAATGGACAGGTGTTGTAGGTGAAGGTCCTCGTAAAGTGGCAGTTGCCGCTGACGGACGCGTGTTCTTATGTGATGCAAGTTCTTCTAATGCAGGTGTGTACTTAATGAATCCGGAAACGTTTACTATATCGCCTGTATTCAAAGGGGCTACCAATGAGGCAGGAAGTTTAAGTATCGGCGGTGTATATGTAGGTGGACAAATGACTGCTATAGGTGTACGTGGAACTGGTGAGGCTACCCAATTGTATACTGTGGATAAGACAACTTCAGGTGCTAGTTGGAAGAAATTTATCAATGTGTATAATATTGGAGAGGCGGATGTCTGGACAACTGCTCCTAGCTACTCAAAGGCTGCAAGTAGTTATATCGGGAATGATAATAGTAGTATTGTTCCTGTATCAACCGGTTATTGGGCAGGTCAGTATCGTGGTGCTGGTGGCAATAGTACAGCTAATCCATGTATGTTCTACTTTAGCGATGAACTGAATGATGCTGTATTTAATACTGCTGAACCGAATATTGTAGAAACTTCCTCACAGAATGGGGCGTTGGCCGTTAATGAAAAAGAAGGGATCGTTGCTTTGAGTAACAATGGCGGAGTTTCCATATTCCAATATAAGATGAATAAGGACGGTATTCCTGCTGTATCTGAAAAATTCCGGAATATGCTTGGCAGTGTGGCTGATGCTACTTATGATGATTTTGAATTTGATTACGCAGGCAATTTGTATGCTGTTTCAACATCTGGTAAGATTGTAAGTGTATGGGCAATGCCTACCGATAATAATAGTTGTGTTACACCTGCAAAGAAAACAATGACATTGAAGAAGAAAGATGATGTTGGTGTACAGGAGACAGAAGTCGGAATAACAAGAATCTATCCTAATCCGGTTGATGATGTGGCTACTATTGAGTCTTCAGAAGTAATTGATGTGATCACCGTATACAATGCGTCCGGAACAATGGTTGATAAGCAAATGAACGTAAATGCAAATACAACGGCTATTGATTTCTCGCGTTTTGCCAAAGGTCTTTATTTTGTAAAGTTAAATAATCAAAAGGCTATTAAGGTCATTAAGAAATAAGTGTTTCAATAATAAGTGAGATTCACCACAGGGAGATAGGTCTTTTTCCGCATTCTTCTGTGGTGAATTCTTTTTATATTAAGTAGGGATAGCAACAATAACTCAATGTTCATATCCATTTTGTGTTGTTTATATATTAAAAAAGAAGCCGTCTGAAAAATTACTTCTCAGACGGCTTTTCTTTATGCTTTTATTTAATTATCCAATATTTTTTTCTTTGATCAGATATTCTGCAATTTGTACAGCATTCAGTGCCGCACCTTTTTTTATCTGATCCCCTACAATCCAGAATGTCAATCCGCAATCATTGGTTAAATCCTTACGGATACGGCCTACATACACAGGGTCTTTACCAGCAAGGAATAACGGCATTGGGTATTCCTTTTCTGCTGGATTATCCTGAAGGACAAGCCCTTCACCTTTAGCAAAAGCCTCGCGTGCTTCTTCTACAGATACAGGACGTTCTGTTTCTATCCAGATACTTTCAGAGTGAGCTCTCAATGCCGGAACACGTACACAAGTTGCACTAACCTTTATGTCCGAGTGCATGATTTTACGTGTTTCATTATACATTTTCATCTCTTCCTTTGTATATCCATTCTCAGTAAATACGTCAACCTGAGGAATTAGATTAAACGCCAGTTGATAAGCAAACTTTTCTACGGTGACAGGCTCATTTGCAAGGATCTGACGGTATTGTTCGTAAAGTTCGTCCATAGCTGCTGCACCCGCTCCACTGGCTGCCTGATAAGTAGACACATGTACAGTTTTTATATGTGAAAGCTGTTCGATGGCTTTCAGTGCAACTACCATCTGGATCGTTGTACAGTTAGGGTTAGCTATAATGCCCCGTGGACGGTCTTTGGCATCAACTCCGTTTACTTCAGGAACTACCAAAGGTACATCATTGTCCATACGGAAAGCACTGGAATTGTCAATCATTACAGCACCATATTTAGTAATAGTTTCTGCAAATTCTTTGGACGTACCTGCGCCAGCCGATGTGAAAGCGATATCTACCCCTTTAAAGTCATCGTTGTGTTGCAAGAGTTTGACCTCGATCTGTTTACCGCGGAAGGTGTATTTGCTGCCGGCACTACGTTTAGAACCGAACAAAACCAACTCGTCCAACGGGAAATTTCTCTCATCAAGCACGCGCAGGAACTCTTGTCCTACGGCTCCGCTTACGCCAACAATAGCTACTTTCATCTTTTTCTTTTGTTTTAATTGAATATTGTATTTCGCTTACTATTCTTCCGAATAGCAAATAATTGACTGCAAAATTATAACATTCTGGCATATAATTGATAACTTTTTTGTTATTTTGCAGAGAAAACGTAAAACTTAGATATATGCAGTGGCCCGATTTTAATTTAAACCTACCTATAACAGATCCTACATGGATATTTCTCCTTGTACTTCTTATCATATTGTTTGCTCCTATGGTGTTGGGCCGGCTTCGTATTCCACATATAATCGGAATGATTCTGGCTGGTGTGGTGATTGGTGAACATGGATTCAATATTCTGGCACGCGATAGTAGTTTTGAACTTTTTGGAAAAGTAGGTCTCTATTATATAATGTTTCTGGCCGGACTGGAAATGAACATGGGGGATTTTAAACAGAATCGTGGTAAAGCTGTGGTATTAGGACTGTTGGCATTTGTCATTCCTATGGCGTTGGGGTTTATCACTAACATGACGGTATTGAAATATGGGTTCATTACCTCTGTATTACTCGCCAGTATGTATGCTTCCCATACGCTTGTGGCCTATCCTATTGTGATTCGTTACGGAGTATCGCGTCATCGGAGCGTAAGTATTGCCGTTGGAGGAACAGCGGTTACCGATACATTGACTTTGTTGGTGCTGGCGGTTATTGGTGGATTGTTTAAAGGGGAGTCTTCAGAGATGTTCTGGTTATGGCTGGTAGTTAAAGTTATTTTCCTGGGTTTTCTTATTATCTTCTTTTTCCCTCGTATCGGGCGTTGGTTTTTTCGAAAGTACGATGACAATGTGATGCAGTTTATCTTTGTTCTTGCGATGGTTTTCCTGGGAGCCGGATTGATGGAGTTTGTAGGAATGGAAGGTATTTTGGGAGCATTTCTTGCCGGATTGGTATTAAACCGTCTCATTCCCCATGTCTCTCCGTTAATGAATCATCTGGAGTTTGTGGGTAATGCTTTGTTCATTCCATACTTCCTGATTGGAGTGGGAATGTTGATTGATATTAAAATTCTCTTTGGGCATGGTGACGCTTTAAAAGTAGCAGTAGTAATGACTACTGTTGCATTGGCGAGTAAATGGATTGCTTCGTGGCTTACTCAGAAAATCTATAAGATGAAAGCTATCGAAAGGGAGTTGATGTTTGGTCTTAGTAATGCACAGGCGGCAGCTACGTTGGCAGCTGTGCTTGTGGGCTATAATATTATTTTGCCTGACGGTGAGCGATTATTGAATGAGGATGTGTTGAATGGTACTATTGTATTAATTCTGTTCACTTGCATCATCAGCTCGTTTGCTACTGAACGGGCTGCCCGCAAGCTCGCTATGCATGAAGCACAACTGGATACGGAAAATAGTAAAAAGGAGACACCTGAGAAGATTTTGATTCCGGTGGCAAACCCGGATACTATTGATGATTTGATAAACTTGTCTTTGCTGATCCGGGATTCTAAACAAAAAAATAATTTGCTGGCGTTGAATGTCATTAATGATAACAGTAGTTCGGAACGTTTGGAGTTGTGTGGTAAAAGAAACCTGGAACGTGCTGCTATGATAGCTGCATCAGCGGATGTACCTTTGTCACAGGTGAGCCGGTATGATCTTAATATTGCTTCCGGTATTATCCATACAGCAAAAGAATATGAAGTGACGGATGTGGTAATCGGATTGCATCGTAAGGTCAATATTGTAGACTCTTTCTTTGGTAATCTGGCAGATAGTTTGTTGAAAGGGTTACATAGGGAAGTAATGATAGCCAAGTTCCTAATGCCGGTTAATACGCTTCGGCGTATTATTATTGCTGTCCCTCCGAAGGCGGAGTATGAAGCCGGATTTCAGAAATGGGTGGAGCATTTTTGTCGTATGGCAAACATTTTGGGATGTCGTGCGCACTTCTTTGCGAATGAGCAGACGTTGGGATACTTACAGCAATTGGTGAAAAAGAAATATGGATTGACCATGACAGATTTCTCCCGTCTGGATGATTGGGGAGACTTGCTATTGCTTACCGGTCAAGTGAATTATGATCATTTACTGGTTATAGTCAGTGCTCGCCGGGGATCTATCTCTTATGATCCGGCTTTTGAAAAGTTACCGGCCCAACTCGGGAAGTATTTCTCAAATAATAGCCTTATTATTTTATATCCGGATCAGTTGGGAGAACCACAGGAAGCTATTTCTTTCTCAAATCCACGTGGTAGTAATGAGTCGCAGCATTATGAAAAGGTAGGTAAGTGGTTTTATAAATGGTTTAAGAAAAATTGATGGAAAACTGGAAGCAAAGAACAGCACTCTTGTTAGGTGAAGAGAAGATGGAGCGGTTGCGTAATGCCCATGTACTTGTAGTCGGTTTGGGTGGAGTAGGTGCTTATGCAGCAGAGATGATTTGCCGTGCCGGAGTGGGGCGAATGACGATTGTAGATGCTGATACGGTTCAGTCTACCAATCTAAACCGTCAGTTACCGGCTTTGCATTCTACCCTGGGAATGCCTAAAGCCAATATATTGGAAGCAAGGTTCAAAGATATTAATCCGGAACTGGAGTTAAAAGTGTTACCCGTTTTTCTGAAAGACGAAAATATCCCGGAACTGCTGGATGCTGCCCGATATGATTTCATTGTTGATGCCATAGATACGTTGAGTCCTAAATGCTATCTCATTTATCATGCTTTGCAACGCCGCATTAAGATTGTATCCAGTATGGGAGCCGGTGCAAAAAGTGATATAACTCAAGTTCGTTTTGCCGACCTTTGGGATACCTATCATTGCGGATTGAGTAAAGCTGTCCGAAAACGCTTACAAAAAATGGGAGTTAAACGAAAAGTGCCGGTAGTATTTAGTACAGAACAAGCTGATTCTAACGCTGTACTGCTCACTGATGATGAAATGAATAAGAAGTCAACTTGCGGTACGGTGAGTTATATGCCTGCCGTCTTTGGTTGCTATCTGGCAGAGTATGTAATAAAACGATTATGAATAATTATTCAATGTGCTGATATGCCAATGTGCCAATTGGTATGTTACTATAGTGCAGCCTATTGGCACATTGGCATATTGCCACATTAGCACATTATTATATGATAAAATTAGAAGGAATTACTAAAAGTTTCGGTTCTTTACAGGTTCTCAAAGGTATTGATCTGGAGATAAATAAAGGAGAAGTTGTAAGTATTGTCGGACCAAGTGGTGCCGGTAAAACTACTCTGTTGCAGATTATGGGTACGCTTGATGAAC
The DNA here is from genome assembly GCA_000613465.1 of Bacteroides nordii WAL 11050 = JCM 12987. Lineage (GTDB taxonomy): Bacteria > Bacteroidota > Bacteroidia > Bacteroidales > Bacteroidaceae > Bacteroides > Bacteroides nordii. The sequence goes on from BAJA01000026.1 coordinate 34,715, forward strand.
CAGATGCCGGACATGTCTATATTGATGGTACAAATGTCAGCAGGATGAAAGAAAAAGAGCTCTCTGCTTTTCGTAATAAGCATATCGGCTTTGTTTTTCAGTTTCATCAGTTACTTCCTGAATTTACAGCATTGGAAAATATCATGATTCCCGCATTGATAGCCGGGGTATCTTCCAGGGAAGCCACAGCGCATGCATTAGAGATACTGAACTTTATGGGATTGGCAGAGCGTGCTTCTCATAAACCTAATGAACTCTCCGGTGGAGAAAAACAACGGGTTGCTGTAGCCCGTGCTCTTATCAATAATCCGGCAGTAATATTAGCTGACGAGCCTTCTGGTAGCCTGGATACGCATAATAAGGAAGAATTACATCAATTGTTTTTTGAACTTCGTGACCGTTTAGGACAGACATTTGTGATCGTAACCCATGATGAGGGGCTAGCTCAGATTACAGATCGTACTGTCCATATGATAGATGGTATAATTAATAAGTGTTAATACGAAGGGGGAAATTCTAAAAAATGATACCATATGGCTGATTGGTTATTAATATTAATCAATTAGCTGTATCTTTATATCGCTTCTCTACAGAAGTCTGTGAAGATAGTAGGTAGAGTGTTTGTTTTGTTTGTGTGTGATGCATTCTTATCTAGTGTGATAAGGATGCATCTTTTTTATTTCAATGAAAACTAACATAAGGTGATATCCGTTCAAAATCTTTTTCAGAAAATTCATCATAGAGTTTGAATTGGCTCAGACTCTCTATTTCTCCTTTTTTCTTACGGTACTCAACAATAACCTTTGCCTGGTAGAAATTGATGTAAGGATGTGCTCTAAGTCTTTCAATTCCTGCTTTATTCAGGTTTATCCGTTGGGTCTCATTCTTGTTAACAAACAACCATTCATGTAGTTTATCCGTATCCAAATGAATATCTTGCAGTTGCTCTACTTGGTAGAATCCTCCCAGTTTTTTCCGATATCCTACAATCATACGGGCGATAGCGCTTCCTATACCCGGGATTTTTTTTAATTCAGTGGTGTCAGCCTGGTTTAAGCTGATTGTTGTTCCACTCGGATATTTGTAATATTGTAGAGTATCCCGCGGTTCCTGATGACTAAACAGGCGAATTGTGTCCTGTTCTTTCGGTATATCTGCTATGGATATATAAGGTTCGAGAGTTGTGTATTGCTTTTCTGTCAATCCATATACTTTTTGGAAGTCACTCTGTTTGCGAAAGCGTCCTCCTTTGGCACGGTATTTCAAAATATTCTTTGCTATCCATAGCGGAAGTCCCAGGTTAAGAAAAGTAATAGAGTCTGCCGTATTAGGATCGAAAGAAGCGAGTATTACTTCTCGTTTTTCATACTGGTATTTTTTAGAACTTACTTCTTTTTGTTGTTCTTTTTCTTTTAGTGATGCCATGAAAATGGCATACTCTTCTTCGAATTTTTGGTTATCTTCAATTTTTGCTACTTCTCTTGGCGGTATAAACCATGAAGCTGTACCGACCAAAATAATCAAAGCGGCAAGAATTATGATACCTTGCCGTTCTGTACGCGAAAAGTAGAAAAAGTCTTTCCACATATTACTTGAGTAATCCTAACTCATTGATAAAGATACAGGAGATTGCAATAGGTGCAATATATTTCAGGATAAAGATAATGAGTTTATAAACCGGGACTTTCAGTGTACCATCGTTTGTAATCTCGCTCCAGACGATTTTCTTGTCCAGATACCACCCGGTGAATATTGAGATACACAACCCACCCAGTGGTAACATGATTTTTGCGGTGACAAAATCAAATAGGTCGAACATTCCTAATCCGAAAATAGTAATACCTTTTGTTACTCCAAGTGACAGAGAACAGAGTATACCGAGGAAGATGCACCCTCCTGTAACAAATAATGCTGCCCGGTGGCGAGTAAACTTAAACTCTTCGTGCAAGTAAGCTGTAACAACTTCATGCAAAGAGATAGTAGAAGTAAGAGCTGCCACTGCCAGCAGTACATAAAACATCACAGAGAATATATACGCCAATAACGGCACTCCACTGAATGCTTGCTGGAATACATTAGGCAGGGTGATAAAGATGAGGCTTGGACCTGCATCCGGCTGAATACCCACAGAGAAAGCAGCCGGGAAGATGATGAATCCTGCAAGTACGGCTACAATTGTATCAATAATCCCTACACTGAAAGCTGTCTTAGTTAAATTGGTCTTTTTGCTAAAATAGGAAGCATAGGTACAAAGACACCCCATCCCTAAACTAAGTGAGAAAAAAGCTTGTCCCATTGCACTTAAGAATACATTTCCGTCTACCTTGCTGAAATCTGGTTTGAGTAGAAACTCGATACCTCTGCTTGCTCCTGGCAAAGACACAGAACATATTACTAATATAAGGATGATAATAAACAGCATAGGCATCATTATCTTGGAAGATTTCTCTATTCCCTTCTCTACGCCTTTCACAATAATAAAATGAGTACCGAGTAGAAATAGGATCAGCCAAATCGCCGGTCGCCATGGGTTGCTTGAGAAAGTCTGGAATGAAGAAATAAACTCATCCGGAGTTTTACCTGAAAAACCGTTGGTTAATGCTTCGAAAATATATTCGAGCGTCCATCCGGCCACTACCGAATAATAACTGAGAATAAGAAAGCCGGCAAGTACTCCCATACGTCCTACCCAACGCCAATGCGTACCGGGAGCTAACTTTTGATAAGCTCTGGCGGTGTTTGCGCGAGAATGGCGTCCAATAAGAAATTCGGATACCATGATCGGAAGTCCCAGAAGAAAAATACAACCCAGATAAATAATGATAAAAGCGGCACCGCATGATTACCGGTTTCGTATGGAAATCTCCATATATTACCCAGTCCTACAGCTGATCCTGCAGAGGCAAGTATCACCCCCAACTTAGTGCCAAAGTTCGCTCTGTCATTTTTAGTCATAAAAGCTTTATTTATCTTACAATTCGATATATTTATCTTACTTAAACATGCAAATATAAGAAATGTTCCTTATATTTGCCCAACATCTGTAATTTATTTAGATATGCTTTATTATATTAAGAAATACCCGGTTTCTCTGTTAATTATTCTGGTAGTTATCTACCTGTCGTTTTTTAGACCACCTTCAACAGAGTTAAGCAAAATACCCAATATAGATAAAATTGTTCATTTTTGTATGTATTTCGGTATGTCCGGCATGTTGTGGCTGGAGTTTTTGCGTACTCACAGAAAAGGAGATTCTCCTATGTGGCATGCATGGGTCGGTGCCTTTGTTTGCCCGGTATTGTTTAGCGGGTGTGTAGAGTTGTTACAGGAGTATTGTACAACGTATCGTGGAGGAGATTGGTTAGACTTTACAGCCAATTCTTTGGGGGCAATCTTTGCCAGTCTTATCGGTTACTATTGGATACGCCCCCGGATGCTGAAACAAACAATAAAAGGGAAACAGTAGCAGATTATAGATAATCTGCTACTGAACTAAGTTTTATTCCGTTAGAGCCCTTTATTAAGATGGTATAATCTTTAGGCTTATCGGTCTGTAATGCCTGTATAAGTTCCTGGGCATTGGAGTATGTCTGGTATGAATGTTCGGCTGCAGCAAACAGGTTTCCAACAAATATGACTTTCTCAAACTCGCATGCTTTAATGAAGTCTACTATCTTTTGGTGCTCAGCTGCACTTTCAGCTCCCAGTTCGCGCATATCTCCTAATATTAGCATCTTATGCGCAACTGTCATTTTATTAAAGTTCTCCAGTGCTGCCATCATACTTGTAGGATTGGCATTATAAGCATCGATAATCAGTGTGTTCTCGGCTGTTTTTTTCAGCTGCGAACGATTGTTTTGCGGAGCATATTCAGTGAGTGCTTTATTTATTTTTTGCGGTTCAACTTTAAAGAAGCGTCCGATAGTAATAGCAGCCAAAGCATTAGTGAAATTATATTCTCCTATTAACAGGGTTTCTACTTCGTAATTTTCACCGTTCTTTCCTGCTTTCCATTCAAAGGTAAGGTAAGGCGAGTTCCCAGTCACATGACCATTGACATAGAGTGATTCATCATTTCCGTAAGGTATTTGATTCAGTCCGGAAGCAATATTCATAAGATATGGATTGTCGTGGTGAATGAAGATAATTGCACCTTCTTTCTTACGCAGAAAATCATACAGTTCTCCTTTGGTTTTTATAACTCCTTCAAATGAGCCGAAACCCTCGAGGTGTGCTTTACCCACGTTAGTAATAATGCCGTAATCCGGCTCGGCTATCTCTGCTAAGAATTTAATTTCTCCCGGATGATTGGCTCCCATTTCGATGACTGCAAGGTCATGTTCTGCTTTCAGGCGAAGAAGGGTAACAGGTACTCCAATGTGGTTGTTTAAATTACCTTGCGTATAAAGAATATTATAGGATTGTGACAGTACGGCTGAGATCAATTCTTTGGTGGTTGTTTTCCCGTTAGTTCCGGTAATACCAATGATCCGGGTACCTAATTGCCTACGATGGTAGTTGGCCAGTTGTTGTAAAGTTTCGATGCAACTGTCTACAAGGATGTAGCGTTTGTCACCTTTCACTGCATGAGCTGCTTCGTCAACAATTGCGTATGCGCACCCGTCGTTAATAGCTTGTGTGGCGAAAGCATTCCCATTGAATGAATCACCTTTGAGGGCAATGAACATAGAGCCTTTAGGGCAATTGCGGCTATCGGTAGTTACTGTATTACATTCCAGAAATATCTGGTAGAGAGCAGAGAGTTCCATATTCTTTCTATAGTTATAAAGACAGCAGCAAAGATAGAGTATAATCTTGAATCGTGTGAAAAGAATAGCCGGAAATCTCTTCCTTTTCTTTTTATTTGATAAGATTCTTTCTTAATGAGCACTAAGAGAATGCCGTATCCGGTACAATTTCTTGTGATAATAGGCGGTTACTTGCTTTTTTTCTCTACATTTGCAATAATCTAACCGAAAAACGAGATTAATGAACTCATTAGCGCATAGATATTTAAATGTCAACGGGCAGTTGCTCGATCTCTCTGTCCCACAAGTGATGGGTATTCTGAATGTTACTCCTGATTCTTTTTATGCCGGAAGCCGGATGCAAACTGAGGCAGATATTGTCGGACGTGCACAACAAATATTGGCCGAAGGTGCTTCCATAATTGATATTGGTGCTTACTCTTCCCGCCCTAATGCGGAAAACATCTCTGCCGAAGAAGAGATGCGTCGTTTACGGGTAGGATTGGAAATTGTGGTTCGTAATCATCCGGACGCTGTTATTTCTGTAGATACGTTCCGGGCTGATGTGGCGGAACAATGTGTAAAGGAATATGGTGTTGCTATCATCAATGACATTGCAGCCGGAGAGATGGATCCGAAAATGTTTGAAACTGTTGCCCGGTTGGGAGTGCCTTATATCATGATGCATATGCAAGGTACACCTCAGAATATGCAATCTGAGCCACATTATGACGATTTGCTTAAGGAGGTATTTATGTATTTCGCCATGAAAGTGCAGCAGTTACGTGATTTGGGTGTGAAAGACATTATTCTTGATCCGGGCTTTGGCTTTGGTAAGACGTTAGAGCATAATTATGAACTGATGGCACACCTTGAAGAATTCAGTATTTTCGAACTGCCTTTATTGGTGGGTGTTTCAAGAAAATCAATGATTTATCGTTTGCTTGGAGGTACGCCGCAAGACGCTCTGAACGGAACTACTGTATTGGATACGGTTGCTTTAATGAAGGGAGCCAATATCCTGCGGGTACATGATGTGCGTGAAGCAGTGGAAGCAGTAAGGATGGTGGAGAAAATTGTAAGTTATAAATTGTAAATGTTTATATGGGTGAATATCAAATAATAGCCATGGCTGCCGGTATGTTTTTTGAGTTTGGTATCAAAGATTTTATTGACATCCTGTTGGTGGCTTTCCTTTTGTACTATGTCTACAAATTGATGAAAGCTTCGGGTTCTATCAAAGTGTTCACAGGTATTCTTGTGCTGATTCTGATGTGGCTGGTAGTAACTCAGGTGCTTGAGATGAAACTTCTGGGTTCTATTTTTAATACTTTGATGAATGTCGGTGTGCTGGCTCTGATTGTACTTTTTCAGGATGAGATACGCCGTTTTCTGCTTACGCTTGGTTCGCATCAGCATGTCAATGCCCTGGCGCGTTTTTTTTACCGGGAATAAAAAAGAGTCATTAGAACATGAAGATATCATGCCGGTGGTAATGGCATGTATCAGTATGGGTAAACAAAAGGTAGGCGCCCTGATTGTGATTGAACACAATGTTCCTTTGGATGGGGTAGTACGTACCGGAGAAATTATTAATGCGGATGTAAATCAGCGTTTGATAGAAAATATTTTTTTCAAAAACAGTCCTTTGCATGATGGTGCGATGGTAATAAGTAAAAAGCGTATTAAAGCTGCCGGATGCATTCTGCCGGTATCTCACAATCTGGATATACCCAAAGAATTGGGGCTTCGTCATCGTGCTGCAATGGGGATATCACAGGAATCGGATGCGCATGCTATTATTGTATCTGAGGAGACCGGATCGATTTCTGTTGCTTATCAGGGGCAGTTTTATCTTCGTTTGAGTGCCGAAGAGCTGGAAAGTTTATTAACGAAGAAATCCTAAAAATAATAGATATATTATGGACAGACGAAATTTTATAAGAACAGGAGGTATGGCATTATTAGGTTCGTTGGCTGCAGGCTCAGCGTTGGCTATTCCTTCGGTGAAGGGAGCTTTGGGAGGAGCTGACCAGAAGGCGGCGCTTTCGCAGGCAATGAATCATTTTGGTGTGGGCGAAGAAGATATGAAGAAAGTATTGGCAACAGCCCTTGAAAAAGGAGGAGATTATGCTGATCTCTTTTTTGAACATACCTTCACCAATGTAATCAGTTTGAAAGACGGGGCGGTGAATAGCTGTAATTCCTATATAGATTTTGGTATGGGGGTGCGTGTGCTGGCAGGCGATCAGACCGGTTATGCCTATGTGGAAAATGTGACACTTGACGATATGTTGAATGCTGCACGTACGGCTGCACGTATTGCATCCGGCAAGAAGAAATACGGTCCTGTACGTCTGGCAGAAAAAACATTGAAGAAAAACTATTATCCGATCACTACTCCTTGGGAGGAGATCAGTTTGAAAGATAAGATGCCTTATCTTCAAAAGCTGAATGACAAAATATTTGCACTGGATAAACGTGTGTCCAAAGTAATGGCCAATCAAAGTGATTCGACATCGCATATTCTTTTCTGTAACAGTGAAGGCGTGATGTATTATGATTATCGACCTATGGTGACACTTGGTGCTGTCTGCATTATGGAGGAAAACGGAAAGACGGAAAACAGTTATGCTGCCCGTGCTTATCGTAAAGGGTTTGAGTTTCTGTCTGATGACCTGGTTGATATTTTGGCACGTGAAGCCGTAGATAATACAGCCATTCTTTTTAAAGCCATCAAGCCTAAAGGTGGAGAGATGCCTGTGGTGATGGGTGCAGGAGGTTCCGGTATCCTGTTGCACGAGGCTATCGGACATGCGTTTGAAGCAGATTTCAATCGTAAGAATGTATCTATTTTCTCCGATCAGTTGAATAAGAAAGTGTGCAATGAACATATTTCTGTAATAGATGATGGTACTATTCCTTTCAATCGTGGATCTGTAAACTTTGATGATGAGGGAGTGGAAGGACAGAAAACATATCTCGTTAAAGAAGGAGTTTTAACCAGTTATATGCACGACCGTATCAGTGCCAAACATTATGGTATTGCTCCAACTGGAAACGGACGGCGTGAGACTTTCCGGAATATGCCGATTCCTCGTATGCGTGCTACGTATATGGAGCCGGGCAATATGAAAGAGGAAGATATTATAGCATCTGTGAAACAAGGTATTTTTGTCGATCAGTTTACAAACGGGCAGGTGCAGATTGGAGCAGGTGATTTTACTTTCTTCGTGAAATCGGGTTATCTGATCGAAGATGGAAAATTGACACAACCCATTAAAGATATCAATATCATCGGGAATGGTCCGAAAGCATTGGCAGATATTACTATGGTGGCTAATAATGACAAGATTGATAATGGTACCTGGACTTGCGGAAAGGATGGACAATCTTGTCCGGTGACTTGTGGTATGCCTTCGGCGTTGGTTAGTAAACTGACCGTTGGAGGAGAAAACTGAGGAAACAGTGAGAACTAAAAATTAGAAATTAAAAATTAAAGTTGAAATTTCGCGGAATGTGGTAAAGATATATATTTAGTTCCCGACTTTCGACTCTCAACTTTCAACTCTTATGATTTCAGATAGCAATAAAAAACTGGCACAATGGGCAATGGATTATGCCTTGAAGAATGGTTGTCAGCAAGCAAAAGTGAATCTTTATGCCGGATCAAACTCTTCTTTTGAGTTGCGTGATGCCAAAATGGACCGTTTACAGCAGGCTTCGGAAAATGGCCTGACCATTTTCTTATATGTAAACGGACGCTATGGAACCTATTCTACCAATCGGCTGGATAAGAAAGAACTTGAAACATTTATAAAGAATGGTATTGACTCTACCCGTTATCTGGCAAAGGATGAGGCACGTGTATTGCCGGATGCTTCCCGCTATTATAAAGGGGGAAGCCCCGATTTGAAGTTGTTGGATGCGAAATTCTCTTCCATCCGTCCCGATGATAAAGTAGCATTGGCAAAAGCGGTTGCCGAAGAGGCACTGGGTAGAGATGACCGTATTATTTCTGTCAGCTCTTCTTATAGCGATGGAGATAATTTTGGATACCGGATCACCAGTAATGGTTTTGAAGGAGAAACAAAATCAAGTTGGTATTCTCTTTATGCCGAGGTTGCAATAAAGGGCGAAGGAGAGGCACGCCCTTCTGCTGGTTGGTATGAATCATCACTCTATTTTGATAAACTGGTGAAAGAAGGCGTCGGGCAGAAAGCTCTGGAACGCGTCTTGCGTAAGGTAGGACAAAGAAAAGCGAAATCCGGTAAATATACGATGGTGGTGGATCCAATGAATGTCAGTCAGCTACTAAGTCCCTTGGTAGATGCTCTTTATGGATCTTCTCTTCAGCAGAAAAATTCTTTCCTGCTGGATAAACTGAACGAAAAAGTACTGGCCGATAAGATGACATTAATAGACGAACCGCATCTGCAACAGGCATCTGGCGCCCGCTATTTTGATAGTGAAGGCGTAGCAACAGAACGACGTCCGGTTTTTGAGAATGGAGTGTTGAAAACTTATTTTATTGATACCTATAATGCCAGAAAGATGGGAGTTTCTCCAACTATTAACTCACCCTCTATTCTAGTCATGCAAACGGGCTTAAAGGATCTCGACGGGCTGGTAGCCGGAGTGGACCATGGAATTCTTGTGACAGGCTTTAATGGGGGGAACTGTAATAGTTCTACAGGAGACTTTTCGTATGGTATCGAAGGGTTCCTTATTGAAAATGGGAAGCTGACACAGCCTGTATCCGAAATGAATGTGACTGGTAATATGTTGACTCTCTGGTCGTCGTTGTCCGAAACAGGAAACGATCCGCGGTTGTCTTCATCCTGGCGTATCCCGTCATTGGTCTTTGAAGGGGTAGACTTTAGCGGACTCTAAATTAATCTTATACAAATCTTTCCGAAGCACACTTGCATCCTGTACACTATTTCTTGGCATTTCAATGACAAAAGCTGAGAGGTGTGCAGGATGCTCTCTTTTATATGATCACTACCGTGTTTACTACTTTAAGTGTGTAAACCAATACTTATCATACAATCAGACTACCCTATTTCTGCCTGTAATAAATCAAATGGAAAGAATCAATAACATGGGGATGTTGTCGGTGAAAACATCCCCATGTTGTGAATCAGAACATCCGGGTGTTTTGCTTAACAACATCCGGATGTTCTGTATCCTTAAATCTAAAGAAGAGTACGAAAGGATTAGTAGATAATGCTTTGCATGATAGCTGTTAATTCAGCATTAAACTCATATAAGGTTGTAATGGAGAGAGGAGCTTTTCGCATAGTTCCCCGATGGTCAATTGCCGGTGGCTACCTAACAACCGCTCTTTACTGAATTTACATTTTCCTTTGTAAAGGTAGTAGTAGCCATTATTTATAGCCAATTGTTCGTCTGTTAGCTTTATGTTCATTTCAATTTCCGGATGCAAGGCCGCATGGAACTGTAAAATAGTTCTGGCATCAATGATACGTGCCATGCCGAGGGGATATTGTTCTTCGGCAGCCATAGGGGGAGTAATCATTGTTATAGCGTCGGTACCTGCTTCCTGCCGGATATGATAGAGCAATGCTTTTTCAATTTCGCTGTTTTCTGTCAGCAATTCATTTATTTGTAATCCATTACCATTCGGATAAACAACGGCTATGCCTGCTATCTGCTCCTGAACGGTAGCTATGTAGAATGTGCCTTTACTGATAAGCAGATCTGCAAAAATTACTTTAAAGTCACTAAAAGTATGCTGAATACAGCAAGAGCGCTCAGACATTTTTTTATCGAGATATTGATATACTTCTTCATTGGCATCTGCTAATTTCGTTATGAAGATATCCGGCACAGGACTTATGTCCCATTGTGATATTTTTTTCTCCGAATAACGAAATACAGGCATATACCCATACGCGCATAATAATCAAACAACCAGGGCTCTGCGGGGATTAGTGTACTAAGAACTACGCGATTATACCTCATACGTGCAAATGCCTGTGAAAGTAACTCACGCATGACTCCGTTTCCCCGGAAATCGGGATGGGTACAAGCACCGGAGATATATGAGGTCTGGATTTGTTCGCCACAAAAAGTCATAGGATAGGGTATCATCTGAAGTGCAGAGACTACTTCCTTACCACTTTCTATAGCAATATTTACTTCGTCATTATAACGCAGGCGAAAATACATATCGATGAACGCATCGCTATCGTCAAAACAAAGTTTCCACAAAGCTTTTATCTGTTGTTTGGTCATTTCTTTATTTTACCATTTAATCATTTCCAGGGGATGTTCTTTAAAGCATGCCATATACTTCTCCAGAATAGTAACGGGCTGGTAGGATAGTTTGGCTTTTCGCAGACCTTCAATACCCAAATCCTCTTCGCGGTTAATGTAGATATATTGTTCGGGGATGTGATTGGCAAATTCATAGTTGATCATGGCATAAGCCCCGTCAATTGTTGTATCAGCTTTTTCTACATGTACACCGAAAGTCTCTTTGTTGATAGGCATCCCGAAAGTGAATGCAACGATCTTGCCGTCGACGTGAAGTATCCCACCTGTTAACCCTAATGCTTCGAAATGATTCAATGCATAAATCAGGGCACGACGTTCATTACCGGTACCTTCCTGTTGGTCACAGTTATTCACTTTACACCATTCGGCTTCCAGATCTAAACATTCCTGAATACGATCAGGAGTGATAGGGGTATATTCATAGTTGCTGTATGTATTTCGGAATTTATTGATATGGTTTCGCTTCGACTGGAATTTTTTTCCTTTTAGCGTAGCCAGATCGGTGTGCAGGTAGATATAATCGGCATAGTCTCTGTCGGCAGTAAATGTAAACTGTCCCGGCATAATCTCCTCGAGTTCTTCTCTCATACATGAACACACGCCTAACATACAGAACGGTTGCCCTTCCTGATTTGCGTCTTCAATGAGCATGTCCAGTACCTTTTTCAGATTTCCTTTTCCGACAGGCATCATATAGGCCAGTTCGTCTCCAACCCAGAATTTGAATGCCAGGAAATCGTCAATGATGGCGAACTGGGTGTTATACAGAAATCTCCAACTGCAAAGGTTGGAAAAAGAAAGGTCGCAATTACGGCGACTACTGTTCATCGTGTAAGATGTAATGGTATCCTTGTCCTGGATAGTAATATCCTTAAAATTTATCATATAAAAATCTATTTTGCATTTCGCTTAATAATATAACAATTAGAGGACGTTTTTGTTAGAGAAGACCTAATAATCGGAGAATTGTTGGAGTTAATAATGCAGTAAATATTCCGTTTAATGTCAATCCCAGACTGGCATACGCTCCATATTTACTGCTGATATCCATCGCAGTGGAGGTTCCTACCGCATGAGCAGCGGTTCCCATGGATAATCCCTGGGCTATCGGACTACCTACATGCATCAGTTTCATTGTTTTGAATCCGAGTATAGCCCCCAGTAATCCGACACAGACTACTACTGCTGCTGTCAGCGAAGGAATACCTCCCAAGCTTTTGGTTACTTCCATGGCAATAGGAGTGGTTACGGATTTCGGAGCCAGAGAGAGAATAACTTCTTGTGAAGCTCCCATTAGTTTGGCTATCAGTACAACGGAAACAACTCCGACAAAACAGCCTGCCAACTGTGATAATAATATGGGTAGCAATTGTTTTTTGATCGTTTCCAACTGCAAATACAGGGGTACGCCCAGCGCTACTACTGCCGGTTTAAGCCAGAATTCAATCAGGTGGCCGCCTTCATTGTAGGTCTCATAACTGATATGGGTTATTTTCAGAAAAATGATAAGGACGGCTATAGTGAGTAGAATAGGATTCAGCAAAAGAAATCCCGTTTTCTTTTGCAGTAACTTGGCAAAGAAGTAAATCCCGAAGGTGATAGCCAACAGGAAGAATTCATTTTCTAAATAATTCATTTGATTTTACGTGTTAATTGGTGAACCCATCCGGTGACAACAAGCACCAGGATGGTACTGATAAGGGTTGCAACTACTATCGGCCAGAATTGTGCCTCAATGATGTCAAAATAGAGCATAAGGGCAACTCCTGGTGGAATAAAGAAGAATCCCAGATTAGCAACTAAGAAGTCGGACATACCTTGCACCCAATGCAACTTGATCCAACCCAATTTCAGAAACAGGGTGAGCAGCAACATTCCTATGATGCTGGACGGGAGCTTAATTCCCGTGAGAAAAACAATCAATTCACCCAAAGCCAAACAGCCAAATAAAATGGCACACTGACGTATCATATTTTATACCTATTGAATTTGAAAACGGTGCAAAGTTATGAAATAAGTAGGAGAGTTGTCACTGTTTTCCGTGAAGAAATTATTTTAACCATTCAATTGTATGAAAAAAAACAATGAAAAAAGGAATAGAAAGGAAAATATATATATTTTTGCAAATATCAATGTCCGATTTAAAAAACGAATATTAACTACTAAAACAAGACGAATATGAAGAAGAACTTACTAATCAGCGTTTTCACGGTTTTTGCCCTGATGTTATCTGTAAATACCTTTGCACAAGAAAAGGCTACCAAGAAAGACTACAAAACAATGGCAAAACAGGAGAAAGTTTTGAACAATGAACTGAAAAAAAAGGCACTTAAAGATGCACGTAAAGAAGCTAAGAAATTAACAAAAGAAGGGTTTAAAACTCCAATTGGGAAATTACCATTAGATAAGCAGATAGAGAATGCGTGGCAGAAGCAGGCAGAAATGACTCCGGACGGAACTCCGTTCTGGTATGTTGCTTCTTCAAGAGCTATTGGTGGTAATCAGTCTTCTGCTGTTTTGCAGGCAACCAATGCTGCCAAGATAGAACTTGCGGGGCAGATTCAAACAAAAGTGTCTCAGCTGATTGAGCAAAAGTGGCCAATGATGATATGGGACAGGAAGAAGCTGCCAGTCTTTCAAGTGTAGTTGCTGCCAGTAAAAGTGTGATTTCGGCTACTTTGGGACGTATCACGCCATTGGTAGAAGTATATAGAACGCTTGAAAACAAAAATGTAGAGGTGATGGTAACACTTGGGTATAGCCTGGAATCTGCGAATAAGGCTGCGATTAGTGCAGTACGTGCCGAATTGGCAAAGAAGTCGGAAGACCTGGCCAAAGAACTGGATAAGTTAGGATATTAAAGATCGATTATTAAAAAGGGAAAGATTTGAATGAGAATAAATAGGCTACTCGGAGTTATAGCTATTTTATTGTTGATATCTGCCGGAAGCCTTTGTGCCCAGGACATTGTTAAGGTGAAAGGGGTACAGGGGCGTTGGCAGGTCAGTGAAGAGATCACTTTGAAGCAAGCTGAGGAGCGCGCTTTTATGGAAGCCAAGAAAGCTGCTTTACAGAAAGCTGGGGTGATGGAAAACGTCTGGTCGGTTTTCGGGCAGATAACTCAGAATGACGGGCAAGAGTTTCATGAGGCATACTCACAGATGAGTGTGCTTGCTATTGGGGGCATGATAAATGTTACCCATAAAAAAATAGAAGAGATATGGGACACAGATACCCGTAGCCTTTATAAAGTAGTGACGATTGATGCTACTGTGCAGAAGAATGCCAAACCTGATAATGCCTATGCACTTGAAGTGAAGGGGGTGGAAACCCTTTATAAGGAAGGGGATGCGTTTACGTGCCGGCTGACGGTGCATGGAACGGATTCTTATCTTAAATTTTTCTGGTTTGACAGTACGGGAGGAGCATTGCTGTATCCCAATACATACGAGGCAAACAATCTGCTCAAAGCAGGGCAGGAGTATAAGATTCCTTTCAGTAATGCAGTGGATTATCTTATGGAAAAACAGCCGGGTAAAGACAATGAGAAGATCAACATTATGATGGTAGCTACTAAAGAGAATATTCCTTTTACAGAAGTGGTTACTTATCAGAATGTGCTGAAATGGGTCTATTCAATCCCGGTCAACCAGCGTTGTGCTTTCTATGAGATGGTGTTGATTAAGTAGGATAATAATGAGTCGCTGGTTACTAAAAACAATACGCAGATGAATAAGATGAAGTGTATTTTTCCTTTTGTGATTGGGCTATTGGCTGTTCCGGTGGCAATGGCGCAAGATGTTGACTTTGAAAAGGAATTTGATAGTTTTCAAAAGCAGCAACAGAAAGAGTTTAATGATTTTAAAAATAAGGCAGATGCCGACTTTGATACTTTTCTTAGAGAAGCGTGGACTAAGTTTGAGGCATTTGATGCTGTAGAAGCGCCGGTACGTCCTGAACCTGTCAAACAACCGGTATTTGATGGTAAACGGTCACAAGCACCCATTGAAATTAAACCGGCTCCTCCAAGAATACCGGGAATGGAAAGGCCTACTCTTGAAGGGAAACCGGTTGAGATAAAGAAACCCGCTTTACCATCTATTACGGATAAACCTGTACCAGGAGTGTATATTCCGGGGCGGCCCTATCTTCCCGTGAAAATAGATATTCCGGTGGTACCGGAATCAGAGAGTCCTGTACGTCGGACGCCTGTTGATTTTTACGGTTCTTCCTTTAATGTGGCAACTGATGCAATCGAAAATCTTGCATTGGCTGGGAATCGGGAAGCAGATGTTGCCGATGCGTGGAGCCAGCTTTGTAAAGCGGATCATGAACAATTGATAAAGGATTGCATGACTCTGCGTGAAGAGAAGAAGATGAGTGACTGGGGGTATTTGTTGTTTACTAAGAAGCTTGGCGAACAGCTTTATGGTGAACAGCAGAAAGATGATATTGCTTTTTTTCAAATGTTTATTCTGAATAAATCGGGATATAAAGTACGCCTTTCCAAGATTAACGAAAAACTGAAACTGATGGTAGCACCTGCCGCAGCATTATATGGTATACCTTATATAATATTGGAGGGTACCAAGTATTATGTCTTTGATGCGGAAAAGCAGAATGGGCCGATGGGAGTTTATACCTATAAGCAGGATTTTGCGAATGCAAAGAATTATGTTTCTCTTTCTATCGATGCGGCGCCTGAGTTTAATATGGTTGAATATGCAGAAGCCATATCTCCTAAATCCGGTTCGGTAAAAGTGGAGACGGTGGTTAATAAGAACCTGATCGAATTTTATAAGAGCTATCCGCAGTGTGATGTGTCGGTATATTATCACACTCCTATGAGTGAAGAGTTAAAAGCAACTTTGTATCCTCCTCTGAAAGAAGCTATCAAAGGTAAATCTCAGCGAGAGGCTGCTAATATACTTATAGAGTTTGTGCAGACAGGCTTTGAATATCAGACCGATGGGGCACAGTTTGGTTATGAGAAACCTTTCTTCCTGGAAGAAAACTTTTTTTATCCGGCTTGTGATTGTGAAGACCGTGCTATCTTGTATTCTACTTTAGTGAAAGATTTGTTAGGCTTAGATGCTATTTTACTCGATTATCCCAATCATATTGCTTCAGCAGTCCGTTTTACGGAGGAGATTCCCGGTGATTATGTGGTGCTGGACGATGGTGCCAAATACCTGATTTGTGATCCTACTTATATCGGTGCTTCTATCGGAATGTGTATGGAACAGTTTAAGGAAGTCTCTCCGCAAATCATTCGTTAGTGTTAAATTATAATAATTGTATATTCGGGGCGTAAAAACGCCCCGTTTTGCAATGTAGATATTGCAAAATTGTGTACTTTTGCGGCGTGAATAACACCTACTACCGGAATTATACATAAAATTAAATATCTATGCTCAATTTAATTAACTCTATTGTTGCACGTGCGAAAGCGGATCGTCAACGCATTGTTCTTCCTGAAGGTACAGAAGAACGTACTCTGAAAGCTGCCAATCAGATTTTGACAGATGAAGTTGCTGACCTTATTCTTCTGGGGAATCCGGATGAAATTCATGAGGCTGCTGCTAAGTGGGGATTGGGAAATATCAGTAAGGCAACTATTATTGACCCGGAAAATCATGCGAAACAAGAAGAATATGCGCAATTGTTGTGTGAGCTTCGGAAGAAAAAAGGCATGACTATTGAAGAAGCCCGTAAATTGGTACTCAATCCATTGTATCTGGGATGTCTTATCATTAAAAACGGAGATGCTGATGGTCAGTTGGCCGGCGCACGTAATACAACAGGTGACGTGCTTCGTCCTGCTCTTCAGATTATTAAAACAAGTCCGGGCATCACTACTGTGTCTGGTGCAATGCTGATGTTGACACATGCACCTGAGTGTGGACAGAATGGTCTGCTTGTAATGGGAGACGTTGCTGTAACTCCGGTTCCCGATGCTGCTCAGCTGGCTCAGATTGCAGTTTGTACAGCTCGTACAGCACAGGCTGTTGCCGGAATTGAAGATCCGAAGGTAGCTATGTTAAGCTTTTCAACCAAAGGTTCTGCAAAACATGAGGTAGTAGACAAAGTGGTAGAGGCAACAAGATTGGCCAAAGAAATGGCTCCTGAGCTAAATATTGATGGTGAAATGCAGGCAGATGCCGCTCTGGTTCCTTCAGTGGGTGCAAGTAAAGCACCGGGATCTCCGGTTGCAGGTGAAGCTAATGTGCTGATAGTACCGAGCCTCGAAGTAGGTAATATTTCTTATAAATTGGTTCAGCGCCTGGGACATGCCGATGCAGTAGGACCGATTCTTCAGGGTATTGCTCGTCCGGTGAATGATCTTTCACGCGGTTGTTCTATCGAAGACGTTTACAGAATGATTGCTATTACTGCTAATCAGGCTATTGCTGCCAAGAAGGCGAAATAATTTTAAAATCGAAATCAAAATGAAAATATTAGTATTGAACTGTGGAAGTTCATCCATTAAATACAAGCTGTTCGACATGGACAGCAAGGAAGTGATTGCACAAGGTGGTATCGAAAAGATAGGTTTGAAAGGTTCATTCCTGAAACTTACTTTGCCGAACGGAGAGAAGAAGGTACTTGAAAAAGATATTCCCGAACATACAGTAGGAGTAGAATTCATTCTTAATACTTTGGTTAGCCCGGAATATGGTGCGATTAAGTCTTTGGATGAAATTGATGCGGTAGGTCATCGTATGGTACATGGAGGTGAACGTTTCAGCAAATCTGTATTGCTGGACAAAGAGGTATTGGAAGCTTTTGTGGCTTGCAATGATTTGGCTCCGCTTCACAATCCTGCTAATCTGAAAGGTGTAAATGCTGTCTCAGCTATCCTTCCTAATATTCCTCAGGTGGGTGTATTTGATACGGCTTTCCATCAGACAATGCCGGATTATGCATATCTTTATGCTGTGCCTTACGAACTGTATGAGAAATACGGTGTGCGTCGTTATGGCTTCCATGGAACTTCTCATCGTTATGTTTCACAGCGTGTATGTGAATACTTGGGTATTAAAGCAGAGGGCTTGAGACTCATTACCTGCCATATCGGTAACGGCGGTTCTATTGCTGCTATCAAAGATGGCAAATGTATCGATACTACGATGGGACTTACTCCATTGGAGGGTTTGATGATGGGGACACGTAGTGGTGACATTGATGCCGGTGCAGTGACTTTCATTATGGATAAAGAAGGCTTGACTACGACAGGTGTTTCTAATCTGCTCAACAAGAAGAGCGGAGTACTCGGTATCTCTGGTGTATCAAGTGATATGCGTGAATTGGAAGCTGCCGTAGCTGAAGGAAACCCGAAAGCAATTCTGGCAGAGAATATGTATTTCTATCGCATTAAGAAATACATTGGTGCATATGCTGCTGCTTTGGGTGGTGTAGATGTTATTCTTTTCACAGGTGGTGTGGGTGAAAACCAGGCAAGTTGCCGTGCCGGTGTATGCGAAGGACTCGAATTCATGGGCGTGAAGATAGATGCCGAAAAGAATAAAGTGCGTGGTGAAGAAGCTATCATCTCTTCAGATGATTCAAAGGTAAAGGTAGTAGTTATTCCTACGGATGAAGAGTTACTGATTGCATCAGACACAATGACTGTTGTGAGTAAATAATCTGTAAAACAGATAATATACAGACCGGGGCTATCCTAATTAGGAGTAGCCCCGTTTTTATTAAAATAATGATGTATCTTTGCAATATAGATAAAACAATAACTATGAGATACTCCGTTATCATACCCGTATACAATCGTCCCGATGAGGTCGATGAACTATTGCAAAGTCTTACAGATCAAAGTTTCAAAGATTTTGAGGTGATAGTAGTAGAAGATGGGTCTACCATACCATGTCTGGAAGTGACTGAGAAATATAAGGCTGTCCTTGATTTGAAATATTACCAAAAAACGAATTCCGGTCCGGGGCAAACCCGTAACTATGGGGCAGAACGAAGTCAGGGTGAGTATCTGATAATATTAGATTCTGATTGTATTCTTCCTGAAGGGTATCTCGATGCAATAGAAACGGAATTGAAGACTGCTCCGGCAGACGCTTTCGGAGGTCCCGATCGTGCTCATGACTCCTTTACGAATATTCAGAAAGCGATTAACTATTCCATGACTTCTTTCTTTACTACCGGAGGCATTCGCGGCGGGAAAAAGAAGATGGACAAGTTCTATCCGCGCAGCTTTAATATGGGAGTGAGACGGGAGGTATACCAGGCTTTAGGTGGCTTTTCTAAAATGCGGTTTGGTGAGGATATTGATTTTAGTATCCGTATCTTTAAAGAAGGATACCGTTGCAGACTCTTTCCGGGTGCCTGGGTATATCATAAGCGGCGTACGGATTTGAGGAAATTCTTCAAGCAAGTACATAATTCGGGTATTGCCCGTATCAATCTTTATAAAAAATATCCGGAATCATTGAAACTGGTACATTTGCTTCCTGCTGTGTTTACGTTGGGAGTAGTAATACTGCTTATTGGTACTCCGTTTTGCCTATTTAGTCTGCTGCCTATTGTTCTTTATGCTTTATTGGTCTGTATGGATTCTACTGTTCAGAACCGTAGTTTCCGTATTGGCATTTATTCGGTTGCCGCCTCCTTTATACAGCTCATTGGCTATGGGAGCGGCTTTTGGAGAGCCTGGTGGCAGCGTTGTATCTTGAAACGTGGTGAGTTCGAAGCATTTCGGAAAAACTTCTATAAATGAAAGAGTCGCAAAAACTTACTATTTGTCAGTGGGCCAAAGAAGACCGTCCACGTGAAAAGATGATGGTGAAAGGAGCTGATGCACTGAGTGATGCTGAGTTATTGGCTATCCTTATCGGATCGGGAAATACAGAAGAGAGTGCTGTTGAACTGATGCGGCGGATACTTGTTTCCTGCCACAACGATTTGAATGAACTTGCTCGTTGGGAAGTGCGTGATTATTCTCGTTTTAAAGGATTTGGACCGGCCAAAAGTATTACTGTTATGGCTGCTCTGGAACTTGGCAAACGGCGCAGGTTACAGGAAATAAAAGAACGGGCCGTGATTCGTTGTTCTAAAGATATCTATGAGGTATTTCATCCGTTGATGTGCGATCTTGCGCTTGAGGAGTTCTGGGTATTGCTGATAAATCAGGGAAACAAAGTAATTAGTTCTGTCCGGATTAGTACAGGAGGTATCGCCGGAACGTTTGTGGATGTGCGGTCTATTCTTCGGGAAGCATTGTTGCAACGTGCTACCCAGATTGCCGTAGTTCATAACCACCCATCGGGCAATATTCATCCCAGCCAGGAAGACCAGGTGCTGACACAGCGAATATTCAATGCAGCCAAATCCATAGATATTAAATTGATAGACCATGTGATTGTTTGTGATGGCAAATACTATAGTTTCGCAGATGAGGGGCTGATATAAAAAGTAACAGAAATATATGGGATGGATAGATTTCTTTTTTATATCAGTCGCTATTCAAAGGTTGACTTGAAAAAGCTAAAGGTGTGTTCTTTTGCAAAAACATACTTTTCAAAATACATAAACGCTCTTAATTTTGTATGCCTGCTTTCGACTGCTAATGAGAATTTCATATTTAAATGATCTTTAAAATCAATAACCGCTAATCCATTTTTGTCTGCGATATCCGTTTTGTCTGGTCCAATAATTTTATCATCAGAATAATATACGCCATCTGCATCATACCTCATGGCAGTGAAATCCTCCATTTGGCGATTAAAATATATATATATTTTAGAACCTTCATCCGGATATGACTCTGACCATTTAGTATATTCCACTTTTATATTCATTTCATAATTCTCTTCTATAATCTCTTTTTCGTCATCCTTGCTACATGATAAAAAGAGAAAAAAGTGAAATTAGAATATAACCTAATAGCTTTATTGTTGCATTCATAATCGTTTATTTTATAATGAAATTTCAAAAAAAGTATCTACATTCAATTCTTATATGAAAAAGTGTTCTATTTTAGTATCTTTCCTTACGATAAGGAGAGAAGATTTTTAATTTTTTATAGAAAAGTGAAAGATAAGCATGAATATGGGATTATGAGGGTGTGTATTCTATGTTTCTACGCAAAAACAAAGTTTTTCTTGCGTAGAAACATAGAATACACACCCTCAATAATTTAGATTAGTATTGTGGTAAAGGAAGGATTCCCAATTTATAATATCCAGAATTATATCTAGGATTTAATACGGGTCCGTAAGAGTCAGTGGTTTTCCTTACTCCATTTTGATCGTACTCGACAAGGGAATTAATAATTTCCATTTCGTCTTTTACTACAATGTCATCTCCAAAATTGATTATGACATCTCCTAGTTGATCGCTATTCAAATATGTTGTTACTACAGTAGAAACTTTTAGCGTTGTGGATGTAGAAACTTTAGCACCTACTTTGACTATATCTTTAAAGCCTGCATTAAATTCAAAATTTGTAGCAAATGTACTTGTTGTTTCTGATGTTTTCATAGATGTCTCTTGATTATCTTTTTCTTCAATAGATATTTTAATAGATGTAGAATAGTTTTCTATATTCCAATCGAAAATAGGTATTGGAGTAGGTAAATAATACTTTTTCATCTTATTAATTCCCACTACCTTTGCAGGTCTCCGTCCGTTTCGTTCTATGGCTAGATCAAACAAATGCAGTGGGTGGATAGATACTGCTTTAATAATTTCATTAGAACTCAGTTGTTTGTTGCTAATATAAGTTTTTACTAAAAACTCAAAGTTTCCTCCATACCAAAAACCGGCTTGTGTTCTATGGTAGTCTTCACTTCTTGATTTTGGCTTCGGCCTAGACGATCCTGATCCCGGTCTCAATGACTCTGTTTCAGAATAGTGAGGGTCTCCTTCCTGATCTGCTATTAGTCTAAACATATTATTGGGATCTCCTAATAATTCAAGAGAATAGATGCACTCAGAAATGTTTTTTTGGAATACGCCTTTTCCGTCTTTTTTTGAAATATTATAGTAAATGTAATCTCTTTGCCAAATATCATTTTGATCAGAAAACTTTTTAGCGTCATAAATTTTTTTGAAAAGATCGGGAATTGTTGTTGTAGATGTTCTGGTTTTAATTTGTGGTGATGTAACGTTATCAAATTCATCGAATTCAAACACAAAATTGATTCCATTCTCAGCATGTAGTACTGTTGACGAATTTGAATTTCGAGTCCCTTTTTGCAAAACAATTCTTTCTGATGGCTTTATTACTACAATAGGGAATACTGGAATTTCATCTTCCTCAAAAGTATTAACTATTCCTGCACTATTCACGTATGATATTGTATTATCCTCGTTTTTATATGCAACAAAAGGTATTTCCTGTTTAATATCCCATTTTCTGCAGAAAAGGATTCTTCAGGAAGAGAAGGTACGAATATAGTCAAAGTTGGAATTTCTTGTATTAGAATAAGGAGGTTTTCTTTATTCATATATTTTAATAAAAGTTCTTCCAATGTTTTATTATTTCCTATTTTTTTATCTTTGACTAACATGTATAAAACATCGTAATCATAATCAAACTGCTTTAAAGCTTCCTTTTTTATAAGTTCTCTCACATCTTTACTTTCAGCAAAGACCTTAGCTAAAGCCAATGAAAATTCACTTCTTAGATTAACCTCTTTTTTGAGTTCATTATTATTGTCTTCGACTGATAACGAATAGTCTATTGTATCAAATCTGTCATTGTAACATGATACAATCATTAGTAGAATCAACAATGTTGATAATTTTTTTAAGTTGCTTTTCATGATGTTTTTTTTAAAGTTAAAATTTTTATATTTAAGGCTGTGTGAAAAAAATGCTATTATTTTTGTATTACAAAGGTTCCATATAATAACATGGATTCTAAATCAATCTCTATGTTATATTCTGCTGGAATCAAATTGCTTATGTTAATATATGTAGTTCCGGCGGTTGTCAATGTCTCCATAATTTTGCCAGTGTTTACATCTTTGATTCTTACAGTGTAGAACAACTCATCCGATAAAGAAGGATCTTGCTCTATACTTATAAGGGGGGTGTTTAAAAAGACTTGAAATGGTTGCTCAATAACAGAGCGATGATCTTTTCTGAGATGATGTTTTAACTCAATCCTTATTCCTTTGTTTAGGGTCTCTCCTAATACTATTCCTGAAATAGCCAGAGTAATGAAAAATAATAATAAAAATTTAGTTTTCATAAGTTTATATTTTACGGGGTTAATTTTTGGGTAAAGGACTAAATTTTGCCGGAAAAAGCATATTTTTTTTGGTAACAATTAGGTCATAATTGTCTTATCTGCGAATGTATTAAGGTAATAGAAAAGTAATATAGAAATTTTTAGAAGTCTAATATGCAGTCTGGCAGTTATTTATCGGCATCAAAGATAAATAAATATAGTTCTTTACTCATTTTGTTTTTTAATCGATTTTTTCGGGACTTTAAGGCATTTGTATTGGTTCCAGTGCAAATTATAATGATTGAATTGGGATATCCTAATAGGTATAAGATGCAATATAATAAATCTTCTCTAGTCAATTCAGGACATTGTGCTTTCAGATCTGACATTGTATCTGAGAAAATCTGATAAATGCAATCCCATAGAAGTTCACGTTCTCCTGAGGTGAAGACTTTTTCTTCAATTCTTCTTTTTTGTTTTAGTTCTTGTATGATTTTGTAATAGGGAGTCTTTTGAAATAATTGGATACTATAATAAAATTTCTCTTTTTGTAATTGTTTTAGAATATTTTGTTTGTTCTCTTTCTCTTGTATAGAGTTTGGTGAATGGTTCACATCCATGTTATTCAGTTCCTCCTGCATCTTCATTATCTCTCCTCTTTTTTTCATTAAAGATTTCTGTAAGCCGATATATTCTTGTTTCCGATACCTATCGATCATCAAGAAAATGAATAAAATTGAAATAATTATGAGAATAGAAAAGGAAATAGAGATTCTGGTTTGACGTTTCTGTTTTTCGGAAATTTCTTTTTTGTATCTTTCTATTGTATAGCTGTTTATTAACTTTGCAATTTCTTCTTTGTTCTTTCCTTCTCGAAGGGAATCATATAAGGTTGTGTATGTATCAATGTATTGTGTTGCTTCTTTATATTTTCCACATTTTTTTTCAAGTTCATATAATGAGAAATGTCTGGAAGCTCGTAGAAAAGGATCTTCTTTAGTACTGCTAAGCGATAGATAGTAACGAGCTGAATCATATTGCCCCAGTTGGATTAAGATATCGCCAAGTAAAATGTACTTGTTGGTTATTTCATTCTCATTATTTTCATTATTATTGTGAATAGATTTTAGAACTGTGTGATAGGCTTCTGAATATTTCTTCTGATTGTAATAAATATGTGCAAGGTTACTAATTCCAATAGATATCCAGGATGAGTCACCGAGTGCACGTGATTTTTCTATGATTTCATTGTAATAATAAGCTGCGCTATCCCATTGATGTTGATACATAAATACTTCTCCAATTCCTTGTAAAGAGAAAAGTATATTCTTTTCTTCATTGTGGTTGATGTTTGTTTTGTAAGAAATACGATACATCTCCATCGCTTTGTCATAGAAACCTTGGCTGCGATAACAATCTGCCAAGTTTTCATAAATCATAGTTTTCATTTCTGAATAACTGTTTGGAGAGGGAGATACATTCAATGCTTTTAAATAAGCGTCTATTGCTCCAACAATATCTCCCATATCATCGTAGACACATCCTAAATAATAATAGGCTTTCACTTTTTTGTTCTTTATTATTTCTGTTTTTATAATAGTCTACCGCTATCTGGATTAAGGAGTCGTTGGTGTGTGGTATCCAATTTTTATGTTCAGCTTGTGTTAAAAGTAGAGCAAATCTGGCTCTGCTCTCTACTTCCATTTTTTGAGGTCTCTTGATTGAACTAAGTAGAGATAATGCACTGTCTGGACGTGTGTGTATGATCGAGTCTGCTTGTGACAATAGAGTAAGGTATTTATTATCTTGCTGGCAGGCCACTAACAAAAACAAGAGAAGTAGTCCTTCAATAAGCGAGTATTTAGACGGTTTGTACTTCATAATTAACAAAAGTACATAAAAAGAGGGACACTATAAACCTTTCTATATAGAAAAGCATTATTTTTGTGTAAGTAATCAATAAAACTCTCAACTATGACAAAGTTTGAAATAGAAGAAAAAATAGTAGACATGCTCAAGACTGTATTTGATCCGGAAATTCCGGTCAATATATATGATTTGGGACTTATTTATAAAATAGACGTATCTGAAACTGGTGAAGTGGTTATTGACATGACACTGACTGCACCTAACTGTCCGGCAGCCGATTTTATTATGGAAGATGTCCGGCAGCGGGTAGAATCGATAGAAGGAGTAACCTCAACTACCATCAATCTGGTTTTTGAACCGGAATGGGATAAGGATATGATGAGTGAAGAAGCAAAACTGGAATTGGGATTTCTTTAGTATAAAAACACTGAATATAAATACATCTACTTTATGAAAAACGTTTATTTCCTTTCTGATGCTCATTTGGGCTCTCGTGCTATCGAGCACGGTCGTACACAGGAGCGACGGTTAGTGAATTTCCTGGATAGTATCAAGCATAAGGCTGCTGCTATCTATTTGTTGGGAGATATGTTTGACTTCTGGTATGAGTTTAAACTGGTTGTTCCCAAAGGATATACTCGTTTTTTGGGAAAGCTCTCGGAATTGACAGATATGGGAGTGGAAGTGCATTTCTTTACTGGTAATCACGATATCTGGTGTGGAGATTATCTGACTAAGGAGTGTGGGGCTATTATTCACCGAAAACCACTGACCACTGAAATCTATGGAAAGGAGTTTTATCTTGCTCATGGAGATGGCTTGGGAGATCCGGATAAAAAGTTTAAGTTCTTGCGTGCCATGTTTCATAATGAGACATTACAGTTTCTTTTCTCGATGATTCATCCGAGGTGGAGTATCGACTTGGGGTTAACCTGGGCAAAGCATAGCCGGATGAAGCGTGAGGATGGGAAAGAACCTGATTATATGGGTGAAGATAAGGAACATCTGGTACTTTATACAAAAGAATATCTCAAAAGTCACCCCAATATTAATTATTTTATTTATGGACACCGGCATATAGAACTTGACCTGATGCTTAGTGCTACCGCTCGTATACTGATTTTAGGGGATTGGATTAATTACTTCTCGTATGCTGTATTTGATGGTGAGAATCTGTTTCTGGAAAATTATATTGAGGGGGAAACACAATTATAATGCTTCGTTTATTTTTCTTTTAGTTACGTTTTTATAGATAAAAGGATATAGCATTCAATTTATAAAAAGCTTTGTTTTCTTATGAATTAAACAAAAATAGGGCTTAAAAGTTTGATTTTATAATTTAAAATGGTATATTTGCTTTAAATAAGGGAGGTTCTGTTCAAATAAATCGGAGATGATTTATTTGTCATTTATAGATTCTGCGATAGAATAATATATTGTTTAACTTAAAAACGGAGAACTATGAACGAGCAAGATTTTAATAGTGCGTTGACTAAGATTGGGCGCATATTGAGGGAAACCCGTGAGATTAACACCCGAGAGTTGTTTAGTAAGCTGTCTTCCGCTCACATGAGAATTGATCGGGAAAGTTTCGCGTTTATTTTAGGATGGCTGGCAAGAGATAAAAAAATAAGCGTTGAACTTAGAGGAGACAATATGGTCATATCTGAACAAAGTAGTAGATATGAATTTTCTTTTGGATAATATAATGTGTTATACCTTATCAGTGTATAAAAAACAAAAGTCCTCTAACTTTGAACAGAGGACTTTTGTTTTTATTAATACCTTCCGGCTTTTGCTATTCGTTTTGGAATTTCAATATTATCTATTTTTCCTCCGAAAAGTTGTGAACCAGCTCCAATGGCGAATACCGGAACATAACCGGCTGAGTGGCTGCCGCTGGCCCAGTTGATCATTGCGATTTCATCCATCACTTCTTTGGCGCGTGCAGCCATTGGTTCGCTCTTCGAATATAAACTTTCTTCGAATACCACCTTGCTCTTTACGAATGACTTTTCGTATTCGTCACGCAATTTCTTTTCTTGTTCCCAGGAAATAGGTATTTCTTTCCAGAATCCCATGTTTTCTGCCAGGAACGATTTCATATCTTCCCAGGATACTTTGTTGTTTTTAGCTTTTCTTAGTTCGCTGATTTGTGTAGAAAGCATGTCTGCTGAGTTTTTCTGATATTGAAGCACTTGCAGGTT
The DNA here is from genome assembly GCA_000613465.1 of Bacteroides nordii WAL 11050 = JCM 12987. Lineage (GTDB taxonomy): Bacteria > Bacteroidota > Bacteroidia > Bacteroidales > Bacteroidaceae > Bacteroides > Bacteroides nordii. The sequence continues at coordinate 62,041 of BAJA01000026.1, forward strand.
CAGTGCATATTTACCGGTACCAAGGGCTATACCACCTGTTTCATGATCCGCTGTCACTACGATCAGTGTTTCTTTGGGATGTTTTTTGTAGAACTCGTAAGCTACTTTGATTGCTTCGTCCATATCAATCACTTCATTGAATGTGGTAGCAGCATCGTTGGCGTGGCAACTCCAGTCTATTTTTCCACCTTCGACCATCAGGAAAAAACCTTTGTTTTTCTCTTTCGTAAGAAACTCAATTGCGCTTTCTGTAATTTGTGCTAAAGTCAGCTCTCCTTCTTTACGATCGATGGCATAGGGGAGAGATGAAACATCAGCACCTTCCTCCTGGATTAAGATCATTTTTTTTGCTTGAGGAACTTTCGCCTTAAAGTCATTGTAGCCACGTGCCAGTGTGTAACCTGCTTCTTCAAACATTGGGAAAATGCTGGGTGCTTCTTTCTTATCAGCTGTTGTAGTTGGTTTTAGGAACCCCGATCCTGCATAAAAATCAAAATCAGCTTTGGGCAGATCTGTTGCAATTTCATAGTACATACTGCGGCTGGGTTGATGCGCATAGAAAGCAGCCGGAGTAGCATGGTCTATACTTACACTGGTAGCAATTCCGACTCTTTTACCGGCCTTTTTGGCTTTTTCAGCTACGGTTTGCAGGGGATTCTTTTGATCATCCATTCCGATAGCACCGTTGTAGGTCTTAGAACCTGTAGCTAAGGCTGTACCGGCAGCCGATGAGTCGGTTACGGAATTTGTTGCGGAAAAAGTACTGGCCATAGTACCTACCGGGAATTGTGTAAAAAGTAATGGCTCTACACCGATGCGTCCGTTTTGTAATTCTGCACGATACATTTCTGTACCATTCACCTGATTTACCCCCATTCCATCTCCTATGAAATAGAACACATACTTTGCTTGCCCGTGTGCAACGACGGATATCAGGACAAAGCATAATACATACATTAATCGCTTCATTTTGTTATAAATTAAAAAGGTTTTTATTTGATAGGCAAATATAATGATTAAGCGGGGCATAAACACAACAAACGGTAAACTAATTGCGGTTATCTTGCAATTGGTTTACCGTTTGTGGTATAAATGAAATATTTTTGTTATGCTTTCACACGTCCTACGTAAGAACCGTCACGTGTGTCAATTTCAATTGTTTCACCTTCGTTGATAAACAATGGAACACGTACTGTAGCACCGGATTCTACTGTAGCAGGTTTCAGGGTGTTGGTAGCTGTATCACCTTTCATACCCGGTTCTGTATAAGTAACTTTCATCTGAACTTTAATGGGCATGTCAGCGTAAAGTACGGTTTCTGTAGAAGCATCGGAAACAACATCTAACACAGCTCCTTCAAGCAGAAAATCAACACCATTGATCAAATCGTGAGCAATAGGATGCTGGTCAAAAGTTTCCTGATTCATGAAGATGTAATCTTCTCCTTCTTTATATAAGAATTGGTAAGGACGACGTTCTACACGCACATCTTCCAACTTTTCACCGATGTTGAAACGGCGTTCGAGAACATAACCGCTTACTACATCTTTCAGCTTGGTACGCATAAAAGTGTTACCTTTTCCGGGTTTTACGTGAAGAAATTCAATGCAGAAATAGAGTTTTCCGTCCATACGGATACAGGTTCCGTTCTTGATGTCTTGAGCATTAATCATACTTGATATCCTTTATTATTATAATGTTATTGAGTTATCGACTGATATTTCCGAGTGCAAAAGTAATCTAAATCGGCAAAAAACACAAAATCTTTTGACTAAAAATGAGTTATCTCTTGGTTTATTTAAAAAAAGTGCCTATTTTTGCAGCCCGATTACGTAGAATAATAACAATAAAAACAAGATATAATAATGAAAAGAACATTTCAACCCTCTAACAGAAAGAGAAAAAACAAACACGGTTTCCGTGAGAGAATGACATCAGCTAACGGTCGTAGAGTATTGGCTGCCCGTCGTGCAAAAGGTCGTAAGAAACTGACTGTTTCTGACGAATACAACGGAGTAAAAGCATAAGGCTCTTTAGTCACATAGTTGTACAAAAAGAAATTGGAGAAGTAAAGGCATTGTCTTTACTTCTTTTTTTTGTCCCCTAATGGGAACTCACTTTCTTCTACGGGGTAGTCTCCTTTGTTCGGTGGGATAGAATGTACGACATGTGCATCTCGTACATTACCAGATGTGCATGTGGAGCAGCACGAGATGTGCATGTCGTGCAGTACGAGATGTGCATCTCGTACATCGTTCCGTTATGGCTTTCTATGTATCTGTGTATGTCAAGCTATACGAAAGAATCTATGTAGTAATGAGTTGCAAATGTTATTATGTGGCTTAATTACGTTCTATTGGCGTCAGAAAACTAAAAACTCTGTAAAACTCTATGCTACTATGTACTTAAAATTGTATCTTTGACCCGGATTAACGGCTAAGATTTATGACGATAAAGGAATTTTTTTCATTCAAGACCAATAAGTACTTTTGGTTAAACCTGATAGCTATGATGGCAGTAGTCATTCTGCTGTTATTTGGAGTGTTGAAATGGCTGGATGTTTATACTCGTCACGGTGAAGCTGTCGTGGTGCCGGATGTCAAGGGTATGACAGTGGGAGAGGCAGAAATGCTTTTGCGTAATCATGGTTTGGTATGCGTCGTCTCGGATTCTAACTATGTGAAAAATAAACCTGCCGGGAGTATCCTGGAATTAAATCCATCTGCCGGTCAGAAGGTGAAAGAAGGAAGAACGATCTATTTGACTATAAATACATTGGATGTTCCTTTGCGTCTTGTTCCGGATGTTGCCGATAATAGTTCTGTGCGTCAGGCACAGGCTAAGATACTGGCAGCCGGATTTAAACTTTCTGAGAATGAACTGATCTCAGGAGAAAAAGATTGGGTATATGGTGTGAAGTATAAAGGGCGCCAATTGAACATGGGCGATAAAGTTCCGGTGGGAGCTACACTGACACTATTGGTGGGCGATGGAGAGACGCAGGTTCAGGATAGTGATTCTCTTGAGATTGTAGAGGATGCGGCAGGAACTACGGATGTGTCGACAGATGACTCCTGGTTTTAAGTAAATTTACCTACTTGTTTATAGATAAGAGAGCGAACTGTATGATAGAGGAATTGCCGGACGATATCGAAACTGATATTGATGATATAGAACCTGTTGGCGAGGAAGCCAATGCCCAGCTTTACGAACACTTTAGGGTGGTAGTAGACAAGGGACAGGCTTTGATGAGAGTCGATAAGTATCTGTTTGAACGTATTGTTAATGCTTCACGAAACCGTATTCAGAATGCTGCTGCTGACGGGTTTGTGATGGTCAACGGAAAACCGGTAAAGAGCAGCTATAAGGTGAAGCCACTTGACGTGATAACGGTCATGATGGATCGTCCGCGTTATGAGAATGAGATAATTCCCGAAGATATTCCTCTTAATATCGTTTACGAAGATAAATACCTGATGGTAGTAAATAAGCCTCCTGGGCTGGTGGTGCATCCGGGGCATGGAAACTATCATGGAACATTGGTGAATGCTTTGGCATGGCATATGAAAGATAATCCGGACTATGATGCCAATGACCCGCATGTAGGTCTTGTGCACCGTATAGATAAAGATACTTCCGGATTACTGGTTATAGCTAAAACACCGGATGCAAAGACCAATTTGGGAATACAATTCTTTAATAAAACAACCAAACGTAAATATCGTGCACTGGTATGGGGCATTGTAGAACAAGACGAGGGTACTATTATCGGTAACCTTGCCCGTAACCCGAAAGATAGAATGCAGATGGCTGTAATGTCCGATCCAACAGTTGGCAAGCATGCTGTAACTCATTACAGGGTACTTGAACGTTTGGGGTATGTCACTCTGGTGGAGTGTGTACTTGAAACCGGGCGGACCCATCAGATCAGAGTTCATATGAAGCATATCGGTCATGTCCTGTTTAATGACGAACGTTATGGGGGGCATGAGATTCTGAAGGGGACTCATTTTAGTAAATACAAACAATTTGTAAACAACTGCTTTGACACTTGTCCGCGGCAGGCTTTGCATGCCATGACACTGGGGTTTGTTCATCCTGTCACAGGGGAGGAGATGAACTTTACTTCAGAGTTGCCTGACGACATGGCCCAACTGATAGAGAAGTGGAGAGGCTATATAAGTAATAGAGAATTAGAATGAAACGCACAATTGCTATCATAGCAGGAGGGGATACCTCCGAATTTTATGTATCTCTGCGTAGTGCACAGGGAATATATTCCTTTATAGATAAGGAGAAGTACAATTTGTATATCGTTGAGATGGAAGGACTCCGTTGGGAAGTACAATTGCCCGACGGAAAGAAAGCACCCGTAGATCGCAATGATTTTAGTTTTGTAAACGGTACGGATAAGGTGAAGTTTGACTTTGCTTACATCACCATTCACGGTACTCCGGGTGAAGATGGCCGTTTGCAGGGATATTTCGATATGTTGCGTATTCCATACTCTTGTTGTGGAGTATTGGCAGCGGCTATCACTTATGATAAATTTACTTGTAACCAATACCTCAAGGCTTTTGGGGTTCGTATCTCCGAATCTCTGTTGCTTCGTCAGGGGCAGTCTATCTCGGATAAAGATGTTGTTGAGAAGATCGGATTACCTTGTTTTATCAAGCCCAGTCTGGGTGGCTCCAGTTTTGGAGTAACAAAGGTCAAAACACGTGAGCAGATACAGCCCGCTATTACTAAAGCATTCAATGAAGCGCAGGAAGTACTTATTGAAGCTTTTATGGATGGCACGGAGATTACTTGCGGTTGTTATAAAACAAAAGAGAAATCGGTGGTGTTTCCTATAACGGAAGTAGTTACCAACAATGAGTTCTTTGACTATGATGCTAAGTACAACGGTCAGGTAGATGAAATTACTCCTGCCCGTATTTCTGATGATCTCACGCGTCGCGTACAAACCCTGACTTCGGCTATCTACGATATTTTGGGCTGTTCCGGAATTATTCGTGTAGATTATATCATAACAGCCGGTGATAAAATAAATTTGCTGGAGGTTAATACAACTCCGGGGATGACAGCTACCAGTTTTATTCCTCAGCAAGTACGTGCAGCCGGACTGGATATAAAAGAAGTGATGACTGATATAATAGAGAATAAGTTTTCTCATAAATTATAGCTGCTTATGAATACAACAGAGTTTGATGAAATACGTCCTTACAATGACGATGAACTTCCTCAAATATTTGAGGAACTAATAGCTGATCCGGCATTTCAAAAAGCTGCTTGTAGTGCCATTCCGAATGTGCCTTTTGAAATACTGGCACAGAAGATGCGTGCCTGTAAAACGAAATTGGATTTTCAGAAGACCTTCTGCTATGGTATTTTATGGAAGATAGCAAAAGACTTTACTGATGGTTTGAGTTTGGATCATACAGCATTGCCGGATAAAAAGAAGGCTTATACTTATATATCCAATCACCGGGATATTATTCTTGATTCGGGTTTTCTTTCTATCTTGCTGGTAGATCAAGGTATGGATACCGTAGAGATCGCTATTGGAGATAATTTGCTGATTTATCCGTGGATTAAGAAATTGGTTCGTGTTAATAAGTCGTTTATAGTACAACGTGCATTGACTATGCGACAAATGTTAGAATCATCTGCCCGTATGTCACGCTATATGCACTATACGATTATGGAGAAGAATCAGTCCATCTGGATTGCCCAGCGTGAAGGACGTGCCAAAGATTCTAATGACCGTACGCAGGATAGTGTCTTGAAAATGCTGGCTATGGGAGGAGAGGGAGATACGATTGATCGGTTGATGGAAATAAATATCGCTCCGATTGCCATTTCGTATGAGTATGATCCTTGTGATTTTCTGAAGGCTCAGGAATTTCAGTTGAAGAGAGATATTGAGGGATATAAGAAAACAACGCAGGATGATTTGAGAAATATGCAGACCGGATTGTTTGGTTATAAAGGGAAAGTACATTTTCAGGCAGCTGCTTGTATTAATGATGTTTTAGAGCAGCTTGATCGTAGTTTACCAAAGCCGGAATTGTTTTCGCATATCTCTTCTGTGATAGATAAACGTATTCATAGTAATTATCGTATCTATCCGGGAAACTATGTGGCACACGATTTATTATCGGGTACTTGTGAATTTGTCAGTCATTATACGCAGGAAGAGAAACTACATTTTGAAAAATATATTGAGCAACAGTTGAGTAAGATTGATATTCCCAATAAGGATGTTCCATTTCTGCGTGAGAAGTTATTGTTGATGTATGCCAATCCGTTGACTAACTACTTGTCTGCTCTTTAATGAAAATAATATTTGTTTTTTAATCGTATAACAATGTCAAAGATGAGTCAACTATTTGCAGGTTTTTTCCTTTTGATTTCTACTTTATTCTCTTGTCAGCAGCCGAAAGCAGATTTCAAATCACTATCGGTCGCAGATTTTGATTCTTTTATTAAAGCGGATGATGTACAGCGTTTGGATGTTCGTACGTTGGCCGAGTATTCGGAAGGCCATATCCCGGGAGCGGTAAATATCAATGTTCTGGATGATTCATTTGCTGCTATGGCTGATTCTACGCTTCAGAAAGAAAGACCGGTGGCTCTTTATTGCCGTAGTGGGAAAAGGAGTAAGAAAGCAGCAGAAATTTTAAGTAAGCGCGGCTATAAAGTCTATGAGCTTGATAAAGGATTTAATGCCTGGCAACAGGAAGCAAAAGAAATAGAACACTAACTCTTTTATTCTATCAATAAAGGCGGCTATGTAATTGAAAAATGATATAGTTATTGTCTTTCTATAGCGGTTCGGATGACCTATCTTTATTAGATAAGTCATCCGAACCGTTTTTTCTACATAAAAAGTTTATTATTCCACATTCACTGGGTTAATTCTCCGTAATCTTGCAGTCGTCAAACTGACGCTTTCTCTAATAATAATTGTGAAATATGAGACTATGAAAATCAAGACTCTACTTTTGTTTGTGTTTACCTTATTGGTATCGATTGCTTCTTCGGCTGCCGTTTCTATTAAAGAGATCGGTGGATGGTTTGAATCAGGTTATGTAACCTGGAATTTAGTAGACGGTGCTTCTACTTATCATGTTTATTATAAATCTGTAAATGGTTCTTATGTAAAACTTGATACCGAACTGGTTCGTGATTATGGCACTTATGGCCGTGCAGATGTATTAGGCGTTGTCCCGGGAAGTTATATATTTAAGGTTGTACCCGTTGATGAGGATGGTACCGAAATGGATATGGCGGCAGAATCTACTTCATTTGCAGTGAAAGCTCATGACCGTGCAGGTTTTGCCCACTTCAATTATTCAGGGGTAGGGGCATATAAGGATGATGGTACGCTGAAAGAAAATGCAAAGGTTCTTTATGTGACATCTAAAACTGCCAAAACAGTGACTTGCGATGTTGTTACAGATAGCAAGGGAAAGGTTGAAACATTCACCGGACTTCAGGCAATTATTGATGCGCGTCAGAAAGGATATGATACTACTCCTTTGGTTGTTCGTATTGTAGGAACAATCGAAGCTGCTGATATGGATTACTTTTCCAGTAGTGCAGAAGGGTTGCAAATTAAAGGGAAGAATGCCGATAGTGAAATGAATATTACACTTGAAGGTGTAGGAGATGATGCTACAATACGTGGGTTTGGCATTTTGCTGAGAAACTGTAAGAGTGTTGAAATTAGGAATCTGGCTATCATGCTTTGCATGGATGACTGTTTGTCTTTGGATACAGACAATAGTAATTGTTGGATACATAATATTGACTTTTTCTATGGAAAGACAGGGAGTGCTGCTGACCAGGCAAAAGGTGATGGTTCTCTGGACTGTAAGACCAATTCGAAATATATGACTTTCTCCTATAATCATTTCTGGGATTCAGGAAAAATGTCTCTTTGTGGAATGAAGTCTGAAAGCGGAGAGAATTTTATAAGTTATCATCATAATTGGTTTGACCATTCCGATTCACGGCATCCTCGTGTACGTACAATGACCGTACATGTGTATAACAATTATTTTGATGGAATTGCGAAATATGGAGTGGGAGCTACTACAGGTTCGAATGTATTTGTAGAAAGCAATTATTATCGTAATGCTAATAAGCCGATGCTCATTTCTTTGCAGGGAACAGATATTGTTAATGGAGTAAAGAATGGAACTTTCTCCGGAGAAAGTGGTGGAATGATCAAGGCTTTCGGAAATGTTTATGCTGAGAAATCTTCTAATTTCAAACTTGTTACTCACAAGCAATCTGCAACAAGTTTTGACTGCTACGAAGCAGAAACTCGTGATGAAGTTGTCCCTGCTTCTTATGTAACTTTGTCCGGTGGTACTTCTTATAATAACTTTGATACGGATAAGAGTAAGATGTATACCTATACAGCCGATGCAGCAACCGATGTGCCTGGTATTGTTACCGGACAGTATGGTGCAGGGCGTATGCAACACGGTGATTTTGAATGGACTTTTAATAATGCCGTAGACGATACTTCTTCTGACGTGAATACTGCATTGAAAGCAGCGATAACGAATTATACCACCAGTTTAGTAGGAATTTTTGGTGATACCTCTGGTGGTGGTACTACTCCGGTTCCTCCTACACCTCCTGTGGATGGTGATTATACATGTTATTTTACTGCTGATAAAAAGCCTTCAAACTCATTCTATTCAGTAACCGGTAGTTACTCTAAAGACAAGGGTACAGCAACTGTAAATGGTACGGTTTATACCTGGTGTTTGAAATTGGAGAGTGCTACTTCTGTGAAGTTTACGATAGAAGAAGAAATGATTTTGGCCCTGGTATTTGCAGAGGGAAGTACACCGAATATTAAAATAGATGGCACCAAAGTAGTAAGTACTTCTGGTAATATCATTACATCTGTACTTAATGCAGGTTCCCATGAACTAACTAAAGCGGATTCAAATAACCTTTTCTATATCAACCTGACTTCTTCAAATCCAACCGGTATTAATGAAACTTTGAATGATGTTGCCGATGAAGATGGCGTTATTTATGATCTTTCCGGACGGGTGGTTAAAAATCCACAGAGAGGCATTTATATTAGAAATGGTAAGAAGATTGTTTTTCCATAACATTAGTTTGGTGTAAAATAAAACTTGGGATGTGTGATATTAATATATGTTCCTGAGTATATTAGTCGATTTCATTACTGAATAGACAATGAGCAATCACCACCGAGTAACACAGAGTTTAAATCTTTATTGAAACACAGACTTCTAAGACCTGCACAAATATTTGCGCAGGTCTTAGAAGTCTGTGTTAATCCGCGTTTCATCAGATAAATAGTACTCTGTGAAACTCCGTGTTACTCTGTGGTGAAATACACTCAAAACTATACAAGAAAGAATTTGAGTCCGTCAGTGGTTTTTCTTATTCTAAAACTACAATAGTTGTTTCACTACCTCTTCTCATTGCGAAATTTTTGTGGTGTCATCCTACGTGTCTCTTAAAAAACTTATTGAAGAATGCTGCATTATTGAATCCGAGATTCAGCGCGATATCTTTAACGGGAGTATGAGTGGTACGTAATAGGGTACGGGCATCTAAAATCAGAATACTGTTAATAACTTCCATCGCAGTTTGCCCATTTGATTTTTTTTTCACGATATGACAAAGTGTTGTTGATTTAATACCCATTTTTGTTGCGTAGAACTGTACCTGGTGTTGCTGTGTATGATATTCCTGTACAAGCCGGATAAACTTCCGATAGATGGCGGAATGCCTGTTGACAGGTGCTACTTGTAACAATGCTTTTCGTTGACTGAGTTCTGTGAATCCCTGTAAGAGTGCTTCAAGTATTGATTTGAGTGTGGCACGACTCAGCAAAAATGGTACGTCTTTACAAATTCGTGTCAGTAGTGAGAAAGTATCTGTATAGATATTGAATATTTTTTCGGGTAAGGGAAGTAAGGGATGTTCATTGATGATGTAGAACGTGTCAATAATTGATTTATCTAAATTGGTTTCGTGAACGAATGGTAGCGAAAATAGAATGACATGCATCTGTATATCGTCCGATGTTTTTAATATTTGAATAAAACTTTCCGAAGGAATAGCTATCATTGTGCCTGCTCCGATATTATAGTGTACCAGATTGATCATTGCTTTGAGGCGTCCCTGAACGCAAAGGGCGAAAATAACGACTTTAGTCTTTTTGAGTTCAGCGCAATATGCCCGTAACGTTTCACTGCCAATATGGTCATTGGCGATAAAATCGGTAGATATATGTAGTTCTGGAGTAAGCATGTTTTTGTTTGCTAAACGCTGAAATCTCTATTTTGGTTGCAAAAGTCATGATATTGACCTCTATTTAAGTTAATAACTTGTTAATTCTGTTTGGTGTGTGTTTACTATCTGTTAAAAGTGGTCAATCTGTACAGAATGGAATATAATATAAGAATAATGGAATATCGTTTCCATCTTGATTTGTTGTTAGGGTACGGGATTAACACGACCTTTGTATTCAGACACAACTCAGGTTATTGTATGAATAAATATCGGTTTAAGGTACGTTACTTGCCTGCCTTTTTACCTTTTCTGGTAGGGGAGAATAGTGCTCTGTTCATAATTGTTACAGCATTATTTATTGTTATTGTTCTTTTGTGTATAGCATTATGGCGTTTATATGTATGTCACCGGGTGATTAAAGAGATACGGGTAGGCGATGCCGTCAGTAGGCAGTTGTTTGATGTATGGCCGCTAAGCATCCTTATTCTCAGTCCGGAAGGGAGGATAGAACGGATGAATAATCTATTGTTGGAAGAACTGCAACTGGATATGGGCCGGATAGCGGGCAAACCGATAACCGATATCATCGAGTTGGTCCAGGACAAAGTGAATCTATTACCTCATTTCCTGGAAAAAATAGTACAAGGACAACATACTATTTCATTCTCTACAAATAGCTTTATTCGTGAGCCTCATGCAAATATTAGTTTTTTGATACAAGGGGGAATTGTAGGGGTTTATGATAAAGGCCGCTTGGTGAAAATTGTTTTTTATTTGCGCAATGTTCTCGAAGAACGAACCCAACGGCATGTATTGAATATTGCCTTGAGTAAAACACAGATTTTTTCCTGGTCATTTGATATGGAACGAAATCTGATGGTGATTGATCCTCGCTATTTTGATTATCTGGGTATTCCTACAAAAGACTATACGCTAACTATGGAGCAGTATGCTGATCTGGTACATCCTGATGACCGGAAAGAACTTTTTGAAGCTCTTGGGGGACAACTGACTGGAAATTTGTATGAAGCCCCTGTACCTTTCCGACTACATCGGGGTGATGGGAGCTGGGAGTGGTTTGAAGGGCAATCAACGTATGTAGGGCAACTTTCGGATCTTCCATTCCGCATTGTGGGTATTTGTATGAGTACGCAACGTCATAAAGATATTGAAGATACGCTGAATGATGCTCTTCGTAAGGCACAACGTAGCGATCAGTTGAAAAGTGCTTTTTTAGCTAATATGAGTCACGAGATTCGCACTCCGCTCAATGCTATTGTAGGGTTTTCGACTTTGCTTGTCAGTGAGCAGGCTGAGATGACCCCGGAAGAAGTAGAGGAGTATGCAGCACTTATCGATAAAAACGGGCGGTTGCTGATGCTTCTGATTTCAGATATTTTGGATTTGTCAAAAATAGAATCGAACACAATGGAGTTTAATATTTATACTTTCTCATTAAATGCAATGTTCGCTGATATAGCCCGCATGCAACAGATGAATATGAAATCTGGTGTAGAACTAATAGTGGACTTACCCGAAGAGGATACGGAGATAACAGCTGACTCGGCACGCTTGGGACAAGTAGTGAATAATCTGATAAATAATGCAGTGAAGTTTACTCCTGTGGGGAGTATCCAGATCGGATATCGACGGACAGGAGAAGATATGGTAGAGTTGTTTGTTGAAGATACCGGAAATGGAATGTCTGAAGAGGTACTCGAGCATATCTTCGAGCGTTTTTATAAAGGAGACTCTTTTGTACAAGGCACAGGGTTAGGTCTTGCTATTTGCAAAACTATCGTAGAGCATTTTTATGGCGAAATTTGCGTTAGGTCGAAGCCCGGAGAAGGGGCGAGATTTGATGTCAGGTTGCCGATAGGAGGGAGATAGGAGTAGTTTATAAAAATAGAGGAAGGCTCGTATTACAGTGTCTTATAACTCCGTTTGTTCCTTCCTCGTTTAAGTGTTTTGCACCAAAAGCGTTGTTTTTAGGTCTGGAATTATTCCAATCCTTCAAGTAATCTTTTCAACACTACCGTTGCTGAGATTTCACGGTTGGCTGCTTCCGGAATAACGATAGACTGAGGGCTTTCAATTACATCATCTGTTACAATCATATTTCGGCGTACAGGCAGGCAGTGCATAAAATATGCATTGTTTGTAACTGCCATTTGGCGGTCACTAACTGTCCAGTTACGGTCGGTACTTAATATTTGACCATAATTATCACCTGTATAACCAGCCCAGTTCTTGGCATAGATGAAATCTGCTCCTTCGAAAGCTTTCATTTGGTCATATTCTACTTTGGCATGCCCTACAAACTTAGGATCAAGTTCATAACCTTCGGGGTGAGTGATTACGAAATCATAATCAGTTGCGTTCATCCATTCTGCAAATGAGTTGGGTACAGCCTGTGGCAATGGGCGTGGATGCGGAGCCCATGTCATAACTACTTTCGGGCGAGGCTTTTTCTTATATTCTTCAATTGTGATCAGATCGGCAAAACTTTGCAGCGGATGGCGTGTAGCTGCCTCCATTGAGAATACAGGACGTCCCGAATATTTGATAAACTGGTTGATAATCACTTCTTCATAGTCGTAATCGCGATTCTCGAAGCGGGCAAACGACCGTACTCCTATAATGTCGCAGTAGCAGCCCATAACCGGGATTGCTTCTAAAATATGCTCCGGTTTATCACCATCCATAATGACACCACGTTCTGTTTCCAGTTTCCAGGCTCCCTGGTTGATATCGAGAACCATTACATTCATGCCCAGATTCAGTGCCGCCTTTTGTGTACTAAGACGGGTTCGCAGACTGGAATTGAAGAAAATCATCATTAATGTTTTGTTTCTTCCCAGTTCTACATATTTGAAGCGGTCTTTTTTTATTTCAAATGCTTCGGCAAGGGCTGATTTTAAATCACCTATGTCTTGCACGCAAGTAAATTTCTTCATACCTGTCTGTTTTTAATTATTAGTT
>BAJA01000025.1 GCA_000613465.1 Bacteroides nordii WAL 11050 = JCM 12987
GGCTCTTGCCTATATAAACAGAGAGATTGTTTCTTTTGTGGAACAAGAATTGATTGTTACTGTTCTTTGTTCCGTACTGGTCTTTAATTTCTTCAATTTCCGAAAGCGTGCAAAGTGTTTTGCCGGTGACGTAGGTTCTGTAAGTATAGCATTTATCGTTTTGTTTCTTATCGGTAAGCTGATAATCAAGACGGAGGATTTCAGTTGGATTGTACTGTTAGTTGTGTATGGAGTAGATAGTGTACTTACCATTATTCATCGTCTGATGCTTCATGAGAATATAGGATTGCCGCATCGGAAACATCTGTATCAGATTATGGCAAATGAGCTAAAAGTACCCCATGTGGTCGTTTCTTTTGTATATATGGTGATACAAACATTGGTAATAGTGGGTTATTTCTATTTCCAGGCGTATGGTTACTGGTATCTTTGGGGGAGTATACTCATGTTGAGCATACTTTATATTCTGTTTATGAAGAAATATTTCTATTTACATATCTTCCATTGATAATCCCTGATAGATAATCTGATAATCATTAAGCCCCGCAGTTGTTTTAAAAACAATACCTTTTTCGCGCAAACGTTCCATATCTATATTTTTTTTCTGACGCTTGATCTCAACAATGTTCGCGGTCTTATCAAATTCATTAATGGCAATGAGATCTATTTCATTCTCACCCCTTCGATCCCAGAATCCACCAATTCGTGTATAGTTTTCTTGTTCTATAAAAAGCGTACGGAAGTATTTTTCTAATGCTAATCCGCTAAATGTTTCATAATCCCGCTCTATGATATTTCTTAATTGCTTGTATGAACCTATTTCGATCAGGTAATTATACTTAAAAATAAACCTAAACCAAAAAGTTAGAAAGTTATCGGTTAAGCGATAACGAACATTTTTAGTTTCTACTTTAGCCAGGATTGGAATCGTTTTTTCTATCAGATTGAAATCTTTTTCTAAACGGCTAAGGTAACCTCCAAGTTCCTTTTCGATGACAACTTCTATTTTTGCACGAGTATTTTCTCCTCTTGCAATAGCTGCAAGTATAGAAAAATAGACTGCATAGTCCTTGCCAAACTCTTCTATTAAAGCATTTTTCTTCGGGTATAAACAGAGAGTCTTCTTTTATCATAAAGTCAAGCATTTTAGACTTGGTATAAGCTCCATTATCCATGAATAACTGAACATATTTGGCAACACCACCTGTAAAAGCATAAAGGGCTAATAAATCTTCCGAATTGTATTGAGGAAAATAATCGGATAATATTTCCTTTAAAACATTTGTACGAAATGGCTTTAGGTGTATTTTAGCAGTGGCCCGACCAAATAGCGGCTCTTTATTATTTTCAAAGATTTTGTGCATTAGTGAATATATAGACCCGCTCAATAAAAGGTTGATATGACTTCTGTCTTTATTTATATCCCAGTAATGTTGCATTTCACTATATATGGAAGAATTTATATTGAAAAACTCCTGAAATTCATCAATAATGAGATTGAAAGGATGCTGTGCAGAGTATTCCATCAAAAAACGGAATAATTCAGCAAAAGAAGTCATGTTGCCATATATTGGAATACCTAATGTCTGAGTAGTTATCTCCTGAAAGTCATGTATAAGATCTGCTTCTGCTTTGCGAGCTACAAAAAAATATAAAGTGGGTTGATTGTGAGTGGCCTGAAGTAGTAGCTGAGTTTTACCAATACGACGACGACCGGTAATAATTGTCATCTGAGCATGTGAGTGGGAAGTTGCTTGAATATGACTCAACTTTTCCAGTTCGTTTTCTCTATTATAGAATTTCATATAATTAAGTAATTTATAGTTCCGTAATGTACAGTTCCGTACTGAGTATTACGGAACAAATATAAGCATATATTTTTATTAAACGATATTGAAAAAGGAAATACTTCGTTATTAGTGATTTATAACTTTTCTGAGAGAAACAGCTTTACCTCCCTCTTTTTCGTTTGTCATCCGATAATAAACCCTCATCTTTGCAATGTTGATCAACGAAACGTGTGAATGAAAAAAACGATTAGTAACATTAAAAAGAGGAGGTAATTATGCCTTTATTTTACAGAGCGGTGCAATCTCCGATGGCCAACAAGGCGGGAGCTAAATTATGGCATCTCAATCTGGTTAAAACCGGAACAACAGTAACTACTCAGCAATTGGCTGAGGTAATAGCGGAGAAATCATCCCTTACGCCGGGTGATGTGCAGAATGTGGTACGTAACCTGATGTCTGCAATGCGGGAACAACTTCTGAACAGCCGTACGGTACGCCTGGATGGCTTGGGTACGTTTACAATGAAAGCCCGTACGCAGGGCAGGGGAGTAGAGAGTGCCGATAAGGTAAATCCGAATCAGATAACAGCTTTGAAATGCCAGTTTACGGCTGAGTATACTCGCCCGGCAGCTATTGGTACCACACGTGCCCTGTTGCAAGGTGTACAGTTTGTGCATGCTGATTTGCTGAAGAGCATGACCGACGGGGGAAACCCAGGCGGTGAGGGTGAAGACCCTTCTATTTAGTTGAAAATTGAAAGTTGAGAGTTGAAAGTTGGCTGCGCGGCACTTGATACCCTATTAAATTAAAATGAGAGAGGAAAATGAAAAAGACGATTTGGAATACGATTTTGAAAGTGGTTATAGCTGTGGCAAGTGCTTGGCTGGTGTATTTGGCGGACAGGCTATGATGGCTTAGCGGACAAATAGATATAAATAAGAGATCGCCCGGTTCATTCTTAGGAGTGAATCGGGCGATTTTTGTTTTAAGATAATCAAGATATTTGCGTTAGCTTTGCTCTACACCAATCATCGTTAATTGTATGCGTTTTCGTTCATTATCTACGCTCATAACTTTCACCATAACTTGCTGATGGATAGATACTACTTCGGTGGGATCGGAAATGAAACGTTCGGCTAATTGCGAGAGGTGCACCAGTCCGTTCTCTTTGATACCTATATCTACAAAGGCGCCAAAGTTGGTAATATTACCAACGATTCCCGGAAGTATCATTCCTTCACGGAGGTCATTGATGGTACGTACATTCTTATCAAATTCAAAAGCTTTGATCGTCTGGCGTGGATCACGTCCCGGCTTTTCAAGCTCCTGCATGATGTCTTGTAGAGTAGGCATACCCACTGTTGGAGTGACGTAAGCTGATACATTGATTTTGCTACGTAACTCTTTATTAGTAATCAATTCAGCAACACTACATTTCATATCTTTAGCCATTTGCTCTACGATGCAATAACTTTCGGGATGTACGGCTGTATTGTCCAAAGGATTCTTGGCTTGTGGAATACGAAGGAAGCCGGCACATTGCTCAAATGCTTTTGCACCCATGCGGGGAACTTTCATTAATGCTTTACGTGAATCGAAAGCACCGTTTTCGGCACGATAGTTTACTATATTTTGTGCCAACTGTGGTCCTAATCCGGAGATATAGGTCAACAGATGACTACTGGCTGTATTGAGGTTAACGCCTACCAGGTTTACGCAATTCTCTACTGTCTGATCAAGTGCCTTTTTTAGTTTGGTTTGGTCTACATCGTGCTGATACTGTCCCACACCGATGGATTTCGGATCAATTTTTACCAGTTCGGCAAGCGGATCCATTAATCGGCGTCCTATTGAAACGGCACCACGTACGGTTACGTCATATTCGGGGAACTCATCACGGGCTATTTTAGAAGCTGAATAGATGGAAGCACCTTGCTCACTGACAACAAATACCTGTAAGGGACGGTCGAATTGCTGGGTGGTAACAAAGAATTCCGTTTCCCGGCTGGCTGTACCGTTTCCGATGGCGATGGCATCTATTTGATAGGCTTCTACCATTTTACGTAGCTTGGCTGCGGCCTCTTTCTTCTTATCTACCGGTGGATGAGGATAGATATTTTCATTATGCAGCAGATTGCCCTGTGCATCCATACATACTACCTTACATCCTGTACGGAATCCGGGATCTATACCCAATACCCGTTTCTGCCCCAATGGCGGGGCAAGGAGCAATTGGCGAAGATTCTCGGCAAATACACGGATCGCTTCTTCGTCGGCTTTCTCCTTTGTCATAGTGGCAAATTCGGTTTCGATAGAGGGCTTTAGTAGTCGTTTGTAAGAGTCTTGTACCGCTTCTGCTACTTGTCGGGCGCATTCGTTATTGCTACGAACGAACTGGCGTTCGAGCCTCTCGATGCATTCCTCGTCATCCGGGGTAATAGATACCTTTAGCAAACCTTCTGCTTCGGCACGGCGGATGGCTAATAATCGATGCGAAGTGCAACGCTTTAATGGTTCGGAAAAATCAAAGTAGTCGCGGTATTTTGCAGCTTCCTCTTCTTTACCTTTCACCACTTTGGCACTGATTATAGCCTGACGATTGAATTGGTTACGTATGGCATTACGGGCACGTTCGTCTTCATTAACCTGTTCGGCTATAATATCGCGCGCACCTTTCAGAGCATCTTCCACATCTTTCACGTCTCCTTTTACAAAGGTGGCAGCTTTAACATCAAGATTATTTTCGCGTTGTAGCATCAATACCATTGCAAGGGGTTCAAGCCCTTTTTGGCGAGCGACTTCCGCTCTGGTTTTACGTTTGGGCTTATAGGGGAGGTAGATGTCTTCCAATTCAGTAGTATCCCAGGTGCTTTCAATACGTTTTTGCAGTTCGGCAGTCAGTTTACTCTGTTCGTTGATAGTGGTGAGAATGGTTTCTTTACGCTTGACTATCTCACAGAGTTTGTCGTACTGGTTTTTTATGTTTTCTACTTGTACCTCATCCAGGCCTCCTGTAGCTTCTTTACGATAACGGCTGATAAAAGGAATGGTAGCGCCGTCTTTTAGTAGATTCAAAGTGTTATTGACCTGCTTCTCTGATATATTCAAAGCAGCAGAAATCATCTTGTGAAATAATTCCATAAATGTTTTTATAATGATTCGTTGACAAATGTACATATTAATCTCCTATTAATTGCCAACTTTTAGTATATTTGCGGCAACAAAAAAACGCGTATATATAAATATGTTGCCATATATCCGATATGTCTTTTCCTTCCTCCTTCCCATTGTTTTTCTTTGGCCAGTGGCGGGCTATGCAGCTCAGGATACCCGGTCTATTCTGATTATTTGCTCTTATAATCCGGCCGCTCATCAGACTTCGGTAACCATCTCCGATTTCATGGATGAATATACAAGATGCGGTGGTAAGTACAATATTGAGATTGAGAATATGAACTGCAAAAGTTTCTCGGAGGCTCCTCAGTGGAAGGGAATGATGCATCAGATACTTTCTAAATATACGGGTACTCAACGGCCGGAGCTTATTATCTTATTGGGGCAGGAGGCATGGGCGTCTTATTTATCACAGGAAGACTCATTGGTGGCACAAATACCGGCTATGTGCAGTTTGACCAGCCGTAATGCAGTGATTTTGCCGGAAGATACAATCAACCTGAAAGAATGGATGCCGGAGTCTGTAGATTTCTTTTCTGATGATCTCGGACACCACAAAGTGAAGGCGGGCTTTGTTTACGAATATGACATTGAGGCTAATATTCAATTACTTAAACACTTCTATCCCGATACACGTCATATCGCTTTCATATCCGATAATACGTATGGGGGAGTTGCCATGCAGGCACTTGTGAGAGAAAAAATGAAGAAGTTCCCGGAGATGGATTTGATATTGTTGGACGGGCGTTCCAATACAATTTATACGATACTGGATCAGTTTCAGAAGTTACCCGAAAACACGGCGGTCATGGTGGGTACCTGGCGTGTGGATATGAATGAGAGCTATTTTATGCGTAATGCCACTTATATGATGATGGAGGCTAATCCCACAGTACCTGCTTTTACTCCGGCTTCCATTGGACTGGGTTATTGGGCTGTAGGCGGGGTAATTCCTGCATACCGTTCTTTTGGTCGCGAAATGGCTCGTGAAGCCATTCGTTTGCTTGACAATCCGAAAGATACAGTCAGTCATGTAGAGATAGTAGGCAGCAAGGCTGTGCTTGACTATAAAAAAGTGAAAGAATTGAAACTGGATACAAAATCTTTGCCTTTTCATGTGGAAATTGTTGGCAAGCCTGTATCATTCTATCAGGAATATATGTATCAGATATGGGCGGCAATCAGCATATTTGTAATATTGGCAGGAGGACTGATCATTTCACTCTTTTTCTATTTCAGAACAAAGCGTTTGAAGGACGACTTGCAAAGATCGGAAGTAGATTTGCGTGAAGCCAAAGATCGTGCCGAAGAATCCAATCGGCTGAAGAGTGCCTTCTTGGCCAATATGAGCCATGAGATACGTACTCCGCTGAATGCTATTGTGGGCTTTTCGGATGTGTTGACCGCCGAAGGAAGTTCTGACGAAGATAGAAAGGGGTATTCGGAAATTATTAAATCCAATTCAGACCTGTTGCTTCGATTAATAAATGATATACTTGATCTCTCCCGGCTCGATGCAGACAGGGTGAAGATGACGAAAGAACCTTGTGATGTAGTTCAGTTGTGCCGGCAGGTATTGACTTCAGTAAATTTTTCCCGTAAATCCAATAATAAGTTTGTGTTCACCAGTAAGTATGAGGATTTTGTAATCAATACGGACGTACAGCGGTTGCAGCAAGTTATTATTAATCTGCTTTCCAATTCTGCTAAATTTACACAAGATGGTGTTATTACTTTGGACTTTTCGGTGGATAAAGGGCGGAAGTTAGCCTTTTTCTCTGTGACTGATACTGGTTGCGGCATTCCAAAGGAGAAACAAAAGTTAGTATTTGAACGCTTTGAAAAATTAGACGAATATGCACAAGGGACAGGATTGGGATTGTCCATCTGTAAACTTACTGTTGAGAAATGGGGTGGTGAGATATGGGTGGATCCGGACTATACCGAAGGAGCCCGTTTTGTATTTTCAATGCCGGTCACATAGGGAGAAGTTATAGGGAGAAGTTATAGGGTTATAGGGTTATAAAGAGTTATATAATGTGATGACCACATAACTCTTTTAAAATCAATAACGCCAATATCGTAATTATAACATTATAACTTTATAACTCTATAACATTATAACCCTATAACCCTATAACATTATAACTCTATAACATTATAACCCTATAACATTATAATCTTATGAAAAGAATTGTTTCTATTTATACCTTGCTGTTATGCTTTATGTTGGCGTTGCCGGCACAAGAGCGTGAGGTGAAATTGAAAATTGTACAGACCAGTGATGTACATGGTAATTATTATCCCTATAATTTCATTACCCAAAAAGAATGGGGAGGAAGTCTGGCACGTATTTATGCATTGGTGCAGAAGGAGCGTGAGACTTACAAAGATAATCTTATTCTGCTTGATAACGGTGATATATTGCAAGGCCAGCCTACCGCTTATTATTATAATTATATAGATACGGTTTCTCCTCATCTCTGTGCCGAGATGATGAACTATATGAAGTATGATGCCGGTAACATGGGAAATCATGATGTAGAAACCGGTCGCGGCGTTTTTGATCGTTGGATTGGCGAATGCAATTTTCCTGTGCTTGGTGCAAACATTATTGATACTGCCACTGGTGAAACTCATCTGAAACCTTATAAAGTATTAGAACGGGACGGAGTTAAAATAGTAGTATTGGGCATGATTACTCCTGCTATTCCTGCATGGCTTTCTGAAAATTTGTGGCAGGGACTTCGCTTCGATGATATGGAGCAAACGGCACAGAAATGGATGAAGATTATCCGTGAGAAAGAGAATCCGGATATTGTAGTCGGGCTTTTCCATGCCGGGCAGGATGCTTTTCGTATGTCTGGTAAATATAATGAGAATGCATCACTGAATGTGGCAAAAAATGTTTCCGGTTTTGATATTGTACTGATGGGGCATGATCATGCCCGTGAGTGTAAAAAGATTATGAATGTTGCGGGTGATTCTGTGTTGGTTATTGATCCGGCCAGTAATGGAATTGTAGTTTCCAGTGTGGATGTGACGGTAAAACTGAAAGATGGAAAAGTGCAGAGCAAGCAGATTGAAGGAGTGCTTACTCCCACAGAGGACTATGGTATCAGTGAGGATTTTATAAAAGAATTTGCTCCTCAGTATAATGCAGTAGAGCAGTTTGTATCAAAAAAGATAGGTACTTTTACTGAAGATATATCTACCCGTCCGGCCTATTTTGGTCCTTCGGCTTTTATTGATTTTATTCATTCCCTGCAACTTGATATATCCGGTGCTGATATTTCTTTTACTGCTCCGCTGTCATTTGATGCCGAGATTAAAAAAGGTGATATTCATGTCAGCGATATGTTCAATTTATATAAGTATGAGAATATGCTTTATGTGATGACACTTTCCGGCAGGGAGATAAAAGACGTTCTTGAAGCTTCTTATTATATGTGGACTAATCAGATGAAATCTCCCAATGATCATCTGTTGTGGTTTAAGAAGAAACGTCGTGAAGGAGCAGAAGATCGTGCTTCGTTTCAGAACTTCAGCTTTAATTTTGATTCTGCTGCGGGCATCATTTATACAGTAGATGTTACGAAACCCCAAGGGGAAAAAGTGACGATTATCAGTATGGCAGACGGTACTCCTTTCAGCACGGATAAGATTTATAAGGTTGCTCTCAACTCTTATCGTGGCAATGGGGGAGGTGAACTGCTGACAAAAGGTGCAGGTATCCCTCAGAATGAGTTGAAAGACCGTATTATCTTTTCCACAGATAAAGATTTACGCTACTATCTGATGAATTACATTGAGAAGAAAGGTACGCTCGATCCTCGTGCTTTGAATCAGTGGAAGTTTATTCCAGAAGATTGGACGGTGCCGGCTGCAGAGAGAGATTATAAAAAACTGTTTAAATAGTGGTAAGTGATTAGTGGTAAGTGATTAGTTCCATGCGGACTATAGTGTAGTTGTTAATCACTATTCACTATTCACTAATCACTAATCACTAATCACTTATCACTAATCACTAATTATTCTTGTTGTGTCTGAAAATTTAATTCTTATATCCGGTAGTAAAGAAGAGCAATATTCTTCTTTGTTGCCACAAATAAAGTCTCTTGTTGAAGGAGAGACCGATTTAATAGCCAACTTGGCTAATGTTACTGCTGCTTTGAAGGAGGCATTTCACTTCTTCTGGGTTGGGTTTTATCTGGTGAAGGAGAATGAGTTGGTGCTTGCTCCTTTTCAGGGACCTATTGCTTGTACACGCATTCGTAAGGGGAGAGGGGTTTGTGGTACTGCCTGGCAGGAGAAGCAGACACTGATTGTACCTGATGTAGATGCTTTTCCGGGACATATAGCCTGTAGCTCTCTGTCTCGTTCGGAAATTGTAGTGCCGTTGCTAAAAGACGGCGAGGTGTGGGGCGTGCTCGATATTGATAGTGAGCAGCTGAGCACTTTTGATGAAACGGATAAGAAGTATCTCGAAAAACTTTGTACCTATTTGTAGGTGATTTGTTAAATACATCCTCTTTTTATTTAAAAATCTTTGAGATAATGCTTAACTTTGCACCTCAATTTTAAAATAAAGAGACTATAACAGGTGAGACGTATAAAAAGAGTTCTATCATCTTCTGTTGCTGACGCTATTTACCGTGTATCAGGCAGGCATTACGATGTTTACCCATGTACACTACGTCAATGGTGTCATGATAGTTCACTCTCACCCCAGTCATGGCAAACATACCCACTCTAAAACCGAGATTGTTGTAATTAACCGCTTGTCTTCTTTCCATTCGCTGGAAGCTGATATACCGGTCAATGTAATAGATCCTGTACGTCCGTTACTTTTCTACGTGGGAGTACAGCCGGAGATTCCTGTTGTGTCAGGAATGCATTTGCGGGTACTTTCTCTTCGTGCACCGCCTGCAATCCGGGCTTGAAAATGATAATTTAATAGTTTGCTGTAGAAGATACGTTCAGTGTATCCTTGTTGTTGATTATTAAATTATTATTCTTTTTTTCTTTATTCATTATATATAATATTGTAATTTCAGAATGAAAAAAAAATATCATCCTGCTTATGCTTCTATGCCTGAGCATGATTACTTATGCCGTCAATCCTATCAAGGAGGGCAATATGATTTCCGGTCACGTTATTGTGAAAGGAACCGAAGAGAATGTTCCATATGCCACTGTACGTGTGGTTAGTTATAATGATGGTGCTGTTCCCGAAAAGCTCCGTACGTCCGGTGCTGTTTCTAATGATGAGGGGCAGTTTGAGTTTCGTAACCTTGCTCCGGGTAAATATACGCTGCGGGTACAAGCCATGGGCTATAAAAACCAGGAGAAGACAGTGACAGTGAGTAAAGACTTTACGGCTGTTCTTCATTTCCAATTGGAGGAAGAGAGCTTCATGACTGATGAAGTAGTGGTTTCTGCCAATCGTAATGAGGTTAGCCGCCGGGAAGCTCCTGTGGTAGTTAATGTGATGAGTGCAAAGCTATTTGAAACGGTAAACTCTACCGATCTTGCTAAGTCACTAAATTATCAGTCGGGGCTTCGTGTAGAGAATAACTGTCAGAATTGTGGCTTCCCACAGGTACGTATCAATGGTTTGGAAGGTCCGTACTCCCAGATCCTGATAAATAGCCGTCCGGTTATTAGTGCCCTTTCCGGGGTATACGGGCTGGAACAGATTCCGGTGAATATGGTAGAACGTGTAGAGATAGTGCGTGGTGGTGGATCTGCTTTATTTGGTGCTAATGCCGTAGGAGGTACTATCAATATTATTACGAAAGATCCAGTCAGTAATTCTTTTCAGGTATCCAGCATGATGTCAAATATGAATGGTAAATCTTGGGAACAATATATGGGTGGGAATGTTTCGCTCGTTGCCAAAGATAATACGTATGGCATTGCTTTGTACGAGACGTATCGTAACCGCAACCCTTATGATGCCGATGGTGACGGCTTTTCCGAATTGGGCAAACTGAATATGAATACCTTTGGACTCCGTGCTTACTATCGTCCTTCATACAATAGCCGTATCAATATTGAATATCACACTACCAATGAGTTTCGCCGTGGCGGAAACAAATTTAACCTTCAACCACATGAAACCGATATAACTGAGCAGACTAAACATATTATTAATAGTGGCGGATTGAGCTATGATCACTATTGGAATGAAGCAAAACATAAAATGTCTTTATACGGTTCTATCCAGCATACGGATCGTAACAGCTATTATGGTGCTCAGAAGAATCTCAAAGCGTATGGTAAAACAGATGATCTTACCTGGGTACTGGGTGGCATGTATGTGGGGCAGATGAATAATTGCCTTTTTGCTCCGGCCACTTTTACCGGTGGTTTTGAATATCAGGATAATGCCTTGCATGATGTCATGACCGGGTATCACCGTGACATGAAACAAAATGTACGCATAGCCGGTACTTTTGTTCAGAACGAGTGGCGTATGAGACAGCTCACGATGCTCGTTGGTTTGCGTATGGATAAGCACAACCTGATTGATAAACTGATTTTCAGTCCTCGTGTCAATCTGCTTTATAAGCCGATGGATAATCTTCAGGCACGCCTCACATATTCTACCGGTTTTCGTGCTCCACAGGCTTATGACGAAGATCTTCATGTGACAGCCGTAGGAGGTGAAGGTATTCAGATTAAGCTGGCAGACAATTTGCGTGAGGAACGTTCTAATAGTTACAGCGGCTCTGTGGACTGGACATTGCCTATTGGACATTGGCAGGCAAATATATTGTTAGAAGGTTTCTACACCGATCTGCGTCATGTGTTTACATTGGTGAATATTGGTGAAGATGAAAACGGAGATATGATAAAAGAACGTCGTAATGCTCATGGTGCACGTGTTTATGGCGCAAATCTTGATGCGAAGATTGCTCATGGGCGTGAAGTTCAATTCCAGTTAGGCTTTACAGCGCAACGTAGTCGTTATACTCATGATGTGGTATGGCGTGACGCAGTAGAAGAAGAGGGGATACCTGCACTGACTACCCGGCGTATGCCCCGTACTCCCGATTATTACGGATACTTTACTTTTACCTCTGCACCTACGGAACACTTTGATTTTTCTCTGTCGGGTACCTATACCGGAAAGATGATTGTACCCCATATGGCGGGTTATATCCCCGAAGATCGTATGGAACATACTCCTCAATTTTTCGATCTTAATCTGAAACTGAACTATACTTTTATACTACACGATCATATCAAACTGCAACTGAATGGTGGTGTACAAAACATATTCAATAGTTTTCAGAAAGATCTTGATAAAGGAGAATTTCGTGATTCGGGTTATTTCTATGGTCCTACACAGCCCAGAACTTATTTTATCGGTATTAAGATTATGAACTGATTGTACTTGTCTGTAAATGCAGAATGAATGCCATGCGAAATAAAACGTATGGCATTTTTTTGATTTATAATTGTTCTATTTTTCGCTTTATTTGAGATATAGGTTATTATAAATGGAAATAATATATATATTTGCGAAAAAGATACGATAAAATGGAGAATGAAGTAATTCCACAAGTGAATATAGCCTCTGTACAGGGATTACGGAGGATAGATTTTATAGACAATGATTTTGCCATATTCGATGATGTTTCGGATGTTCCTATGGATGAGTTTCCTAACCGTATTAATGCTGCTGTGATAGCCGTTTGCCTTACCGGGTCGGGAAAGGTAGGAGTTAATCTGAGAGAGTTTGAAGTAACTGCCGGAACTTTGCTGATGACTCTTCCTGACCAGATAATCCAAAGCTTGGGTGTCAGCGACGATTTCAGTGCTATTTATATCGCTGTTTCTCCTCAGTTTATAGACCGGACTTTTACGCAGATGAAAGAGTTGCTTTCTTTTATGTTTTATATCAAAGAGCATCCCTGTATACCTTTGAGTAAAACCGAGCAGGATTGCATGTTGGAATATCACTCTTTCTTGTGGAAGAAAGTGAAAATGAAAGATAATGCATTCCGTAAGGAGATAGCCAAAGGTATCCTTTCGGCTATGTTTTATGATGTTTATAACTTTTGTCGCAAACATATGCCTGTTGATGAGATTCGTCCCAAGACGCGTAAGGAAGAACTCTTTGAGAAATTTATGCGTGAAGTGTCTGCTTGTTACAAAATGGAACGTTCTGTAATATTTTATGCCAATAAATTGTGTCTTACTCCTAAACATCTTTCCGGAGTAGTGAAAGAAGTGAGTGGCAAAACGGCAGGTGAATGGATTGATAATTTTGTGATTCTTGAAGCACGCGCTTTACTTAAATCCTCTGAAATGAGTGTGCAGGAGATAGCCGAATATCTTCATTTTGCCAATCAGTCTTTCTTTGGCAAATACTTTAAGCACTATGTTGGGATGTCTCCCAAAGAGTATAGACGAAGTTGAGGGAGGATTTTTATAATACTCCCGACCGGACCCGGCTTAGTGTTTCGGGTGTCATCAACAAATAGGAGGCTATGTGTGATAGTGGTGCCCGTTTGATAATTTCCGGATGATGCTTGAGTAACAGGTTATAACGTTCATGTGCTGTTTCAAAGCGCCAAGAATCTGCCTTTACCTGTGAAACGATAAGAGAATATTCCAGTATCTTTCGATAGAACATATTGATTTCCGGTGATGTTTCTACCAATCTTTGCAACGCATTGTAGGGAAAGAGGAAGAGGGTGGATTGTTCCAGCGCCTCTACTATCAGCCGGGTTGGTTCTTGTTTAAGCAGACTCTCAATACACATTACGATGCAGCCTTCGTATGAAAAATGCTCAGTAACATCTTTTCCGTTTTTGTAATAGAACTGGCGAAGCATCCCTTTTCCGACGAAGATTAAATCATGCGAAACCTGCCCTTCATTTAGCACAATTTCTCCCTTATTACTTTCTCTGCGTATCAGGACTTCTGCCAACAGTTCGCGCCCCTCTTTACTCATTTCCGGAAATCGGGAATTTACAACAGCATCTACTGTTTCTTTTAATAGATCCATAACGTGTTCTGATAAGTAGTAATTGATAATATTTGCAAAAATACAAAATCAGTTGACATAAATCAATGAATCGGATGGAAAAGATAGTTTGTTTTATTGAAGTGCCCCCATTAAGTTGAATCCGCTAACAATCATATCGCTTGTATTACTTAGTGGGGACATTTCGGTGAATGCACATAAAAATGTATTATTTAATACGTTCGAAATAAGGCAGACGTTCTAATGGAACTTCTATTTCAAATGTTTTCGGACCTTTGAACTTTTTACCCATATCATCACGCCATTCACCCTTAGGTAGTTTTACAGTCCTATGAGTTCCTTTTGTTATCATAGGAGCTACCATATATTTATCGCCTAACATGAACTGATCATGACAATCGGCAAATCCCTGATGCGGAAATGCATATTCCAGATGTTGCACAATGGGTTCGCCTGTCTGAGAAGCATGTATAGCTACTTGCAAAATATAACTTCCCATCTGTTCATGGAATTGAGCAAATTTACGACATATATCCAAATGTCTCTTGTCAAGAATGCGCCAGGGAGCTACTGAGAACTGCATCATTGGCATGAATGCATGAATCTGACAAGAACGCACAATCAATTCCTGATCGAATTTATCGGTATCAATATTCAAAAATGAACCGAACTCTCCACCACCGATCATATCAGGACAGGTATAAGCATGCCCTAATAAGCCAGCCGCTATCATATCAGGAATTAACAACGAGGAAGCTTGCCAGGAATAAGATTTATCACCCAAACGTTGTACAATTGCTTGACCACCCAACTTGAATGAAGTACGGAATTCATTATACGGAAACTTTAATCCTAGTTCTGCCCACTTTTGAGAAAAAGTACATGCATTGGCAGTCGGATCATGAAAGGCATATTCGCCTGTAAAATGGTTTACATCACCTGCATCAAATTTATAACCGTCAATTCCGTATTTTCTTTGGGCAGTAAGCAACTGTTCTTCCAGATAAGAAGCTGCCTCCGGATTTGTCATATCATAACAAGCACTTACGCCATTCCACCAATGTATCATAGCCGGTGTGATACCGTCTTTTTCCTTTACCAAATACCCTTTTTTTGCCAACAAACGATACTCGGGACTATCTGCAGAAACAAAGGGAGCTATCCATAACATTACCTTGAATCCCTGTTTATGCAGACGGTCGATCATTCCTGCTGCATCCGGAAACTTATCTGGCTTAAATTCAAAATTACCATAATATTTCTGCCAGTTATCATCTATCATAAAGATACCTGTCGGAAAGTCATTAGCCAATATATCTTGGGCATATTTTTCTATGTCAATCTGATTCTGGTTGTACATCAACTCAATCCATGTATTATACTGCGGTTTGGAGAAGAATATTTCTTCCGGTATTTTCTGGGAAGGTGGAAAGTGTTGAGCCGAAGCACTCAGATAAGCATCCTTTAGTGTCTTTCCGGCAGAAACAGCATTTAGTTTTTCATAATCAGAACTGAGAAGTAGTGTGTCATTTTGCAATCGGAAGCGGAAAGGCTGTTCGCTCCAGATATAACGGCCCTCGGAAGATAATATCAGCGGAACAATCTGGTTGTTCAGGTTCTTTTTACTCAAATCGTACCATTCTGTTGTTGAAGTAAAAGGCATGTGGCTACCCAGCGCAACCAAACCACCCCACCATTTTTCACCTTTCAATGGTGCTACGGCTGTTTCATACTGCTGTGCTATGGCAGAAACAGCAGAACATAAGATCAAAATACTAATAAATGCTTTCTTCATAATATTATGTTAATTATTTAAGTTGGGATATATTTTGAAATGACTTTTCTTTTCGTGCTTTGGCCTCTTATTTTATAAAGAGACGGTTGATGGTTAGAATACTCATTGCAATATTAAGAATAAAATGATAATTAACAATAGAAGAGTCTGGTTGAATTTTTCAAATATAAGATTGTCAGCTTATACCTGATTTGGTTTCTATCTTCTCATAGATACCCAACCTGAATATTTTTATGCTTTATAACATAAAAAAAGAATGAGTATTTTTTCCTCCGATTGCCTCTTTGTATAATATAAACGAGATTTCATAAAACCTTAGTTAAACAATTAAAATCTTACGCGTATGAAAAGAGCACGAAAGGGGCATCTTATGACAGCGAGCCTCATACGAAGACTCTGTTTAAGCCTTTTACTTCTATTTGGTGGGTGGGTATCTTTACCTGTGTACGCCCAAAAAGCAATTACTCTGGATTTAATCAACCAGCCTTTCTCTACTTTTATTAAACAAGTGGAACAACAGACGGACTATAAATTTTTCTTTGAAGAACAAAGTGTGGATGTGAATCGGCTTGTAAATGTGAAAGTACAGAATCAGGATGTAAGGGTAGTACTGAACAAGGTATTGAGTGGTACAAATATTACCTATACAATTGCCAACAAGAAGATTCTTCTGAAGAAACAAGAAAACTCAAAGCTTCAAAGGGGGAAGGCACTTCCGAAAGAAATAGCGGGAAGTGTAGTAGGAGAAGATGGAACCCAGCTGATAGGGGTTAGTATTCAAGTCAAGGGAAAAGCGGCTGGTACAATAACCAACGGTGATGGCAATTATCGGTTGGTACTGCCAGACAACAGTGATGCTATCGTTGTAACGTATGTCGGCTACATTCCTCAGGAGATCTCTTTAAAGAATAACAATTGGCAGAGGATAGTTCTTAAAGAAGATATAAATATGCTTGACGATGTAGTTGTTGTAGGCTATGGTACTGTTAAAAAGAGAGATTTGACGGGAGCTATTTCTACAATAAAAGCAGACGAGATGGGACTGGCAGGCATTTCTTCTATCGGTCATGCCCTGGAAGGAAAAGCGGCTGGTTTGTATGTTCGTCAAAATAGTGCACAGCCGGGTGGGGGGCTCGATATTCTTGTACGTGGAGCCGGTTCTATCAATGCAAACAATGATCCGTTGTATATCGTAGATGGATTTCCAATTGCAAAGTTAGACCAGATTGCTTCTTCAGACCGTAAAATGGACCCGGGAACACAGGGTGTACTCAACTTCTTGAATCCTAACGATGTAGAATCTATTGAAGTATTGAAAGATGCCAGTGCTACGTCTATCTACGGTGCTCGTGCAGCCAACGGTGTAGTAATCATCACAACCAAACGTGGAAAAGAAGGAAAAACGAAAGTTAGCTATTCTTATAATTACTCTTATCAGAAATATTCGGATACTTATGACTTACTTTCTCTACCGGAATGGATGAAAGAGAAAAACAAAACAAGTTGGGAATTGTGGATCTGGAATAATAAGGTAGCTCCCTGGGGTACAAAAACGTTGGAGGAAGCGTTAATGTCTCCCGTCAATGGTATCAGATATAACCGTCCGTACACAGAACAAGAAATAGCCAATGCGGGAGCGGGTACAGACTGGTTGGATTTGGTAACACGGAACGGGTTGATTCAGGAACACAACATCAATTTGCAAGGTGGAAATAAGGGAACTCAATACATGTTGTCATTCAACTATTTCAACCATGAAGGTATTATACGCAACTCCGGAATGACCCGTTACACGATGAAAGCCAATATCGACCAGGAGTTTTTGAATATATTCAAAGCCGGGCTAAACCTGACGATGACTCGTATTATTAATGACAATACACAACTCGGTTCGGATAAATGGGAAAATTCAGGCCTTATCCGTTCGGCCGTCGAAATGGGGCCGCAAATACAGGCTTATGATCCTGAAACAGGCAAATACCCTACCAATCCATTGGTTGGTACCCGTCCGAATCCTTATTCTTTATTGAATAACGTGGACCGTGGCAATACGGACCGTGTATTGGGTAACATCTTCGTCGAAGCACGTCCTTTGGACGGACTGACATTGCGTGTAAATGCAGGCATAGACCGTGCTGCCCAAAGTAGAAAAACATATCAGCCTAAAAGTACTTTAAATGGATACAACCTGCAGGGAGTAGCCAGCGTATACGGTATGGATAACAACCAATACTTGCTTGAGGCTACGGCAACCTATCTGAAAACTTTTGCAAAAATCCACAAAATAAATCTGTTGGCAGGAACTTCTTACGAACAATTCAATTATGAAGGAGTGAATGCAGGAAACAATAATTTCCTGACGGACGGATTTATTTACAACAATCTGGGAGCCGGTGGAGGAAACAAGATAGTAGGCTCCGGCAGTTCGGAAAATAAGATGCTTTCTTATTTTTTTCGTGCCAACTATATCCTAAAAGACCGCTATTTACTGACAGCTACTCTGCGTTCTGACGGTGCCAGTGTATTTGCCAGAAACCACAAATGGGGATATTTCCCTTCTGTTGCTTTAGGGTGGACCATTAGTGAGGAAGATTTTATGGCGAAAGTTTCTGACTGGTTGAGTATGTTAAAACTGAGACTTAGCTGGGGGCAAACCGGTAATGCTGATATCAGCACAAATGCATTTGCAAGTTACTATGCTCAGGAAGCCTATAATAAAGAAGATAAATCTAAGCAAATTGGTGTGTTTCAAGGACGTCTGGAAAACCCCGACCTGAAATGGGAAACAACGACCGAATGGAATGCGGGACTTGATTTCGGCTTCTTTAATGGACGCATCAGTGGTTCTGTGGAATATTACTATAAGGTTATTTCAGATCTTTTGAACTATAAACCCTTAAATTCTTATCAGACTATAACGCAGGTGATTGCGAACATTGGAAAGACGAAGAGCACCGGTATTGAAGTAACTCTGAATACCAAAAATATTGTGACTAAAGACTTCTTTTGGTCTACCGATCTTACTTTTACAAAGTACAAAGACCGTTGGAAAGAACGTACCCCAGACTGGAAACCAGCCGTATATGAAAAATATGACGCACCTATCAGAGCCATTTACTCCCGTCGTGCCGATCATATTCTGCAAATTGGTGAAAAAGTGCCCGATGCACAACCTTTGTTGCTTCCGGGACAATTGGTAATCAAAGATATCAACGGATATGTGCGCGATGCAAATGGTGATCCGGTGGTTGACGAAAACGGACGTTTTCAACTGTTGGGGCATCCGGACAACATTATTGATGATGCCGATATGGAATTAATAGGAACCAGTGATCCGGGTTGGCTGGCAGGAATGACGAATACTTTCAAGTACAAAGATTTTGATCTTAGCTTCCACCTCAATGGAATGTTTGACCGTATCATGGAAGATCCCACCGCAATGGAATATGGAATTTCCGGTGACGGTATTGCCCGGTATGGCTTGAATGCTCTCCGCTCGGTTAAAGATCGTTGGACTTGGGATAATCCGTCTACAACCAACCCCAGCACATTCCAGGGATGGGAAAATACGTATAGTTCCGGTGATTTCTATTACCAGAAAGCATGGTTTATCCGTATGCAGAATATTACTTTAGGATATACATTGCCCAAACACTTGTTGGCAAAAACTAAAGTGATTTCCAACCTTCGCGTACATGCCAGTATAAACAACGCTTTTATTATCACTCCTTATGACGGGTTGGATCCTGAAACGGACTATTATACCGCTTCATATCCCAATGCGAGAACATTCAGCTTCGGAGTTGATATCTCATTCTGATATTTTTAACGCTAAAATCAAGTATAATGAAACGATACATTAAAACATATCTGGCAGCCATCGTATTTATAGGTACCTGCCTGAGTAGCTGTATTGATCTTGATCCTGTAGATTATTCTGAGATCAATCCTTCAAATTTTCCCAAAAGTGAGGAAGACCTGAAAGCCTTGGTTCTTTCCTGTTATTACCCACTTCGTGGTAACTGGTGGGATGGAATACATTCTCCTTCTGAACGGGGAGTGATGTTTGTAAATGATGCAACCACTGAAATTCTGACCCAAACGTGGGGGCCGGCATACGACTGTTCGTTACTCAATTTCTTTCCGGAAACAGAAGGAGTGACTTTCTTTTATTATGAAAATAAAGAGCCTTACGGATATGCCAATAAGATTAGTCGCTGTACGCTCGTATTGGATTACATTGAAAAAAGTTCATTATCAGACGATTTGAAAGCCCGTTATAGTGCAGAGGTCAGATGTGCACGCGGTATGCTTTCTTACATCTTATTTGATATGTATGGACCTTTGGTTGTGGCTCCGATTGAGGTCTTACTAAATCCTCTGGAAGAAGTTCCTTTGCCACGGTTATCGCATGAAGAAATGGTGAAGTTCATTGAAGGTGATCTTATATTTGCCTCTGAACACCTTCCTTATCCGGGAGCTGCGGAGTATGGTAAATTCAGCAGAGGGCTGGCTAAAATGTTGCTTATCCGTCTCTATTTGCATGAAACGGTAAGTAACAAAGATTACTATACTAAGGTAGAAACTTTAGCTCGCGAACTGATGGATTCCAAATATGGATACCGACTAATGAGTGACTATCCTGCTATGTTTGAACTTGGTGGGCAAGGGAGTGCCAATAAAGAGATTATTTGGGCTATCCCTTCTTCTGGCGAGGGTCCGAGCATGAATCAATGGCATATGGGAGCACTTCCTACTGATTTTAACCAAAATGGTATGGGAGCCGGTTGGGGTATATGTACCAGCACCTGGTGGTTCTATGATACATTTGAGTCTGCTGATACCCGAAAGACTTATTTACTCAGCCATTACACAAATGCAGCCGGAGAAGTAGTGGATCGTAATACTCCCGGTTCACCTTTGGCAACAGGGCCTATTCCGTTGAAGATCGGATATGATCCGGCAGTATTAGGTTCGGGTGGCTATTCTGATATTGATGTGATCATTTATCGTTATGCAGATGTGTATCTTTCATTGGCAGAAGCACTTGTTATGAAACCGGAAGCAACTTCAAAAGATTACACCGAAGCTTTGGGGTATGTCAACACAATACGTGAACGTGCTAAACTGAAAGCTCTGAAATTGGAGGATGTCAATACTCAGGAAAAATTTATTGATCAGATTCTGACAGAAAGAAGCCATGAATTCTGGTGTGAGAATGGACAATACCGTGCAGATTTAATTCGTCATGATAAATTTGTACAACGTGCTATTGCTGTAACTCAGACTCCTTATGCGAATAAATATAAAGAATTATATCCGTTGCCTCTTTCTGTCATAACAGATGGTAAAGGGCAAGTAAAACAAAATCCAGGTTATGATAAATAGAATGTTTAAAAGAAGTAGTTTAATGGCCTTATTACCTTTCTTGTTTATTTTGGGTATTACGGCATGTGGAAGTGATAATCAGTCGAATGCTGACGACAAGGGTTCTAATGGTGGTGAAACGGAAGTTGGCCCGACAAAAACGGTGAATTATATATCAACGAATGAACTGTTCCCTAACCCTGAACGTGGTTTCTACAAATATACAGACAGCAAGGGTACACCTGCACTTTCGGAACAAACATTGCGTAGTTACCGACAAAAACAGATTTCCCTTATCTATCGTCTTTATTATCTGAAAGATTTCAAGAATGCACCGATTAGCGATGCATTCCTCTCACAGATTAAACAAGACATGGAGGTAGCCCGTAAGGCAGGTATAAAAATGATTCTGCGTTTTGCTTATTCTCTGGCGATGGATGAACCGGATGCACCACTCGCGGTCATCCTGCAACATCTGGATCAAATTAAACCTATACTCCAGGAAGATAAAGATGTGATTGCTGTATTGCAGGCAGGTTTTATTGGTTCATGGGGAGAATGGTACTATACGACCAATAATCTGAATAATGATGCAGCCCGTAAAGCGATACTGGATAAAATTCTGGAAGTTTTGCCGACAGACCGTACCGTGCAAGTGAGAACCCCCAATTACAAACGCAATTATATAGGGGTGAAGACTGCTATCAAAGCAGAAGATGCATTCAGTGGCAAAGTTGTAGCCCGAATAGGACATCATAACGATTGTTTCATGGCCAGTGTTGATGATTATGGTACTTATACAGACGTAGCTGTTGATAAAAGTTATTTGAATGCGGAGGGACTTTATCTGCCGATAGGTGGAGAAACTTGTCCGCCGGAAGGGGTAGATCCTGCCGATTGTGACAAGGCACAAGCAGAGATGCGTAATCTTCGTTGGTCTTATCTGAATGAAGATTATTACAAAGGAGTAAACGATACCTGGATCACAGGTGGATGTATGGACAGGATTATCCGTGAAATGGGGTATAGGATTGTCTTGCAGAAAGGGGAGTATTCTGAAAAACATGCTCCGGGTAGTGAGCTTTATGCGGCTATCACCTTGCAGAATTTGGGCTATGCTCCTCCATTTAATGCGAGAAAAGTTGAATTGATTTTGCGTTCAAAAGATGGAAAGACTACTTATGTAGCCTCCTTGCCGGATGATCCACGGAAATGGCAGCCCTATAAAGTTGAGACTATAAATGCCAAGGTTACATTGCCCACTGATTTGGCGGTAGGGGATTACAAATTGTATTTGTATCTGCCGGATCCGGTGAGTACTATACATGACCGACCGGAATATGCTATTCGGTTGGGTAATAAAGATTGTTGGGAAGCAGCAACCGGATACAATGACCTGGGCATAGACATTCAGGTAAGTGCATCTTCAGATTTGCCCGCGAGCCAATCACCCATTAGATTTACTTTAAAGAAATAACTTATGGCAACTGCTAATAAACGTTTGGCTTCCTTGGACCTGTTAAGGGGCTTTGACCTGTTCTGCTTGTTGATGCTTCAACCCATTCTTATGACCTGGCTGGAAATAGAGAATAATCCGTCATTGGATGCTATTACCAACCAATTCACTCATGTAGAATGGCAGGGCGTTGCATTCTGGGATTTGATAATGCCACTGTTTATGTTTATGTCCGGCATCACCATCCCGTTTGCCATGTCAAAATACAAACAAGGAGAAAAGATAGACCGTCATTTCTATTTCCGGCTTTTTAAGCGTTTCTTTGTCTTGTTCTTTTTGGGCTGGGTAGTACAAGGAAACTTATTAGCATTAGACATCAGGCAATTTCACATTTTTGCAAATACACTCCAGGCGATTGCTGTGGGGTATGTGGTAGCAGCTCTGCTTTACGTATGGTGCTCATTTCGTACGCAAATTGGTTTTACGGTTCTATGTTTCATAACTTATTTATTGGTTTTTGCTACAATAGGTGACATGAATTATGAACCGGGAACTAATATTGCAGAGGAGATAGACCGTTGTGTGTTGGGTTCTTTGCGTGATGGAGTTATCTGGACAAACGGAACATGGAGTTTCGATTCGTCTTACCACTACACATGGATATTAAGTAGTTTGAATTTCATAGTTACTGTGATGCTCGGCAGCTTTGCCGGTCATATTCTCCGACTTCGGAAAGAACCTGTTCAACGTTTGAAAGTATTATTGCTGGTGGGGGGCTTCCTTGTGGCTGCGGCTTTGTTGATGGATCCCCTTTTTCCAATTATCAAACGTATATGGAGCAGTTCGATGACCCTTTTTTATGGTGGTGTCTGCTTCTTGCTCATGGGTATCTTTTATTACCTGATTGATATAAAAGGATGGAAGTCGGGAGCAGTAAATTGGCTCAATTATTATGGAATGAATTCCATAGCTGCATATTGTTTGTTTGAAGTGGTGAACTTCCGCAGTATATCAGACTCTTTGTTTTTTGGGCTACAACAGTGGTTCGGAGTGTATTATCCTTTGGTTGGCATTTGTTTTCAATCAGCTATCGTACTGTTGATTGTCAAGTGGATGTATGACCACAAAATATTCCTTAAAGCTTAACCCCTTAAAAAATATGATTATGTCCTTAAAAAGATTTTTTATATTACTATCAGCTATTCTACCGTTACTTTTTTGCGGTTGTGATGACGATGAACCTGCAAATGCAGGTAATGCCCCCAAGCCGGAGATGAACATTGTTGTATCTCCGCAAAGTGGACTTTTCTATGGAGATAAGGTCTCCGTAACGGGTACATTAACAGACGAAAAGAATCTTAAAATGTATACCATTCTTTTGAAAGACGAAAATGATACAGAACTCTATCGTAAAGAGCAGATGTTGTTGGGACAGAGTTTTCAAATGAATGAATCATTCTCTATCCCTCTTCCGAAAAATGCAGAAGAAGGAACTTTTAAAGTGGAGGTGATTCTGGAAAACAGCCGGAGTGGAGAGGCGGTACAAAGTTTTGATTTAACATCCTTACAAGTACCAACCTTCAACAGGTTATACCTCTTGTTGGGCAATAAGTCTGTTGTCGAATTATATCCGAACGGAGATGTATTTGAAGCTGATGAGACTTTTCCTGCCAACATAAAAGGTATTATTTCTCCAACTCCTACCAATACAGGATTATATTGGGGAACTGTCAATGGAGAAATCCAAACAATGGCCAAAGACTCCATTGTTATTGGTGGCGATATTGAAGCCTCTTGCAAAATCACATTCAATCCTAAAACTTTTGAACTGACTTTTGGAGAAAGACATGGTTGGACGTCTCTTCCATCTATAGATAGTTATTATATTCTCGGTACTATTTCCGGTCACTGGCAAGATGGAGAAATAAAAGAAGAGAAAGCGAAAATGCGTATGCAAGGATATGAAAGTGGTGATTTACGTTACTATACTTGGTTCCCACCCGAAGGAGATAATGTAGAAACAGGAATGTGGGGTTCTATTGCAGCAGGAACCTTCCAGTTGAAGAAGGCCGGAGAAGATTCATTTATATTATGGAACGGTACTCAACTCACGACTGGTTCGGCATATGATACAAGTAAGAGCTTCCCGGTTACTGCAGGTGGTGCTTTTGAAATCCGTGTGTATTTTGAAGGAGATGAATGTACTAAAGTTTCTATTATTAGCAGTGAACGTACGCTTGAATTTACAAATGAACAAGTAAAAGCAAACGGTGTAATTTTAGGAAATAGCATTGATTTTGCCGGCACTCAATTGCAATTAAAGAGTGGCACAAGCTATATCTATGAAGGTGAAGTTGAACTAACAAAAGGAGAGACGATTAGTTCCAATACTGTGGATTTATCGCTCTGCACTCCCAATAAAGATTTGTTCGCGGGTAGTGGTAACGCAAATTGGACTTTGACAAGCTCTACCGGCAAATATTTTATTCAGATAGATGCTTTCAGTGGTAGCTCTTATGCCCGTCCGGCAAGTGGATATCCGGATGCAATCTATATGTATGGATGGAGTTGGGCGCATTCCCAAGCAGGTACTGCTCAGAATTGGCAGGTAGATAGTGCTCTTCCATTAGTACGCGTAGGAAACAGTTTTGTTTACGAAGGTACATGTTACGTGTTCAGTTGGGGAGGAGATGTAGCATTTATATTGACAAATCCTTCCGGTGAAATAAAAATAGAATTACCGAACGTAAACTTCGATGCAAATTCTAATATACTAAACGGTAATGCAACTCATTTCACACTACCAACTGTTGAAGGATATTATAAGGTAAGTGTCGATTTGAAAGATGGAATTACTATTTCGGATGGTAATCCTGCTACAGTTACTCCTAATGGTAGTGGTAATTTTACGCTGAGATACACGCTTCAATAGGTAGCTTAATTTTTGAATAACGCTACTAATAAAGGTCCGCCGGAAACGACGGACCTTTTTAATTTTTGAAACAGTTCAGAATAAAGATTCTTTTATTATTGAAAATAAATTGTTTTTCGCTCAGCAATTGAAACTTTTGACCAGGGAGAAACGGAAGTCCACAAAGCAAGATCGTTGAGAGTAGCCGGGTAGACAAGTTTTCCTTGTAAATCAGCTTCTAATGCTTTCAACATAATATAATCCATGCCTTGATGATGCGCATCCTGTAATAGAGCATCTTCGCCCCACTGCTGCCAATATAGACTTTCGTAACGCTCAATGTAGGAGAGATCAGATTCCCAGGTTTCATCCGGCTGACACCCTCCACATAGATGCGGCTATTATCTCCCTGCCATATACTTTTTGTTCCTTGTATTTCAAAATCCAAACTACGAGGACGAGGCAACGTGGTATCATGAATTAGCGAGATAAGAATTCCTTTTTCAGTTTCTATTTGAGTAGAAACAATATCTCCCATCTTGATTTCTACATTTGTATCTCCACCCAGGTCTTTTATCCGTTGCAATAAACCAGCCGACTTGGAAGCCAGCGAGGTCAAAGATTTGAAGTGATCTGTCCGATTGATACCGGCGATCATGCAAAGAGGAGCTAATCCGTGTGTCGGATAAAGATCGCCGTTTTCGCTCTGGTAGAATTTGCTTCGCCATACACTTTCTGTTTTACCACGATGACCGATGTTGCCGGAATCATCTAACAATAAAGAGCGTAAGTCATGTCGGTATCCACCGCGCATATATATAATTTCTCCGAATACACCGGCATTCACCATATTGCATAAAGCTAAAATATCTCGTCGGAAAAGCGTATTCTCTAAAGGAAAAACACGACAATTTTTTTGCTCTGCCAAATCAATCAGGGGTTGATACTCGTCTAAATAAAGTCCACCTTTTATCTCCAAAGCAATATGACACTGCCTCTCCACACATTGTATTGCATGGCTAACATGACACTGCCAGGGAGAAGTGATGAACACCAATTCCGGTTTATGCCGGTCAAGCATATTTAAATAATCTTCTTCGCCATTGTTGTAACAAACAATTTCGGGTATATCGGTTTCTTCAATATACGGATCGGCAACTGCCATTACTTCAAAAAAAGGAAAGTTTTGTAGGAATTGCAGCAGTTGTTTTCCTCGGTATCCTGCTCCTATCAAAGTAGTCTTTATCTTTTCCATGCGTTTATTTTCTCACTTTGACTATTTTTCGGTTTACATCAATATGGTAGGACATTTGTGGAGTAATACTGTCCAATGCCGCAAGAAATTCATTCAAACTTTCGTCGCGAAGTGTAGCTTTATAGCTCATTTTCTGTAATTCCGGAGCTACCTCAAACTTATATCCGAAATGTCTTGAAAGCTCTTCTTTCTTTTCTTCCAGCGTATGCCCTTCAAAGATAATCTCTTTACGTTCCCAGGCATAGACATGCTTTAACGAACGTTGTT
Organism: Bacteroides nordii WAL 11050 = JCM 12987; assembly: GCA_000613465.1. Taxonomy (GTDB): domain Bacteria; phylum Bacteroidota; class Bacteroidia; order Bacteroidales; family Bacteroidaceae; genus Bacteroides; species Bacteroides nordii. Next base: position 27,017 of record BAJA01000025.1, read on the forward strand.
CTATCCGATAGGTTCCGGCTTGGTTGTCATATACAAAACTTTCTCCCGGCTGAAGAAACATATTTTTGTTACTACCCGCTATGCCAATCTCTACCTTACCATGTTTCAATGTAACGACCCCTTCCGGATCATTTCCATATGCCATTACATTAAAATTCGTGCCTAATACACGGACACAATAGTTATAGGTGTGCACATAAAAAGGTTTATCTTCCTTGTGTACTACATCAAAGATTGCCTCACCCTCCAAACGTACGTCGCGCGTATTATTCCAGCCTTCCAGAGAATAGGTCAGCTTGGAACAAGCATTCAGAAGCACTGTTGTTCCATCCGGCAATATGGTTTTTGCTTGTTGTCCTACTTCTGTCTCTAAAGTCACTAACCCTTGTGGCATATTCAATCTTGTATAAATCGTTCCTGCTATCCAACCACTAAGAATACCCAACAGGATGATAGCTGCAGAGGACCAAACCTGTTTCAAGGTAAAAGGCTTGCCTAAAGGAGCTGATTTTGGAGCGAGACCGGTTCTTTCTGAGAATTTCTTCCATTCATGCTCAGTATTGGCTTCTTTCTTATCTTTTTCATAATTTAGATACAGATAAGAATCTTTCAATGAAAAAAGAAACTTCTGATTCTCTTTGTTATCACGCAACCATGCTACTAATTGGCGTGTCTCGTCCTCAGTAAGTTCATTCTTCAGATATTTCATAAAATAATCTTCATTGACACTAATCATCACAATATTATTTTAAAAAGTTCTTAATTAATAAGATAGTCAATAAAGGAAGATATCCCTGCATTGACTTCTTAATTTGTTTTAACCCCTTATACAATTGATTTTCAACAGTACGAACAGACAAGTTCAGTGCTGCGGCAATCTCTTCACTTCTCATACCCTCATTCCGGTTCATTCGGAAAATGTTTTGACATTGTTTGGGTAGCTTATCAAGCGCTTCCTGATATTGTTCATTCAGATCTTTAAAGTATAAATCATTTAGAATATTGCATTCAGGGGTATAATAAGAAAGCTCCAGTTCTCTCAATGCCACTTCATTTATATTAGAAAAATTGTTGAGTAATGAATCCCGCCGGATTTGTTTCAAGCAAAGATGCTTCATGATGCGGAATAAATAGACGCTTATTGCTTCCGGTGCATTAATCTGAGTACGGTGTTCCCAAAAGGCAATGAAACATTCTTGAACAAGATCTTTTGTTTTATCCTCGTCATGTAGGAGTCCTTTGCAGAACATATACATTTTAGGATGATACTTTTTGTACAACCATTCAAAAGATGCTGTGTCTCCTTGCTGTATCTTAGAAAAAAGTATGCGTTCTTCCATACTTTCCTCCTTTCAGAAATAATTGTTTTATAATAGACATACACGAATTATTTAAATTCATAAAAAGAATATAAGAGCCAGAGCATTAAAAAGAAGTTTCCAAATATAGATAATTTTACATTGTCTACCAAGAAAAAAACGAAATTATCGTCTACTTACATCATTTTTGAAAGCCTTTTGGAGGCACATAAATGTCAAAGTGTTAATTAATATTTTATTTTTATATTCTTGTGAGTATTTTAATCGCTCAACAGCTCTTTTAAAGTATAAACCTTAGAGCATAAAAGAAGAAAAGAAGCATTAATTATCAATCTCTAAATTCTATATCATGAAAAAATACATTCCGTTGACTATTATACTTGCAGTTGTTTGTATAGCAGCAGGTTTGTTTCTTACTGCAAATATGCAAAAAGAAAGTAAGGATGTCAAGTCTCTTGTGGTATTTACTCCTGAACGCCCTTTGGGGCAGCAGGATGCTATTGGGTTAACTTGTCCTCCTATTGAAACTGTACGTATTGGATTTATCGGATTAGGCTCACGAGGTAGTGAAGCCATCCGACGTTTTACTTATCAAAAAGGAATTGAAATAAAAGCACTATGTGATCTGCATCAATCGAAAGTAGATAGTTGCCAACAAATGCTTCACCAGGCTGATATGCCTGAAGCAACTGAATACTATGGTAGTGAGGATGCCTGGAAACAAATGTGCGAAAGACCGGATATCGACCTTATTTATATAGCTACTGATTGGCTACATCATACCCCCATGATGGTTTATGCTATGGAGCATGACAAGCACGTGGCTTGTGAAGTACCTGCAGCCATGAGTTTGGAAGAGATATGGGAAGTTGTAAATACGGCAGAACGTACTCGAAAGCACTGTATGATGTTGGAAAACTGCGTATATGATTTCTTTGAGATCACAACTCTGAACATGGCACAACAAGGACTATTTGGAGATATTACCCATGTAAAAGGTGCTTATAATCATTGTTTGCAAGATTACTGGGGAGACTACAACGCAGACTGGCGTATGCAATACAATCTCAATAATAGGGGAGATGTGTATCCCACACATGGTATGGGACCAGCTTGTCAGCTACTCGATATTCATCGTGGCGATCGGATGAAATATTTGGTGGCAATGGACAGTGATCCTCTCTCTTTACCTCAGTATTTGAAAGAACATGGAAATAGTGAAGATGCGCAAAAGGTGAAAAACGGAGAAGTCACACTTACCTTAATACGTACGGAAAAAGGAAAGACAATTCAGATTGAGCACAATGTAGCTTCGCCACGTCCTTACAGTCGCTTATACCAACTCACAGGTACTAAAGGATTTGCCAATAAATATCCGGTGGAGGGTTATGCATTGAATAGCAGTGATTTGCCTTCGGATATTACAAGCGGGCAAAACTTTACTGCTCATGAGTATATACCCGAAGAAATAAAGAACCGGTTAATGAATCAGTATAAAGATCCTATTGTCAAAACCATGGAAGCACAGGCTAAAGAAGTAGGTGGACACGGTGGTATGGACTTCATCATGGATTCGAGATTAATCTATTGCCTGCATCACGGATTGCCATTAGATATGGATGTTTATGATCTTGCAGAATGGTGTTCACTAATTCCTTTGACTAAACTTTCGATTGAGAACGGATCTGTCCCTGTAGAGATACCGGATTTTACAAGAGGGAACTGGAATAAAATACAAGGATATCGGCATGCATTTATAAATTACAAATAAGAATCATTTATGTGAATGATTTTCTAAATAGAGCTATAATGTGTTCTGATAAGCAGTAATTGATACTGTTTGCAAAAGCATAAAGTTAGTTGACGCAAATCAATGAATCGGGTGGAAAAGGCATTTCCCCCCTTTTCCTAATGATCATTATTTTATGAGTAAATCTATTTACCACTAAAAAGATAAACCAATATCCCTATTAATAGGATAGCTAAAGTTACCCAACTTTGCCATGTGAATTTCCCTGGATATGTACCATCTTTCTTTAGACTTCTTTTGTCTAAGTTGAATTTTGCTGTTGCCATTTGGATATGAATTTAAGGGTTTTGGCAAATTTGCCAGTAAATGTAGTGAAATAAGTGGGAATAAACGGGAATATAACGATATAATTTTAAATGTAATGTGATAAAAAAGCCTGTTAGAAAAACTAGCAGGCTGATTATCAGTTAGTAGTGGGTACGAGAATCGAACTCGTATTACATGCGTGAGAGGCATGTGTCCTAACCGTTAGACGAACCCACCGATTTTAGATTTAAAAAGAGCCAAGTCTTAATAACTTAGCTCTTTTTTTGTTGAGATTAAGCGGAAGCTGCGAGATTCGAACTCGCGGTACGGTTACCCGTACGTCAGTTTAGCAAACTGGTGGTTTCAGCCACTCACCCAAACTTCCTTGAACCCGCATTCTCTCTCAAATGCGGTGCAAAGATAGGAGGAAGTTTTGAACTATGCAAACCTTTCTGCAAGATTTTTTTCTACTTTTTCTTCCGCATATCGTTAATTGGCTATGTTTCAAATGTTAAACGTGAAAACTTTTTTAGTCCGGTTTTTGTGATGGATAAAGAGGTTTACCAGTTTCGTCTACTTCGGTCCAGCCTAATACTTCAACATTTGGAAATGAAACAGAATTTCCATCAATCACTGCACTGAATACGTAAGAATCTCCTCCTGCCAACTCTCCGTTGGGTAAAAGAACGTTTACGTTATAGGTACGTGGAGTATTTTCACCATCTGCCAGTATTTGCAAGGTCAGCGGCATCGCTGTATTGGTTTTTAGTGGAAGCATGATATATTGAGCTGTGAAACCATTAATTCCCATATTGGCTGTTTCGGTACTATACGTTGTATACGGAGTTATTTCTCCGGTAATCATGTCCATAGTAGCACCCGGGTTTGCTGGAGTGATGGAAGCTGAAACCAGTTTGTCCAGTTTTATTCCGCTACCGGCAGAGATGTTGAATACTATCTGGGTGGCACAGTGTTGAAAAAGAATAGGCATGCTCACTTGTGTACTCGTAACGTCCTGTAATTTGTTACTTGCCCACAAATAATCTACTCCGTTGTTCAAAGGTTCTGAACGCTCGTTGACGAATTTAGCAGAAGCTGTAGAAGAGTTGTTAGAAATGGCGTAGAAATAATAAACGCCATTGGGCAGATACATTTTATATCCTTCTACACCGGTTAGTACCCCTACGGTAGCAGTGGTATAGATACCTTCGGCAGAAGGAGTTTCGAGTGAAGTAACTGGTGATTTGAATGCGTATATAGAACTTGTTATTCCTTTACGCATCGGTGAAAGAGAGCGTGTCATATTTCTACTCTCTATAGAAGCATGAAAAGTGATTAATGCTTTTTGATCCGGAGTTCCTGTTCCGTTATCAGATTGGCCTTCTTCTGTCCCATTTTCGCCAATATTGATATTGATTGAGTCTTTGGAACATGCGGTGAAAAATAAAGTAGTACATGTAAGTATTGTCCATGCAGCAGCTTTTACAAAATAAATTTTCATAATTAAGTGTTTTAGGATGAATGATTTTCCTATATACACTTAAAAGGAGATTTTGTTCAGAACAGGAGGGAAGAGGGTAGCAATTAAAATAAGAGCATAAAAAAAGGCTATCTATCCCAGACAGCCAATCTTTTTGTTAACCTTAAATCTAATACTATGAAAAACACAGTACAAAGATACATACTTTTGGGAGATTAGCAAACTTATGAGGCTTAATAGCTTGACTTATAACATGAATTAAGAAGTTTGGTGCCGGCGTTAACGTTTGGTAGTAAAAAGGTGAGATTTCCCTCTAAGGATTAGGTTATTCCCTTATTGAATGTAGGATTTTTCTTTTGGCTTCAATCAAACGTTTGCTACTTTTGTTTTATGCAAAAACACATAAAAAGAAAGGAAAAAGATTATGAAAACGAAAGCTTTTAAATATTTGAAACTGGTATTGCTGACCTTTGCTATGGTTAATCTAACAGCTTGTGAGATTGAAATAGATGGTTTTTATGATGATGACAATATTGGCGGTAGCTATTATAATAAGTCACGTGATCTGTGTAGCCGTACCTGGGTGAGAACTTACTATAATAGGGATGGTTATTACTGCCGGCAGGAGATTGATTTTTATCTGGATAGAAGAGGAGTGGATTACATTCGTATACAGTATCCTGATGGAAGAATACGGGAGGATGAATATCGTTTCAACTGGAATTGGGAAAATGCAGTACAGTCATCTCTTTGTATGGTATATGGCCCGAATGATGTTTCTTATCTCGATGAAGTGAATCTTTGGGCGAATCGCCTTGAAGGATATCTGGATGGATGGGATAATTATGTAGTCTATAAGGGCAGGCTCTAACTTATTTGATATAAATCAACTCTCGGTTTCGTTAAAATTGAATACCTTTGCACCCCGAAATTCAGACGAGGTAAAAAGTGACACACAAAATTCAGCAGGAGAGTATTAAGAAGAGGCTGGCTAAGCTGGCTGCTCCTATCTTTATAGAAACGCTGCTTATCATGATGCTTGGTGCAGTAGACACTATCATGTTAAGCCGTCATTCCGATAACAGTGTTGCTGCCGTAGGGGTAGTCAATCAAATTATAATGCTGACGTTCCTGGTATTTGAGGTAATCAATCTGGGAACGTCCGTTTTATGTTCGCAATACTTAGGTGCAAAGCTCGAAAAAAAAGTGGTACAGGTTGTTGGAGTATCACTGTTAGTGAATCTGGTTGTGGGAGGAACAATCAGTCTTTTTCTTTATTCAATGAATACCACCATACTCGGTTGGATGGGGCTTGGTCCGGAACTAATGGCAGATGGTGCAGAGTATATGCGTATTGTTGGCTCGTTTGCTTTCTTTCAGGCTATATCTCTCACCTTATCGGCATCGCTTCGTAGTGCTAATAAAGCTATTTATCCGATGTTGGTCACAGTGGTTGTCAACATTGTCAACATCATAGGGAACTATTCATTGATTTTCGGTAAGTTTGGTTTTCCGGAATTAGGTGTGGAAGGAGCTGCTATCTCTACGGCATTCAGCCGAGGAGTAGCAATGGTAATTTTGTTCATAATTCTTTTCCGCAAACATATTCATCGTTTTCCGCTTGTCTATTTCCGTCCTTTTCCCTGGATAGAACTGAAAAATCTGATGAAAGTTGGTTTACCTTCGGCGGGTGAACAGTTATCTTACAGCTCTTCGCAGGTAGTCATTACATTCTTTATTAATATGCTGGGAGTAGAAGCGTTGGCAACGCGAACTTATTGTGTTAATATCATCATGTTTGTATATCTTTTCAGTATATCAATGGCACAGGGAGGAGCTATTTGTATCGGTCATCTGATAGGGGAAAAGAAACCTCATGCTGCTTTTCTGCTGGGAAAGTATGTGATGAAAAAATCGGTGATGATCACTTTTATTCTCTCTTGTATCCTTGCTGCTTCCGGACGTACTATTTTGGGGTGGCTAACGACCAATCCGGAGATTATTCGTATGGGAGTTATTGTGTTGGTTATAGATACTGTACTGGAAATAGGGCGTCCTATCAATATTTTTGCTACCAATGCTTTGCGTGCAGCAGGCGATGTGAATTATCCTTTTTATGTCGGTTTGGTTGTAATGTGGACTGTGGCAGTAGGCGGAGGCTATCTGTTTGGAATTCATTGGGGTTGGGGTTTGTGTGGTATGTGGGTGGCCTTTTTGCTGGACGAAAACATTCGGGGCATCATCTTTGTTCGTCGTTGGTACAGTATGAAATGGATACACAAAAGTTTTGTACGCGCATAAATAGTTTCTATCTTTGCAAAAATTAATGTGTCAATATGCCAATGTATCAATATGCCAATTACTATGTGATATGTTACAGTGCGGTCAATTGGCACATTGGCACATTGAATAATTATATTTATGGAATGGTTATATAGTCTCTTCATCGAGCATTCAGCCTTGCAGGCCGTAGTTGTTATCTCACTTATATCTGCCATCGGGCTGGGATTAGGCAAAATACACATCTGTGGTATATCTCTTGGAGTGACTTTCGTGTTTTTTGCAGGTATCTTTGCCGGACATTTCGGACTATCAGTTGATCCGCAGATGTTGAATTATGCCGAGAGTTTCGGGCTTATCATCTTTGTTTATGCATTGGGGCTTCAGGTGGGGCCCGGCTTTTTCAGTTCTTTTCGTAAAGGTGGTATCACTTTGAATATGCTGGCCCTTGCCGTAGTGCTCTTGGGTACCCTGCTTACAGTGTTATGCAGTTATACAACGGGTGTCTCTTTACCTAATATGGTTGGTATTCTTTGTGGGGCCACTACTAATACTCCTGCTTTGGGAGCAGCACAACAAACCTTAAAACAGATGGGACTGGAGAGTAGTACTCCTGCTTTGGGTTGTGCAGTTGCTTATCCATTGGGGGTAATAGGAGTGATTCTTGCAGTGTTACTTATCCGGAAGGTATTAGTGCGTAAAGAGGATCTCGCCATCAAAGAGAAAGACGATACTAACAAAACTTATATTGCTGCTTTTCAGGTACATAATCCTGCTATTTTCAATAAAAGTGTCAAGGACATAGCTCATATGAGTTATCCTAAATTCGTCATATCTCGTTTGTGGAGAGACGGTAATGTGAGTATCCCTACCTCTGAGAAGATTCTGAAAGAGGGTGACCGTCTGTTGGTTATAACTTCTGAAAAAGATGTATTGGCTCTGACTGTACTGTTTGGTGAACAGGAAAACACTGACTGGAATAAGGAAGATATCGATTGGAATGCTATTGACAGCCAGCTTATTTCGCAACGTATTGTGGTAACCCGCCCCGAACTGAACGGTAAGAAACTCGGTTCACTTCGTTTGAGAAATCATTATGGAATCAATATCAGCCGTGTTTACCGTTCGGGTGTACAGTTACTTGCTACCTCTGAACTTACTTTGCAACTTGGCGACCGCCTGACAGTAGTGGGTGAAGCAGCTGCCATTCAGAATGTGGAAAAAGTATTGGGAAATGCTGTAAAAAGTTTGAAAGAGCCTAATCTGGTGGCTGTGTTTATTGGTATCATATTAGGATTGGCTCTTGGGGCTATTCCTATTTCTATTCCCGGTATTAGTGCTCCTGTGAGACTAGGATTGGCAGGTGGACCTATCATTGTTGGTATTCTGATTGGTACGTTCGGCCCGCGTATGCACATGATCACTTATACTACCCGCAGTGCCAATCTGATGCTTCGTGCATTGGGGCTTTCCATGTATCTGGCTTGTCTGGGGCTTGATGCCGGTGCACATTTCTTCGATACGGTATTTCGTCCTGAAGGGGCGTTGTGGATTGGTCTGGGTGCCGGATTAACCATTATTCCTACCGCAATTGTTGGTATGTTTGCTTTCAAGATAATGAAAATCGATTTTGGCTCAGTCTCTGGTATGTTATGCGGAAGTATGGCAAATCCGATGGCATTGAATTATGTGAATGATACTATTCCGGGTGATAATCCGTCTGTAGCTTATGCCACGGTATATCCGTTGTGCATGTTTTTGCGTGTCATTATTGCTCAGATATTACTCATGTTCTTGTTGAGTTGAAAATCTTATTTAGTTGAAAATTGGCTGCGCTGTGAAGTTTGTATATAGGCTTTAAAATAAACAAAAAAGTAATTTAAATCGTAAAATCGTAAATTGTCAACGTACCTATGTGTTATGGATTAATAATGGTCATGACCGTAGGGAATAAATCGTAAATATCATGACTGCCCAAAGTAATATAACCCCTGAAAGTATTGTGAGCGACCTGCGTTATTTGCAGTTATTGTCACGTAGTTTTCCCACTATTGCCGATGCCAGTACGGAGATAATTAATCTCGAAGCCATTCTGAATCTACCCAAAGGTACAGAACACTTCCTGACAGATATTCATGGTGAATATGAGGCTTTTCAACATGTATTGAAAAATGCATCGGGTGCAGTGAAGCGAAAAGTAAATGAGATTTTTGGTAATACCCTGCGTGAATCAGAAAAGAAAGAGATCAGTACACTGATTTATTATCCTGAAGAGAAATTGCAATTGGTCAAGCTCGTGAGAAGGACCTTGACGACTGGTATTTGATTACTCTTAACCAATTGGTAAAGGTATGTCAGAATGTATCTTCCAAGTATACCCGTTCTAAAGTGCGTAAGTCTTTACCTAAAGAATTTTCTTATATCATTCAGGAGTTATTGCACGAATCGAGCATTGAACCCAATAAACATGCTTATATCAATGTCATTATCAGTACTATTATATCTACCAAACGTGCCGATGATTTTATTATAGCTATGTGCAATCTGATTCAGCGTTTGACCATCGATTCATTGCATATTGTCGGTGATATTTACGATCGTGGCCCCGGCGCACATATCATTATGGATACGTTATGTAATTATCATAATTTTGATATCCAGTGGGGCAACCATGATATTCTCTGGATAGGAGCTGCATCTGGTAATACGAGCTGTATGGCAAATGTGATTCGTATGTCCATGCGTTATGGTAATCTGGGTACACTTGAAGATGGATATGGCATTAATCTTTTGCCACTGGCAACTTTTGCTATGGATACTTATGCCGATGACCCCTGTACTATTTTTGCACCGAAAATGAATTTTGCTGATTCGGCATACAATGAGAAGACATTGCGTCTTATCACGCAGATGCATAAGGCCATTACAATTATACAGTTTAAGCTGGAAGCGGATATTATTAATCGTCGTCCGGAGTTTGGTATGGAGAACCGGAAGCTGCTGGAGAAGATTGATTTCGAGCGAGGCGTATTTGTCTATGAAGGTGTGGAATATGAAATGCGTGATACTAATTTCCCAACCATAGACCCCAAAGATCCATATCGCCTGACCGATGAAGAAAGAGAACTGGTAGATAAGTTGCATTATTCGTTTATGAATAGTGAGAAGTTGAAGAAACATATGCGTTGCCTGTTTACGTATGGGGGAATGTATCTGGTTTGTAATTCCAATCTTTTGTATCATGCTTCTGTTCCTCTTAATGAAGATGGCAGCTTCAAGCACGTAACCATTCATGGGAAAGAATACTGGGGTAAGAATTTGATGGATAAGATTGATCAGTTGATCCGTACGGCCTATTTTGATGAAGATGAGGATGGTGATAAGCTCTTTGCAATGGATTACATCTGGTATATGTGGTGTGGCCCTGATGCTCCTTCGTTCGATAAAGATAAGATGGCTACTTTTGAACGTTATTTTATAGCTGACAAAAAGCTGCATAAGGAAAAGAAAGGGTATTACTATACTTTGCGTGATAATGAGAAGATATGTAACCAGATACTTGAAGAATTTGGTGTGACAGGCGTGCATACACATATCATTAACGGACACGTGCCGGTGAAAACCATTAAAGGTGAACAACCAATGAAAGCCGGAGGAAAGTTACTTGTGATTGATGGAGGCTTTTCAAAAGCCTATCAGCCGGAGACCGGTATTGCCGGATATACATTGGTATATCACTCTCATGGTTTACAGCTGGTGCAGCACGAACCTTTTCAGTCTACGCAAAAAGCCATAGAAGAAGGGCAGGATATCAAATCGACCACTTTTGTCATTGAATTCAATTCTCAGCGTATGATGGTAAAAGATACGGATAAAGGGAAAGAATTGGTTACACAGATTCAGGATCTGAAAAAACTACTGGTGGCGTATAGGACGGGGTTGATTAAGGAAAAGCAATAATAGAAGGGAGAAGGGAGAATGGAGAGGGGAGAAGTAGGCTGCGCTATCACGCTGCATAGTACTTCTCCCCTCTCCATTCTCCCTTAAAACAATACGATTCCTGCTTCTGCAATCACCCCTTTGTCATATGTGATGTCTTTATTGTAGTAGCGGCTACCACCATAACCACCGGAGGCAAATATGCCGAACTTCTTTGTGATCTGATATTCTAAATTTAAACGGGCCTGTAGTCCGTAGAGGCGTGCCGGAATACCGTAATCTTTGTTTTTGAATGTCTCAATGTGTTGATATCCCAAGTCACCACTAATTGTCAGGTCTTTGCAGAGAGGTAGCCAAATACCACCCCGATAGAATAATGTTGCAGAGAATTTATCACTGAAATCTAAATAATGCGTACCGGCACCTATAATGGTATAAAAAAGTTTATTTTTGAATCGGGCACCTATGTTGATTTTCGTTGCGTTACCTCCAAAGATCATCATTTGTACTTTTGTGTCCGGATTGGCATTGACAAGCCCCAATTGGAACCCTTTCATCTCGTTTTTATAGTAATTCACTAATCCAATCTGTACCCCTTTGGCTTTTGTTGCATAATTGCCCAGTCCAATCTGTGCCCCATTCATTCGCGATGCCACTATGTTGGCAAACCCGGATATTTGTACACCATTCAGATGTTCACCTATCACATTCAGTAAACCTCCTGCTGTTACTCCGTTGAAAGTAGCGCCTGTGATATTGGCAAGTCCTGCCAGGTGTACGCCACTTGCTCCGTCTCCCGATATATTCATAATACCGCTTGCCATCACACCGGATGTATTGTCTCCACTGATACTCGTCATTCCGGATAGTAAGACGCCTTTCGATTGATTGCCTGCAATGTTGACAAGTCCAGTGGCAGATAATCCCACCATATTGTTTCCGTTGATGTTACTAATACCCGATAATTGTACGCCGCGCATACTTCCACCTACCATATTGGCAAGTCCGGAGAATTGTATGCCATTCATATTACCGCCAATGACGCTGCCAAATGCATTGAATCCTACTCCATTCAACCGGTTCATGGTAGAAAGGATCCCTAAATTAAAATAGGTGGTCTGTGCACTGTCAGCTGGTTGAGTGCTGATTCCTTTCCACACAGACAAATTAATGCCTGCACTTTTGTTTTGAGCGGAGACTATGCCCGTGACTATAAAAAGTAGTGAAAGAGGTAGACAAAATATTCTTTTATTCATCTGTTTATCTACTAATTTTAAGGGTGAATACATCTTATTTTACTTCATCCGGCCAAGGTGCCAATTGTTGAGTTTTACGTAAAATGGGGCGTTGTGCATCAACTGAACGGAGGTAGTTACTTAATTTTCCTGCCAACTGTTTCGTGATGCGTGGCTCTTTTCCTGCCAGATCCTGTTTTTCACTAATGTCATTGGCTATATTGAATAACTCCCGCTTACCAGAGTCAAAATAGTAGACCAGCTTCCAGTCTCCCGAACGAATGGCACACGTTGCCCCGATTCCTGGTCCCGAAGGTCCCCAACTGTGTGGATAATGCCAATAGATATCCCTATCCTGCACTTTGCCTTTTTCAGTAAGAAGAGGTACAAAACTGATGCCATCCCGTTGCTGTATCGTCTTATAGTCCGATATACCAGCTATTTCCAATATGGATGGAAAGAAGTCTTCGATCATCAGGTAGTGATTACATTTACTTCCGGGTTTAATTTTACCAGGCCAGCTGACAATCATCGGTTCACGAACCCCTCCTTCATAAGCAGAGCCTTTACCACTGTTAAGTGGATAGTTCTGCACATGGAGTTGCCCTGCGCGTGTATGCGCAGCCAGTCCGCCATTGTCTGACATGAAGAGAATAACAGTATTGTCTTCCAGATTGTTTTCTTTCAGATAGTCCATCAGGTCACCGAGGCTTTTATCCATCCCTTCTATAAGAGTAGCATAGGCAGCTTCTACCGGGGGCAATCCCTTATCGATATACTTCTGATAGAAACGCAGATCAGGTTGTATAGGCGTGTGTACTGCATAATGAGCCATATACAGGAAGAAGGGCTTATCACTCTTCTGTGCATTATTCAAGGCTTTTTCTGCTTCCAGTGTGAGTGCTTCGCTCAGAAATGTATCTGTACCGTGATATTTTTCCAGACCTGGTACGGCAGCCAACGGGCTTTTACCATCGGGTTTGTTTCCAAAGTTCTCTTTACCGTAATAACTTGCAGGGGAACCTGCAGCATGTCCGGCTATATTCACTTCAAATCCCATTTTCAGCGGATCTTCACCCGGAGTATTATTGGCTCCGAAATGAGCTTTCCCACAGTGTATAGTGTGATAACCGTTGTCTTTCAGAACTTGTGCCAGCGTGGTGACTTGAGTTGTTCTTTCTACTCCCGGTTCCTGGCAAATACCGTTTACATTCCATTCCGGATATATCATGACGGAGTCCGGTTGCTCGTGTGTTGTATTTTTGCGTAGTGTCCAACTGGTTACCCGGTGACGTGCTGCATTCATACCTGTAAACAAACTGACACGGCTTGGAGAGCTGATACTGCAAGCGTAGGCCTGCGTAAACATCATACCTTGTGTAGCTAAACGCTCCATATTGGGCGTTTCATAAATATTATTATAATGTGTACGCTGTGTCCAAAAGGGAAGAGAGGTATCCTGCCATCCCATGTCATCCACCAGAAACATAATAATATTAGGATGTTTCTGATCCTGTTCTGCATGAACATCGCTGCTAATGCTTAACGCCGGGAGTATGGTTGCCGATAGTAATAGTTTGTTTCTCATAATGCTGACAATCTTAAATTAAGGAACGATTAGGAGATTAGGGGATTTACTATTAGACGATTTACTATTTACGATTGAAGTTACACTATGCAAACTAATTTCAATCGTAAATAGTAAATCGTAAATAGTCAAATTGTAATTTTTTTTATCCTTTTGCTTCCTGATACAGGAATCTTTTGATTGATTTCTTGGGAGTTTTTTCGAACTCTTCCGGATATATTTTCATTTTTGAAATCTGGCTATATGCTGGTAACATGGCATTCAGTGCAACGCGGTTTTCTTCCATTACGCGTTCCATATCTTCATTTTTCAAGCCATGTGCAAAAGCTTCGTCGAAGTCGGGATATACCAGACCTACCAATTTCTCATTTTGCTGTACGATGATACTTTCCGATACGTAAGGCAGATTGTTCAACTTGTCTTCAATCTCCTCCGGATAGATATTTTGCCCGTTTGGACCTAATAGCATATTCTTACTGCGACCTTTGATCGTGATGTTTCCATCGGCATCTTCCAGAGCAAGATCACCGGTATGCAACCAGCCATCCTTATCAATTACTTGTTCGGTGGCTTCTTCATTTTTGTAATATCCCAGCATTACATTGGGACCTTTGCAAACAATTTCTCCCGGTATATTTTCAGGATCCGATGAAAGAATTCTTACATCCATACGGGGCGCAGCTTTTCCGCATGAACCCGGTTTGAAGTATTTCCAATCCTCATAACAGATAATAGGACCACATTCTGTCATTCCATATCCCACTGTGTAAGGGAACTCGATCATCTTGAGAAATTGCTCCACTTCCTGATTGAAAGCGGCACCACCCACAATCACAGCTTCAAAGTTGCCACCAAAGGCCTGTATCATTTGTTCGCGTACTGTTGCCTTAATCTTATCATTAATAACAGGTACTTTCAGTAATAGCTTCATGGTGGGAGTTTCCAGTTTAGGCAAGATATTTTTCTTTATAATCTTTTCGATGATAAGTGGTACAGCTACTACCAGGTTGGGTTTCACCTCTGCAAATGCCTGGAAGATAATTTTGGGACTTGGCATCCGGGTAAGGAAGTAGATTTGGCAACCTACGGAAAATTCATACAGAAATTCAAATGCCAGTCCGTACATATGCGCCATTGGCAGCATAGATACAATCTTGTCACCCGGCTTTAACGTTAGTACTTCAAAACCGAATTTGGTATTCGACCACAGACTACGGTAGGGGAGCATTACTCCCTTTGAATAGCTTGTTGTTCCGGATGTATAGTTGATAACCGCCAGTTCTTCGGGTTGGTCTTTGTGATATTCTACATGTTCTTTACGGAAGTTCTTCGGATATTTTTTGCCGAATAGTTCGTTCAGATGTTCACGAGCGTATGTCAGTTTTTCACTGCGTGTTACCAGCAGGGTGAAGTCTGTCATCATCAGGATACCTTCGAGTAGTGGCATTGCCGATTCGTTGAGGTTTTCCCATACCATATCGCCAACGAAAAGGAGTTTGGCTTCAGAGTGATTGACTATGTTGTGTACATTGTCTGCTTTGAATTCGTGTAGAATCGGGACGATTACTGCACCGTAGGTTAATGTAGCAAGAAAAGTGACTCCCCAGTGAGAGCTGTTTCGTCCGCAGACGGCTATCTTGTCTCCTTTTTGAATACCGCTTTCTTCAAAGATGATATGCAGCTTTTCAATCTTGCGGGCTACGTCTTTATACTGTAGGGTGGCTCCCTTATAATCTGTCAGGGCATCCAGGTCCCAATTGTTCTTGATACTATTTTCAATGTAAGCTATAAAACTTTGTTCCATTGTTTTTTGCACATTTGGTATTAAATTGTGCAAATATAACTATTATAATTGAAAGTTGAGAGCTTATAGAGTTGAAAATTGAAAGTTGAAAGTTGAAAGCTGCTATACAGCATGTTAGCGCAGCTAATTTTCAACTTTCAACTTTCAATTTTTAACTTTCAACTATTTAAGTACCAGTCGTACATTTTTTGTACCCCTTCCTCTATCTCGATTTTATGATGCCATCCTAATCCGTGTAGTTTGGAAGGATCTGTTAACTTGCGCATCGTACCGTCCGGCTTGGTACTGTCAAAAGTTAGTTTACCTTTATAACCAACTGTTTCTACAATCAGTTCGGCAAGCTGGCGGATAGATATTTCTTTGCCTGTGCCAATGTTGATGTGGCAATTACGAATATCTTTGCTACCTTCTTTATAGGTATCCTTGAAATCTACATGTTCCATCACGAATACGCTGGCATCGGCCATTTCTTCACTCCATAAGAATTCGCGTAACGGTGTTCCGGTGCCCCAAAGCAATACTTCCGTATCACTGATACCATATTTTTTAAGGATGTTCAGAATATCTTCTTTTGGGCTATTACCGTCGATTCCTTCTACCGGACGGGCATTCATATCTTTGCGTACTCCTTCCCAGTTTCCTTCTTTCAGGCAGTGTGCCAGATGTACTTTGCGTATCATGGCCGGTAATACATGACTACGTTCCAGATCGAAGTTATCATTCGGGCCATATAGATTGGTAGGCATTACAGCGATATAATTCGTTCCATATTGCAAATTGAAGCTTTCGCACATTTTCAATCCTGCAATTTTGGCGATGGCATAGGGCTCATTGGTATATTCCAACGGGGAAGTCAGCAACACCTCTTCTTTCATTGGTTGTTCAGCATCCCGCGGATAGATACAGGTACTACCTAAGAATAGTAGTTTCTTAACATGGTGACGAAAACTTTCGCCGATAACATTCTGCTGTATTTGTAGATTCTTGTAAATAAAGTCAGCGCGATAAATACTGTTGGCCATGATGCCACCCACGAATGCGGCAGCTAAAAATACATATTCCGGTTGTTCTTCATCAAAAAAGTTACGAACGGCAACACCATCCAGCAAATCGAGCTCTTTGTGTGTACGTCCTACAAGATTGGTATATCCTTTTTCTTGCAAGTTTTTCCAGATAGCAGAACCCACAAGTCCGTGGTGTCCTGCTACATATATCTTTGCATTTTTATCCATTGATCTTACTCCTGTTTGGTTGCAATCATCTTCTGTACTTTTCTCATATCATGGCGTACCATGATCTTTACTAATTCGGGGAATGGAGTGGCACACGGATTCCAGCCTAATACGGTTTTAGCTTTCGTAGGATTACCCAGTAGCTGTTCCACCTCAGCCGGACGGAAATATTTCGGATCAACTTCTACCAATACTTTTCCGGTAACGGTGTCGATGCCTTTTTCATCTATTCCTTCGCCTTCCCAACGCAGGTTGATTCCTGTTTCGGCAAAGGCAAGTGTACAGAACTCACGCACGGTGTGCATTTCTCCGGTAGCAATCACAAAGTCTTCCGGAACGTCATGTTGCAGGATAAGCCACATGCATTCTACATAATCTTTCGCATATCCCCAGTCACGGCGTGCATCCAGGTTTCCCAAGTACAATTTGTCTTGTTCACCTTGTACAATACGTGCTGCAGCCAGTGTTATTTTACGGGTTACGAATGTTTCTCCACGACGTTCACTCTCATGGTTAAAGAGGATGCCGTTTACGGCAAACATACCGTAACTTTCGCGGTAGTTCTTTGTAATCCAGAAGCCATATTGCTTGGCCACTGCATACGGGCTACGCGGATAGAACGGAGTTGTTTCACTCTGAGGTACTTCCTGTACCTTGCCATAAAGCTCTGAGGTAGAAGCCTGATAAATGCGTGTTTTCTTTTCCAGTCCTAAGATGCGTACTGCTTCGAGCATACGTAGTGTGCCGATAGCATCTGCTTCCGCAGTGTATTCGGGTACATCAAAAGATACCTTCACATGGCTTTGTGCAGCTAAGTTGTATATTTCGTCGGGTTGTACCATTTGGATGACACGTATCAATGAACTTGAATCAGTCATGTCGGCATAATGCAGGTTGATAGTACGTTTCTGTTTCATGTCGCGCACCCATTCGTCAAAATAAAGATGTTCGATGCGTCCGGTGTTGAAAGAAGAAGAACGACGGAGTATACCGTGTACTTCATAACCTTTTTGCAATAAAAATTCGGCAAGGAATGAACCGTCTTGCCCTGTGATCCCAGAAATAAGAGCTTTCTTCATATTATAAATAATTAATTTGGTAGTTGATAGCTAGTAGTTAGAATTTGGTAGTTAGTAGTTAGAATCCCTTCGGCATAAAAATAATCAAGTTGCATAGATTCTAACTACTGACTTCTAACTTTGGCTTCTAATATCGTTGCAATATTCGGTATTTTCTTTCGGATAAGAGCTATATATGAGGGTGGAATTTTTTAGTTTAAACAGAAAATATTTATATTTGCCGAATATTATTCAAGTATAAATGAAAATTATATTGTTTGATTTATAAATATCATTTTTAATTGAATTTTTTAATTGTGATATTAATATATTCGGATATGAATGATTATTTTAATGAATTAAGTCTCTCTAATTATTGGAATGGACGATTGCCGGAAGCCGGATTCATTCGTAAGAGTTATACCAATCGTATTTTTGGCTATATCGGTAATAAACTGATAAAGTTACTGATAGGCCAACGTGGGGCAGGGAAATCATATCTGCTCCGGCAGATTATGCTTCATTTACTTGATGAGGGAGTATCGGCACGGAATATATTGTATATAAATCGTTCATTCACCGATTCTGGTTTCATATCCGGACGTGAAGGACTTGAAGAACTTTTATCTACTTATCGGGAACGAATTCATCCGGTAGGAAAAATCTATCTATTTATTGAAGAGATACAGAACATCATAGGTTGGGAAGAGTTTGTATATTCTCATTCGCAGGATTATGTCAACAGTAGCGAGCTGTTTATCAGTGGGTCCGGCAGAGAGATACTTCCTTGCGATGCGGAAGGGATGCCGGACCGGCATTATGTGAGTTTTGAGGTCTTTCCTTTTAGTTATGCAGAGTATAGAGAACGTGTGCGGGAAGAAGCTTCCGGTAAGAGCTATGCTGCATATATGGAAGGGTGTTCCTTGCCCCGGCTTTCTACTTTATCAACGGAAGATGTAAAATGGAATTATGTCTCCTCTATTAAAGATACTGCACTGTTTCGTGATATTGTGCAACAGTATCGTGTGAAAGATCCCCGGCTTTTTGAAGATGTACTTATCTATTTAGCAGCACATCTGTCCGAGTTGGTATCTGTTACTAATCTGGTTGCTCATTTTAATTCGCAGCAGCGAAAGACGAGCTATGATACGATTGCCAATTATATCAGTTACCTCGAAAATACTTTCCTTATTCATCGTGTAGAGCGTTGTCAGGTTCGCAGTAAGGAAGTGGTGTTAGGTAGTTGTCGTTATTATATTAATGATTGGGCTTTCATGCGTTTTCTTTATCCGTTCTTTGTCCGCGAACAGGACACTAAGTTTAAAAATCATGTTTATCTTGAATTACGACGTGCCGGATATGCTGTTTATGTAGGTGTACATCGCAATAAAGTGATTGACTTTCTTGCACGGAAAGGAGACCGGATTATCTACATTCAGTGTGTGTGTGCTTTGGATAATGAGTTGACGATGCAGTCTTTGTATGCTTCGTTGGAGGCAATACAGGATAATTATGAAAAGTGGATAGTATCTCTTGATAATGTAGCATTGCCGTCCAAAGAAGGTATACGACATATACAGGTGTGGAAATTGGCAGAAATGTTGTAACATTTATTATTATCTGTCACAGCTCTTTAATCTCTTGTTTGCAAACTTAGTATTTTAACGGTGACTTAAAATGCATATTAACAGTGTCTTAAATACGTACTTTTGTACCCCAAAAGTACGTATTTTTTTATTGTTTGATTTCCAGGGTTTTATAGTCTGTTTCTACCATTGTTTCAAATAACTTCACTGTAAAGTGATAAACTCTTTAGATAAAACAATCTGTGTTTCTGTTCAATTTAAAACTGCTCCATGGCGGGTTTATGAGTTGGCACATGGTTCTAAGGCCCGTAGTAACAAAGAATTCTATTGTTCGCCTTTTTTAGTGTTTTGATATCATTGGTAAGGAGGGTTGTTTCTATACTTTTCATTTTAGGTATTGCTGGGCTCTCCTTGTTTGTTTAACTTGTTCACTGCTTGCTTTTTCCCATGATTTTGTCTATAATTAGTGCAATTGCTCCGTCACCCGTAACATTACATGCTGTGCCGAAACTGTCCATTGCAATGTACAACGCTATCATTAATGCTTGTGCTGATTCGTCAAAACCCAACATGGATTGTAAAATACCTAAAGATGCCATAATAGCTCCTCCGGGAACACCAGGTGCGGCTATCATGGTGATGCCTAACATAAAAATGAATCCTGCGAAAAGAGAGAAATCGAATGGCATACCTTGCATCATCATTAAAGCCAAAGCACAGGCTACAATCTTTAGTGTACTGCCCGAAAGATGGATCGTGGCGCAGAGTGGAACAACAAAACCGGCAATATCAGCTGATACTCCATTCTTTTTTGTCTGCTCCAAGGTGACAGGGATGGTAGCAGCAGATGATTGAGTTCCTAATGCGGTAAAGTAGGCTGGTAGCATCCGTCCTAATAATTTGAAAGGATTGCGTTGAACAAACAGTGCGGCAATAGAGTATTGAAAAATCAATAAGAAAATGTGCAAAGCGAAAATAACTCCAATGATTTTGATGAATACCATTAGGATGGAGAATACTTGTCCGGAGTGTGTCATGTTGAGAAATATACCAAAGATGTAGAGCGGTAGCAAAGGCAGAATGACAGCACTGATCATGCGAACAATAATCTCCTGGAAATCTCTTGCCACATTTTTTAAGGCATCACTGCGTAGTGCGGCCAATCCTAATCCTAATGTGAAAGCGAGAACCAAAGATGTCATTACATTCATTAGCGGTGGGATGGCAACGGAGAAGAAAGGAAGTATGCCTTGTGCTTCACTCACTTCTTCGAGTGGTCTTCCGGGCTCTATCAAGGATGGGAATAAAGTAGCACCGGTAAAGTAGGAGAGGAAACCCGAAAACAATGTCGCTCCGTAGGCTATCAGTGCAGTTACAATCAGCATTTTGCCGGCTCCTTTTCCGATATCGGCAATGGCAATTGTGACCAGTCCGAGAATGATGAGCGGAATAGAAAAATTTAGAAATTCACTAAAGATACCATTGAATGTTACAAATATGCGAACTAACGAGGCCGGAAAGAAGTGTCCAACTGCAATTCCTAACAAAATGGCAATAATAATGCGGGGTAACAGGCCGATATGGATTTTCTTCATGGTCGAAACTTTATTTAATTGCTACAAAAGTAGCATTTTTTTTTGTAAATAGCCGAACAAAATTTTATTGTATATGTTATAGTAAATAAGTAAATTAATAAAGAATAAACAACTAATTAGATAAATCTTACAATTATGTCAATACAGAATAAAACAGATGTTGGGCTGATTGGTTTGGCTGTAATGGGCGAAAATTTAGCCTTGAATATGGCAAGTAAAGGATGGAATGTATCGGTATACAACCGTACAGTGCCCGGAGTAGAAGAAGGAGTGGTAGAACGATTTCTCAATGGGCGGGCTAAAGGTCTAAACATCGAAGGTTTTACTGATATTGCTACATTTGTAGATTCAATATCCTTGCCTCGAAAGATAATGATGATGGTTCGTGCCGGTAGTGCTGTAGATGAATTAATGGAACAACTTTTCCCTTTACTTTCTCCGGGTGATATCTTGATTGATGGTGGTAACTCCAATTATGAAGATACCAATCGTCGTGTGGCATTGGCTGAGTCGAAGGGGTTTCTTTTCGTCGGTGCCGGTGTGTCTGGTGGTGAAGAAGGGGCTTTGAATGGTGCTTCCATTATGCCTGGTGGTTCGGTAGCAGCCTGGCCGGCGGTGAAACCTATTCTGCAAAGTATTGCGGCAAAGGCATCGGATGGTACGCCTTGTTGTGATTGGATTGGGCCGGCAGGTTCCGGACATTTTGTGAAGATGATACACAATGGCATAGAGTATGGCGATATGCAACTTATTGCTGAGGCGTACTGGGTGATGAAGAATTTGCTTGACCTGGAGAATGAAGAGATGGCGAATGTCTTTTCTCATTGGAATGAAGGGAAACTTCGTAGCTATTTAATTGAAATTACAGCAAATATCCTGCGGCATACAGATAAGTCGGGAGGGTATCTGTTGGATAAGATACTGGATGCTGCCGGACAGAAGGGCACAGGAAAATGGTCCGTTATTAATGCCATGGAACTGGGTATGCCTTTGGGGTTGATTGCCACTGCGGTATTTGAACGAAGTTTGTCGGCTCAGAAAGAGTTGCGCGAGACAGCTTCACGGCAATTTCAATGTAAACGTACACAAGCTGTTTATAATAAACCGGAATTGGTGAAAGAGATTTATGCTGCATTATATGCATCCAAGCTGGTTTCTTATGCTCAGGGATTCGCTGTTCTTCAGCGCGCTTCTGATACTTTTGGCTGGAAGCTTGATTTGTCTTCTATCGCACGTATGTGGCGTGGAGGTTGTATCATTCGTAGTATCTTCCTGAATGACATTGCTGCTGCTTTTGAGGTAAAGGATAAGCCCAAAAACCTCTTGCTGGCGCCTTATTTCCGGGATGAAATAAAGGGATTGTTATCCGGATGGAAAACGCTGGTGGTGCAGGCTATGCGTGAAGAACTTCCTGTTCCCGCTTTTTCTTCGGCATTGAATTATTTCTACTCATTGGTATCTGCCAATTTGCCTGCTAACATGATACAAGCGCAACGCGATTACTTTGGTGCACATACTTTTGAACGAAAAGATGAACTCCGCGGACAGTTCTTCCATGAGAACTGGACAGGACATGGTGGTGATACGAAATCAGGAACATACAATAATTAGTGATAAGTGATTAGTGATAAGTGATTAGTGCCATCCGGCATAATAGCGCAGCCACTAATCACTTACCACTTACCACTAACCACTAACCACTAATCACTAACTACTAATTACTAAAATAATGGATAAATTTGTAATGATAATCTTTGGCGCTTCGGGCGATCTTACTAAGCGTAAGCTGATGCCTGCCTTGTACTCTTTGTACAGAGATAAGCGTCTCAAAGGAGAGTTTTCTGTGATGGGTGTGGGACGTACTGTGTATTCGGATACTGACTATCGTGCTTACATCTATACTGAACTTGAACAATTTGTGAAACCCGAAGAACAGGATAAAGAGTTGATGGATAACTTTACACAACATCTTTACTATCTGGCTATTGATCCTGCTATAGAGCTGGCTATGTCCGCCTTCGTCAGCGTATTGAGGAGCTTACCGGAGAGAAGGAACCGGATAATCTGTTGTTTTATCTGGCTACACCTCCTTCTTTGTATGGAGTGATTCCGTTGCACCTCAAAAAAGCGCATCTTAATCGTGGACGGGCACGTATTATCGTGGAGAAACCATTTGGATATGATCTTCAGTCTGCCGAAGAGCTGAATCGTATCTATGCTTCTGTGTTTGATGAACATCAGATTTACCGTATAGATCATTTTCTGGGTAAGGAAACCGCTCAAAATTTGCTTGCTTTCCGTTTCGCTAACGGGATATTCGAACCTCTGTGGAATCGTAATTATATCGATTATATAGAGGTAACAGCTGTTGAAAATCTGGGTATTGAGCAGCGTGGTGGTTTTTATGACACTGCTGGTGCTTTACGTGATATGGTGCAGAATCATCTTATACAGCTTGTGGCATTGACGGCTATGGAACCTCCTGCTGTATTTAATGCTGATACGTTCCGTAATGAAGTGGTGAAAGTGTATGAGTCTCTAACTCCATTGACCGAGGAGGATTTTGAAGAACATATTGTTCGTGGTCAATACACAGCTTCTGGTAATAAGAAAGGATATCGCGAAGAGAAAAATGTAAATCCCGACTCACGGACAGAGACGTATATTGCTATGAAATTAGGAATCAGTAACTGGCGTTGGAGTGGTGTTCCATTCTATATACGTACCGGAAAGCAGATGCCTACCAAAGTTACGGAAATAGTGGTACACTTCCGTGAAACCCCACATCAGATGTTTCATTGTGCGGGAGGTAATTGTCCTCGTGCCAATAAACTAATCCTTCGCTTGCAACCCAATGAAGGTATTGTCCTGAAAATAGGAATGAAAGTACCTGGTGCGGGATTTGAAGTGAAACAAGTAACAATGGATTTCAGTTATAACCAGCTCGGTGGCGTGCCAAGTGGCGATGCTTATGCCCGTTTGATTGATGACTGTATCCAGGGTGATCCTACCCTCTTTACACGAAGTGACGCAGTGGAGGCGTCCTGGCGGTTCTTTGATCCAATCCTCCACTATTGGAAAGAACATCCCGATGCACCGCTTTATGGTTATCCGGCCGGTACATGGGGCCCTCTCGAAAGTGAGGCTATGATGCACGAACATGGTGCTGAATGGACTAATCCTTGTAAGAATTTGACGAACACAGACCAATATTGTGAACTATGAAACCTTTTATTTATCCTTCGTCCATTGAGACGGCACGCGCACTGATTCTTCATCTGATAAAAATTATGATAGATGAACCCGGCAAGACTTTCAATATTGCTTTAAGTGGTGGAAGTACTCCTGCGCTGATGTTTGACTTGTGGGCAAACGAATATAGTGATATTACTCCGTGGACGCGGATGAAAGTTTTTTTTGTAGACGAACGTTGTGTCCCACCCGAGAACTCAGATAGCAATTATGGAATGGTACGCTCATTGTTGGTGGGCGTGGTTCCTATTGATTATGAAAACGTGTTTCGTATCAGAGGAGAGGATAGACCCGATAAGGAAGCGGTCCGGTATTCCAAGGTAGTAGAAAGTCAGGTTCCTATGCAAGATGGTTGGCCTGTATTTGATGTGATATTGTTAGGAGCAGGCGGAGACGGACATACCTCGTCTATCTTCCCCGGACAAGAGAAATTATTGTCTTCAGACCGGATTTATGAAGTAAGTTATAACCCGAATAATGGTCAGAAACGTATTGCGATGACAGGTTGTCCTATTATTAATGCCCGTCGGGTAATTTTTTTGATCACAGGCAGAAATAAAGCTGAAGTGGTGGAGGAGATTTATACTTCTGGTGACACGGGACCTGCTGCCTATATTGCCCATCATGCTAAGAATGTAGAGCTCTTTCTTGATGATTATGCTGCTGCAAATATAAATGGAGAGGAAATACCGGATTGATCGGTTAGCAGGTTGATTGTAGTATCTTCTGAAATATCTATATAAGAAAGTTGTTTCAATACGATAAGAAACGGCTTTCTTTTCGTATTGAAACCTGTGATAAGAATGGTTTTGTATAATTCATTCTTATCTGGCTTTTAATAGGGTATTTCTTTTATTTTTTCAATAATATATTCTTCTTTTTCACTTCTATGACAGTAGCAAATGTAATAGTTAGGGTCGTTGACCATATCCTTAAAGCTCTGCGGTAATTCAATTTCTTTTGTCTCTCTGTTGATAGCAACCAAAGCTATCATAATTCCTTCTTCTTTGCATTTGTCAATCAGGAGGCCATTTAGCATTATTTCTTCTTCGTTCATCTCATCTGTTTTTAACGGATGCAAAGATAATGCTATAATAATAAAATTGTACTATTTGTGATATATTATTTTTTTACTAAGTCGCTTTTTAGGTAATAGATGGAAAGAAATAAAATATTACGGCTTGCTGTCTTCACAGATGGCCTGCCGTATAAAAAGTTTAAGTTTTAAATCAAAACAGATATTTGGTTAAAAAGGTTCTGTATTTAGCTTAATTCTTAGTTCTGTTTAACAAATTATTAAGCATGATAATTATATAAACAAAAATCCGCCCTACCTTCACAGGCTGGGCGGACAAGAAATCTCTTACATAGAGATTTATCAAATCTTATGCTATAATTTAAAAAAGTATATATACAGACTTTCACAAGCCTGACTAATATATTAATCAGAATTTCAAATAGTGATATATTATTGTTGTTTGATAAGTAAATAGAGGTGTCCAAAAAAATAGAAAGAGACAACCTTATAAGCCAACACGAGTTTTTTGTGGCTTTTATATGTGCAAAGGTAATATAAATAATTGAATAATGAAAAATATGATGAAGGGATTTAGGATTTGTATGCTTTAGGCTGTAATAATACCCCATTATCAACCTCTTATAAAGGTTGTTTGGAGACTATACCTTGCCTGGATGTAGACTACGCCTTGCCTGCTTGCAGACTACGCCTTTACTACATGTAGACTACGCCTACTCTGTAAACAGTTGATATGATTTTTATTTGTGGCTAATAAATGCTATGAGAAACTAATAAGAGAGGATGCGATTTGTGATGTTCATGCTATTAGGGTTGAGGATGACTATAGGGTTGAGGTACTTTACGATGAGTTATGTGTGAATTACATGATAAGTGAAGCATTTTAAGTCGGTTTCGTTTCTTCAGAATCAAGGTTTATTTTTTATGAATGCTCTAATAAACTAACACTATCTGCCTGTTTTTTTCTACAATCTCATTTTGTAGCATAAAAATAAATCTTGAATTGTCCGGGTTCTTTTTTTGGTGAAACGTATATGGTATTGATATACTGGTTTTTATTGTGATGTATAAACATTGTAATTGTCCGGGTAACTTTTTAGGATATTTTGATCTTTTTCTTTATTTTTGTCTAAAGTCATTTCTCCTTTACTTCGAAATCATTCTTTTTGATAATATACAATCCACTATAAATATTTTATTGATTGAGATAATCCTTATTAGTGTTAACATTTTAATTTTATTATTATGAAAAGAAGTAGTCTTTTATTAGCTTTTGTTTTGAGTAGTGCAAGTTTATTTTCCCAAGAAATAATTAATAATAAACTGGAATTAAATGGTGATTTTCAATTTGGTCCAACTGTGTCATCTGGAGATTGGGTGAAGGATTGGGGGCATCGTTTGTGGTTTAGTCACTTGGATGATAATACCGATCCGGTTTTTATGGCTAGGTATAATACCGAGCTGGATGCAAGTGAATTAAGGGTGAGCATCGGCGATTGTATTGATGGACGCGATAAGTTTTCTGTTGGATTTACCAATTTATT
This sequence comes from Bacteroides nordii WAL 11050 = JCM 12987, assembly GCA_000613465.1. GTDB lineage: Bacteria > Bacteroidota > Bacteroidia > Bacteroidales > Bacteroidaceae > Bacteroides > Bacteroides nordii. The sequence goes on from BAJA01000025.1 coordinate 54,021, forward strand.
TGGTTTTGTATTTACACCAATGTTTGTTGTACAGGCTGACGGTAAAGTTGGGGTAAAGAATGATAATCCTCAGTATGAACTCGATATAAATGGTACAATCAGAAGTAATAGTATATTAGTAACAGATGGGAATATGGGAATTGGAACAACTAATCCTCAAAATAAATTGGATGTAAATGGTACTATTAGAGCCAAAGAGATCAAGGTAGAGTCCGATTGGGCTGACTTTGTTTTTAAGAAAGATTATAAGCTTCCTACTCTGAAAGAAGTGGAGACTCATATCAATGAAAATGGAACTTTACCCGGTATACCAAGTGAGGCAGAGGTTAAAGCCAACGGAGTAAATCTGGCAGAGACAAATGCTTTGCTACTTCAAAAAATAGAGGAACTGACACTTTACATCATTCAACAAGAAAAACGAATGGAGAGTATGGAAGCCGAAATAAAAAGCATGAGAGCAAATTAATATTAACGCTTAAAAATATTATTATGAAAACAAAGATTATTGCTGTATTGCTATTATTATACTCATCAATGATGTTTGCACAAATTGATCAAAAAAATGATAGTGTAAGTGCTGTTGCCATTCGATCTTCTATGACTAATACTTTGACTTCATCCGATGATAGAATGTTTCATCGCTTAGGCCTTGGTGACATTGACGATCCTACTGCCATGTTTTCAGCTTTCCAAGGAGAACCTTTGCAGAAAGCCAAAGGAGATTATATTACTTTATACTCATTCATCACTAATTGTTTTTACAATGTAGCTTACAATCGACTTTTTCTTGTAAGAGATGCCGCTGGTGATGAATGGACTACTGCCAGATTTCATGAAGGTATTTCTATTGATGACTCTTTTTCAAAGCCAGGAGAAACCAGAACGTGGTGGGAGCGAGATCCTTATGATAAAATTCAGTCATGGGGTGACGGAGCAGAAACGTATATGACCATTAATAGAGGTAATGTAGGTATTGGTACACTGGATCCACAAGGATATAAATTAGCTGTTAATGGTACTATTCGTGCAAAAGAGATAAAAGTAGACTCTGATTGGGCTGACTTCGTTTTTAAGAAGGGCTACAAACTTCCTACATTGGAGGAAGTAGAGCAATACATCGGTGAAAAAGGTACTTTGCCGGGTGTACCTTCAGAAGAAGAAGTAAAAGCCAATGGAGTGAATTTAGCTGAAACCAATGCTTTGTTACTTCAAAAGATAGAAGAATTAACTTTATACATAATTGAAATGAAGAAAGAAATCAATGAGTTAAAAAAGAGATAATAGCTATTAATTTACTAACTTTTAAATTTATAGGTTATGAAAAAGATTCTACTACTTTTTGTGTCACTATTTTGTGTGGGATTGGGTTTTGCTCAACAAATAGGGGATGGTTATGCACAAACTATTAATAGTTTTAATAGTATATTAAATACAGGTATTTATGATTCAGACAAAGTTCAAACAAACTATCCTTATGAAATTCCCCAATGGCCTTGGAAATATTTATTTGTTATGCGTCATAATGATTCAAACCTTAATTATCAATTTCAGATTTCCACAACTTTTGAACATGATGACCGAATATTTTTTAGAAAACTGGCCCACTTGAAAACGGATACTGAGTATAATAACAATTGGCAGGAGTTTGCCACCAGAGGAGTAAATACTTTTAATGGGGTTCAAACAATTAATGGAGACCAGTATGTTAATGGAAATATACATGTAAACAAATACTTGTTTATTCCTTCTAATAGAGAATTGATTTTTGGTAATACTTCTGATAGAGATCATAGTTTACGAATATCATATAATGGGAATGATAATAATGGTTCCTGTTATATTAATTATTCTGGAGACTTAAGATATCGTAATGGGTCTATGACCGATGATGTTCCAGTTGTCTTATTTTCAAAAGATAATAATGTTGGTATTGGTACACTGGACCCACAAGGATATAAATTAGCTGTTAATGGAACTATTCGTGCAAAAGAAATAAAAGTAGACTCTGATTGGGCCGACTTCGTTTTTAAGAAGGATTATAAACTTCCAACATTAGGAGAGGTAAAGAAGCATATTACAGAAAAAGGTACTTTACCAGGTATTCCTAGTGAATCAGATGTTAAAGCCAATGGGGTTAGTTTGGGTGAAGTGAATGCTTTATTACTTCAAAAAATTGAGGAATTGACTCTGTATGTAATAAAACAACAGGAAGAGATAGAACAATTAAAGGCATTAAATAATAAATAGATTATCATGAAATTCAAGATTATATTAATTCTAATATGCTTTTCTGTAAAGCTAAATGCGCAGTGGCACTTATTGGGGGATTATAATCCTATACCGGGTATTCCATACGAATATACAGCAGGATTAATTACTGGCGGGGTATCAAAGGCTTCGGAAGATGTTTATACTTGGGAAGTTATCAATGGTAAGATAAGAGATCAAGATGGGAATTATACGTTATCTACGATAAATAGAGACTATATGGGACTTTATAATTCTCCTATTTCAGTAGTTTGGGATTGTATTGGTATAAATGAGGAAGCTAAATTAATATTGAAACATGACGTTTGGGTGGGGGATGTTTCTTGGAGTATTGGTGTGCAACCTTGTAATGTGGCAATTGCCAATAAAGAGTATGAATATAACGATAATGAGAGTGGGACATATTTGACTATTATAAATGTTCAAGTTAAGAATAATGTAACTGTTAATTTTAATGGATATCGTTCTGTTAGAATCTTACCAGGCTTCATAGCAGAACAGGGAAGCGTAGTTAGAATATATAATGAACTTCCTTCTGCTCCATCCTTGTTTACAAGAAGTTCTGTAACAGGTATTAATGATGAGGTAAAAGATAATCCGGAATTGTGTCAGAACATTCCTAATCCGGCTTCATTCATGACCTCTATATCTTTTGTGATACCTGAGATACGAAAAAGTGCTTATTTACAATTCTACAATATGATGGGAGTTTTAGTCCTGAAAATACCAATAACTTCTATTGGCCAAAATAGTATTGATGTAAACACTACAGAACTAATTAATGGGGTTTATATGTATTCTCTTATAGTTGATGATTGTTTGATTGATACCAAACGAATGGTAGTAGCGAATTAGTAATTAAGGCAGCCTGATAAGCTGCCTTAATTTATTCTTCTTTTGTTTTAGTATTGCAGCAATAAAACAGCAATAGAATAGCGTCCAAAGTGACGTTTGAGGAGGCTCAATGATAAACACTAATTAAGAAAGAAAAGACCCGATTTGTATTTGTAATTAATTGAAGATAAGTAAATAAAAAAAGAGACTTCCTTGTTCGTCCGCCGACGAGGAAGTCTCTTAACACAAAAACTAAACTAGACTTAACTAAACTATTCTATTCTCAGAGTTTCACAACTCCTTTCTGTTCGGGACAAAGATATATATTTGTCATCTATTTTGCAAATAAGAATAGACAAATGGGAGCATTTTACCGATAAACAGGTTATTTCTTAGCTTCTTTCATCAAGGAAAGTTTGAAAAACCTGTTTGTAGCTATCACTGATGGGGATATATGTCTTATCAAAGACAATCCGACCACGATCTATGATCCGTATTTTATCCTTTTGCACAATGAATGAACGATGTACTCGCATGAAGCGAGTGGGAGGGAGCAATTCCTCCATAGATTTCATGCTCATCAGCGAAAGGATGGGTTTGGGCTGATCTTCGGTATATATTTTAATGTAATCTTTCAATCCTTCGATATAAAGAATCTTTTTAAGTTCTATTTGTACCAGTTTGTAATCGCTTTTTACGAAGATACTTTCGATCTCATCCGGTTTCTGTACGAGTTCAAACCACTGTAACGCCTTATTGGCTGCTTGCAGGAAGTCGACGTAAGAAATAGGTTTTAGCAAATAATCGAGAGCATTCACACGATACCCGTCGATGGCATATTGATTGAAAGCAGTGGTGAATATAATGCGGGTATTTTTGTCTACCATTCTGGAGAATTCAAGCCCGTTAAGTTCCGGCATTTGAATATCTAAAAAAAGCAGATCAACTTTCTTTTCCGGAAGCTCGTTCATTGCTTGTACAGCACTCGAATATTTACCGGTTAAAGACAAAAACGGAGTTTTGTTGACATAACTTTCCAGCAGATCAAGAGCCAGAGGTTCATCGTCTACGATGGCACAATTTAGGGTCATGACTTTAATAATTAGTGATAAGTGATTAGTGATAAGTGATTAGCGATAAGTGATTAATGGGCTACGCTGTGAACCGCATGGCACTAATCATTAATCACTTATCACTAATTACTCCTCCCTAATCACTAATCTTGATGAATATTCTTTTTTATCTTTACTCACTTCGTGTTGCCACTGATAACGTCCGGGATAGATTAATTCCAGACGTTTGCTTACTTGTTCCAGTCCGATGCCCGAACCACTTTTATCTGTTTCGGCTTTGGGATGGTAACTGTTTGTTATTTCACATCTCACTTCTCCGTTGGATTCAGAAAAAGCAATACGGATAAAGCTGGGTTCTGTAGGAGAGATACCATGCTTAAAGGCATTCTCGATAAGTGATATGAAAATGAGTGGAGCAATTTCTGTTCGGTTGTCCGGAGATATATCGATATTTGTTTCTACTACTACATTGGAGGAGAGGCGGATACGCATTAGCTCTATGTAATTGCGAATGAAATCCATTTCTTTCCCTAAAGAGACAAATGTTTGCTGGTTATCATACAATACGTGGCGAAGAAGCCGGCTTAACTCTTGTACGGCTTGTTGCGCCTTGTCTGTATCAAAGGCGATAAGGGCATAGATGTTATTCAGTGTGTTAAGTAAGAAATGAGGATTCAACTGATTCCGTAAGTTCTTTAATTCAGCTTCCGTACGGCTCCTTTCTGCTTCTCGTCGTGCTGCTTCAATTTGTCCCCACCGGATACTCATTTTGATTGCGGCAGCAAGGCTTATGGTAAGTACCATCGAGAACATATCGCGAACAAAAAAGATCCAGCCGGGAGGCATGTTTTTATGAGGAGTTTTGGGAATATCATTAACAAACATGATGGTTTGCCATAAATGAAGCCCACCGCTCATGAGAACAATTAATGTGAGATTCAGCAATAGAAACTTTTGAACGCGTTCATTAAACAAATAACGGGGAATAAAAATGAAATAGTTTAAATAGAATACGATACAAAAACTAAGAGGTACTCCGCTACGGCGTATGTACCCTATCCAGTCAATAGGTTCTCCTCCCCGGTTGATAAAAAAGAACGGGAAGCCAAAAATGATGCCCCAACCAATGATATGGGTTAGTACTACGGCAAAGCGAACGCGGCTGTTTGTAGGTTGTTTCATATTTGCAAAGATAGTAAAATTAGTGATTAACGAGTAGTGATAAGTGATTAGTTCCATGCGGATCATAGTACTCATCACTTATCACTCCTCATTTTTTACTATTGTTGTTTATTCGTATCGTATGGCCTCAATCGGATCAAGGTCCGCTGCTTTTTTAGCCGGATACCAGCCAAAGAATACTCCTGTGACAGTACATACGGCAAATGATAAGAATACGCTCCACGGTTGTATAAAGATAGGCCAATGGGCTACGCTCTTAACGATCCAGCTGGCGCCACAACCTATAATTACGCCTATAATACCTCCGGTGATACTTATCAGGATAGCTTCTATCAGAAACTGGCTGAGGATATCTATCCCTCGTGCACCTACCGACATACGGAGTCCGATTTCGCGGGTACGTTCTGTGACGGATACATACATAATATTCATAATACCAATACCACCCACTACCAGTGAAATACCGGCGATACAAGCGAGTAGGGTAGTCATTAGGTCGGTCGTAGAATTCAGCATTGTACTAAGTTCCTGTTGGCTACGTATAGTAAAATCATCATCGTCACTGTCTTTCAGCTTATGTTCGCGACGCAGGATACTTGTGATTTCTTCGATCGCATAATCTGTCATATCTTCGGAGAGTGCAGAGGCGTAAATTCCTTGCAGGTAAGTGACGGCCAGCAAACGTTTCATTACTGTAGTATAGGGTGCCAGTACAATATCGTCCTGGTCCATGCCCATAGAGTTATATCCCTTGGCTTTGAGTACACCTACTACACGGAAAGGTATTTTATTGAAGCGAATAACTTTTCCAACAGGATCGGATCCGTCAGGGAAAAGGTTATCGGCTATTGTTTTTCCGATGATGCAGACTTTGGCAGAGCTCTGTATATCTGCTTCGGTGAACATCTCTCCGTTTTCTACATCCAATTGGCGGATTTTGAGATAATCCAATCCCACGCCACTAACGGAGGACGGATAGTTATTATTACCATTGACAAGCTGTCCGGAAGAAGATACATTAGGACTGATTCCTGAAAGATAGTTTGTTTCTTCACGCAGCTTTTCATAGTTTTCCAACTTTAACGTCTGCATCTCGGATGCATCGCGACGTACACCACCACGCATGTCACCTCCGGGATGTATCATGATCATGTTCGATCCCATTTCGGCTATTTGCGTCTGGATACTTCTTTTGGAGCCTTGACCAATAGCCAGCATGGTGATAACGGATGCTACGCCAATGATGATACCCAGCATTGTCAAGAAAGCCCGCAACTTATTGTTGGCTAATGCTCTAAGGGCTATTTTGAATAAATTGGTTCCGTTCATTATTTTGATTTACATTTAGACAATTTACGATTTACGATTGAAGTCACTTTGATTTACGATTAGACAATTTACAATTGAAAGCATTTTGATTTACGATTAGATAATTTACAATTGAGATTACTCTTATCTATAATTTAAAAAGTGGCTTCAATCGTAAATTGTAAATCGTTCAATCGTAAATCCTTTCAGTCTTCATCATTTTTTGGCAATGCCGCCAATCCTTCAATTGCAGAGAGGATCTGATTATTGATTGTGTCTTCTATTACGTGTCCGTCCCGCAACCGAATGTTGCGACTACTGTATTGTGCCAATTCCGGATTATGGGTGACGAAGATAATAGTACGACCTTCGGCATGAAGTTTCTGGAACAGTACAAGTATCTCGAATGAGGTACGTGTGTCAAGATTACCCGTTGCTTCATCCGCCAGTATTACAGCCGGATTATTAACCAATGCGCGGGCAATAGCTACACGCTGCATCTGCCTCCGGACATTTGATTGGATTTATGTTCCAGTCGATCGCCCAGTCCTACATCCTGCAATGCTTCAATAGCCCTTCTACGACGTTCGGAAGCACTGACGCTGGCATTATACATCAGAGGAAGTTCCACATTTTCGATGGCAGTTGTTTTAGGCAACAGGTTATAACTTTGGAATACAAAACCGATTTTCCGGTTTCGTAGTACGGCCCGTTGAGATTTACTCATGCTTCTTACAGATATTCCGTCAAGTAGATATTCTCCGCTTGTTGGAGTATCCAGACATCCCAATGTATTTAACAAGGTTGACTTGCCTGAACCTGACGTACCCATGATGGTTACAAACTCTCCTTCGTTGATGGTGAAAGAGACCCCACGCAAGGCGTGTACGATCTCTTCTCCCACTAAAAAGTCCCGTTTGATGTTATGTAGTTCAATTACTTTCTTGCTCATATTATTGAGGACATTAATTTATTTTTTCTTATTTCCTCCTGGTCTGCCAGGCATGAAGGGACTTTTTTCTGTATTTCCACCTGTTCCCATCTCAGCCATATTACTTGTAGGTGTACCGAGATTGGCTTCGCTTATCACTTGGGTACCTTCGTTGATTCCACCTGTAATTTCAGTTTTGATTCCATTACTAATACCTATTTGTACAGGATGTGCAGTGAATGTATTACCTTCTTTTGTCCAAAGTTTATGTTCTCCCGCGCAATCTTTTACAATGTCTTCTTTGCCGATGAGGGGAACTTCAGGAGTGAAGCGTAATGCTCTGGAAGGTACGCTTAGAACATCCTTTTTGTCCAGGATATAGATTGTGACATTGGCTGTCAGGCGAGGCTTGAGTTTTAAGTCCGGGTTTTGTGCAGAGATAACTACTTCATATGTCACTACACTTGTTGTTGCACTACTACTCGTACTTGTACTACTACTTGTACTTCCCAAGCGTATCTGAGTGACCTTACCTTCGAACATATCATTGGGATATGCATCTACAGTGAAACTTACGCGTTGTCCTTCTTCTACGCCACCTATATCAGCTTCATCCACATCGGCCACAACTTGCATCTGTGTCAGGTCTGCGGCAATAGTAAACAGGGTCGGTGTTTCAAATCCGGAAGCAACTGTCTGTCCTTCTTCTACATCACGACTGATAACTACGCCATCAATGGGCGAAGTGATGGTAGCATATGAAAGGTTACGTTCGGCTTTAGCCAAAGCGGCTTTACTACTGTCGAACATACTTTTAGCCTTATCGTAGTTGTATACGGCTTGTTCGTAATCCGTATCGCTGATAAGAGTTTTTTCATGCAATCCTTTACTACGTTCGTAATTCTTCTTCTGATATTCATATTCAGCTTTATTTCCGTCATAGGTTGCACGTGCTGAAGCAAGTTCACTTTGGAGTGTCACTTTATCCATTTCTGCAATAAGTTCTCCTTTGGTAACAACGGAATTGTAATCGACGTAAATCTTATCTACAATACCGGATACCTGTGTACCGACTTCTACTTCCGTTACAGGTGCGATCGTTCCTGTAGCCGTTACGGAGTTAGAGATGTCATTTTTGCTTACGGTAGCTGTGACATATGAGATTTTGTGCTTGGTTGCCCCACCACTAAAAGCCCATATCGCTACACCTGTCACCACTATAATGGCAACACCGATGAGGATGATTTTTTTCTTGTTCATGGTTATATTTACTATTTTATAATTTGCTGTTTAGTTTTTAATTTACGCGTACCATTAGGTCGGTTACGCGCAGTATTTGGTTATAGTTCGATATCCCCTCCCTGGTAGAACTTTAATAACTGAGCATTTAATATGGCCATGTATTTAGCCTGCAAGGTTTCTTGTTGGGCACTGAGAAGGTTATTCTTTTCCGTTAGCAGTTCTACGGTATTTTTCATACCTAAGTTGAACTGTGCACTTACCAGATCAAAGCTGGTCTGAGTACTACGGAGTTTTTCTTGTGCAGCTACATAACGTTGCTGAGCACTATTGGCATCAAGCCACAACCCTTCAATGGTTTTATACAGTGTTTTTTGTTCGTCCAGCAGGTTTAACATACTGGTCTCACGTTGTAATTTAGCTTTCTGTACAGCACTTTTCGTTTGGCGATTATTAAAGATAGGTACACTAATAGATAATCCTAAAGAGTTGTTCCAGCCATTCTTTACTTGTTGGGCAAAGGTAAAGTCGGAACCACTGGTATTGTTTGTACCAATCCCGGCACTAAGGCTGACACTGGGCATGTATCCGGCACGGGCGATATCGATATTTAATTCGGATGCCTGTATGTTCAGTTTTCTCGATTCAATTTCCGGACGTACGGCAAGAGCTGCATGATAAACATCCGTTTTGGTAGGTAGGGGAGAGAGTACTTTACTATTATCCAGCGCAGGCAGATAGAGGTTCATTTCTTCTTCACCGTCCAGCTCAAGTAATTGTTTCAGTTGCAACTTGTAGTTTTGCAGAGTAGTTTGTGCAGTAACAAGTTGATAACGATCAGTACTTACTTGTGCTTCCAATTGTGCCAGATCGGCTTTAGACAGGCTACCGGCAGCAAGCAACTCTTTTCCACGGTCGCATTGTGCTTCACTGACAGCGAGGGTGCTTTCATTAACTTTCACCGATTCGGCAGCATAGAGAATCTGTACATAGGTCTGTGTGATGCTTTCCTCGATATTCTTTTCTGAGATAGCTACATCCAGTTCTGCTACACGATTGTTCAGCTTCTCCTGTTCAATTGTTTTCAGACGTTTACTGCCATTGTATACAGTCCACTGTGCATTTAGTCCGTAGTTACCATTATAATTGGTTTTACTGTTACTGCGTAGAATTTCGGTTCCGCTTACCGTACTGCTTGATTCCTGATATGGACGGTTCACCATATTCTGGCTGGTAGAAAATGAGAGACTTGGAAAAAGAGCTGCTTTAGCTGTTTTTACATCAACGGCTGTACTTTCTGCATTAATACGGCTTTTGCGTAGGGTGATGTTTTGCTCTAAAGCATAGTCGATACAGTCTTGTAAAGTCCATTCGGCAGGGAGTTGTTGAGAATTGTTCTCCACCGTTTGTTCTGTGGCTGGAGTAGCGTAAGTGTTCATAGCCGGATTATCTTGTGCCCTGAGGACATTGCCACCTATGCTACTACTGGTTACGCAGAGTGTTATTACTGTCAATCTTCTTACATTTATCATACTTCTTACAGTTTATTATTCTTTATTGATGTATGCGAAGGTACGTACCTATAATAACTGTTGCAAAAATGATAGACGTAAGGGGAAGTTTCGCCGCTGAATGAGTTATTTATGTCGATAAGATAACTATGATTCATTCGCTAAATACATAGTTGTCAAAAAAGTAATTATAAGAATCCTTTAAGGAGATAAATGAGGGAAGACGATGAATGTTTGTATCTATGTAATAGCCTGATTTATAATGAATCAGAAACTCTTGTTTATAGGTTGTTAAGAGTGTACAATTCTGTAAATGTTAATTGTACACTTTTACTATACTATATTGTACATTCTTGATATACTAAAGTGTACACTCTTATGAAATAAAACTCGAATGTTAAACAATAGCGTTAACATTGTTAACACTATTGTATCAAGTTATGCATTTGTCAAATGATCCATAATAATGGATTTCTTTTCATGCTTTTATTTTGTTCGTGAACTCAGGGTTACTATATTATCAGGTGAAGGTTCTTTTCCCATTGAAGTAGAAAGTATATCTTTTTTTATGCCATACATATACAAAATAGGAGTGTTATCTGTCCCTATTAGTATGCAAGCATCATCCTGTTTAATCCACTTTTTTATTTCTATTCTTGTATAATCATTTGTTGCTCTATTTTCTATAATAAGTGCATTTTCTTGATATTCTTCATAAATATCTTTGAGTTCTGTTATACCGGCAACTCCTCCATATTGACGGAATGGTATCCAATGGCCTATAACGCAACTTTTTATGGCGCTAATAGGGATGTCCTTGAACAAGACATTAGACGGATCATATTGGGGATTGGATTCTTCTTTACTGCATGCAAACAATGACAAAATGCAAAATAATAAACAGATTAGTTTTTTTATAGTTTTCATAAGCTTAGGTATTTGTTTTATAGTTCAAAGGTTTTATTGACTAACAAATATAAATGCTTTTTTTAAATAAACCTACTGTTTGTAAGGATTGTTTTGAAAACAGTTGTAATTAATATCTTTCTTTTTCGTACAAATGCTATAAAATAAGGACACTGAATCTGAAATCTTAATTGGTTTTAGGCATTGTGTTTTATCCTTTTTATATAGATCATCAGGCTAATTACTGCTGTGATAAAAGCCAGTCCGTCTGATACCGGCATACTCATCCAAATGCCATTCAACCCATACCAGCCGGGAAATAACAGAAGGCAGGGCAGTAAGTATACCAATTGGCGGGACAACGAGAGGAATATGCTGACTTTTGCTTTCCCGATACTTTGAAAGAAGTTAGAAATAACAATCTGTGCACCAACCAGAGGGAACATCAAGATACAGATACGCAGCCCTGTCGCTGCCATATTAATCAACTCCTCACTGTCAGTGAATATAGCAGAAACGGTGTGCGGAAAGAGTTCGCAGATAATGAAACCACTGCTTGTGATCAGTACACCAACGATGATACCCAGGCGGAGCGTATGTTTTACACGATCCTGTTTTTGTGCACCGTAGTTGTAACCGATGATGGGTTGCATCCCCATGGTCAGTCCCATTACAATCATAACGTAGAGCATTAACAACCGGTTCATAATACCGTATGCACCGATAGCCATGTCTCCACCATACTTCTGTAAGCTGTTGTTGATAAGGATCACGATGACACAAGCGGTTACATTCATTGCAAAAGGGGACATACCGATAGAAAAGATACTGGCTACAATACGTCTTTTCATTTTCCAGAAACCAGGACGGAAATGAACAAAACTCTCCTTGTTGCGAAAATGCTGCACTACCCATACCATACCGATAAATTGCGATACTACAGTTGCCATAGCCGCTCCCCGGATTCCCCAATGGAAATGGAATATGAATATAGGAGCAATAATTACGTTGGCTAATACAGTTACCAGAGAAGTCAGCATCGCTTTCTTTGGATATCCGGTGGCACGCATTACATTATTCAACCCTATCATGGTATATGTCACAGGAGTGCCAAGTAGGATTACCTGCATAAAATCGCGTGCGTAGGGTAATGTAGCAGGGCTGGCACCGAAGAAGTTTAGTATAGGATCCAGAAAAATAAAAGCAATGCCGCCAAATACTACCGAGTTAATAAGGCACAGCATTAATGTGTTGCCCAACACTTCTGTTGCACCTTCCATATCTTTCTGCCCTAAGCGGATAGAAGAAATAGTAGCCCCACCGGCCGAAATAAGTACACAGAAAGCTACCACAAGATTCATCAGCGGAAATGTAATGGCCAAGCCGGAAATAGCTATAGCTCCTACACCATGCCCGATAAAAATACTATCAATAATGTTGTAGAGTGAAGTAATAGTCATTCCGATAATAGCGGGAATAGAGTATTGTAACAGAAGTTTCCCGATTTTTTCGGTTCCCAGAATGCGTGGGTCGGTTTGTTGCGCCATATGTTGAGTCGTTACGGTTTTTTAAGTGGTGCAAAGGTACGAATAATTTGCCTTATCCATTGATTATTCTGAACTTTGCGCCGATGTAAATACAACGTTTAACGTTTAAAGGTAAAAGATGTTTATGGATGCTACAAAGACAATTGCTGCATTGTTCGATTTTGACGGTGTTATAATGGACACAGAACCACAGTATACTATTTTTTGGAATGAACAGGGACAAAAGTATCTGCATAAAGAGAATTTTGGTCCCGGAATAAAAGGGCAGACCCTGGCACAGATTTATGATAAATACTTTTCCGGAGATCTTGTTCCGGTACGTGAGCAGATTACTCGTGAACTTAATAAGTTTGAGAAAGATATGGTCTATGAATATCTTCCGGGGGTACAAGGTTTCCTTGCCGATCTTCGTCATCATGGTGTGAAGATCGCTCTTGTCACCAGTTCCAACGAAGAGAAGATGGAGAATGTCTATCATGCTCATCCCGAATTCAAGACACAGTTTGATCGTATTCTTACCGGTGAGATGTTTGAACATTCTAAACCGGCTCCGGATTGTTTTTTGCTTGGAATGAAGATATTTGGGACTACTCCGGAGAACAGTTTTGTATTTGAAGATTCTTTTCACGGCTTGCAAGCCGGGCGCTATTCCGGTGCTATTGTTATAGGATTGGCAACCACAAATTCCTGTGAAACGATCATAGATAAAGCAGATGTTATCATGGATGATTTCATGGGAATGACCTATGAGAAGTTACTGTCTATGGCGAAATGAAACTTATTCTGTCACTAACTTATTTAATGTTTTCGGCAAGTACTCTCGTTGCATAGGGGCGGGAGCTTGCATGTTTCTTGTTTGGTTTATTGGAGTATCATCAAAGTTATAATAATTCTGATAATAAAGTAATTAAACGGATTGGGAAGTTCTCCAAAATATGAATTCTTCTGCTTTTCTTGTTTGTTATAAATTAAAAGTTATACCTTTGCGCCCAATTTATTAATTCATAAATATATAGAAACATGGCTGGATATATATCAGATGACACCAGAAAAGTGACTACACATCGCCTGATAGAAATGAAAGAAAGAGGCGAGAAGATATCTATGTTGACTGCTTACGATTACACAATGGCACAGATTGTTGATGGTGCCGGAATGGATGTGATTCTTGTCGGTGATTCTGCTTCCAATGTGATGGCAGGTAATGTGACAACTCTTCCTATTACGCTCGATCAGATGATTTACCATGGTAAGTCTGTTGTGCGTGCAGTGAAACGTGCTATGGTGGTAGTAGATATGCCGTTTGGTTCCTATCAGGGAAATTCAAAAGAGGGTCTTGCTTCTGCTATTCGTATTATGAAAGAGAGCCATGCCGATGCATTAAAATTAGAGGGTGGCGAAGAAATCATCGAAACTGTAAAGCGCATTCTTTGTGCAGGTATTCCTATCATGGGTCACTTAGGACTGATGCCACAGTCAATCAATAAATATGGTACTTATACGGTTCGTGCTAAAGATGAAGCAGAAGCTGAAAAGCTGATTCGTGATGCACACTTACTTGAAGAAGCCGGTTGTTTTGCACTGGTTCTTGAGAAGATCCCTGCCGAACTGGCCAAACGTGTGGCAAGTGAACTGACTATTCCTGTCATTGGTATTGGTGCCGGTGGTGATGTAGATGGTCAGGTACTTGTTATTCAGGATATGTTGGGTATGAACAATGGTTTCCGTCCCCGTTTCCTGCGTCGTTATGCTGACTTGTTCACAGTGATGACGGATGCTATCAGTCACTACGTTTCGGACGTAAAGAACTGTGACTTCCCGAACGAGAAGGAACAATATTAATATTTATGACAAATCATTTGTGGACAATTCATTTTATGCGGATATGTATTGCTAATTTGCTGTTGTTCATATCCCTGTATATGCTATTTCCGGTTGTTCCGGTAGAGATGGCGGATCACTTGGGTGTGCCGGTTTCTCAAACCGGAGCAATGTTTTTATTGCTTACTTTGGGAATGTTTGCCATTGGTCCCTTTCATGCGTATCTGGTAGATGCATATAAGCGGAAGTATGTCTGTGCTTTCTCTTTTGCAACGATGGTAGCGGCTACGGTGGGATATGGTTTTGTTAATGATATCACACAGCTGTTGCTGCTTTGTTTCGTACAAGGTATTGCATTTGGTATGGCTACTACGGCAGGTATTACGCTGGCTATTGATATTACCAATACTAATCTGCGTAGTTCGGGAAATATTGCTTTCTCGTGGGCGGCCCGGTTAGGAATGCTTATCGGCATAGCATTGGGGGTAGGTTTGTATCAGTGGTATGATTTTAAAACCTTATTGTATGTATCGGTTATTGTCGGATTGGCAGGCATTTTCTTTGTTTCCCGTGTTTATGTACCTTTCCGTGCACCGATTGTGACTAACCTATGTTCGTCCGACCGTTTTTTACTTTTACGAGGATGGTTGCCCGCTTTCAATCTTATGTTGATAGCTTTCATTCCGGGATTGTTGTTACCTGTTTTTCATAATTCATTGAGTGATGTGTTTATAGGTAATATCGAAATTCCGTTTTTTGCAATAGTAGGAGTGGGGTTCCTGTTTTCTGTATTGCTGGCAAGGTTTGTTTATCGTGAGGAGAAAACGCTGAGAGTAATTACTTTAGGAATTAGCCTGATGATGGTTTCTTTTATTTTACTGAAAGAACTGCCGGCTATTGTAACTGCCATATTGTTGGGAGTGGGACTTGGATTGGTTACTCCTGAGTTCTTGCTGATGTTTGTAAAACTGTCACAACATTGCCAGCGTGGCACTGCCAATACCACTCATCTTTTAGCATGGGAAACAGGCATGTCTTTGGGAGTTGCTGCTGCTTGCTATCTGAGCACTGAGTCTTCTGTAGATGCTGTTTATCATTTAGGGCGTATTCTGACTCCGATAGCTTTGCTGTTTTTCATATTGTTGACCTATCCTTATTTTAAGAAAAAGCGGGTACGATAGTTGAATAATTGAAAATTGAAAATGAAAGAAAGGCAGAAGAAACATGCTGGAGATTTACCAGCAGTCTTTCATTTTCAATTTTCAACTTTCAATTAATATATGGTATAAAGATAACCAATCCTACGATTGCTGCTGCGATAGCACATATCAGTACAGCGCCTGCTGCAATGTCTTTTACCTCACCGGCTATCGGATGCCATTCAGGAGATACTAAATTCACGAGTCGCTCGATAGCTGTATTGAATGCTTCTGCCGCGATAACAACCCCTATGCAGATAATAATTGCTACCCATTCGAACTTCTCTATATCGAAAATAAAGCCTGCAATAATTACTAACATAGCGATTGTCAGATGAATCCATACGTTGTGTTCCCTACATACAAAGCCTCTGATTCCTTTCCATGCATAAGTAAAGCTTTTCAGACGTTTTTTTATACTGAATGATTCCATAAGTACTGTATCCTAATTAAATGATCGTATCATTGAAACGCAGATTATCGCAAATTCACGCAAAGAATATCGTCTCTCAAATGTAGCATGCCATCTAATCTGCGATAATTTGCGATCATTCGCGTTTCAATAAAACATTGGTACATTGATTCATTATTTTTCAATTTCTACTCACTTGTTTCACTCCTTTTACCGTCCTTAATTTCTTTATCAAAGCTTCCAGACGACCTGTATCACCTACCATGATAGTCATTGTACCCGAGAACAGGCCATCATGGGAGTCAATGCCAATGGAACGTAACGTGATATTGTTTTCTTTAGAAATAATCGAAGTAATGTTTGTTACAATACCAATGTCATCATGTCCCACTACACGGAGTGTGATGGGGTATTGCGTTCCCTGTGATTTTCCGGCCCAACGGGCTTTTACAATACGATATCCAAAGCGTTCTCTCATTTGATCTGCATTCGGACAATCCATGCGGTGAATCTTTATACCTCCGGATACAGTAACAAACCCGAATACTTCATCTCCATAGATCGGATTACAGCATTTAGCCAGTTTGAACTCCAGTCCTTTCAGATTTTGATCAATGACAAGTACATCTTCTTTGCCATTTGTCTCTTCTATCTGGTTTTGCAGGTTATATCCTTCGGCACTGCGATATACAATTTCATCATGTGTATCGTTGTCTCGTTTTTGCTGTTCTATGTATTTATCGAGCAAGTCGTTTACATCCAGCGTACCATCGGCTATCGCCTGATAGAACTCTGTCACTACCTTATATCCCAGTCGCTTGATGAGGCGCATCATTGTACCCTCATCGTATTCCATCTTCCGGTTCTTAAATTTACGTTCCAGTGTTTCTTTGGCAAAGTCATGCTGGCGTGCCACCATCTCTTTCAGTGCCTGTCGAATCTTGGTACGAGCCTTGGAGGTGGTTACAATGTTCAGCCAATCCTGCTTGGGTGTCTGAGTGTTCGATGTCATGATCTCCACCTGGTCACCGCTATTCAGTTTTTGTTTCAACTGGGCGTTTTTGCCATTGACCTTTGCACCGATACATTTACAACCCAATTTGCTATGGATATGGAAAGCAAAATCGAGTACAGTTGCTCCTTTGGCCAGTTTGAAAAGGTCTCCTTTGGGTGTAAATACGAATACCTCATCCTCGTACAGATCCATCTTGAACTGGTCCATCACTTTCATTGAATCGTTGTCCGGATTCTCAAGTGCTTCACGTACAGAAGTCAGCCATTCGTCCAGCCCTGTCTCTCCTTTGATACCTTTGTACCGCCAGTGAGCTGCAAGACCCCGTTCGGCTATTTCATCCATGCGACGGGTACGTATCTGTACCTCCACCCATTTACCTTCCGGTCCCATTACGGTGATGTGGAGCGATTCATACCCATTACTTTTAGGAATAGACAGCCAGTCACGCAAACGCTTCGGATTGGGCTGATACATATCTGTCACGATAGAATAAGCCTGCCAACACTCCTGCTTCTCTTTTTCCGGATCCGAATCGAGAATGATTCGAATGGCAAAAAGGTCATAGATACCTTCAAAAGGCGTCTTTTGTTTCTGTATCTTGTTCCAAATAGAGTGGATGGACTTGGTACGCCCCTTAATGTCGAATTTCAGACCGGCCTCTTTTACTTTCTTTTGTATCGGTTCTATAAAAGCAGCAATGTACTTGTCCCGCGATGCTTTTGTTTCATTCAGTTTGTCTTTAATGAAATAATAAGTATCCCGGTGAATATACTTCAGAGACAAGTCTTCCAATTCCGACTTCAGTTTGTAGAGCCCTAACTTATGAGCCAATGGTGCATACAGATAGGCCGCTTCATTGGCTACCTTGATGCGGTCTTCCTCATTTTCCGAATCCTTGATTTGCCGCATTACGTTTACACGGTCGGCAATCATAATAAGGATTACACGCATATCCTCTGCAAAGGAGAGGAGCAGGTTACGGAAGTTTTCAGATTCGATGGCAGGACTTTTTGCATACAGCTCATTGGTCTTTACCAATCCTGTGATAATACTCGAAACATCCTCTCCAAACTCACTGCGGACAGTTGCAGGAGATAATACGTTATTTTTTACAATCTCGTGCAGCATGATACCTATCAGGCACGATCCTTTCATTCCTATTTCATCGGCCACAACAACTGCCGTTTGTAAATCCCTGATAACAGGATTCATCCCAAAATTGTTACGGCGCAGACTATTGCACTGTGCAGCATGAATAAGGTATTTCTTCAGCTTCCGGGTATCGTCCTTCGTGATACTTTCTCCTGCTGACCGTATCAGCCGTTTATATAAAGCGAATAACTCAGCTTTCTCTTTTTCTGTGAAAAATGAAATATCCTCCATGATAAATAATTATTTAATGTACCAATATGTCAATGTGCCAATTAGCTGCGCTGTGATACCGAATGGTAATTGGCACATTGGCATATTGGCACATTACTACATTATTTCGACGTAAAAGTAGTTTTTTTTGTTTAGTAAAAGGGCATAACTAAATAACATTTTGTATTTTTGGGCATCAATTAATAAAAATAGATACGTATGATGACACCACAAGACAAAGAGTTGCTTGCCAAAAAAGGTATTTCGGAAGCTCAGATAGCCGAACAACTGGCATGCTTTCAGAAAGGTTTTCCGTTTTTGAAACTGGATGCGGCTGCATCGGTTGAGAAGGGGATTCTTGCTCCTGATGCAGATGAGCAGGGGGCATATCTTGCAGCCTGGGATGCATATAAGAATACAGAGAAGACGATTGTGAAGTTTGTTCCTGCCTCCGGAGCAGCCAGTCGTATGTTTAAGAATTTGTTTGAGTTTCTGGGAGCCGACTATGATCAGCCTACAACGAAATTTGAGCAGGCATTCTTTGAGAGTATTGAGAAGTTTGCATTTTATGATGATTTGAATGTAGCCTGTCAGCGTACAGCCGGAAAGGATATTTGCGGATTAATAGCCGAAGGAAATTACAAAGCAGTGGTATCTGCCCTGCTCGAAGAAGCCGGATTGAATTACGGTGCTTTGCCTAAAGGACTGCTCAAATTCCATAAATATGAAGAAGGTTCACGTACGCCGCTTGAAGAACATTTGGCCGAAGGTGCTATGTATGCTGCCGGAAAGTGTGGCAAGGTGAATGTGCATTTTACTGTTTCTACTGAGCATCGTGAACTCTTTAAAGTTCTGGTAGCAGAGAAAGCCGGAGAGTTTGCCCAGCGCTATGGGTAGATTACAATATCACTTTCTCAGAGCAGAAGCCCAGTACGGATACGATTGCTGCCGATATGGATAACCAGCCTTTCCGTGATAATGGTAAGCTGTTGTTCCGTCCGGGTGGTCATGGAGCGCTGATTGAGAATCTGAATGATCTTGATGCCGATATTATCTTTATCAAAAACATCGATAATGTAGTACCTGATAGATTGAAAGCAGATACGGTGCTTTATAAGAAACTGATTGCCGGAGTGCTGGTTGCTTTGCAAAAACAAGCTTTTGAATATCTGGAATTGTTGGATAGCGGTGATTATTCTCATGAACAGGTGATGGAAATTCTTCAGTTCGTACAAAAGAAACTATTCTGTAAGAATCCGGAGACTAAGAATCTGGAAGATTCAGAGTTGGTGATGTATCTGAGAAAGAAACTGAATCGTCCGATGCGTGTTTGTGGTATGGTAAAGAATGTAGGCGAACCGGGAGGTGGTCCGTTCTTAGCCTATAACAATGATGGTACTATCTCATTGCAGATTCTGGAAAGCTCTCAGATTGATATGGATGATCCTACTGCCAAAGAGATGTTTGAGAAAGGTACTCACTTTAATCCGGTAGATCTGGTATGTGCCGTACGTGATTATAAAGGCCATAAATTTGATTTGACGAAGTATGTAGATAAAGCTACTGGGTTCATATCTTATAAGTCCAAGAATGGCAAAGATCTCAAGGCTCTTGAACTTCCCGGATTGTGGAATGGGGCAATGAGTGACTGGAGCACCGTGTTTGTGGAAGTGCCACTCTCTACTTTCAATCCTGTAAAAACAGTGAATGATTTATTGCGTGAGCAACATCAATAAACGCATTGAAATAGAAAGAAAAAAAGCCAGACTCCATGCAAAGGAGGCTGGCTTTTTTAATACAATAGAAATATTTTTGTTAGGTAAATAATTGTTTAATCCAATGCACAAATACTTCTGCATGTTCTGAATTTGGATTTAATATTTTTGCAGTAATAGCCGTTCCCATAGGCTTACCTGGTTCATCTTGCCAAGCCAGGAACGTATGGATCTTTGCTTTTGAACGATGTACTGATTTGTACTGTTGTATCTGGCTTTCTTCCAATTCGTTTAGTATGGATTCTGCTTTTTGCATTAAAGGGTCAGCTTCAGGTGCCAAGCTAATTATGAAGTCTTCGAGCATGCCATTTATATTATTATCAGGCATAATCCAAATTCCAATTGTTGCGTCATAACTGTCGATAGGTTTGAGAATAAGTCCGGATGCAGGCCATTCACAATCGGCACAGTTATATTTCTGACTTTGTCTTAAAACCTCCAGAATTTGTGCTTTTCTTTTATTTAAATCAACATCTGCATCTATTACAATGCCTATTCTTTGATGTGCTGATGGGTTGGATAGCCTTGTTTTTAATTGTCCCAATACATTTTCTATACTATTACAATCTATTACATCGAAATTTTCTGCTAATTGATGATGCTGGCAAAACGACCATATAACATGTTGATCGTCATTTCCTTCTACCAATAGTTTGTAAGTGTGTTTTTCTGTGATTTTCATTTTAGCGAATCTCTATGTTATTGTCGGTAGCAAACCGCAGTTCCTTTTCGTCATCATAATTCACTGCCACTACGTTTCCGTTCCTGTTCTCAAGACGTATCAATTTGCCCTTTTGTTTGTTGTTGGCTTCTACGAAACTGTTAATGCAGTCTTGGCTATGTGATGTAACAAAGACTTGAATATTTAGCTTCTCAGAAAGCATAAAAATGATTTTCCACAACTTAATTTGTGTAGAGTAATGTAATCCGGTTTCAAACTCATCCAGTAATAAAATACCGCCTTTACAATTTAAAAGTGCAAGAATAATGGTAAGAATACGATTTATGCCGTCTCCCATAGAGCTAAGTCTATAGCGTTGTTCTTTACCTTTTAATGTGACATAGGGAATTCTTCTTTTTGTACGCAAATCATCATTGAGAAAGTTTAGTTTGTCTATATCCGGTTCTATGATGTGCAATGCTTCAATAATGTATTTTTCTTCGGGTGAGAGGGAAATTTTATCGAATAAAGATGCATTTTGTGTACTTTGGAAGTCATTTGTTTTTATATATTCAAATGGTATTCCTTTTATCTTAGCTATGGAATATGGATTTCGTTTATAAAAGGGAACTATAACTATTTCTTCGGCAAATGTTATTTCCAGTCCGTCTCCTACCAAATTACTGGAATAGGTAGAAGATTTGTCTGCTAATAATTCTTCGTCGGTTAAAGTTGTTATACTTCTATGAGATCCTGTTTCGGTTTTAAATATTTCTTCAGCTATATGGGCTAATCGTATGGATAAAGTTCCGGTATGAGTAGAATTATTTTCTATTTCTCCGATAATGATACTATTGTTTTCAGAAAAAATTGCTTTTCTTTCCGGAAAGAAGGATAAGAAATGTTCTGTCATAATATTTTCGAATTCAATATCTGTATCTCTAAGTGGATATCCGATATTAACAGATTCTCCTCTAAATTCAAGGATTTCTTTCAGCCATTCGATATTTCCACCGGCAGCATAAATAGAGATGGCTTCCAGTAAGGTTGATTTACCTACATTGTTTCGTCCTACTATCAGATTGACTGGTGCCAATGAGTCAATAGAGAGCTCTTTGATATTTTTATAGTTTTTAATGACTACCGACTTCATGAATTTTTAGGTTATATGGATGAATAACTACGCAAATGTACATAAAATCTTTTGTTTTTCTCTTTATGTGTACAATGTTTCTCTAAATGTACTAATTTTGTAGCATTAAAATTAAACACTCAAAACCAATGAAGAAAATACTTTTACTCGGTTCCGGTGAATTAGGAAAAGAGTTTGTTATTTCTGCCCAGCGTAAAGGGCAATATATCATTGCATGTGATTCGTATGCCGGAGCTCCTGCTATGCAAGTGGCTGATGAGTATGAGGTGTTCAACATGCTCGATGGAGAAGAACTGGAACGCGTAGTCAGGAAACATCAGCCGGATATTATTGTACCGGAAATTGAAGCCATTCGTACAGAACGCCTATATGACTTTGAAAAGGAGGGAATACAAGTAGTGCCCAGTGCGCGTGCAGTAAACTTTACAATGAATCGTAAAGCTATTCGTGATTTGGCAGCTCAGGAGTTGGGCTTGAAAACGGCTAAGTACTTTTATGCAACTTCTCTGGAAGAATTGAAAGAGGCTGCTGCTAAAATTGGTTTTCCATGTGTGGTGAAGCCGTTGATGTCGTCTTCCGGCAAAGGTCAGTCATTGGTGAAAAGTGCCGATGAATTGGAACATGCCTGGGAATATGGTTGCAGTGGTAGCCGTGGAGATATTCGTGAGCTTATTATTGAAGAATTTATTAAGTTTGACAGTGAGATCACATTGCTTACCGTTACTCAAAAGAATGGTCCCACTCTTTTCTGCCCGCCTATCGGACATGTACAAAAGGGAGGAGATTATCGTGAAAGCTTCCAGCCCGCACATATTGATCCTGCTCATTTGAAAGAAGCGGAAGAAATGGCTGAAAAAGTGACTCGTGCTTTAACCGGTGCTGGTTTGTGGGGAGTAGAGTTCTTCCTGAGCCATGAGAACGGAGTATATTTCTCCGAACTTTCTCCTCGTCCGCATGATACGGGTATGGTGACTTTGGCAGGAACACAGAATCTGAATGAGTTTGAGCTTCACCTGCGTGCCGTACTTGGTTTACCTATTCCGGGCATCAAGCAGGAGAGGATAGGAGCCAGTGCTGTTATTCTATCAACAATTGCCAGTCAGGAGCGTCCTCAATATCGGGGGATGGAAGAGGTGACACGCGAAGAAGATACATATCTGCGTATTTTTGGTAAGCCTTTTACCCGTGTTAATCGTCGTATGGGAGTGGTGCTTTGTTATGCTTCTTTGGGTTCGGATTTGGATGCATTACGTGACAAGGCAAAACGAATTGCTGAAAAGGTAGAGGTTTTCTGATAATTATAGAAAATAGATAAAATAAGAGGGCTACACATGCAGGATGTTTAATTCTGGTGTATAGCCCTTTTTGTATTAACATTGTTAACGCCACATCAGGCATCCTATTCTTTATATTATAAAAGTACGTATTTTATAGGTGTAAATTATGCATATTAAATATGGGTTAATTAGGTAATTAACGGAGATTTAAATACGTTACTTTGTAATGAATAAATAGTATATAATAAAATCTTGTTTATCAATGAGATAATGTGCTGGAATACTATAAATATATATTCAATTCATTATTTATGATAAAGAGATAATTGATAATTTGTGGACTCTGGTTACTATTAAGAAAAGT
>BAJA01000024.1 GCA_000613465.1 Bacteroides nordii WAL 11050 = JCM 12987
GCTGTTTCCTACCGGTAAATCAAATTTTAAAACTAAAAAATCATGGGAGTACCTTTTAAAAAGATTGCAAGAAAAGACCCGAGAAAGGCGGATGCGGTGGAGAAGTTCTACCCGCAATTGGTGACCACGGGACCCAATGCGGATCTGGACGCAGTAGCGTTCAAAATGAAAGAGAAGAGTTCGCTTACATTAGGAGACATACAGAGTGTGTTGACCAACTTCGTAGAGGCGATGAGGGAAGTGTTGTACAGCGGACAGTCAGTCAATATCAAGAACTTCGGTGTGTTCAGCCTCTCGGCACGGACCTTAGGGACAGAAGATGTAAAAGAGTGCACCGCCAAGAACATCAAAGCGGTGAAAATAAATTTCCGACCTTCAACCAGCATCCGACCGGACATTACAACCACACGCGCCGGAGAGAAAATAGACTTCTATGACTTGGAAGCCTTGCTGAAGAAGAAAGAGGAAGAAGGGGGCGAAGGAGAGGGAGAAGACCCTTCAGTTTAAAGAACAATGGACAATGGACAGTTGACAATTGACAATGGACAATTGACAATTGACAGTTGCTATGCAGTGTAGGGACGATGATCAACAAGAAAAAAGTGCTTAGAAAATTAAGAAAGCACAGAGCAATTACATAGCGCAGCCAATTGTCAACTGTCAATTGTCAACTGTCAACTAAATAAGTATGAAGAAATCAATCTGGGATAAAATCCTAAAAATTGTGATAGCAGTAGCTTCGGCTGTGTTAGGAGCGTTAGGGGCAAATGCGATGAACGTATAAGTTCGGAAGGCATGAAAATGCGACAGGTTCGCAGATCGTTTTAAATTGAAGGCTGCACAGTAGAAGATACTGTACAGCCTTCATTTTTAACATATCTTGCTTACACGCATGTACGTCATACAGGAAGACATTACAATGTCACTGTATCCGACTTATCTCCAGGTAATCCAGATTGCAATCATTGGCATCTTCCCTGCCATGAGACATATTAGAATCAAATCCTTTTCCTTCCGGATTGAGTCGCAAACTGACCACATGACGTCCGGCTTTCAAATTCTTCAATATATAATTTGACCTCGTCCATTTGTTCCAATCACCTGTAGCTTCCAGAATAAATGTCCCGGAATCAACATTATCGACAAAGACAGAACGGATGGTACAGTAGGTTCCATCCGGACCGTGCCCGTTAGCGCCGGAAAGGACAAGAGCATAATCACCATCAGCAGGAACATCAATTGTAAAGGCCACATCTGCCGGTTTAGTATATAAGTCCACTACAAATCCCTTCCCGGAATAGCCGGGATGAACATTACTGAACGTTCCCTTCGATACAGCATCTTCCGCTTCAAAAACTTCCCGCCAGTCAGTTTTAATCACCGGATTGGAACAGTCGGACTTAAAACCCCGTTTGTCCACCGAATACACTGAATAAAAGCCGGCAGGTTCCCGGCTAAGATCATATGGGAACGTTATTTCTTTATCTTCTATCTTTGTGCCACACAAGAAATAACGCAAGCCGGATTCTACCGGACAGTTAATAATCTGTCCTTTTTGTTCCAGTACAGGTTCTATCGGTGACCAATCCTCACGAGGTCCTGGCTGAACCAGATTCATTTTATCACTTGCGTGTGTTGCTGTCATCACAATATCAATTGTATAGTCTCCTTGTGCCGTAGCAGGCAACAGATAAGGTAATTTTTGGTCTTGTCCGTTCACTGTAATTTTTTTGACTGTATTCCCTTTTCCGGTAATATTGATATTCAGTACTGCATCCCGATAACGGAAGTTCTCCAATGAAATTTTACCGGCCACAAGATCGGGTACTACCGGAGTAAAAGTAATCCCTTCTTCTTCCATGGTCATGCCAAACAATACACGGTAAACCATACTGATATAAGATGCCACCGACCACAACTGACGGGAAGAATTCAATGCCGTACCGCAATCATAACCCGTATCATAGGTCATATTCTCTTTGTGAGTCAAAAATAATGCACCGGCACGAACCAATGATTTTATCATATGTTCCACTACTTTCGTATTTTTCACATCACGGGCGGCATACATATAAGGGGTTTCCCAGACCGGCCATACACTCTTGTTATGATAAGAAAAGTCATCCGGAATACTCGGATATAGTACGGCAGCTCCATAAGGATAAAGCGGAAAGTTCTCTACCATTTGTATACTCTGTCCGGTAGTCGCTATATCCAATACAGCTGCCAGACCATTGGACATCACCCCTACTCTTTGAGTCGGCCTGTAACCCAGGTATTCCGGATAAAGATAGCAAGTATAGCATCCTTGTTTTTCATCCCAAAAGTACTTATTTATATTCTCCTTCAAAAGACCGGAATATTTCTCCCACATAGCAATCTCTTCTGCCGGTTTCTGAATAATACGCCCTGCAGTTCCAAGAAATTGATAAAAGAATTTATGTAATGCATTAGTTCCACTGGAAAAAGAATCAGCAATCACAGAATTTATAAACCAGTTGGGATAGGTATGTGTACGCCAGTCCATCGAACAGGTTTCTCCTTTAAACAAACCAACATTGGCATCAAATGTCACATGGATGTCTTTCAACGCCGTGTATTTCAGACCGTCGTATACAGATTCCAACCAGCTCTTATCACCTGTGTACAAATAATATTCCCAGGCGGCCATTGCCCACACGACACGATCGGTAGAAATAGGCCAGGATCCGCCGCTACCTGTATCCTGAAGTGCTTCTTTCGGATTTTGTAAAGTCTGTTTTTCTAATGTCTTACGCGAGACCTCCGGCAGTATCCAGGCATAAGAGAAATAGATACTGTACACAGCATCACGTGTCCATGTATCGGGCCATAAAGCGCCTGCCATAAACGTACTGTCCGTGCGGATATCAAGCTGCATCTCTTCCAGGGCCATATTATAAAGGGCTACCAACATACGGTTGTTTTCAGCTGTAAACCGAGGAAATGTAGAAATATCTTTTTGTAACTTCCAACGATTTTCTCCATGATAATTCGACTCTATTTCCGTATCAGAAATAGCAACAGCTTCTCTTGTCCCAAGGAAAGAAGCATCAATCACTTCCTCCGGAGTTATCATAAAAGAAAGGTCTGTACCTTTTTCACGTACAATATTCCAATGTGATTTAAAGTCTTTTACACGATCGGAAGCTCCCATTGCGATTCCATCTCCCCGACGCATCAGATGTAAATCCCGTGAAGTAGCCTTGTTCTCAAGTGTATACCAACCGCAGTTCTTCTGAGTCAAGAAATCAAATCCACCATATTTCCATTTCAGGTTTTCTTGTCCCTTACCATCAGAAGTTACGCACACAACCTCTTCTCCGTCAAACTGCAGGTATTTCCCGCTTTTCTTATTCTTGATCAGAAACTCTTCTCCGGGGGTACTTTCAATAATCCAAAGGAAATCATCTCCTGAGGGCTCGGCAGCGAAACAAAAAGTTCCCTCTTTCTCGCCTAAGTACTCTCCGGTATCACGATTCTGTAAGCTCCACTCGGAATAGACTCTATCATTACGGCAGGAAACCAAAGACAATAATACAATCAGACTAAAACATAAATGTAATTTCATATAAGTAGTACTTCAAATTTAATTCATACTATGACAACCTATCATTGAAACGCAGATTATCGCAAATTCACGCAAAAAATATCGTCCCTCAAGTACAGCAAACCTTCTAATTTGCGAAAATCTGCGATCATTTGCGTTTTAATAAAACGTTCATTTAATGAGGATACAGTACTTAAAGGAATTATTTTATAATCAATTTTTTAGTAACCACATTATTTCCGCATTCTACACGAACGAAATAATGTCCGCTGCTCCAACCATCCACTGGTATGTCTGTGGTAGGACCTGCAACAATCGTTCTAACCAGTTGTCCGGTCACGTTATAAACAGAGATCCGATTATTATCAGAATTCGTCTTTACGGCAAACGAAGCATCTTTTTCAACGATTACAGGATAAACAGATACAGCCTCTTCCTGCTTTTCCGTGCTTACGCCTGTCCCACTTCCCTTACCAAGTTTTACACCACGTACACAGGTCGGCTTAATCCCGGCAGGCATAAAAAAGGTTTCATCAAAAGAACCACGACCACTTTTACTATATCCGTTATTCTCAGGTTTAGTAGCCGGATTACGAAGGTTAACATTTACTTCTTCGTCGTTCACCGAACAGATTGCCATATCATCATATCCGTCACCATTAAAATCCAACAGTAAAGGAATGTCATTTTTAGTTCCAAACTGCATATTCGCAATATCCTGATTTGCAAAATCCGGAGTTTTATATTCTGTAACAGAAGGAGTAAAAGAGCATAGCCAATTTCCTTTATCATATAAAACAACATCTGCCTGTCCATCATTATTCATATCTCCAGCCAACAAATAATCGCTTTCCGTAATACCAAAAGCAAGATTTACATCCGGAGCCATTGCCATGAAATGCATAAGCCACCAAAGTCCGTACTCATTGTCACGGCGAATAGCAACATCACCCACACCGTCACCGTTGAAATCTGCCGAGAGTGCTTTATCTCCTACTGCCATTCCATACACAACATCCTGCGGATCAATAAAATTATTATTTCCATCGTTATAATAGAATCGCCAATGAATAAGCTGGTCTACCGAACAGGAACGGTCTACCTCGCATAAATCAAAATAACCGTCACCATTGGCATCATATACAAAGACTTCGGATATCTGCAAATCTTTAGTCTGCGTAGGAACCGTAAGGTCAATCTTTCCATCCAAATCGAAATCGAACTGATAACCTGCCCCGTAAGACCAATACACGATACCATCGGATTTTTGAGCATACATAAAAACAGCCATCAAACAGGCCAGAGTTGCAAGTATTAACTTTTTCATAACCATTAAATTTAAATTATACAATAGTAATTCATCAACATTTATTTAAAACTTTACCGAAGTACAACTGAAGAATATAAAGAGTAAAGACCCTTCTCTTCAGTATCATTAATAGTCAGCAGATAAGCCCCCTTCGGTAATGGAGGAATGCTGCAAGAGAGTATCCCGTTATTAAACCGGAGTCTGTCTTCATAACAGATACGGCCTCCCATATCCATTAACCGGATTTCGTAAAGATGTTCCTGTTGCATTCCACCAGATACAATCATCAGAGAACCTTCGTCAGTAAAACAGATTTTTATTTCATCTTTTTCCTTAAAAGAATCAATTCCTGTATACCCGTCAGACATGAAAATCAAATTATCATAGTCGGCACTATTCCTGTCTACCGGTCCCATGAAAACAGATATTACAATAGCATCCGCCCAATCTTCTCCCCACAATCCGATGAGGTCTTGCTGAATATTCCTTTCATATTCCACCCATTCGCCGTCTTTGGGCTTTACGGGTGTCAATGTAAGGTAAGCCAATCCCGGTTGAGAATATCCTACCCGATAGAATATGTCTTTCGTTTCCCATACAGGAGAACTGGCAGACGGTTTTATCAGACGGAAACCAAACCAACAAGCCGTGGTGTTGTGAGAACGAATCGCTATTTTAAAGCGGTTGAATTGATCAATAGGTACACGTATGGCACCATCCGAAGTGGTGGTGAAACGAATCATTCCCGGAGTTACCTGCAATGCCCTCTCACCCGCAAATGCATCCGTTATCCTATCGGCATGAGATACATTACCGTTATAATCATTGGATACGATGAGAGGTTCCTGATCATCAAAAACTGTAATAGCACTGACTTTTCCGGAGCGTAGGGTTTCTCCTCTGGCATCGTATTGGAAAGGAAACAGATCAAATGTAACAGCTTCTTTTCCGGGTTCCTGAGGCATTCCAACCGTATTGTTCAAATTCAGTACCAAGGTGGCAAATGTATCCAATGAAGGGAGTGACACCCGTATTTTAGTACCTTCCCGGGTATAATCCACTTTCCGGCTTTCTTCCAAAGTAATGCAATAAAGATCTGTCGGAGTCACATTGTCCGGCAGTGTAAAAGATACCTCTACTGCTTTTGTCTGAGGGGCTGCATTAACTGCATCCCAGCGCAAATCTATTGTAGAACCATAATTTACCAAATCGACAATCAAAGCATCCACGGCGAGTTCGTTTGTCCCAGCGTCTCTTTAATTTGGCATAGATACCGGTGGCATTACTCAATGATAAATCCGAATAATTATAATCGGCAATC
This sequence comes from Bacteroides nordii WAL 11050 = JCM 12987, assembly GCA_000613465.1. Lineage (GTDB taxonomy): Bacteria > Bacteroidota > Bacteroidia > Bacteroidales > Bacteroidaceae > Bacteroides > Bacteroides nordii. The sequence continues at coordinate 6,199 of BAJA01000024.1, forward strand.
ACATAGGCATGATTGGAATAATACAGATAGGCTCCGTAAGCCTCTGTAAACTTATTCCAGCTGGCTATCCGTTCGAGTACTTCCACCGGATAATTTACAGCATGGAAAGGTACGGGATCTGTAAAGCTTGCCACTCCGTCTACGACCTGTGCAGCCGGATAACCACCGGCAGAAAGGCAGGTAGCAAATTGATAATCGATATTCTGTTTGGGCCAGCCAGTCGTTAAATTCATCTCAGCAGGCGGATAAAAATTGGCAAATACAGGCTTATCCGGATAACGTGATTTTGCTTCATAAATATCACGGTAGAGGTCTGTATATTTGGTTCCCGTACCAAAAGGCCAAAGCTCCATAAACTGATGGTTGGCTACGGCTCCCGTAGTATAATGGGGAATGTTTCCACTTGTAGAAGGTAGTTGTAAAGCCGTCGTAGTGACATCTGTACGTACCTCTTTCACTGCCAAATCCAAACGATTAACCAATGGAGCCATTTCGGATGAAAAGTTACAAGCAGCAGAAGTTCCGTCACAAACATAGTTCTCAGGTAAGCCATACCAATCCCAACGATATCCGTCCCAATTATACTCCTTCTGCGCCTTCACAGCCTGAGATACAAAATAATCATTGAAATTTTTAAAAGTCTCCCCTCCTATTGTATAGGAGGCATCGACTGATTCGTTGGTAGACATCAAGTAAAGATAAGAGTTGCCATAAGTAATGAAACTGCGGTCAGCTACATTCCGCATAGCCCAATCGGGATAATTATGAGCGAAAGCCGGAGTGGCGGCATATATACCGGTATAGCAAACAGAACGTCCTCCGATACTACGGAATTTCTCTATTTTCTTTTTCATTGTCTCTTTGCTTGTCCAAAGGCGATCGTCTCCTACATAGGTGTTCCACGTTTCCGTTTGAGGAGCAATTTCTTCGTGAGCTCTCATCCAGGATGATACTCCAATGTATTAATTCCTACAGCTTCCAGATTATGAGCCCATTTATCCACATTCAAAGAATTATCAAAAATACAGGTCCACCCGTGACGGAGATTCACCTCCCGCCCTGTTTCTTCAAAGGTAGCCAAAGGCAAAGCCACAGGACGTGAATTATCCATATCAGCAGACATGACAGCAAGAACACCCGTTAGCGGTACCATTACAGTACTATCGACAGTACCATACCCTTTTGAATCGGCATAATGTTCATAACGAGGCTTGTCTGCCGACCAATAATTAATAAGGACCTGTCCGGTAGAAGGACGATAAAGAGCCATATCGGTATAGCCGTCGCCATTAAAATCACCGGTAAAAGGAATATCTTCTGTTGTACCGAACACTACTCCGTTAATAGCCAAAGGCATATCGAATTCAGGATAACCGGTCAAAGAAGAGAACGCAACATACCAGGTTCCCGTAGAAGGACGATAAACAGCAAGGTCATCTACCCCATCACCGTTAAAATCACCGGATAAAGGGATATCTCCGGGTAATCCGAATTGACCTCTGGCATCGACATTCCCCTCACAAGGGGAAAAGTCGATATACCAGGTGGCCAGTCCTCCGGCTCCGGAACGCATAACGGCAATATCAGTCTTTCCATCACCATTAAAGTCACCAGTCACGTACTTATCGGTAGCACTGATGCCAAAACTTACCGAAGGGCTTGTTATCCAATCTTTTTTACCATCATTTATTTTCCATACCCATTTTATATTTTCACCGCTAATCTCTACCTCACAAATATCTACCAACCCATCGCCATTATAATCGCCCACACAAGCTCCCCCTATAAAAGCAGCATCCACCGTTTGAGTAATATGAGACTGATTGCCGATATCATAACTCCATCCCGATTGTGTCCTGTAAATCAAATCGTCGTGCGCATTCATCCAGGAAGCGAGAAATCCAAAGACAACTAACAATAGAAATTTCTTTTTCATACTTTTTCTGATTCAAATTAATATCCGGGATTATTCGGTCTCAAATTGGGGTTGGCATCAATATCATCCATTGGAACAGGCAATAACAGATGTTTGGGAGTAGTGAAATTGGTTTTGCCTATACTATGAAAGAAATTTTTTGCATACTCTCCGTTTTCATCATAACGAATCAAATCGAACCAACGGTGACCGCCTTCAAAAGCCAATTCCATACGACGCTCGTGACGAATGATTTCACGCAACTCTGCCTGGTCTTCGGTAGTAACATTAGGTAATCCCGCCCTGACACGAACACGATTCAACGGCCCTCCTTCTTCATAAGAAGCAGCAGGAGCACATGCCTCTTCGGTATGCCCGGTTTCATTCAAAGCTTCGGCATACATCAGCAACACATCGGCATAACGCAATACGGGAAAGTTCAAAGGACTATCCATTGCACGGTCCTGCCCAATATCTTCACACAAGAATTTCTTCACATTATGTCCGGTTTGAGAAACCGAAGGGTTATAGGCCCATCCTTTATACTGGTCGCCCTGACACCAGACAGATACTACCTTACGCAAATCTCCGGCTTCATATGAATTCACAAATTCCGGGTAAACGGCAAACCAGCCAAAGTTTCCCCATCTGCCACCAATGGCTACCGGAGCCAAAGGAGCCATATAGTCATTGTGCCAAGCTCCCTGTCCAAGTATGTCAAATTCGGAATAGGTAGTTATATCTTTTTCGTACTGTACCTCAAACAAGCTTTCGGGGCCATTCTCACGCAAATAATCAAAGTTCCAATCGTACCTTCTGTTTAATGAATACACATTCAAAGCATTCAATTCTTCGATGGCCTGAATGGTATCATCATATCTTTTCAGCGTAAGATAAACCTTTGCCAATAATCCTAAAGAAGCACCTTTGGTAGCACGACCAATGTCGGAAGATTGTTCATATTGCACAGGCAGCATGGTAGAAGCATCTTTCAAATCCTGTATAATCAGTTCATAAACCTTTTCTTTGGGTGTACGATGAACCTGTAAGTCGTCTCCTGCTGTCTGCTGAGTCTTAATCAGCGGAACATCTCCAAACAAACGTACCAGATTGAAATAATACAGAGCACGAAGGAAATGTGCTTCTCCCTTATATTGAGTAATCTTATCCGGACTTACATGGACAGCATCATCTATGTTATTCAAAATCCAGTTCGTACGACTGATGCCTGCCCAAGGGCCCCGCCATAATTCTTTTGCACCAGAGTTATCACTGGTAGTTATAAAATTGGCAAGTTGGGTAGTTTCCAACCCATTGCCTCCCGCTTCATTGCCTACACTACCCTCTCCGGCCACAATATCCAGTGTCCACATACGGAGATTGTACATATACGAACTTTGCAGACGCTGGTACATGGAGTTGACTCCACTTTCTATTTCTTCTGCCGTACCTTTCTCGAAGAAATTATCGGTAATAATCTGGTCACTGGGTAATATTTCCAGCTTATCCATACAACTCTGACTACAGAGTGACAGTCCTAAAAAGGCGAATATATAAATATACTTTTTCATGGCTTTATCATATTAGAATTTAACGGATACACCAAACATATAGGTACGGGCGGAAGGATAAACTCCATAGTCCAGTCCACTTAATCCGACTTCCGGATCCAATCCTGAATAGTTGGTTATAGTACAGAGATTATCGAAGCTAACATAAAGGCGTAACGCTTTTACTTTTGCCCTGTTTGTCCAGTTTTCCGGAAGCGTATAACCGAATGTCAGATTTTTGAGCTTTGCATAAGAACCATTTTCCAGCCAACGGGTAGAAGCTCGTGAGTTATTATTCGGGTCGGCATATATGGCACGTGGCATAGAACTGCTGGTTCCCTCACCCGTCCATCTCTCTAAAGTAGATGCCAGTTGGTTATAGGTACTGTTCATACTCTCATGGCTGGCTCTCACACCATTCCAGACCTGATTGCCCAAAGCACCCTGAAAGAAAATACTCAAATCAAAATTTTTATAACTGAACGTGTTATTGAAACCAAAAATACAATCCGGAGACGGATTACCGATAACCGTACGGTCCAGATCATTAATTTCACCGTTTCCATCCACATCAACAAACCACATATCACCGGGAGAGGTGTTTTTATAAGGGTTGTGAGACGCTTTGTCCGCTGCACGATTTTCCATTACAGGCCCGGTGAACACTTCATCAAGTGTCTGGTATACTCCTCCCAGTTTGTAGCCATAGAAAGAGTTTATAGGTTGTCCTTCCCGAATAAGGCTTACACCGTTCAAAATTTCAGGACCGCCAATAGAGACAACTTCATTATGGTTGAAGCTCATATTAAGATTGGTCTCCCACTTAAACTCTCCTACAAAGTTCTTTGTATTGATGGTAAATTCAAAACCCCGATTCAGTACCTTACCTATATTTACCGGTGGCCAATCTGCCTGTTCCAAGGAAGTACCACTTGTTTGGGGAACCGTTTTTTTAGTTAACATATCACGTGTGTTTTTCACATAAAAATCAAGATTTGCAACAATACGGTTCTTTAAAAAACCAATGTCAACACCCACATTATACTGTTCTACAGCTTCCCATTTTACTGACGGGTTGGATAAAAGATAAGGATATATCAAATTTACCAGATTTGATTCGAAACCACGTTGAGAACCAAAATTGTAAACTCCGTTCACGCTCAGCTTATCGGCAAAAGCATAAGCACCGATATTCTGATTACCTGTCTGTCCGTAACCGACTCTGAGTTTCAGTTGAGAGATGGGCTTCACAGATTGCATAAAAGATTCGTTACCAATATTCCATGCGGCAGCAAAGGAGGGAAAGTAACCAAAGCGATTGTCTTTACCGAATTTCGACGAACCGTCTGCCCGGAAAGTTGCTGTCACTAAATAACGGTCATCATACGAATAATGTAAACGTGCCATGTACGACATCAACGCCCAGCGCAATGAATTACCTCCTACATCAGTCGCTTTAGTTGCATTATCCAGTTCCGTAGTCAGTTCGCTGGCACGCCCGGAACCAGAAGCAGATACACTCTCTTTTTTGTATTCCTGATAAGAAGTACCTACCATGGCATTTATCCGGTGTTTCCCGAAAGACTTATCATAATTCAAAGTATTGTCCCACAAATACAACTGTTCATAAGCAGAAGAAACAGTTTGCATGGTATTCTTCGATTCATTCATTCCCCATTTGTACTTAGGAATATACGAATTATTATAATCATACCCTAACTCAGCTCCTCCTGTGGTTTTGAACTTCAGTCCTTTTATTATTTCCCACTCAAGAGAAATATTGGATAACATACGGAATCCTTTCATCCGATAATTTTGCTCATTGATAATAGCCACCGGATTTAGTGCATTTCCATTCCATTCTGCATTACCGGTAGGGCCGGCATATTCACCATTTTCATCCTGAATTGGAATAGAAGGCAAAATACGCATTGCATTTTGAATAACTGTGCCGACCGGTTGAGTACGACGATTCTCCGCACTCAGGTTTACGTTTGCTCTTACCGTTACATTCGATACAATTTTAGAGGATATATTCGATTGCAGACTCAAACGATTATAAGACGAATTCTTCATAATACCATCCTGCGTATAATAGCCCAATGAGGTAGCATGGCTTATTTTCTGATTTCCACCTAACATGGAAAGATTCACCTTTTGCATGGGTGCAGTACGGAAAATGGCATCCATCCAGTCGGTACCCGTTCCTAACGACTCCGGATCGGAGAAAGCCGGATTTAAAGAATATTCAGATCCGGCATTAGTACGCATTTCGTTATGTAAAGCGGCATATTGTGATGCATTCAGCATGTCATATGTTTTTGCCGTATGTTGTATGCCGTAACTATAATCAAAATTAATTTCCGTATGCCCTTCCTGTGCTTGTTTAGTAGTAACCATCACTACGCCGTTGGCTCCCCGGGAACCGTAAATAGCCGTAGCCGAAGCATCTTTCAAAACATCGATAGATTCTACATCATTAGGATTCAGATACCACATACCGCCACTGACAGGTACCCCATCGATAACATACAAAGGAGATGCATCATTTATGGTACCAACTCCACGTATAAGAATAGAGACATCACCTCCCGGAGTTCCGGAATTTTGTACAACCTGTACCCCCGACATCTTTCCTGCAATAGCTTGCATCACATTAGAAGTAGCATTCTTAGTAATATCCTCTGTCCGGACTGAAGATACGGCTCCCGTAACGTCTTTCTTACGCATGGTTCCGTATCCTACTACCACTACCTCATCCAATGCTTCGACATCTTCCTGTAACACTACTTCAATAAAAGCCCTTCCTGACACATTTACTTCCGTAGTGACATATCCTATATACGAAATAACCAGAACAGGGTGTTGTCCTGTAATATTCAGTGTAAAGTTACCATACAAATCGGTAATGGTAGCATTATTAGTTCCCTTCTGGGAGATATTGGCAGCAATAACGGGCAATCCGTCCGGCCCTTTTACAATACCTTTTACTGTCTGTTGTTGCTGTGCCCCATTCATAATTCCGGTTTCAGTATTTGTATTCAGGTCTACTGTAACACCGGCATAAAGGGTAATGGGAGAAATAAGAAACATTGCAGTCCCTATAAGCAAAATATGCTTCATACGACTCTTACATAGATACTCTGTTTTCATATTCATTGTGTTTTCATTTATTATAGTCTATTTATATCCCGATCAATAAAAGAGTTTTGGTTAGCATCGAATGACGAATGTAAAAGTACGGATAAGCAACATACCTTCTTTCCGCCATTTTAGCTGATAATTATGATATCTTACCATAATAATCATTTCAAGGTCTGTTTATTGGTATTATTCCAATATTTTATTCTGTTTTTCTATTTCAGAAAGCGTGGTTTGCCACCTTTGCGCCAATACTCCTCGATCTTTTCCAAAGAGATTCCTTTGGTTTCCGGAACATAGAAGTATCCCCATATCAAAGCTGCTAAAGCCACTACTGCATAAAACCAGAATGCACCGGCCGGATTTCCCAGATTCTCACCTTCCACATATATCTCGGTGCCACTGATAGTGAAAGCATGCACAATTTTGAAAAAAGTAAAAGATACAATACTATTAAAAAACCATACGGACAAAGAACCGATGGAGGAACCCAGCCCTCTGAGTTTCTGAGGAAATACTTCGGAAATGATAAGCCACCCCAACGGACCAATGCTGATAGCGAAAAAAGCCACATAGATAAAGACCAATGTGACGGACAACCATTTACCTGCATTGCCTAACGAAGCGGAGAAAGCGAAACAAATACCTAATAAAACCAGAGAAACCGTGATTCCTGTCAGACCAGTGAAAAAAAGTTTGCGCCTTCCCAACCGATCTACAAAATACACAGAAACGATGGTAAAAAGCAGATTGACAGCTCCCACTCCCACAGAAGCCCAGATAGCAGAAACCGTACCGTCAAACCCAGCCATAAGAAATATTTTAGGGCTATAATAGATGACTGTATTAATTCCCACAAACTGTTGAAAAAACATAATGCCAATACAGATGATCACAGCATTGCGTAACCAGGGTTTAAACAATTCACGATACCCGGCTTTCTCCTCACGACTTTTGACTACTTCTCTCTTAATTGCCTCAAATGCCTCGTCTCTCGATTCCGGACTCTCGATACGTGACAGAACGGCCAATCCTTCCGATTCTCTTCCACGACTCATCAGCCATCGCGGAGTTTCGGGCATATATAGCATACCTACAAACAAAACAATAGCCGGGATAACTCCGACGTAAAACATCGGCCGCCAACAATCTATCTGACTTTCATCGGCAAAAAATAAATCGGAAAGATAAGAAACCAATACTCCTATCGTAACCATCAATTGAAACATCGAAACCAAAGCTCCCCGTTTTTTTGCAGGAGAGATTTCTGCAATATAAAGAGGTACGGCAAAAGAAGAAACTCCGATAGCTACACCCAAAAATAAACGTGAAGCAATCAGATGATAAACATCGGGAGCAAATCCGGACCATAAAGCGCCAATGGCAAAAATGACAGCGGATACCAATATTACTTTTTTACGTCCGAGCGTATCTGTAATCTTTCCACAAAAGAGTGCTCCTAAAATAGCACCACACAATCCGGAAGCCGTAATTATTTCAATCATACTATTATCGATTCCAAAATCTTTCTGGAAAAAAGGAATGGCTCCTGATATCACTCCGGTATCAAATCCAAACAACAGTCCACCTGTAGCAGCAACTACTGCTATGACATAAATAAGCTTACTATTATACTCTGTTTTCATGGTAGTTAAATTGGGTTATTTATTAATGTTTCTCTGTTTTATTAAGGTTCATAATTCTCCCATACTTCTTTTTTCAGTTCCGGACGGGGAACATATAAAAATGTATCCGGGTTCTTTTCAAAAGTTGTATAGATTGCTTCGCCTTTTACAATACCCAGCTCTGAATAACCGGCAGGAGATTTACATATCAGCTCCGACTTATCATACAATGGATTTGCCTGCCACTCTATCTCATTTTTATCGTTGAAAACGGGAAACCAGGCGATGCCTTTATGCTTACGGACTCCATCATATTCAAAACCATAATCACGATCACACCAGGCACCGAATGTCAATGGTTTATCCGGATTGGCACTAATAGTGGCATGTGCCCAGTATGGAGGTACAATCACAACATCACCGGGATGGGCATAAACGGCAAAGCAACGTCCGGGATTGTCTTCTGCAAACTCCTGCATATAAATAATAGCTTCACCCGACCATATCTCATAAACTTCCGGAGTAGACCAATGACTGAACTTTGAAACCCAATGAATGTGCCCCTGGCTACGTATCGGTTCTTTGCCTAATTTTCCGGCTGCATAGGTCACTACTCCATAAAGAAGATGCCTCTCTTTCAATAACTCTGCATGGATCTTTTTACCAACATCCATAGCAATGGCATACACTACTTCCGGACCCTCACAATCAGGATCGGATAAACTCTTACGAATGTCTTTCAACAAGCGATTCTCTACCTGAGGACCAAAAACATCGGCCCCATAAACGAACCCCATGGGGTTCGTTGTAGGTTCTATATTAAAACCCGGATTAAAAATCATATCAAAAAGCAGATTAAGGATTATGTTTGACAAAAGCTTTAATAGTAGCACATTGCTTTCCTTCAGATTCTCCGTAAGGACGGATCGTATACTCTTTCACAGATTCGGGAACTATAAAAGTCTCAGCATAATGAACCACAAAAGGCTCAAATTTTCCTGTCGGACTTTCTACAATAGCTTCTCTTCCTTCCACCAGATTAAGCACATTCACACTACCATCTGTCCGATGCAAAACAGGAACCGTAAACCAATGCCGGCGGGTTTCAATAAACTCATTTTCATGCAAACCGGTTCGCTCTTCTTTCCAGCCTTCCCCTTCAGCGATTCGTTCTATCCGATTGAATATTTCTTTTTTAACCCAAGATTCTGTACGATTCCACTGAATAACTTCCTGACCATGTTTTATATTGATAGGACGTGGACGACCATCCAATCCTAAACGTCCCCAATCCCAGAGTTTGAAAGTAAAAATATAAGGGGTTGCACTAATTTCAAGTACCATCCCGTTTGTTCCGGAACAATGTATCGTACCTGCCGGTATCAACAAATGATCGTGCTTCTTAACAGGATAATTACCCACATATTTCTCCGCATCAAAATGTCCGCTCTCCTGTGCCTCATTAAGGGCATTAATCATCTCTTGCGGATCAATACCTTCTTTCACACCCAGATAGACAGTAGCATCTTCTGCGGTATCCAGCATATAGTAACTCTCATCTTGTGTATAGTGCATACCAAATTTCTCTTGTATATATTGCGTCAGAGGATGTACCTGTAAACTCAGATTTCCCCCTCCCATCGTATCAAGAAAGTCAAAGCGGATAGGGAATTCATCGCCAAAACGTCCATATACCGGATTGCCCAGCAAACGTGCCGGATAAGCAAAAACAAGATCAATAGACGGTATTTCAAAACGAACGTCTCCAAAACTGAAATAAAGGCTGTTTTCTTCAGGAACACAATCAAAGCACCAGGCAAAATTAGGAACCTCGCGGTCCAGGTCACACACCTCTTTCATCCATTGTCCACCCCAAGGTCCCGGATCAAAAAAAGGAACTACCCGAAACGGCGTACGGGATGCTTTTTCCAATCCGTTCCATACTGCCTTTGCTGTCGCCATCTTAGGAGTACCAGCTATATTCGTATCGAGCACGTAATCCCATCTCTTCATCAATTTTTTCTTAAACCGGTCGCAGATACGCCAATCAACAAAAAAAGCACGTTTATACTGTAAAGAAGCACGTTCTTCTTTGTTTTCAACACCAACGTTGGATACTTCATTACGACGGAAACGCATCTGTATTTCCCAACGGGCCATATCGGCATAAACCAATAAGTCGGATGTCGGCTGTATATAAGCAGCTCCAACTCCATAGACAAAAACAATACCTTCGGCAACGGCAGCAATCTCCGAACGGACATCTTTCAACTTCTTTTCGTCAAAATAACAATCCATTGTCTGACGAGTCATATAGCCGAATATTTCATCGTCTGTAATATCCTGTTTCAAAAGAGCATTTATCCTTTCCGATGATAACATAGCATCCTGCGAAAAGAACCAATGAGAAGAAGGGAAAAAAGACTGTAAAGCCTCTACCACTTCATCATCCAACACCCCCTGATAACATTCCAGAACTACGATCTTTACTTTTTTATCAATTTGCGACAAGTCTTTATTCAAACAATCGGAAATAGCTTCCCAACCTACCCGGCATTCTCCTTCCATACCCGGCACATTTACCACCGGATATTTATCATAATTAGATTTATCATTAAAATATCTGTTCATAGCATCTTTCTTTTTTTATTGTTGACAACGTACATGAAATTCCCAAAAGGGCCGCATTATCTCCTAATAAAGAAGTTGTTATCTCCACTTTATTTTCCGGGGCCCACACCAGACGATCAATCCGTTCTTTGAGATAAGGTAATATGATATCCGCACTACGCATAATGCCACCACCAATCACAACGATTTCCGGATCATAAGCATGAATATAATTGATGATGGCTGCCGCCCATACATCCATACAATCTTTACACAACAGAGTAGCTTCCGGCTCTCCCCGTCTCATCAGGTCAAACAAGGTCTTAAAATCATAAGAGGAAGCTTTTGCTTTATATTCACTGCTGATTTTGGGATGGGTACGAATTATTTCCGGCAGAAAGAAAGAAGAAGCCATTGCTTCTACACAACCAATATTACCACAGGTACAACGTCGTCCCCGATAATCCACAACGATGTGTCCTCCCAATGAACCAGCCTGATAGTGAGTCCCCTTAATAATCCGTCCATCTAAAACAACTCCGGTACCAATACCTGTCCCGATAGTCATCATTACCATATTCCGGCTATTTTTCCCGGCCCCCATATACCATTCTCCGGCAAGTGCCAGACGAGCATCATTATCGATAATAAATGAGGTTCCCCAGTTCCTGTCAACCCAGGAAGGCAGATCTATGTCACAGGCATCATCGTATTTATCATTGGTAGAAGTTACTCTCTTTTCCTTCGGATTTACCATACCCGGAAATGCAAGACCCATACCTGCAAGCTCTTCTCTCGGCACTTTCCATTTGCTCAACAGCCTGTTTATTACTCCTCCCATAGCAGGAAGATTACTATCCAGACTACCAGCTATGGCAGGAAATGAACTGAATTCAAGTATCTCATCTCCTTTTACCAAACCGATTTTAATGATGGTTCCTCCTAAATCTATTGCTATACAATACATTGCAAATCAGATTAAATGAGGAATACCATTTACTTCAATCAACCTTGCGGAAAATCCTTTCTCGGCAATTTCGGCATAATTGTGTCCTGCATCCGAAGGCCAACAAGCTGCAAATGAAAAAAGAGAACTTCCTACATTTGCCATCCGGTGGGCCACTCCTCCCGGAATATAATGCAAACTGCCAGGAAACACCCGCTCTGCCCATACATTGCGTTGTTCGTCCATGAGGATAAGCATTCCTTCTCCCTCTAAGCCCCAATAAAATTCTGCCCGGTCGATACTCGCATGATAATGTCCTTTCGTCATCATATACTCATTGCCGACTTTTCCCGGATACAAATAAGTAATACCGAAATACAATCCTCCCGGAGTCCCTTCCTTTTCGGGTAAAAAACTACTGACTTCGTAGGCAAGCTTGTCCTGAGGCATTTTTTCAAAAGCTTCCACATCGGCAAAGATGCCTTTTAAATCAGATAAATTCCGGGAAATTTTACAAACATCACGTCCAACTAAATTCTTATCGGTAAAGAACAGTTCAGGAAAGATAATTTTTTTATTTTCCATAATCACCTATATTTTAAGATTCCACATGTAATTCGATGGGAACAAAGGTAGGTGATAGACACAGGCGTCCTGTCTCCTATTTTCCCCGATAATTATGTTATCTTATCATTAATATAGGTATATAGATTTTAATTGATAATATTCCAGAATACAGAGTACGTATTAAATAGCCTTTTTGTTTTTCACACCATACTGTTTCTGGTACTCAGTGGGCAACATATTAACTGTCTTTTTGAATTGCTCGATAAAGTTAGACAGGTTATTAAATCCCACTTCCATACTCACGGTAGAGATTTTCATCTTACCTTCTATCAAGAGCCGCTTGGCATGCCCGATACGCATATCATTCAGATATTGTACAAAAGTTTTCTTTGTCCGTTCTTTAAAATAACGGCAGAAGGCAGTAGGGGTAAGTCCTACTAAACCGGCTACATCTTCAAGTTTTATCGGCTGATTAAAGTTTTTCACCAGATATTGGTATATCTTATTAAAACGTTCAAAATCGGAAGAATTGACTGACTGGGTAAAACCGACACTGGCAAGCAACTCATACTCATCCGTATTAGCCATCATTTCCAATAGAGTGATCAGATTGGTAACCCTCACTACCCCATTTGAATCAAAAGTATTACGGATAAAATCAGCAATACGCTCGCGTGCCGTTCCTGTGAACTTTATACCCCGGCGGGAACGTTCTATCAAACTCCGGATATGCATAAATTCCGGCAAGTTGATCATCACTCCTTCAAATAGCTCTTTACGGAAGTAAACACACAAACATACAGATCGCAATCCGGTTTCTTCTCCAAAAAACTCTTTGTTGTTTCTCCACTCATGAGGCAACTGAGGACCAATAATACAAACATCCCCTACCTCATAACTCTCTATATGATCACCCACAAAACGAGTGCCACTACCTTGCTCTATACACATAATCTCTATTTCGGGATGATAATGCCACGGAACAATAAAGTAAGGTAAATCCTCCCGATAGAAATTAATGTAATTCTCCACAGAAAACGGAAGTTCTTGATAAAGTGGTTTCATAGTAATACACAATTGGCTAAGTAATCATTCTAAATTATATGATATTATTATTGAAACGCAGAAACTCACAGATTCACGCAAAAAATATCATCGCTCAAGTATAGCGCAACCATTTAATCTGCGATCATTTGCGTTTCAATAAAACGCTGTCATAGTATGAACTAAATTTGAAATGCTACTTATTATTTAATTCAAAACTATAGATGGAGCAAATATAGACGATAAATGCATAAATACAGTCTTTAGCAAACAAAAAAAAGAATGAGATGTGTTAAAGAAGACACATCTCATTCATTATTTAAAGTATATATTTCAAATACATCATTTGACATATATACCGATGCAAACCGTACTAAAAGATAGACTTTGCAATACCCAATTCAAGACCACGTAACTCTGCCAGACCGCGGAGACGTCCCAGGCATGAATATCCAGGATTTGTCTTTTTCTTCAGATCATCAATCATCTGATGGCCATGGTCAGGACGCATGGCAATAGAGCACTGGCGACGTTGCTGCAACTTCAACAGGTTCTTCATCACATTGTACATATCCACGTCTCCTTCCAGGTGATTGGCTTCATAGAAATTACCTTCAGCATCACGTTGTGTACTACGCAGATGAACAAAGTTTACTCGATCACCCTGACGCTCCATTATTCCGGCAAGATCATTATCGGCACGCACACCGAAAGAGCCAGTACATAGACAAAGGCCATTTGATTCGTTAGGAACCGCTTCTATCAGTTTAACAAAATCCTCCTCCGTACTCATGATACGGGGTAAACCTAAAATAGGATAAGGAGGATCATCGGGATGAATCACCAGCTTCACTCCCACTTCATCGGCAACCGGAGCTATCTCTTTCAGGAAGAAGATAAGGTTGGAACGAAGTTTCTCGGCATCAATATCATTGTATCTGTCAAGAGCTTCCTGGAACTGCTCAACGGTGAAACTTTCTTCTGAACCCGGAAGACCGGCAATCATATTACGAACGAGAAGTTTCTTATCGTCTTCATTCATCTGTTCGAAACGTGCTTTTGCCTTGGCTATCTCTTCATCTGTATAATCCTTTTCAGCATTGGGGCGTTTAAGGATGAACAGGTCAAAAGCTACAAAAGCCGCCTTTTCAAAACGAAGTGCTTTAGAACCATCGGGCATTGTATAGGCAAGATCAGTACGTGTCCAGTCAAGCACAGGCATGAAGTTGTAAGTAACGACCATAATACCGCATTGAGCCAGATTACGGATACTTTCTTTATAATTCTCAATATATTTCAGGTAATCACCGGTCTGGGTCTTAATATGTTCGTGCACAGGCACACTTTCAACTACCGACCAGGTAAGACCCACTTCCTCAATCATCTGCTTACGCTTCATGATTTCTTCTACTGTCCACACTTCTCCGTTAGGGATGTGGTGAAGGGCATTCACTATTCCGGTGGCACCAGCCTGCTTTATATCCCACAGACTCACAGGGTCATTAGGACCATACCAGCGCCAAGTTTGTTCACATAAATACATACTATTTTTATTTACGATTTGACAATTTACGATTTACGATTGAGATTGCTCTCATTCCAACTTCTAACTACTAATTTATTTACGATTTGACAATTTACAATTTACGATTGAGATTACTCTCATTCCAACTTCTAACTACTAACTCCCAACTTCTAACTTAAATGGAGAAAGCATCGAAGCCACCATCAATAACGGCTACTGTACCGGTTACGAATTTAGAGGCATCACTAATAAGATACTGGATGGTTCCGTACAAATCTTCCGGTTCACCAAAACGGCCAAACGGAGTATGAGCAATGATAGTCTTTGCACGATCGGTCAGAGAACCATCGGGATTGGTCAACAGAGTACGATTCTGTTCAGTCAGGAAGAATCCCGGAGCAATAGCATTGACGCGCAAGCCATCACCAAATTTCAAAGCCAGCTCGCCAGCCATATATTTAGTAAAATTAGCAATAGCAGCTTTGGCTGTTCCGTAACCTACTACGCGAGTCAACGGACGAAGAGCCGATTCTGAACAGAAGTTTACAATACTACCTTTCTTCTGATCAACCATGATACTGGCAAATACCATCGTAGGCAAAACTGTTCCGAAAAGATTCAAATCTACCACCTTTTTAAAAGCATCGATCTCAAGGTCAAAGAAAGTCTTATCCGGTGCAATGGTAGCTCCCGGCATATTTCCTCCAGCAGCATTCAGCAATACGTCAATGCGTCCGTAAGCTTTCATGATTTCAGCTTTATTCCCTTCAAGTACTTCCTTATTCATCACATCAGTATAAAGGAACATTGCATCCCCTCCATCGGCTTTAATGCTCTGTACAAGTGCATTTCCAGCTTCTTCACTACGATCAAGAATTATAATCTTAGCACCTTCTTTTGCCAGATAAGCGGCAATACCTTTACCTAAAATACCGGCACCACCGGTGATTACAACAACTTTGTCTTTTACACTAAATAATTCGTTCATGATTCTCTGTTTTATTAAGTTATAATTTATTGTTCAAATAATATTTCAGATTCTCTTTAATGAGAATATCTATCGGCATCAGATTTACTTTCTCAGGGTTTTGTTTCAACACAAGATGATTACACAAAGACTTAATGCCGTTATATCCTTGTTGTTCGGGACGTTGGGCTATCAAAGCAGTAATCACTCCCTCGGAGAGTAATTCTGTGTTTTTATCAATCAAGTCGTATCCTACCAGTTTTATATTTTTCAACTCTCTTTCTTTGAGATAATTCCCTAAGATGTAACAGGTTGAATTGAATATAACAGCTCCTTCTATCCGGGGGTTATCATAAAATATCTTATCCAGTTTTGCAAAATTATATTCAGAATCAGCAATCTTTAGCTCAACCTCATGCAGTTTTCCTCCAAATCCATTCTCGTTCAGATATTGCAAAAAGCCTTCTTTACGGTTCCTCCCCTGATTGGAATCGTTCTTACCATTATGGATGATCCGGGATATCAGAATGTCCGGTTGATTACCAATCTGACTCGTCAGTAACTTGGCGGCAATAAATCCTGCATCAAAAGATTCTGTACCAAAATAGGCCAATTGGTGCTCACCCGCGATATTGGAATCCACATAGACATAAGGGATATTTCTGATATCGAGCATACGGGAAAGGCGACTCACAGAATCGGTAAACAAGGTAGCAATCAGCACTCCGTCTATCTCTTCTTTATCAAAGAGATTGCGTACAATCACATCAAAGGTACTATTATCGTACTGATCAAAAAAGAGCTTGGTTACATTGATATTATAAAGTTCCGTCTCGGAAGCGGCTTTATCTATCCCTTCGGAAATGGCTTCCCAATACTCTCCCGGCTCAAAAGAGGGAGTGATAGCAATAAAATGATATTGTTTCTTGGAAGCAAGAGAACGTGCCATCAGATTGGCTGGTAGTTTGCCTTTTCAAGGATAGCCTTTACTTTTTTCTCATTCTCTTCGGATACACGCCCACGATTGTGGATCACCCGATCTACCGTACCAACAGATACCCCTGCCATTTCGGCAATGTCTATAATACGAATATTTGAAGATTCTTTATTCATAGGATAAATAGCTTAAACTCTATTTTTCTTCTACAAAAGTAAGATGAATAATCTTAATAAGCAACAATGTGTGCGCACACACGTTGTATACACAAAAAGTTATATATCTATAATTCAGCAAATTAAGCCAACGTCCATGAATAAGAATATGTTGTCAAACATATAAAGAACTAAAGTTTAGCTTTCATTAAACTGTAATAGCATAATCGGTTGATATATTAGTTCGTTATCCTTCAGTCAATTTTATTCTATTTTAAGTAATATACCTCTAAATAGTGATTGCAGCGTATTACATCCACGATATTTGCCACATATAAATTACCTAATCATAGCGATTGTACAGACTTTAAATTATAAAGACCTTTGCAAAGTTTTAAAAATGAATAATAATAAAAGCACATTGGAAGCAAAAAGATTTAAACTGGTTCTCCTATTTTTAATAACTGCCTGCCTGTTCTCTGTTTCTGCACAAAAACAGAGAGCAATGTTGTCAGGGAAAATAATATCTACTGAAACCAAAGAAACCATTGACTTTGCCACCGTCTATTTAAAAGGTACCACCTTTGGCTGTACCACCAACGAAAAAGGCATTTATCACTTAAAGGCTCCGGCCGGTCATTATACATTGGTTGTGTCTGCTGTGGGTTTTGAAACAGTAGAGAAAAAAGTAGAACTGACACAAGACGAGAGAAACAAACTAAATATTATGATCAATCCGGCTACTACTGAACTGGATGAAGTAGTAGTGACCTCCACGGGTGTAAGCCGCATAAAAAGATCCGCATTTAATGCTGTAGCAGTAGATACGAAGGAACTTCAGAATACCACAAAGAATCTAAGTGACGCACTAACCAAAGCACCGGGAATGAAACTCCGTGAATCGGGTGGTGTAGGTTCGGATATGCAACTCATGCTTGACGGTTTCAG
Source organism: Bacteroides nordii WAL 11050 = JCM 12987 (assembly GCA_000613465.1). Taxonomy (GTDB): domain Bacteria; phylum Bacteroidota; class Bacteroidia; order Bacteroidales; family Bacteroidaceae; genus Bacteroides; species Bacteroides nordii. The sequence goes on from BAJA01000024.1 coordinate 24,129, forward strand.
CGGTAAGCACGTCAAGGTATTTATTGATGGTGTACCTCAGGAGGGTGTGGGAAGCTCTTTTGGATTGAATAATATCCCCGTGAACTTTGCCGATCGCATCGAAGTATATAAAGGTGTAGTGCCGGTAGGTTTTGGTACGGACGCCATTGGTGGTGTCATTAATATTGTCACCAACAAAAAACGCCAGCGTTGGTTTCTGGATGCATCTTATTCTTACGGATCGTTCAATACTCACAAGTCATACGCCAACTTCGGACAGACTTTCAATAACGGATTTACTTATGAAATCAATGCTTTCCAGAACTATTCGGATAACGACTACTATGTGGATTCTCCTGTAGAAGATTTCGAAACCGGCAGAATTGACAGAGATAAGAAGGTGCGTGTGAAGCGTTTCAACGATACCTATCATAATGAAGCCGTTATTGGTAAACTCGGAGTAGTAGACAAGAAATGGGCAGATCGGCTGATGTTTGGTTTTACCTACTCCAATATGTACAAAGATATACAGACAGGCGTACGTCAGGAGATTGTATATGGGCAGAAGCATCGTAAAGGACATTCGCTGATGCCCTCGTTGGAGTACAACAAGCGTAACCTGTTTACAAGAGGTCTGGATGTTGTGTTAACGGCCAATTACAACAAAAATATGACAACGAATGTGGATACCGCTTCGTATAAGTACAACTGGTATGGAGATAAGAAGTTACTGAATTCACCGGGAGAACAATCCAATCAGTATTCAAAAGCGGATAACAATAACTGGAACGGTACTTTAACCCTTAATTATCGTATCGGCAAGGCTCATATGCTGACTTTCAATCATGTGTTAAGTACCTTCCATCGCTCTAATACCTCTCTGCTTGCCAAAGAAGAACAAAAAGATGCCATTGCCAAAGAGACCCGCAAAAATATTTCCGGCTTGTCTTATCGCCTGATGCCATCTGAAAAATGGAACCTCTCCGTGTTTGGTAAGTACTACGACCAATTTGTAGCAGGTCCGATAGCTACGACTACCAATCAGGATAAATATGTACGTACCACCCGTAGCATCAATTCCATGGGTTACGGAGCAGCAGGTACCTATTTCATTCTATCCGGTTTACAGGTGAAGGTATCTTATGAGAAAGCCTACCGTCTGCCCACCATCGAAGAGATGTTCGGTGATGAAGACCTGGAGATGGGAGACATCGGTATCAAACCGGAGAGCAGTGATAACCTAAACCTTAATCTGAGTTATAATAAAACTTTCGGTAAGCATTCCGTATACGTAGACGGAGGGTTGATATATCGTAATACAAAAGATTATATCCAACGCAATATTGCAGATCTGAGTGGAGGAAAATATGCCGCTACTTATATCAACTATGGCAAAGTATTGACAAAAGGATATAATATCTCCGCCCGTTATGGGTTCGGAAAATGGTTGAGTATAGGAGGGAATTTCACACAAATGAATGTACGTGACAACATGAAAACCTCCATTTCCAGTAGCGCAGCCAATCTTGCCTATGGTGAACGTATGCCCAACTTACCCTATATGTTTGCCGATTCGGATGTATCCTTCTACTGGCGGAATCTTTGGAAGAAAGGCAATACACTGACCATGTCTTATGACAATCAGTATTTGCATAGTTTCACTTATTATTCATCCAATCTTGGTTCAAATAAAGGTGATTATGTGGTACCCAATCAATTCTCACACAATCTGGCACTCTCATATAGCTTCAGAATGGCCGGTATAATATATCGTTTGAGTGCCGTAACTTCACGAACGAGAAATTATATGATAACTTCAGCCTTCAAAAAGCCGGACGTGCATTCTATGGAAAGGTTCGCATACATTTTGGAAACTAAAAAACAATAAGTAATCATTCAAAATTAATATGATACTATTATTGAAACGCAGAAACTCGCAGATTCACGCAAAGCATATCATCGCTCAAGTATAGCGCAGCCATTTAATCTGCGAAAATCTGCGATCATTTGCGTTTCAATAAAATGTTGTCATAGTATGAACTAAATTTGAAGTACTACTTAGATAAAAAATAAATAACAAATCGTTTTAAATTAAAAATAACATGAAGAAAAACTTCTTTTTAAATGGACTATTTGCAACAGCAATGGTCGGATTGACATTGACAGCCTGCTCAGATGATGAACAGGGTAATGGAGCAGGTACTGTAGGCAAAGGTGAATATGTAATCGCAGCCTCTGTCACAGCCTCCGGAAATACAACTAACGTTCTGCTGACTTCCGAAACTTTAAACGGAGGAACTGTTTCTACTATAAATAATGGCCTTGTGAACGATGGAGCAACCCAATGGGTATTTTATAAAGACCAATATCTGTATGGGCTGACATACAATCAGGGAAATGCCGGCACAACCCGGTCGTATTTCATGAATGCCAACTATGAGGTACAGGCACGCTCAGGAGAATATGCCGTCAAGAGATTTACCACCTACGGTATCTATGACAAGTATATCATAACTTCTTCCACCGGCGACGGACCTACGGAATATGCTGACGAGAATGGATATTTGCCAAAGATGTTTTTGTTGTCTTATCTGGATGTAGCAGCCGAAACATATACTACCAATAATACCCAGAATAAAGCATACATGTCAGAAAATTTTTTGGGTAATGGCGAATTTGTAACACTTGCAGGTATCCTAGAACATAACAATAAAATCTATAGTGCTGCAGTTCCAATGGGTTTGAGCCAATATGGTGGAAAAGCCAACGGGGGTCAATGGATATTGCCGGGTAACGAAGATCTGGTAAAAACGGAAGATGGTGGTTCGAACAGTAGCAGCTATAAAAAAGGAGAACTACAGTGGACACAATACCCTAACGAATGCTGGGTAGCAATTTTTGATGACGAGACGCTTACAACCAAGAAGCTTATCAAAACAGAACAGATCAGCTATGCCTGTGGCCGTATGAAGTCTCAGTACTACCAGACTATCTGGAGCGCAGATAACGGCGATATCTATGTATTCTCCCCCAGCTATGCCAAGACAATGAGCGATGCCCGTCAACGTACTACACTGGATGCCGGAGTGGTACGTATCAAAGCCGGAACAGAAGAATTTGATCCGAACTACTATTATAGCATTGAAGCACAAAGCGGCGGGAAGTCTTTCCTCCGTTGCTGGCACCTCACAGGAGATTATTTCCTGATGTTGATGTACGACCGTCCTTTAAGTGAAGAAGATTTTGTTGCCAACCAACTGGCTATTTACAAAGGAACAACCGGAAAACTTACTTATGTAGATGGCCTGCCATCAGCTGATCAGATCTCTGGTTTCGGTAATACCCCGTATACAGAAAACGGTTTCACTTATATCACAGTTACAACTACTACCGGCCACCCTGCCATCTACAAGATTGACCCGACAAATGCTACCGCAACAATGGGTATAGCAGTAGAAGCAACACAAGTCAGCGGTGTTGGTAGATTGAAAGTAAAATAAATAGTAGCATAAAATAACAGATTGAAGAGCCTGCAAGCCTTATGTGTTGCAGGCTCCTTTCATGACCTCACTAAAGAAGATATATGAAGAAGATATTTCGCCAAATACATCTCTGGCTTTCTATTCCTTTCGGCTTAATCATTACTGTCATCTGCTTCTCCGGAGCAGCTTTAGTTTTCGAAAATGAAATTATGGAATTGTGCCGGCACGACTTTTATTATGTCAGTAAGGTAGAAGAGACTCCCCTACCCGCCGGAGAACTGGCACAGAAAGTAGCAGCAACTCTGCCTGATAGTATATCAGTGACGGGGATCAGCATTTCATCCGATCCGGCAAAAGCATATCAGGTCAACCTCTCCAAACCCAGACGGGCGTCTGTATATATTGATCAGTATACAGGTGAAATAAAAGGAAAATATGAACGTGCTCCGTTTTTTACGACCATGTTCAAGCTACACAGATGGTTGCTGGATAGCATGAAACCAGATGGAGGTATCTTTTGGGGTAAGATGATTGTTGGCGTCAGCACGTTGATGTTTGTCTTTGTGCTGATATCCGGAATTATTATCTGGATTCCACGTAATGCCAAAGCTCTGAAAAACAGTCTCAAGATTTCAGTGAATAAAGGCTGGAGAAGATTCTGGTATGATTTGCATATAGCAGGTGGACTGTACACATTTATCTTCTTACTCGTACTGGCTCTCACCGGACTGACCTGGTCTTTCGGTTGGTATCGCACTGGATTCTATAAAGCATTTGGCGTAGAAGCCACACAAGGAACCTCTTCTCAGGAAACGACCTCTCAGACATCAAATAAAGAACGACAGGGAGAAAGAAACAAAGAAAGCAACAAAGATGGACGTCACAGAGGAGACGAAAAAAGATATAGCCGGAGCGAAGGCCGTAATCGAAGCGAAAGTCACAATCGTGGTGAAGATCGTGAAGAAAGAAGAGGAAACAGAGAATATTCTCCTTACGCCTTGTGGCAAAAAGTATACGAACAACTGAAAGTTCAAAATCCCGATTATAAACAAATCACTGTATCAAACGGTACAGCAAACGTCTCTTTCAACCGTTTCGGTAATCAACGTGCATCAGACCGTTACAGTTTTAATCCGAGAAATGGAGAAATAACTGAGGCTACACTTTATAAAGACCTGGATAATTCCGGCAAGATACGTGGCTGGATTTTCTCTGTACATGTAGGTAGCTGGGGAGGTATGTTTACCCGGATTCTGAGTTTTATAGCTTCACTGTTAGGTGCTACCTTACCCCTGACAGGATATTATCTATGGATAAAAAAAGAAATAGCCCGCTCGGCAAGGAAAAGAAGAAAATGATGCATTCATCAAACACAGGGCTTGTTAATATTGTTAACACGTTTTTTAACACTCTATTTTTTGCTTTACAAAAGTGTACTATTTAGTACATCAGGAATGTACAGTTAAGTATGGCAAAAGTGTACAATTAACACTCACAGAAATGTACACTTTTGCCTACCTCTAAAAAAGAGGTTTATATTCGTTATAAATCAAGCAATTACATAAGATCAAGAATCCATACTCCATCTTAATATTTCCTCTGAAAGGATCTTTATAATTACTTTTTTGGTAACTATACATTTATCGAATGAAGCATAGCTATTATGTATCGAAGAAATCATTGGAAATAATAAATTAACAACATTAACAGCGTTTCTTAATCATAAATTTTAGTCTGACAAGAGTACGTACTCTTCTTATATAAAAGTACGTATTTAATACACACTTAAATACGTACTTTTACAGCATAAAGAACACATTATTTAACCACACTGTCATTCAATAATTTACATTCATATTTACTCTTTACCATCCATAACCTTCAACGACGATTATCAGTCAATAAGTACTGTTTTGATAACTGAGAACGAATAGAAAAAACTGTTCGAAAATAAATATTTATCAAAATGAACCTGATGAATGACAATTAATTACTATGTTTGCAACAAGATATTTAACGAAGATAAAAAACTATTTTATGCAACCAACAGTAAATAAAACACCACGTATTGAAGTGATAGATGCCTTGAGAGGATTTGCCGTAATGGCAATTTTATTGGTACACAGTTTAGAACATTTTATATTCCCGGTCTATCCGACCGATTCACCCGAATGGCTGAACATTCTTGATAACGGAACACTTAATGTAGTATTCTCACTCTTTGCCGGAAAGTCTTACGCAATATTTGCTTTACTTTTCGGATTTACATTTTATATCCAATGCCACAATCAAGAGAAGAAGGGAAAAGATTTTGGCTATCGCTTTCTTTGGAGGTTAGTATTATTAGTTGGTTTTGCTACCATAAACGCCGCATTCTTTCCTGCGGGAGATGTATTACTGCTTTTCTCTATTGTGGGGATTGTATTGTTCTTAGTGCGGAAATGGAGTGATAAAGCTATTCTGATCACAGCAATCTTTTTCCTGTTACAGCCCATTGAGTGGTACCATTATCTGATGAGTTTATTCGATCCGTCATACACGTTGCCCGATTTGGGTGTGAATGCAATGTATCAGGAAGTGGCCGAATATACTAAAGCAGGTAACTTCTGGAATTTCATTGCAGGTAATGTCACTTTGGGACAAAAAGCCAGTCTGTTTTGGGCTATCGGAGCAGGACGTTTTCTGCAAACAGCCGGACTTTTCTTAATGGGCCTGTACATCGGCAGAAAAGAGTTGTTCGTAACCACCGACTCGCATCTTCGTTTTTGGATTAAGACGCTCATTGTTGCTGCCATATGTTTTGCCCCCCTCTATCCACTAAAAGAGTTGATTATGCAAAGCGAAAGTGACATAGTCAAACAGACAGTCGGTACTGCTTTTGATATGTGGCAAAAGTTTGCATTTACGTTTGTCCTGGTTGCGTCCTTTGTGATCCTGTATCAAAAAGAAAAATTCAGAAAGGCGGTAACAAACCTTCGTTTTTATGGAAAAATGAGTCTTACCAATTATATCAGCCAATCTATCATGGGAGCTATCATTTATTTTCCGTTCGGATTTTACCTGGCTCCTTACTGTGGCTATACAGTCAGTCTGATTATCGGTATTGTCCTTTTCTTACTGCAAGTCCGGTTCTGTAAATGGTGGCTATCCAAACATAAACAAGGACCTTTGGAAAGTGTCTGGCATAAGTGGACATGGTTGTTGGCTGAAAAGTAATGAATATATTTCACCACAGAGTTTCACAAGTTATTTGTTTAAGTAGTTAATTCATACTATAACAGCATTTTATTAAAACACAAATGATCGCAGATTAACGCAAATTAAGAGACTGTTGTTCTTTCTCTTTATATTCTTTGCGAAAATCTGCGATCATCTGCGTTTCAATAATTAATCATCGCTTGTCGTACCTCCCCGTGCAGGAAGCATCCGAAAGCCTACAAATTCGGATTGGCATCGATCTCAGCTTTCGGGATAGCATACAGATAGTTGATACTGTTGGGCACAAATGCATCTCCTCCGGAGAATGTAAGGAACCAATGTCCTAACGGAGTACGTTTGGCAAATCCTCCTCCTTCCTGCCAGGCATCTACTTGCTGCGCCTGCTCTTCAACGGAAAGTGCAACACGCTTCACAGATTGCTGTGTACGTAAGATATCAGTAATACTGAAACCCTCTCCCCAAAGTTCACGACGACGCTCCATCAGGATCTCATTGACAACATCGTCCTGTGATTTACCTGTTAAATCATAGTCACCCAATCCACGGGCATGGCGCAATTCATTTAATGGTATTACCGCTTTCTCCGGGAAACCTTCACGAGCAAGGGCCTCAGCCTCTATCAGAAGCATCTCGGAGGCACGCATCAACACGATATCGGCAGTATCATCTGCACGCATATGGAACTTTTTATAACCTAAATACCCCTCACGCATCCACTGGAATAATCCCAAACGAATATCTCCTTCGGAGAATGTATCCCTGAAATGAGGATCGGCCATGAAACTACTGTAAGCACCTACATAGGTTGCGTCCAGGTAATAAAAGTTATAGGAAGCATCGGATTGTGCAAGTGTCTGCGGATGCCCCCAGATCCATTCTTTATTAGATACATTGTTGAATCCTTCGTATTCGGCAGTCGTTGTCATCAGCGAATATCCCTGACGGGCAGCGGCGGCTGCCTTTGCTGCCTCCTCCCATTGTCCGGTCAACAGATAGGCACGGGCAAGCAGCCCATTGACAACATTGGTATTCGGCTTGAATTTCTGCCCATCCCCTTTGCGGGTATAGTTCTTCAAATAACTCTGTGCCAGGTTAAGATCATCAAAAACGCGCTGATACACCTGGCTACAGTAGATTTTGCTTTAGGCGCCGTTTCACTTGTAGTGGGTTCTGTATAAATAGGTACACAGGGAGCAGTGGGATCTTTCAGGTAAGTGAACTGATAGTGTTGCGCCAGATGAAGGTAACAAAACGCCCGCAAAGCAAGTGCCTGTCCTTTTGCCTGAAAAAATTCTTCCGAATCACCATCAATAGCAATGGCGGTGTTACAGTTATCAATCGTTTTATAAATGAGATACCAGGCAAAAGAGGTTCGGCTATTGTTCGGTATTGCTATATCATTGAACTGATAAGATGAATTAAACCCATAAGCAGGGCGGGAAACGACATCATCCGCCATCATATCGTCCTGACACTGAAGAGCACGATAACCAATATTGGCATATGTTGTGCCATATTCAAACAGATTATACCAGGCACCATTAAACAATCGTTCGGCATTACCGGGTACTCCAACCTCATCGGAACTAACAGAGTCCGTAGGTTCTTTATCAAGAAAGTCACCACTACATCCCGCCAATAAAAGCAGGAAGGCCATATAAGGATAGATATATTTTTTCATAAACTATAAATTAGTAAGTAGTTAGTAGTTAGTAGTAAGTAGTAAGTAGTTAGGAGTTGGGAGTTGGGAGTTGGGAGTTAGAATCCTAAAACGTTACATTCACTCCTCCCGAGAAAGTTCTCATTGCAGGATAACGATAATAGGTCAGTCCGGTAATGCCTTGTTCCGGATCGAGCCCCTGATTACGATGAATAGTAAACAAGTTATCGCTTTGTACAAAAACCTGTACATTACTCAACGACGCCCGGTTGACGAGTTGTTTCGGCAATGTGTAAGAGAGGGTAAGGTTCTTCAGCCTCATATAGGAATTGTTCTGCAAGAAACGTGTAGAGTAGGAAGTCCAGTTATTGGAAGTAGTACCCAATGCCGAAACATCCGTATACCGATTATCCGGTGTCCAGCGATCTAATATCTCTTTTGACCATGAACGACCTTCGGCACTACCATTGTGCAGAATCATAGTGATATCACGATTCATGATATACCCACCTACGCTATAGGCAAAGATCGCCGAAAGCTCGATGCCTTTATAAGAGAATGCTGTATTGAAACCACCATATATCTTGGGCAAAGATGACTTATTGACATAATAATCAGTAGCATCTTTATACACATTCGTTGTCCCGCGACCTATCACATTTTCATCCTTATCGAGTATATCCATATACCACAACGGATCTCCGTTTTCCGGGTCTACCCCAGCCCATTCCTTCGTATAGAAATCATAGACGGAACGCCCCTCTTTTAACTTGTTTACCCCTACCGGAGGCATGTCTTTCAAAGGTAGTTCGGTGACTACGTTCTTGTAATGTGTCAGGTTGAAACCAAGTTTCCACATGAAATCCTCTGTATGGATCACCGTACCATTCAGCGTCAGTTCAATACCGGTATTTTTCAGTGCCCCCACATTCTCATCAACCGAACTATATCCCATAGAAGGAGCTACAGGGCGTGAATAGAGCAAATCTTTGGAACGGCGCTGGAAGAAATCGAACGAACCGGATACACGGTTGTTCCATAAAGAGAAGTCCACCCCCACATTGAAGTTGAGATTGGTCTCCCACTTCAGCTTCGGAGTGGCAATGCGATCGGATACAAGTGCATTCTCCCCTAAATTGGATACAATGGTATAAAGCCCTTTGCTGGCATAGTAAGTACCTAAGTTATCATTTCCCTGTGCTCCGTAACTGGCTTTTAAAGTCAAAGCTGAAAGCCAATCGGAAGTAGAAACCATGAAGTCTTCACGATCGATACGCCAGGAAGCTCCTATCGACCAGAAATTACCCCAACGGGTCTCCGGTGCAAAACGGGAAGAACCATCACGCCGGTAAGAGGCGGAGAAGAAGTATTTATCCTGGTAATCATACAGGAACTGAGAGAAATAACCCACCAGGCATAATCAATCCGATAACCGGAACCTCCGGTGAGTTGCGAACCAACTACCAGTTCGGGCATATTAGGTAACGCCATTTTCGTACGGGAAGCAGAAAGTTCATCATAACGGTAGGAATAGGCTTCCTGTCCAACAAGTATATTGAAGTGATGCTCACCAATCGTCTTATCATAAGTCGCAATATTGTTCCACGTCCAGGAGAAAGTACGGGTGTTGACACGACTTGAGCCACCTCCGGTAGTGACCGAAGGACCGATAAGGGAATTTGTGAAATCGAGTGAATTGTAATTGATAAGGTCGAAGTTAAAACTCGTCTTGAACTTCAAACCTGGAATAAAGGTAACTTCCAGAAAAGTACGTCCCGAAAACTCATCTTTCATCCGTTCGGACTTATCAAGCGGAAGAGTAGCGGGCAGGTTCCAGTTTGCCATAGAACCGGAAGGACGATAGGGCCCGAAATCAGGAACAGGACTTCCGTCTTTATAAATGATACTTCCATCATTGGGGGTTACCTCGTAAATGGGATAGAAACCGGGCATCGTACGCCCTGCATTGATAACATTACTGGTTTTGGTATCCGAAGACACCGGATAGTTCTGCATGGAATGCGCAAAACTCATGTTAACACCACCTTTCAGCCAGGAGGTCATTTCACTGGTGATATTGGAACGCAGGTTGAAACGCTGATACCCGGATTCGAGGGCAATACCCTTATCATTCAGATAACCGGCAGAGAAGAAATACTGATTCTTCTGTCCGCCTCCGGATACATTGAGATTAAGCTCCGTACGCAAGGCTTGCTGTTCCATAGCATTACTCCAATCAAAATCCCACAGAGGGGTAGCACCGTCTACAAGTTTACCATCCGTGCCTACAGGTTGTGAATAATTGGGTCCATAGGGGTTGGGACCATCCCCCATAAGTTTGGTTACCAGATCTTTTGAAGCCTGTGCGGCGGCTGTAGCAGGAGTATAGTTCTGCGTATCCTTGGCATATTGATTGCGCAAGGCTTCCCAATAGAGCTGGAAATAATCATTGGTACCTATACGATCATAATCACGTACGGCACGATTGGAACCACCGAAGGAGGCTTTTACATTGACGGTTGTTTTAGAGTCTGTTTGCCCCTGTTTAGTGGTGATAATAATGACTCCATTGGCACCACGCGAACCGTAAAGAGCAGCCGAAGCAGCATCTTTCAGCACTGTCATGGAGCAATATCATCCGGATTGATAGCGTTGACGGAACCATCAAAAGGCACACCATCCACTACATAAAGCGGTGCACTGGAAGCATTGATAGACCCGATACCACGGATACGTATCTCGCATCCGTACCGGGTTGCCCGCTGGAAGCACTTGCCTGCACACCGGAAACAGTACCTTCAAGAGCACGCGAAACACTGGCTACCTGTAGTTTGGCTATCTCATCTCCTTTTACAGTAGAAGCGGCTCCGGTAAAGCTATACTTTTTGGCTGTGGCATAAGCTACTACCATGACTTCGTCCAGTTCCTTACTGTCGGATTCAAGAGTAACATCAATGGTACTCCGTCCGTTCACAGGCTTCTCTGCCGTCTTTAACCCTACAAAACGGAAAACAAGTATCCCATCGGCAGGGGCAGATATAGAATATTTTCCATCGATATCGGTAATGGTACCGGTAGTGGCACCTTTTACCTGTACGGAAACACCGGGTAATGGTTCTCCGTCGGATATTACGGTACCCGAAATACGTTTCTCCTGTTGTACGGCCGCCTGCAACGATACAGATACAACAAAGGCCAGAAACGCTACTAATAGACGTAGATTGATTCTCATATTTTCTTGTGGTTTAGGATTTATTTACGTGAGGTATCTAACATCACATAGCCTTGTTTTGTTTAAGATACGAAACAAAATTTAAAGGAAGATTGCACAAACGGGAAGGAAGTATTAATTTCGCGAATAATGAGGTTAGAAGTCAGTAGTTAGTAGTCAGAATCTATGCAGCATATCAGCGTTGTCATTCCGAAAGGATTCTAACTACTTACTACTAAATTCTAACTACTTATTAAAATAGTATGAAAAAACTTGTAATTTGTCTGTTGGTGATATTGCCTCTTTCTTTGTTCGCTCAGAATGAAGAGAGCAACATCGTCATGCAGGACAGTGTGGAGACAGCCAAACGTCCCAACGGATTTATAAGAGCTTTCAACTATCTGTTCAATCCCAGTGACATCGATACTACTTATATCAGCCCAAACCGTTACAACTATGCACTGATGCTGGATCATTTCACCAACTACGAATATTATAGTCTAAGCAGTAGTACTCCTCAGTCACAACGGTTACGGTTCTCTCCCAACCCTCGTAATAAAATAGGTCCCTACTTCGGTTGGCGCTGGATATTCCTGGGATGGTCCATAGATACCGACGGGCTTTATGGCAAACAAAAAGGAAAAAGAAAAGGGACCGAGTTTGACTTAAGTCTTTACAGTGCCAAATTAGGGGTGGATATTTTCTATCGCCGCACCGGCAACGACTACCGGATCCATAAAGCGGACGGCTTTGATGACGTACCCGACAATTACTCCGAAAGTTTTGACGGATTGAAAGTAGATATAAAAGGGCTGAATGCATTTTACGTATTCAACTATCGCCGTTTTTCCTATCCGGCAGCTTTCAGCCAAAGCACTAACCAAAGGCGTAGTGCCGGGTCGATGATTGCAGGCTTTTCTATCTCCACGCATCATCTGAACTTCGATTCTGCCAAACTGCCGCAAACTATTCAGGAAAGCCTGAATGAAGATATGAGAGTGGAACATATCAAATATACAAATATCAGTCTCACTCTCGGTTATGCCTACAACTGGGTGTTTGCACGCAACTGGCTCGCCTGCCTCTCACTGACACCTGCCATAGCCTACAAAACCTCACGGATTGAGAAAGTACAAACAGAAACAAACGACTGGTACCAAAACTTCAACATAGATTTCATACTGCGCGCAGGGGTAGTTTACAACAACAGCAAATATTTTGCCGGGACCTCCTTTGTGGGCAGAACCTATGATTACTACCGGAATAATTTCTCACTGAACAATGGCTTTGGTACACTGCAGGTATATGCAGGATTCAATTTTTATCTGAAGAAGCAATACAGGAAAAAGCACTAAATGATAATCTGGCAACAGCTACTCCACCAGCCAACGACTGATATTTCGTGTATCGGCACTGAACTCTACTCCCACCTTCACTATTTCGCGTCCATCCACCAGATAGGGTATCAGATAGCCCCTGTCATCAATCTGCTGTAAGGCTTGTTCTGCCGTGCCATTCAGCTTAAACTCAAAGACATAAATCTGATCGGGAGTCTTTACCACAGCATCCGCCCTTCCACGGGCACTACGTACTTCTGCCTCGGTGAACTGCCCCATCAACTTGAACACAAGATAAAACACAACCTGATAATGGCGTTCTTTGTTTTCGTTCAACTCATAAGGGAAATCGGCAAAAAACGATTGAAGACGAGTGAGGAAAGCTGCTACATCACCTGCCTGTAGTTCCTTGATGAACTTGCCAATGTAGAAACGTCGTTCTCCGTCCGGTATTGGTGTATAGAAAGGCAATATGAAATTCATAAAACCGTACTTCACTTCATCATTCGGAAAAGCCAAACGATACATCTTGAAACGCTTATCATACTCTTTTATCGTGAGATATCCACTCTGGTAGATTAACGGGATGGGATTACGTGCCTCTACCCGATATTCGGTAAAAGCGGTAGAAGATGCTTCCACGCCATCAATCAAAATGCGAAGATCGTAGTCACTCTTTTTAAGCAGTTCAACGAGAAAAGTCGGTGTCCCGGTCTGGAACCAATAATCATTAAATTCTTTTGCTTTCAGCGCATTGAGTACACTAAACGGATTGAAAACGCCCTCTCCCGCAGGATGAAAATGATAACCATCATACATCCGGGTCATCTCATCCACCGTTTCTTCATAAGTGGTATCGTTAACTCTGCCCAGCACTTCCAGCTCAGGATGGAAAGTCGAAATTAACTCATCCCGGGTAATACCACAAACAGTAGCATAGTCATACCACAGGCTGATATCCTGCAATTGGTTCAAATCACTGAATACACTTACCTGGGCAAATTTGGTCACTCCGGTAAGGAAAGCGAAACGTAGGTAACGATCGGAGCTTTTCAGTACGCCATAAAAAGCTTTCAGGGTCGTGCGATACTCATCCAGCAAAGCCTCATTCTGCATGGCCTGAAGCAAGGGCTTGTCGTATTCGTCTATCAGGACAACGACATTGCGCCCGGTTAATTCGGAAGCACGTCTAATAACTCCCATGAAACGGCTCGACAGGGTAGTTTCGTCAACTCCTTTTCCGTATTTCAGTTCCCATTGAGTTAAGTGGTTACTGAGAATGCTGTTCAGTCTTTCGGGAGTATCATACTTCTCGGCGTTCAAGTCGAGGTGCAGGACAGGGTAGGTGACCCACTCTTTCTCCAAATCTTCGATAGCCAACCCCTCGAAAAGTTCTTTCTTTCCCTCAAAATAAGCCTCAAAAGTAGACAGCAGCAAACTTTTCCCGAAGCGACGGGGACGACTCAGAAAATAAGGAGTACTGGTACTTACCATCTGCCAGACAAGCGCAGTCTTATCCACATAGAGATATCCCTCTTTACGCAACTTCTCGAAAGTCTGTATCCCGATGGGGAGTTTACGGCTTAAATCAATCATAAGGCTATTATTCTAAGTATGACATTAGTAGTACGCAAAGATAGGTCTTTATGTTCACATACTCAAAATTTCTTTGTACATTTGCCCTGTTCAAAACCTGAGAAAAGAATGAAAACGAACCGTCTGATCCATAGACCTGCCATCCGTTTCCGCTGTTGGAGCCGGAAGGGATATGCTGCCTTTGCCAGCCTGGGACACCAGGTAACCATCGGACAGTTGCATCTCAATGTGACGGAACGTTCGCTCGCCAAGCAGAAAGCTGCTCAAACTATCCCTTATCATACATTTATGACACTTGAAGAACTTAAAGACCAGGTGCTGCAAGGCGTTGATATCACGCCCGAACAAGCGGCCTGGCTGGCTAATACAGCCGACAGGGAAGCGCTATATGCGGCTGCCCATGAGATTACCGTCGCCCGTGCACAGCGCGAATTCGACATGTGTTCCATCATTAATGCCAAGTCCGGACGTTGCCCGGAAAACTGTAAATGGTGTGCACAATCCTCCCATTACCAGACAAAAGCTGAGGTCTACGACCTCGTCAGTAAAGATGAATGCCTCCGACAGGCACAATACAACGAAGCACAGGGCATAGCCCGGTTCTCACTCGTCACCAGCGGACGAAAACCCTCCCCGAAACAACTTATTCAACTCCGTGATTCCACCCGCTACATGCGCAGGCATACTTCCATTCAGCTATGCGCCTCCTTAGGGCTCCTCGAAGAAGATGAATTACAGGTACTCTACGACGCAGGTATCACCCGTTATCACTGTAACCTGGAAACAGCGCCTTCCTATTTTCCGAAACTTTGCTCTACGCATACGCAAGAGCAGAAACTGGCTACACTCAATGCTGCACGCCGGGTAGGTATGGATATCTGCTGCGGCGGCATTATCGGTATGGGAGAGACACTGGAACAGCGTATTGAATTTGCTTTCACCCTCCGGGAACTTGGGGTACAGTCCATCCCGATCAACCTGCTCAGCCCGATCCCTGGTACCCCACTGGAACACGCAACACCGCTGACAGAAGAAGAGGTATTGACCGCTATTGCACTTTTCCGTTTTATCAACCGACAGCCTATCTGCGCTTTGCCGGAGGACGTTCACAACTCTCTCCGGAAACTATGAAACGGGCTTTACATATCGGCATCAACTCGGCTATCGTGGGAGATCTACTAACTACACTCGGCTCAAAAGTTTCGGAAGACAAGCAGATGATTTGTGCAGCAGGATACGAGATAAAAGATGGGAGAAGGGAGATGGGAGAAGGGAGAAGGAAAGAAATAGGGGACGAGTTCGATCGGGAACATTTGTGGCATCCCTATACTTCGACCACGAATCCATTGCCGGTATATAAAGTAGAACGGGCAGAGGGGGCTACGATTACGCTAAGTGACGGGCGGGTGCTTGTAGAAGGAATGTCGTCGTGGTGGTGTGCGGTACATGGATACAATCATCCGGTATTGAATGAAGCGGTACGGGGGCAGTTGGAGAAAATGTCGCACGTAATGTTTGGCGGACTGACACACGATCCGGCCATTGAATTGGGAAAGCTGTTGCTCCCTCTGGTTCCTCCTTCGATGCAGAAGATATTCTATGCAGACTCCGGATCGGTGGCAGTAGAAGTAGCACTGAAAATGGCCGTGCAATACTGGTATGCCGCCGGGAAGGCAGAAAAGAATAATTTCGTTACCATACGCAGCGGATATCATGGTGATACATGGAATGCAATGTCTGTTTGTGACCCCGTAACAGGGATGCACTCGCTGTTCGGATCAGCACTGCCGGTACGTTATTTTGTACCTCAACCCACCTCACGTTTTGATGGCGAGTGGAATCCGGAAGATATTCTCCCTCTGAAAGAACTGATAGAAACACGTTCCGACGAGCTCGCCGCACTTATCCTCGAACCGATTGTACAGGGGGCAGGCGGTATGTGGTTTTACCATCCCCGGTATTTACAGGAGGCAGCTAAACTTTGCCGTGAGCACAATCTGTTACTTATCTTTGATGAAATAGCTACCGGCTTCGGACGTACAGGAAAGCTCTTTGCCTGGGAACATGCCGGAGTAGAACCGGATATCATGTGCATCGGCAAGGCACTGACCGGAGGATATATGACACTGTCTGCCGTATTGGCAACCAATGAAGTGGCAGATATGATTTCCAATCATGCACCGGGAGCTTTTATGCACGGCCCTACGTTTATGGGGAATCCGCTGGCTTGTGCCGTAGCTTGTGCTTCGGTACGCCTGTTATTAGAGTCCGGTTGGCAGGAAAATGTATACCGTATCGAAGAGCAACTGAAGCGAGAACTGGCTCCGGCACGTTCACTTCCGACCGTAGCAGATGTACGGGTATTGGGTGCTATCGGGGTTATTGAAACACATCAGCCGGTAGACATGGCGTACATGCAACGGAGTTTTGTTGAAGAGGGTATCTGGGTACGTCCTTTCGGAAAATTAGTATACCTCATGCCCCCGTTTATCATCACGCCGGAACAATTAAGTAAACTTACGAGTGGAGTTATCAAAATAATGAGCAGATTAGTAGTTAAGTAGTAAGTAGTCAAGTAGTTAAGTAGTCAAGTAGAAATGACTCGTCTAATGTATTCTACTTACTACTTAACTACTTGACTACTTAACTACTAATTAATAAATTAAAGAATTATGACCACCATCGAACAGATGCAACAAGAGTTGCAGGAACTGAAAGAGAAAAGCAATCTACGAAAGCTTCCTGCCATTACACACGAAGGCAGAAATGTTATTGTAGACGGACAGCGGATGCTGAATCTCTCTTCAAACGACTATTTAGGATTGGCAAACGATAGAAAACTGCGCCAGGAGTTCCGGGAAACCCTGACCACGGAGACTTTTTTGCCTACCTCCTCCTCTTCACGTCTGCTGACGGGGAACTTCAGTATTTATGATCGGTTGGAGCAGCAACTTGCCGATGACTTTGGTACCGAAGCGGCATTGACATTCAACAGCGGATATCATGCCAATACAGGTATTCTGCCGGCAGTGAGCAATACACACACGCTCATCCTAGCAGACAAACTGGTACATGCCAGCCTGATAGACGGCATACGCCTATCGGCAGCAAAATGTATCCGGTACCGTCACAATGAATACAACCAGTTGGAACGTCTGTTGCAAGTGAATCATTCGGAATACGAACGCATTATCGTCGTCACCGAAAGTATCTTTAGTATGGATGGTGACGAAGCCGATCTCCGGGAACTGGTTCGTTTGAAAAAACAATATCCCAATGTACTGTTGTATGTAGATGAGGCTCATGCCTTCGGAGTACGCGGACAGAGAGGACTGGGATGTGCAGAAGAGCAGGATTGCATCAACGATATCGACTTTCTGGTAGGTACATTCGGTAAGGCGTTAGCTTCGGCAGGAGCTATATCGTCTGCCGGAAAGTAATACGGGAATACCTTATTAACAAGATGCGTACTTTCATCTTCACCACGGCATTGCTCCAGTGACAGTACAGTGGACCTCCTTCATGCTGGAACGTCTGGCAGGCTTCCGGCAAAGACGTGAAACTCTGCGGTTCCTTAGTAACCAACTCAGGGAAGCCCTGAAAAACAAAGGATATGACTGCCCTTCAACCAGCCACATCGTGCCGTTGATAACAGGAGAAAGCTGTGTGGCCATCCGGAAGGCGGAAGAACTACAACGCAAAGGATTCTATGCTTTGCCCGTACGCCCACCTACGGTACCGGAAGGTACCTCACGTATCCGATTCTCGCTGACGGCAGAGATCAGGGAAAGTGAAATGGAGAAATTAATAAATGAAATATCAAAAGACGAAAAGCCTGTTTAAATTTTCCTCAAAAAGAAGATGCTAAGATGCCAACTGTTACTCCCGTTTTGTCTGAATATATAAGTTTAAACGATATGGAATCCACCTCAAACAGAATCGCATTATTTTACATACAGTTTTCTCCCCAAGCCGTACGCCTTGCCCGGCTCCGGGGAGGAGGTAGCCCGGCTCCGGGGAAGAGGTTCTTCGGCACCGGGGAGCAGGCTGTTCGGCTCCGGGGAGAAAAGCGTTCCGTAAACCCTTTAATAATCAATACATTACAAAGACAGACTTTAGTATTCCGAACAATGCGACAATAGTAATATTACACAACATTATTTTAAGTATCACATCTACCTATGAACCAATATATCCATACGTCAACGAATCATAAACAAGATCGCCTTCTCCTGTTCTTCGCAGGCTGGGGAATGGATGAACGCCCTTTCATACAATATACACCCCGTGAAAGCGATTTTATGATTTGCTACGATTATCATACACTCGATTTCGACACTTCCCCGGCAGCCCGTTACTCTCATTTCGACGTTGTGGCATGGTCTATGGGAGTCTGGGCGGCCTCACAAGTACTCTCACGCATTGCACTTCCTGTCAACGGCAGTGTCGCGATCAACGGCACCCCCTTCCCTATCGACGAGAAACGAGGTATTCCTCCCGCCATTTTCGAAGGAACATTAGAGGGTTTGAACGAAGCATCCCTTCGGAAATTCCAGCGCCGGATGTGCGCCAATGGAAGTGCTTTTGACAGCTTCCGCCACATTACTCCCCAACGGTCAGCAGAAGACCTGAAAGAGGAACTCGCCGCCATTGCCCGGCAATATCGGGAACTTCCTCCTGCCAGTTTCTCCTGGAAAAAAGCCATCATCGGTGAAAACGACCGTATCTTCCCTCCCGCCAATCAACATACTGCCTGGGAAGAGACTTCCGCTTCCATCCTCCATGGTAACGAAGCTCATTATGACGAATCACTCTTTACGCAATACCTGAAATGAATATGGACAAGAATCTGATAGCCGAACGTTTCTCTAAAGCAATCGGTACTTATACGCGGGAAGCAAATATACAGCAACAGATAGCCGAAAAAATGATCCATCTCTTACAGCAATATCTCCCTCCGACCGTTGGGGAAAGTGGTAGAATTTGGTTGCGGCACAGGCAATTACTCCCGGCTGCTCTATCATACCCTGCAGCCGAAACAGCTTCTCCTGAATGATATCTGCCACGACATGCAGACCTGCTGTGAGGACCTGCTCAATCGGGGCGTAGGCTTCCTTGCCGGAGATGCCGAAACACTCGCATTTCCCGAAGATACGGAACTTATCACCTCCTGTTCTACCCTCCAATGGTTTGAAAACCCGGAACACTTTTTTCACCGTTGTACGAACTATCTGAGTAGAAACGGGTATTTCGCTTTCACCACTTTCGGGCAAAAGAACATGGAAGAGATACGTAGTACCACCGGTCACGGACTTACCTACCGTTCGCTCCGCGACCTGAAGGCTTCGCTCGCCCCTATGTACGATATCATTTATGCAGAAGAAGAGGTACTTCCCCGTACCTTCACCAATCCGCTGCAAGTACTCTATCATCTGAAAGAAACAGGAGTTACGGGTACCGGTAAACACCATTGGACACGGCGCGAACTAAACCGTTTCTGCGAGGACTATCCCCGCCAATCCGGTAACAACCGCTCCGTGACACTTACTTATCACCCTATTTATATCATCGCAAAAAAGAAGAAACAATGAAACAGAATGTATTTTTTGTATCCGGCATTGACACTGATGCCGGAAAGAGTTATGCCACCGGTTTCCTGGCCCGCGAACTCAATAAGAACGGAAAGCGTACTATTACCCAGAAATTTATTCAGACCGGCAATGTAGGTTATTCCGAAGATATTGACCTGCACCGCCGTATCATGGGAATTCCTCATACCGAAGAAGATCGTAAAGGACTCACTATGCCGGAGATTTTCTCCTATCCGGCTTCACCGCATCTTGCCTCGCAATTGGACAAGCGCCCCATAAACTTCAACAAGATGGAACAAGCCACCGCCGAACTCAGCCACCGTTATGACATTGTTCTGCTCGAAGGTGCCGGCGGACTGATGGTGCCGTTGACCGAAGAGTTGCTGACGATCGACTATGTAGCCCAAAAGGGTTACCCGCTCATTTTTGTTACCTCCGGCAAGTTGGGAAGCATCAACCACACATTACTCAGCTTTGAAGCCATACGTAACCGGGGGATCCGTCTTGATACTGTGATGTATAATCTGTATCCCACAGTAGAAGATAAAACAATACAAGAGGATACGCAAAGCTTTATCAGAAAATATATGGAAAAATACTTCCCGGACACTCGATTTATACTTGTGCCGGAAATAAAGCTCCGGAAATAAAGTATCTTCTATGGCACACAGGATGAAACGGATGACAACGGATCATCATTCCATCCTGTGTACCCATGAAAGCATAAAACAGTTTTGATACAATTACTCCTTCGTACTACTCTCTATGGTGAAACATAATTGAAGTTTTACTTTTGCTTCTTTGCCCATTCCAACCGACGTGTATCAGGCAATTGTTTCACCTGAAAATCTTCAAAGATAGCTTCAAATCCCGTACCATCAGGACATGCTCCCATTAATCCTACCATTACCGGACAGTTATCTTGTAACCAACAGGTACGCATCATCGTATACTTCTTATCATCCAATGAGAAGAATATTTCTACGGCATCCAGCTTTCTGACAGCTTTTATCCAGATAGAACGAGGAGCTTTATCCAACTCTACCACACTCCAGTCACTTGTTTTATGTGTCACCACAGCACTCACATTCTGTTTACCATTCACATACTCCACACCTGCTTTTATCCAGTTCTCATGATCCACACGAATCATCAGTCCCATTTGGTCAAAAGTAGTCACATAGTTTCCCGTTATTTTAACTTTCGCTTCAAACTCCCCACCGTAAAGAGCATAGTAAAAAGGTGCATCATCTACCGTAAAACCATAATGGGATATTCTCCAATAATCCGTTTTCGGAGGGACTATCATTGAGAAAGTACGTGCATCCCGTATCTCCCATTTATCAGGTTCATTAAACCAATTCATCTTTTCAAGACTTTGTGCCATAATTGTTTGATATTGTACAGCAAATGTCATAAACAGACCAGCTGCAAGTAAAAAATGTTTCTTCATATTCCGTTTTATCTAAAGTATTTTATTTCAGTTCGTCTTCGGTAAGTTCCCGAATCACTTTACAGGGATTTCCCACAGCAACGGCATTGGCAGGAATATTCTTTGTCACCACACTTCCGGCACCTATTATGCTATTATCGCCAATCGAAACTCCCGGAAGTATCACTACATTACCACCAATCCACACATTATGCCCTATTGCTACCGGACAGGCATACTCCCAACCGGCTATGCGCCGTGTCACATTTACAGCATGTCCTGCCGTATAAATACTCACATTAGGAGCCAACAGTACATTATCTCCAAAAGTCACCAAAGCCTCATCTAATATCGTACATCCCATATTGGCATAAAAATTCTCACCGACACGAATATTATAGCCATAATCGCAACGGAAGGGTTGTTCGACCAGCAATTGCTTTCCGGTAGCACCCAAGAATTGCTTCAGTATTTCAGTACGTCTTTCCATGTCCGACGGACGCAAATTGTTGTATTCAAACAAAACGTCTTTTGCCCGGGCACGATCTTCTACCAACTCGTTACAAAAAGCCAGATAGGGTTCACCTGCCAGCATTTTCTCTTTATCTGTTTTCATATCTTTATACCTCCTGATTTGTGGGAAACTTGTATAGGAACAGCAAATATAAATGAATAAATAGAATAGTAACCCACATTCTCTCCCTATATTTTCTTTATTAGAGAAATATTTCTTACGTTTGTATCTGAAAGGCAAATGTATTGTTATAAAAAGAAAGAAGATAATGACCTGCCCACTGAAAGTAATGAAACGTTTTTTGCTCCTTATACTGTTAATCATTCCCTTGGCATTTACATCATGCGAACAAGAGGATTGGCCTGTAAAAACAGATCAGACCGTACTCATGTATCTTCCATGGTCCAGCAATCTTAAATCTTACTTCGAAACCAATATATCAGATTTTGAGAGTGTAGTAGAACGAAACATACTCAAGAACGAAAGGGTTGTAGTATTCTTCTGTACTTCGCCCACTGAAGCAGTACTCTTTGAGTTGGCATATGATAATGGCAAATGCATACGCAAACCCCTGAAAATTTATCATAACCCCGCTTTCACTACGGCTACGGGCATTACTTCCATTTTGAATGATGTTAAAACCCTCGCTCCTGCCAACCGCTATGCCATGACAATCGGTTGTCACGGAATGGGATGGATTCCCGTACCAACCGCACAGGTGCGAAGTATAGGCCAGAAGAAGCACTGGGAATATGAAGGCGTACTTCTGACACGCTATTTCGGTGGATTAAGTCCTGAATATCAAACTAACACCACCACTCTTGCAGAGGGAATTGCAAATGCCGGAATAAAAATGGAGTATATTCTCTTTGATGACTGTTACATGGCTTCTGTAGAAGTTGCCTATGATCTGAAAGAAGTTACCGACTATCTGATTGCTTCCCCTTGTGAGATCATGGCTTACGGTATGCCTTATGCTGAGATTGGTCCGCATCTGTTGGGTAAAGTCGATTATGAAAGCATATGTGATGCATTCTACGAGTCTATAAGAACTACGAAGAAATGCCTTGCGGGACAATCGGAGTAACGGTATGTTCCGAGTTGGAAAATTTAGCTGCTACAATGAAAGAGATAAATAACCAATATACTCTTCCTTCCTCTTCATTATATACTATACAGACAATGGACGGATACACCCCCACCCTCTTTTTCGACTGTGGGGACTATGTAGCGAAACTCTGTACAGACGCCGGCCTATTGGCACGATTTGAAGAACAACTGGAACGCACTATCCCCTATAAAAGGCATACCGATTATTATTACACCATGAACAAGGGAAAGATTAAAATCAATACATTCTCCGGTGCAACAATCTCAGATCCAAGTACTAACTCCTATGCCACTGAAAAATATCAGACTGCGTGGTACAAAGCGACTCATTAGTTCTTTAATATACATAAATAGTCTATAAGCGTTTATAATCCCACATAGAAAAAACATTTATGCATACTTTAAAACCATTACTCATTCTGATAAAATATCCAACAAGAGTCTGGCGGAGTAAAACAACAGGATAGTTCTTTAGAAAAGTTATCATGAAGAACGTTAAAAGGGAAAAAATGTCAAACATTCCAGCTAAATTGTCATTTATATATATGCCTGACATCACTATCTTTGCAACAGTAAAAACTATAAAAAAAGAAAGTATATGAAATCAATTAAAACCTTAACTGCAATTTTTATCCTCACACTGACTTTTATAGCAACAGCCTGTGCAGGTAATAAAGACAATAAAAGTGTTTATTCTCAAAAAGAACAAAGCGATATGGAAGTAATAGCATTAACTGAAGCAGACTTTTTAAAGAAAGTATATAATTACGAAGCCAATCCCAATGAATGGAAATTTGAAGGCAACCGTCCTGCAATCATTGATTTTTACGCCACCTGGTGTGGTCCGTGTAAAGCAATGGCCCCCATTTTAGATAATATAAGTAAAGACTATGCCGGGAAAATAGACGTATATAAAATAGATGTGGATAAAGAGTCTGAACTTGCCGGAACATTCGGTATCCAAAGTATACCCACCTTATTAATGATCCCAGTAAAAGGAGAACCAAAAATTTTACAGGGAGCAATGCCTAAAGACCAGTTGATTAAAATAGTAGACGAGTTTCTATTAGAAAAGAAATAAGAGAATAGAGGTTATATTCTGCGTAGCGTACTACATGTGGTAGCAATGACTTATATAAGTTATTACTACCACAACTTTTTTTGTAAGAATTCATCAGAAAAGTAAAAGTAGCCAAACAGAGCAATAAGACTAAGAGGCAAAGGCTTCAAGTACCTTCCCCCTTGTCCATCTAATCCATTTGATTTTACATGT
Organism: Bacteroides nordii WAL 11050 = JCM 12987; assembly: GCA_000613465.1. Lineage (GTDB taxonomy): Bacteria > Bacteroidota > Bacteroidia > Bacteroidales > Bacteroidaceae > Bacteroides > Bacteroides nordii. The sequence goes on from BAJA01000024.1 coordinate 48,533, forward strand.
ACGAGGGAGAGTATTCTATCTCCCGCTTTGATCAGGATTCAATGTTTTGTAGTATTTAATACGTTCTCCCCAAGGACGATATTCAAAAGGAAAAACGTGTTGTTGTTCTGCCCACCGGTTCCACTTCTTTTCCAAAGTTCTTACTTTCTCCGGGTATTGTGCTGACAAATCCTTTTCTTCAAAAGGGTCTGACGACAGATTTATTAACTCCCAGGGTGCTTTGCCATTACTTCGTACCAACTTCCATCCTTCCGAAATAACAGCACATGATGTTTGATGCTCAAAAAACAAATCACGCGGACGTAGTTTTTTATTTTTCATGGCGGGTAAAAGACTTGTTCCGGCCAGTTTCACTTTCCTACCATTAAAAGAGGAAGGATACTTCACAGACGCCATATCCAAACAAGTAGGGAATAGATCTATAATATGACTGGGGGTACGGCAAATAATACCTTTCTCTTTCACTCCGTTTTTAATATCATTGCCGTATTTTACAATCAAAGGTGAACTCGTTCCACCCTGAAAGCACCATTGCTTATAACTACGATAAGGCGTATTACTTAAATCTGCCATCAACTGCCCTAAATAACCACCTTCACTGGTTGCTCCGTTATCACTCATAAACAGAAATACTGTATTCTCGTATATGCCTTTCTCCTTTACCGCTTCGATAAGCCTGCCTATACCGTCATCCATTATCTCAATCATAGCAGCATAAGTAGCCATATCAGTAATCCATTGTTCTTGCTGCCGGAGAGATAGCTCGGTCCATGCCGGACGTTTACCTTTGAATTCCCTTTGATAGACCGGAAGTTCCATTGATTTATCAACTAACCCTAACTCTTTCTGACGCTCAAAACGCTGCTGCCGTAACACATCGTATCCCACTTTATAACGTTCCCTACAAGCTTCAACCCGCTTCTTTGGAGCATGTAACGGTAGATGCGGTGCATAATGCGCCACATACATAAACATAGGTACATCGTCAGGGTGCTTTCTTACAAAACTTACAGCAGAGTCTGATATAGCTGTCGTATAATAATAATCATCGGGGAACTGATTAATTCTTGTCAAACCGGAATAAACCGGTTTAGGAGTATAGTAACTACCACCGCCACTCAGACAACCATAATACTTTTCAAATCCCCGTTGTACCGGATAACTTCCATTAGGTTGATCGAAAGCTCCATCCACTGTCACATGCCATTTACCACTCATATAAGTGGCATAACCATTGTCCCGGAATACCTCCGCAATCGTAGGGATATCCGCTGCTATCTGTCCCCGGTAACCAAGGCGATGTTCATCTACAGCAGTCATCCACCCCATACCGGCTTCATGCTGATAATGACCGGTAAGCAAAGCAGCCCGGCTCGGACAACTTCTTCCCGTATTTTTAAACTGACTGAAACGCACTCCGTTCTCTGCCAGAAAATCAATATTAGGGGTATGTACTTCTCCCCCATAACAGGCGAGATCGGAGAATCCCATATCATCACATAATATCAAAATAATATTGGGGTGTTCCTTATCCGAAACAGTACCGGCAACTGTACTACTACCTCCTATCGAAGACAACAGTAAAGAACTTATCAAAAGCTTATTCTTCATAGTATATTACTCTTTTTATGTCTGACAAAAATACGACATTTTGGCTGCCTTATATGTTCTAATTTAGTTATTTATTATCCAATATCGTCTAAATGTCTCACTTTTTCAAAGAAATAATATACAAACAAACTTATCTGATTCTCTTTCGTAATACAAACTCTTCAAAAAAAGCATCATGATAACTATTACCAATAGCTATCTCGTGAGACTTCATAAAGATATCGTTGTTATCAAAAGAATCCTATAACTTAAACAAAACTTTTAAAGCCTCAGCAAGATTTTTCCGTATCAGTACATTGTCATTATTGAGCATATTAAACAGGAAATGCGAATTAATCTGATTCTTGAGAAACTTCAGCTCTGATTGCAATGTAGTAGATTCGAGTTAATCAATACGCTGATTATCAATCATCCAATACCGATCAAGAAATATAAAGATCAACAGATATAAATGTTTTTCTTTTATCAATTGGATATAAAAACAAAAATATTTAACTTTACCCACAAGACAAACCAAGCAGTATACATGGAAAAACAAAGTACATTAAAACAATATGTACTGCCATTCATACGTGTCAATACGTTTATGACAGGCAGTTGGATCATTCTGGTAACTCTGTTCAGGATGAGTGAGATGGAGATTCCTTCAAGTTTATCGAAACAATATGGAACTCTCATCTTGTTTGGGATCAGTGCACTCATAAGCTTCTTATGGATTTATCGTCCTCACTTCAAAGAACTGTACCGTAACTCAGAAAAGAATGACAATATCGGATTACCTGTTGGCTCATTAGGAATGGCACTCTGCATGCTTATGTTTGCAGAAACACAATATTCTCATGCAGCCATAGCCTATCTTGCATCAATAGCTGTATTTATCCTCTTTCTGTACTGGGACTTATACAAAATGAGGCTAAGGAAACAAAAAAGACAAACAGAAAGAGCACGAAGAAACTGTATGCACACACAGAATAGAGTATCCAATAACAAAGTGATATTAGTAGAAAAAGTAAATAGCAGCGAAATTGAAATATTAGTAAAAGATTTCTGCTCCATGTACAATAAAGAAAAGGACAGAGCTATTATCAAGATACAAAAATTCACTAACAAAGCACATGTATTAAGCTTTCCTTACGATATTGATTTCGATATCTATTGCTATCTTTTCAACTATATGACTTATCCATCGAATATAGAAAGCAGACCGTTTGTCACCGGCTGGTATCCTGTTTCAAAAGAGGAAGAAGAAAGTATGTTTTATATACCCTTTAATGAAAGAGAAAAAGATTATGTCTATTATGTAACACCTGAAGGTAAAAACTACAAAGTAGATTTTGGCACAATGAAACCTTTACGGACAGAAAGTATACAACCTTATGGTCCGCTTCCCACAATGATAGAGGATTGGGTAAAAGCAGATATGGGTTAATGTCTTCCCCATATCTGCAAATGACAGATGGTTAGTATCTATTCATATCGTAAAGACCGCGCCGGTTTACTCAGAATGATATTCATCGTCTGACAAGCTACCGTGACAAAAGAAATCAGTAACATCAGTACTACCGGCAATATAAAGAACCAACCTTTCAGCTCTGTACGAAAAGCATAATGACTCAGCCAGGTATCCATACTAAACCATGCCACCGGAAGAGCAATCAGGACCGCTATCAATATCAACAGGAAAAAGCCCTTACCTAACTGAAAGAAAAGGTTAAAACGAGAAGCGCCCAAAACTTTACGGATACCCATTTCTTTAGTACGTGTAGTACAGGAAAACATAACTAACACCCACAAGCCAAGACAAGATATAAAAATAGCCAATCCGGTAAACGAGCCAATCATTACCCCAAAGGCTTCATCCTGCCGGTACTGATGATCAAAAAACTGATCAAGAAAGAAATAGTCATAACTGGAATCTTCAAAATAACGATGCCATATCTCCTCTACCTGAGATACCAGTTCTCTGGGATCACCTGATTTCATCACAACAGAAATATAACGCTGAGGTAACCAATCGATCTTATCTTTGTGGATCAACATGATAGGCGTATAATTTTTACTTAATGCCTGTTGATGATAGTCCTTTACCACCCCGATAATCTGCATAGGGGCATCTGTACACTCTACAGTCACCTGCTGACCGATAGCCTCATCATTGGAAGTAAAACCAAGGTTACGTACAGCTGTCTCGTTGATAACCAACTTGTCAACATCATCGCCATACTCTTCTGAAAAACCACGCCCAGCTACTACTGTTAACCCGTAAGCATCTACATAATCAGGATCACATGCCAGCATTTCATACAAACGGTTTTGTTTCAACGCATCATTCGTCCGCCGATTGGAAAGAAAAGTAGCCACTTCTTCACCCGGAACAGCCCCCGAAAATGTAACTTTATGAACCAATGGCAATCGTGATATCGCCTTTTTCATCGCTTCCAGTTTAGTATTCATGCCTTCGGTATGACCGGGAAACTTTACCACTAACGTCTGCCCTGTCTTCACTCCTAATGACTGATTACGCATAAAACTGAGCTGTGCAAAGACAATCAGCGTTCCACAAAGCAAAATCATAGAAGCGGTATACTGTATCACTACCAATACTTTACGGGTACGCTCTCCGGACTTACTATGGAGAAATTTCCCCTTCAACAAAGTAATCGGTTTACGATTGAGCAGAGCCAGTGCCGGATAATAACCAGAAAGAAAGATGCCTGCAATAAATACAGTAACTAATAATATCCACCAGTATCCTGCCAACCATACAGAGAATGTCACCGTACGCCCCACCAGTTGGTTAAAGTACGGAAGTACAACCTCTATCAGTCCCACAGCCAATACAAAAGCAATAAGATTCATCAACAGTGCTTCAAACAGGAACTGTGACACAAGTTGTTTACGAAACGCTCCAACCACTCTGCGTACCCCCACTTCTTTGGCACGCTCCATAGAACGGGCTACTGCCAGATTGATATAGTTGATCCAGCAATAGCCAAAATAGCAACAGCAGCAAAGATCAAAGCAATCATAGCTGAACGATTCCCTTTCGTTTCCGCTTCATAACCAACTTGTGGTTGCAAATGAATATCTGCCAATGATACCAGAGATACCCCCCAGATTTTATTCTTCAAGGCTTCTTCTGTCTTGTACTTCTCAGCCATGACGGGAAACTCTTTCTCTATTTCTCCCTTCCGCTGAGGATTGTCAAGCAATACGTATGTATATACTTCATGCTTGTACCAGTATTCCTGCATATATTGAGGCAAAGATTTATACGAAATCAGAAAATTATAACGGATATGAGAATTAGAAGGCATCTCTGCCATTACTCCCGTTACTTCACAAGGTAACCCACCCCCACTTCCGGTAAAGATAAGTATCTTCCCGATAGGATCTTCATCTTTAAAATACTTCTGCGCAATCCGTTCGGTAATTACTACCTGCCGTGGCATCGCAAGGCAAGTTACTCTATCTCCTTTCAGTAGTTCAAAATTAAAAAGACGAAAGAACCCCGGATCTGCATAAGCTATCTGATTTTCACGAAGGGTAAGCTCGCCATACTTCACAATCTGCTCGGGTTGAAGTAATGAACCAATCCGGGTATAATCTTCAATTCCTGCTAAATTTTCTTTCATAGCTGAAGCATAGCCAAAGGAACTGCTTGCCCAATAGTCCGTCTGTACATCGCCCTCATGAAATGTGCTCTCTACGCGGAAAATACGGTCATAGTTGGAGTGCATTTTATCAAAACTAAACTCAAAAGTCACATACGTAAGAATAAGTAAAGCTGAAGCCATACCCACAGCCAGACCGAAAATGTTGATAAAACTGAATACTTTCCGCTTCATCAGATTACGCAAGGCGCTATTCCAATAATTTCCAATCATAATACCTGATATTTAGATTCAGACTTTTCTGTCATCGGACGGTTGATATTCTCAGCTACTATTTTTCCGTCAAGCAAATGGATAACCCGGTGAGCATATGTAGCATCACGCTCTGAATGAGTAACAATAATAATCGTCGTCCCTGCCTGATTGAGCTTATCCAGCAAATCCATAACTTCCACCCCATTTACCGAATCAAGATTTCCTGTCGGTTCATCAGCTAATAGTAGTTTACAATCTGTCACAACAGCACGAGCAATAGCTACCCGTTGTTGTTGTCCACCCGAAAGTTGTTGTGGAAAATGATTGGCACGATGTAAAAGGTTTACCTGTTCTAATACCTGTTTCACCTTTTCTCTCCTTTGAGCCAATTTCATCCCCATGTAAACCAATGGAAGCTCTATATTCTCATAAACCGTCAACTCATCAATCAGGTTAAAACTCTGGAAGATAAATCCCAGATTACCTTTACGAAGTGTAGTAAGCTGGCTTTCTGTCATTTTATCGACCTGTTTTCCTTCAAAAAGATAAGAACCGGAAGTAGGTGAATCAAGTGTACCAAGGATATTCAGCAAGGTAGATTTTCCACAGCCCGATGGCCCCATGATAGCTACAAATTCTCCGCGTTCCACTTGCAAAGTAACTTCATTTAATGCTTTTGTCTGCACTTCTTCTGTGGTGAAAAGCATAGATAATTTTTCTGTCTTAATCATAATAAAAAAATAAATAGAGTAGTAAGTAGTCAAGTAGTTAAGTAGTAAGTAGTAGATAGTATGGTTACTAAGTTGTTTCATCTTATTAATCAAGTAGTCATAGTATCCTACTTAACTACTTACTACTTGACTACTTACTACTTAACTACTTAACTACTATTTCAGTACCAATTTTTCATTGTCTCCAAATAATTCATAACCGGATATAATCACTTTTTCACCTGGAGACAATCCTTCTGTTACCTCGTAATACTGCGGATTCTGTCGTCCGATTCTCACAGAACGTCTCGTGGCAAATTTACCACTTTCATCAACAACATACATCCATCGACCACCTGTAATCTGAAAAAATCCTCCACGAGGTACAAGAATAGCCTGAGAAGGGTCTCCTAACTGTAAATTGATATGATAAGTCTGTCCGGCGCGAATATTCTCAGGCCGGCCAGAAGTAAAATATAAATCTGTACGAAATTGCCCGTCTTTCACCTCTGGATAAGGTTTAATTACTTCCAGTTTATAATTGCCTCCGTCACGTGTAAAGTCGGCAGGTAATCCCGGTATAACACGCTCCACATAATGTTCATCAATTTGCGCCTGTACTTTCAGGTCGGAAGTGATAATCTGTCCGATATGCTCTCCCGCAGCAATAGACTGACCAATTTGCGCATCGAGATTGCCCACTTGTCCATCAATAGGTGCCTTCACTTTCAAGTTCTCTATACGCTCACGTACCAAAGAAAGGCTACGTTTCATATTCCTGATGTTCTCATCCAGACTGGTGATCTGACTTTCCCTGAAAATATTGTCCTGACGGATACGCTCATCAATCACAGCAAGTTGTTCTTTTGCTGCCATATACTCTTCGCGGGCCTGAAGAAAATCCTCACGAGCTATAAGTTGTTCCTTCATCAGGCGTTCATACTGCTCGTAACGCCTCTGCCTGGTAGTCAATTCTTTATTTACCCCAATACGTTCCTGTTTCAGACGCAATCGCTCCTGCTCCATACTGATACGTGTATTACGCAATTCATTTTCCTGATAAGCAAGGTCGGCTTCACTCTGCATAATACCAATATTGAGTAGCGGATTGCTAAGCCGTAGAATTACATCACCTGCTTTCACCATGGCTCCTTCCTCTTTCAGACGCTCCTCTACACGCCCACCCTCAATGGCATCCATATAAATAATCCGGTTAGGCATCACCTGACCAATAACACGAATATAATCGTTGAACTCTGCCTTTTTCACTGTAGCAATGGTCAAGCGGTCTTTCTCTACAGTCATAGAAGGAGCTGTATCTCTGAAAATAAAAAAAAGTATCAAAACAAGCAGTACAAGCCCTCCGGCAATAAGCGAAAGATACTTGCGTTTCATTCCCGGTTTTCGTTCAATAAGTGTATCCATTTTGTCTATTCTGCTATAAAAGTTCCATTTCGATAATACTGTTCCAATCTCGATAACATCTCCATTTGTAATCGTACCCGCATCAATTCTGCTTTGGCAGAAATAAAACGGTTACGCGATTCCATCAGCTGAAACACAGAAATAAGTCCTTCCTCCCATTTTCGTTCAGATTCTTTCAACACTTGCTCTTCAGCACGAAGCTGTGACAATGCTTGCCGATGCTCATTATGTCCGGCATGAATAGACAATACTGTCTGCTCCACTTCGGTATAAAGCTGTTGCTTTTCGAGCTCCGCATTGTTTTGTAACTGATAAATACTCAATTTCTGTTTTCTCAGACGTGTAAGCCGCTCTAAGCCGCTCAAAAGAGGAAAGGATATGCCGATGCCAATATATTTGCCGATATTATTTTTCAACTGGTGCGAAGAGAAACCGTTATAATAGTCTGATCCTATTGTAAAACGGGCATAAAGGGAAGGTGAGAATTGCCCGCCTGCCATAGCATACTCTTTACGGGCAGCACGTTGCTGCAAATCTATCACTTTTATGGAAGGTAACACCTCAACTGACCGATCATAAATATATTGTGGAGAAGAAACCGATAATACAGGAAGTATTTCTGCATTCACCGTATCCTTTATAATCAATGTGTCACAAGCAGAAACATTTATCAATTGTTTCAGATGAAGCAGAATTAATCGCGCACTATTCTTACGCGTTTCATACCGATAGATATCCCCTTCACACCGGGCTTTTACCTCTTGTAAATCAGATTTAGACTTTAATCCCAATTCAACAAATGTTTCTGTTTGCCTGAGATAGCGTTCGCCCAAAATACTTTGTTCATAGGCTAAATATTGTAATTTCCTCTCCAGTAATAGTTTATAATAAGTATCCGTTATCAGATAAGCCAGTTCATTCTGTCTATTCTTCAGTTCCCATTCAGTACGTTCGTAATTCATCTTCTCGAAACGTACCCGGTTGATACGTGAGAAACCTTCAAACAAAGAGAGAGTCATATCCAAACCGATGCTCCCTTCATCAAAAGATTCAGTGGTATAGCCATTTGTACCCGGATCAATAGAACGGCCGTAACGTCTTCCGGTAGTAACATCTACCACCGCACGTGGTAAAAAAGCACCAATAGAAGCTACATAATCGGCACGTGCTCCTTTTATTCGTAAAGCACTATTCTTTATTTCCGGATTTTGTTTCCACCCCAAACGAATACAATCATCAAGTGTCAGTTCTACCTGAGCTTGCAATGATATTGTCGAAAACAGAAAACAAATCAGAAATAATCTTTTTCCCATAATATATAGTATCTTTAAATCTATATTCACCACAGAGTTCCACCGAGTTTTATTGTGAGGAATCATATAAACAGCACTCTGCATTACCTTACAGTGGGTCTGCTATATATTACTAAAAGCAAACGATATGCCAAAATTCTTAATCTTTTGATAATAAGAAACATATCTATAACACCATAAATTAACTGTCCAATATTTCAACATTACAACGTCCAAAAACTGGACACTGCAACTTTTATCAGCTTTAAAAACATAGCAATTGCCTTCTTTTACAAATTTTTCCTCCAAAAACGTCTAAATATTGGACAGTCATTTGCAAAGAGAATCAAAAACAAATACCTTTACCCAAAACTCAGAGACCGATAAAAACAGCTCATGGAAACAGGAACCATTCTCATCGTAGATGATAATAAAGGTGTACTGACTTCACTCGAACTTCTGCTCGAGAATGAATTCAGACAAATCAAAACAGCTACCAATCCCAATCAAATCACTACCTTGCTCTCTTCCTCCAAAATAGATGTCGTTATTCTTGATATGAATTTCTCAGCAGGCATCAATAATGGCAATGAAGGGTTGTACTGGCTGAAACACATTCACGAAATAGCTCCATCGTTGCCTGTAGTAATGCTCACTGCCTATGGTGATGTGGAATTAGCTGTGAAAGCTTTAAAAAACGGAGCTACTGATTTTCTTTTAAAACCCTGGGATAACCAAACCCTGATACAGAAAATAAAAGAAGCGTTCAACCACCGGAAACAACCCATAGGAACTACCGGGAAGGAGAAAAAGAACAATCAGAATATGTTGATTGGGCGCTCACCTGCTATGATACAGCTGATTAAAATAGTAAGAAAAGTAGCTCTGACAGATGCTGATATTCTAATAACCGGTGAGAACGGAACCGGAAAAGAAATGTTGGCACGCGAAATACACCAGCTTTCTCCACGTCATTCAGAAACCATGCTCAGTGTGGATATGGGAGCCATCAGTGAATCCCTTTTTGAGAGTGAACTTTTTGGGCACGAACGAGGAGCCTTTACCGACGCCTACGAAGGTCGCCCGGGTAAATTTGAAGCAGCCAACGGAAGTTCGCTCTTTATGGATGAAATAGGTAATCTCCCTCTCTCTCTTCAAGCCAAACTATTGACCGTTTTACAAAATCGTAATCTGATGCGTGTAGGAAGTAACAAGATCATCCAATTGACATTCGCCTTATCTCAGCCACCAATAAAGATATTCCGGAAATGGTCAAAGAGGGAACATTCCGGGAAGATTTATTTTATCGTATCAATACAATACATCTTGAAATACCTCCGTTACGTGAACGCGGAGACGATATACTCCTGTTTATTGATACTTTTCTACGCAAATTCGCCACAAAATATCAACGCCCCAATATACAAATGCACGAGCAAACCATTGAGAAGCTATGTGCCTATCATTGGCCCGGAAACATACGGGAGTTGCAACATACCATCGAAAAAGCAGTTATTCTTTGCGATGGCAATGTCATACGTCCTAAAGATATCTTTATAAAGCAAGCCTGGAAGCCTCAATCTATACCCATTGTCCCCAACCTGGAAGAAGTGGAACGCCAGGCTATTGAAACGGCTATCTTACAGAATAACGGTAACCTCACAGCAGCTGCCGAACAATTGGGAGTAAGCAGGCAGACTTTATATAACAAACTAAAACGGTTTAAAATTTAAATGTCATGATATTCAGCAAGCATATCTATGTTGTCATACTCGCATATATTCTACTTATTCTCGCCATTTCGGGGGCAGGTATGTGGATGATTTTGTCAAAAACAGGAATCATTATAGGAGGCTTGCTCATTCTTTGTTCTTTCTTCCTGATAGGCGCATTAACCCATAGATTGAATACGCTTAACCGAAAGATAAGACTCTTCTTTGATGCTGTACAAGATAAGGAAAACATACTCTTATTTCCCGAAGAGAATGTCAGTCAGGAACAAAAACTACTAAACCGTTCGTTAAACCGAATCAACAGTTTACTGCTACAAACAAAAGTAGAATATCAAAAACAGGAACATTTTTATCATTCTCTGTTGCAGGAAGTTCCCAGTGGAGTATTGGCATGGGATCGTTCGGGCAAAATAGTGATTGCAAACAGCGCTGCACTTCATTTATTGAAATGTAATCAATTATCCAATAGCCAACAAGTAGAAAGATTATTGACCAATAGAGAAATTTACAATCATCTTAGTATTTCGCGTAATCAAATGACACTACAAGGAGAAGTCTTCACTTTACTATCCATCAAAGATATACAAGATGAATTAAGTGACAAAGAAAGTGAATCATGGAGTAAACTCACTCACGTACTCACTCACGAAATAATGAATACAATTGCTCCTGTAATCTCTTTATCACAAACTCTTTCTTTGTATTCGGATATGAATGAGAAGGCAAAACAAGGACTCAGCATCATTCAGGGACAAAGTGAACGGCTTATGGAATTCACCGAGTCATTCCGCCACCTTTCTTATATGCCCCAACCCGAAAAGAAACCTTTTCTATTAAACGAGTTAGTACGAAAGCTCGAAATCTTACTGGAAACAGATTTCAGAGAAAATCAAATTACGTTCTCAGTACAGTGCCACCCGCTTTCTATCGAAATAAACGGAGATGAAAACCAATTATCACAGGTCTTTCTCAATCTATTGAAAAATGCTATGCAAGCTTTGGAAGGACGGACGGATGGGGTCATTAGTCTTCGTGTGTCACAAACAGAACATATACTTATAGAAATAGCAGATAACGGCATTGGTATCCCCGAAGAATTACAGGAAAAAGTGTTCATCCCCTTTTTTACCACCAAATCTGAAGGGACCGGAATTGGCCTCAGCCTCTGCAAGCAAATCATCCGACAACATCAGGGACACCTTTCCATAGGTATAAGCCAGCCGGGAAAAACAATATTCATCATAGAACTTCCATGATCTCAAACCTTTATGGCTCATTTTGCGTTTATATTTATGATAAAATATAAAACTATGAGTACAAAAGAGCAATACTGGAAATTTTCACTTATCGCCATTATTATTGGATTAGGAATCATCCTGTTCAAACAAATCACTCCTTTCTTAGGGGGGCTTTTGGGGGCATTGACTATCTATATTCTTGTTAGAAAACAGATGATGCACCTCACTGAAATAAGAAAGATAAAACGAAGCATTTCGGCTCTGCTGATCACTGCCGAAGCTATTTTATGTTTTCTGGTCCCTATTTCACTTACCGTGTGGCTCGTAGTCAGTAAATTGCAGAATTTCAACCTGGACCCACAATCTATCATTGCTCCCATTGAGGAGATGGCAGGTATTATCAAGGCCAAAACAGGTTATGATGTATTGGGCAGTGATACTGTGTCATTTATTGTTTCGGCTCTTCCCCGCATCGGGCAAGCTGTAATGGGAGGCATCAGTAGTTTTGCCATCAATCTGTTCGTACTGGTATTCGTACTATATTTCATGTTGATAGGTGGTAGCAAAATGGAAGCCTATATCAACGATATTCTTCCATTTAATGCCACAAATACAAAACATGTGATACATGAAATCAATATGATTGTACGCTCCAATGCCATTGGAATTCCACTTCTTGCAATCATACAAGGAGGAGTGGCTATGATTGGTTATTTCATTTTCGGAGCTCCCGATGCTCTGTTACTTGGTTTCTTAACCTGTTTTGCCACAGTTATCCCAATGGTAGGCACGGCTCTGGTATGGTTTCCTGTAGCTGTATATATGGCAGTTACGGGTGATTGGTTCAATGCCATCGGACTGGCAGCCTACGGAAGCATTATTGTTTCGCAACTTGACAATCTGATACGTTTTATCCTGCAAAAACGAATGGCAGACATTCATCCGCTCATTACTATTTTCGGAGTAGTCATTGGCCTCTCTCTATTTGGGTTCATGGGAGTCATCTTCGGTCCTTTACTTTTATCCTTATTTTTCCTCTTTGTTGATATGTTCAAGCGAGAATATCTGGATGGACGAAAATAACCGAATGGTAAAGCTGGGAATCTCCCGAAAAATTGCGTACTTTTGCAAGACCAAAACGACATAAAAATCAATGGAAGCATTTACATTCAATACTTTCGAACTGATTCTACTATCAGCAGCCGGAGTTCTTCTCGTGATTCAGTTATTCTATTATCTGGGCATCTATAACCGGATACATACACGGAATATCGCAGATAAAAAAAACGAACTGCACTTTACCAAAGAGCTTCCTCCTCTATCGGTCATTATCTGTGCACGCAATGAATCGCTAATTTGCGCCAGTTTCTACCTGCCATTCTTGAACAAGACTACCCACAATTTGAAGTGATTGTCATCAATGACGGTTCTACGGATGAAAGCGAAGAAGTACTCTCTACCTTTGAAGAGAAATACCAACACCTATATCATAGTTTCACTCCGGAAAGTGCCCGGTATATCAGTCGTAAAAAGTTAGCATTAACATTAGGTATCAAAGCGAGTAAATATGATTGGCTGGTATTCACCGAAGCCAACTGCCAACCCGCAAGTAACCAATGGTTACGGCTGATGGCACGTAACTTTACCCCTCATACGCAGATTGTATTGGGATACAGCGGATACGAGCGTGGCAAGGGATGGTTGCATAAACGCATATCATTCGATGCTCTATTTACATCATTGCGTTATCTGGGATTTGCCCTTGCCGGAAAGCCATATATGGGACTGGGACGTAATCTGGCATACCGGAAAGAGATGTTTTTCAAAGAAAAAGGATACTCTACCCACCTGAATCTGCAACGGGGCGAAGACGATTTGTTCATTAACCAGATTGCGACTCCTGACAATACACGGGTAGAAACAAATAGCAATGCTGTAATACGGATGCAACCCGTAGAAAGATATAAAGACTGGAAAGAGGAGAAAGTGAGCTATATGGCTACTGCACGTTATTTTAAAGGTGGCCAACGCTATTTTCTTGGTTTTGAAACCTTTTCACGCCTGTTGTTTTATGCGGTTTGTATAGCCGGTATTGTATTCGGAATACTAAACTTTCATTGGTTAGTAGCCGGTATTGCTCTATTTATATGGTTAATACGTTATATTACACAAGCTATTGTGATCAATAAAACAGCGACAGAACAAGGAGACAACCGACACTATTATTTTTCTCTTCCCGTATTTGACCTGTTACAACCCTTCAGACTCTCAAATTCAAACTCTATCGTTTCTATCGGGGAAAAGGAGACTTCATGAGAAGATAACACAACAAACCTACTTTAAATACATTATTATGAAAAAGAATCTTTTAATTTTAGCCGTCCTGCTCATAGGTTTACTCAGTTGCCAAAGTCAAAAACCGATTGAACACGGAGCATTTACAGCAGCATCTTATAACCTTCGTTATGTTAATGAAGGCGACTCTATTGCCGGAAACGGTTGGGGGACGCGCTATCCGGTTATTGCCAAACTCATACAGTACCACGACTTCGATATCTTTGGAACACAAGAAGGATACATTCGCCAATTGGAAGATCTGAAAACGGCATTACCCGGTTATACCTACATTGGTGTAGGCCGTAACGATGGCAAAGAGGCAGGAGAACATTCTGCTATTTTCTACCGTACAGATAAATTTGATCTTCTCAAGAAAGGAGATTTCTGGCTGTCGGAAACACCCGATACAGCAAGTATAGGTTGGGATGCCGTATTACCTCGTATCTGTAGTTGGGGACATTTTAAATGCAAAGACTCCGGATTCGAATTTCTGTTCTTTAACCTCCATATGGATCACATTGGTAAAAAAGCCCGTGTAGAAAGCGCCTTCCTCGTACAAGAGAAGATGAAAGAACTGGGAGCTAATCTCCCTGCTATCCTCACAGGAGATTTTAATGTAGATCAGACACACAGTTCTTACAAAGCATTAACCGAAAAGGGAGTACTTGTTGACTCTTATGAAACAGCAGACTTCCGTTACGCTACCAATGGAACATTCAACAGCTTCGACCCGAATAACTTCACGGAAAGCCGGATAGATCATGTTTTTATATCTCCGCTATTCAAAGTAAAAAAATACGGGGTACTGACAGATACTTATAGAAGCGCAAAAGCTACAGGAATAGAAAAAGCCAATGCAAAGGATTGTCCGGAAGAGATTTCCATTGAAAGCTACGAGGCACGCACACCCTCCGATCACTTCCCGGTAAAAGTGGAACTGATATATTAGTGCTTGTGCTTCCCGCACGGGAAGGTGCGACAGGCGATGGGTGCAAAGCTATTAAAACGCAGAATTAACGCAGATTTTCGCAAAACCACAAAAGAGAGAGAATATCAGCACTTTAATCTGCGTTTTATCTGGATAATAGTATTCTGTGTTACTCTGTGGTGAACCGTATTCATCATTATTCATACCGCATTGAACTCGCAGGATTAATCTTTGTTATCAGATAAGAAGGACCTAACAGCATCAATACAGAGGCAAACAACGTACCCATATTAATCAACAGAAATAATCCGATATTAAAAGAGACGGGAACAGAATCTACATAGTAACTTTCCGGATCGAGCTTAAAGATATGAAACTGGGATTGTAACACACAAAACAACAATCCAATAGCATTTCCCCAAATCATTCCTTTACCAATCAGAAAGACAGAGAACCAAAGAAAAACCTTACGAATGGTGAAATTATTGGCTCCTAAAGCCTTTAGGATACCAATCATGTTGGTACGTTCAATTATAATAATCAGTAAACCGGAAATCATCGTAAACCCGGCTACACCTACCATTAAAATAAGAATTACCCACACATTGAGATCAAGTAATCCTAGCCATTCAAATATCTGAGGATTAAGCTGCTCTATATTCTGTACAAAGTAAACGCCCCCATATTTATCAGCGCGGTTATCCGTACTCTCTGCCACTTCATAAGTAATGCTTTCCAACCTGTCATAATCATTGACCTGCAACTCTGCACCACTTACCTGTTCCGGTTTCCAATTGTTCAGACGATTCACTGTATACAAATCCGTCAATAGAAACAAATTATCATACTCTGAAAAGTTGGTCTGATAAATCCCTTTGATAGTCAACGGCCGAACACGAACATTATCCTGTATATAATAAGTATATATCTTATCACCCAGTTTCAACTTCAACTTATCAGAAAGTGTTTTAGATATGACAACCTGGTTGGTTGCAACCGAATCACTAAATGCAGGAATCTCCCCCTCAACCAGATTACTACGAAAAAAAGAAGCATCAAATTCAGGTCCCACTCCTTTCAGAACCATTCCCTGAAAAGCATCATCCGTCTTTATCATTCCCGGCTTTGTAGAATAACGTTGCACATGCTTCACATCCGGATAAGCAGAAAGCGCAGCCATCATACTATCACTCACCACAACAGGATGTGTTTCAAAGGAACGGACAGCATCAAAATTACTGATCTGAATATGCGATCCGAAACCAGTGACCTTATTACGAACCTCTCCCTTAAAACCAATGACCACTGCCACCGTAATGATCATCACCGCCAAACCAATAGCAATCCCCACCATAGCGATGAGAACAGCCGGACGTGATACTTGCTTTCCGCCATCGGTATCACGATAAAGGCGACGGGCGATGAAAAGGGATAAAGACATAGAAAAAAGTGATTAGTAAGTTAGTGATAAGTGATTAGTAAGTTAATGAGTAGTGATAAGTGATTATATTATAATCCGCATGGTACTGATCACTTATCACTAAATCCGCTTATCACTAAATCACCTTTCCCGGATATGCCTCCAAAGCCTTTTGTAACACAAAGAGGGCACGATTCAAATCTTCTTTTTTGAGCACATAGGCTATACGTACCTGATTTATTCCCGCACCGGGAGTAGTATAAAAACCGGAAGCAGGAGCCATAAATACCGTCTGACCTTCATACTCAAAATCAGAAAGGCACCATGCACAGAATTTATCCGAGTCATCTACCGGCAACTTAGCTACCGTATAAAATGCTCCCATCGGAATGGGAGAATATACCCCCGGAATACGATTTAATCCGTCAATCAGACATTTACGGCGTTCTACATATTCGTCATACGTATCACGCAGATAATCCTCATTGGCTTCCAATGAAGCCTCAGCAGCAATCTGGCCAATCAATGGAGGACTCAGACGAGCCTGGCAGAATTTCATAACAGCATCACGTATTTCTTTGTTCTTCGTAATCAAAGCACCAATACGAATACCACATTCCGAATAACGTTTTGACACTGAATCAATCAATACTACATTATTCTCTATTCCTTCAAGATGACAAGCAGAAATATAAGGAGAACCGGTATAGATAAACTCACGATATACCTCATCCGAGAAAAGAAACAAGTCATACTTCTTCACCAGATCACGAATCTGGTTCATCTCCCGGCGACTATACAAATACCCTGTCGGATTGTTCGGATTACAAATAAGAATGGCCTTCGTACGTTCATTGATCAGCTCTTCAAACTTTTCTACTTTAGGCAATGAGAAGCCTTCTTCGATAGTAGTAGCGATCGTACGAATCTTTGCTCCGGCAGAAATGGCAAATGCCATATAGTTTGCATAAGCCGGTTCGGGAACAATGATTTCATCCCCCGGATTCAAGCAAGAGAGAAACGAAAAAAGTACAGCCTCCGAACCTCCGGAAGTTATGATTATATCGTCTGCAGTAAGATTGATATTAAACTTCTGATAGTATCCCACCAGCTTCTCGCGATAACTACGATATCCGGCACTTGGACTGTATTCCAACACTTTACGATCAATATTGCGTATCGCATCAATCGCGACCTGAGGAGTGGGCAGGTCTGGCTGTCCGATATTCAGGTGAAACACATGAACCCCTCTTTGCTTGGCTGCATCAGCCAGAGGAGCCAGCTTTCTGATAGGAGATGCAGGCATCTCGTTTCCGCGAATAGATATTGTTGGCATAAATCTTTATATATGGTTTAATAAGTTATGAATTGTCAATTATCAATTGTCAACTGTCAATTGAGGCAGCAAATGTACACAATAAATCGGAGACAGAGACATAAAAACTTTAAAAACCTTATCAAGGTTAAAAACGTTATGGTATTATGAAAAGAAAGCTATACATTTGTCATATATGAAACCTAAAACAATACCATAATGACCATAAACCTCATCACATTCGCATCATTACTACACAAACAGTCTTCGATACGCAGCTCGCACGAAGCAATTCTAAGCGAATTAGAGAAATACTTCACCGTACGGTTTGTTAATTATGAAGATATTGACAAACTCAGCAATGACGATTTTAAAATAATATTCATTGCCACCGGAGGAGTAGAAAGATTAGTTATACAGCACTTCGAATCTCTTCCCCGCCCTGCTGTAATCCTTGCAGATGGCATGCAAAACTCACTTGCCGCTGCACTTGAGGTATCTTCCTGGCTTCGCAACCGGGGAATGAAAAGCGAAATTCTGCATGGCGAACTTACCTCTATTATCAAACGCGTACATATCTTATATAATAACTTTCAGGCACAACGTTCATTGTTTGGTGTTCGTATCGGTGTGATTGGTACTCCTTCTTCCTGGCTTGTAGCGAGCAATGTAGATTACCTGCTGGCCAAGCGCCGATGGGGAGTAGAGTACATTGATATACCATTGGAACGAGTGTACAAAGTCTACGACCGTATCACCGACAATGAAGTCGGAGCCTCTTGTGCCGCTGTTGCCTCGCAGGCATTGGCCTGCCGGGAAGGAACTCCGGAAGATATGCTCAAAGCGATGCGCCTCTACCGTGCTATCAAAAGGGTATGTAAAGAAGAGAAACTAAGTGCCGTCACTTTGAGTTGTTTTAAGATGATAGAACGGACAGGGACTACCGGTTGCCTGGCATTAGCAATGTTGAATGATGAAGGTATCCTTGCCGGATGTGAAGGTGATTTGCAATCTATATTTACTCTTCTCGCAGCAAAAGCATTGACCGGGAAAGTTGGGTTCATGGCAAATCCTTCGATGATTAATACCCGTACCAATGAATTGATTCTGGCCCATTGTACCATAGGTTTAAAACAAACAGAAAAATATATCATTCGTAATCACTTTGAAACAGAAAGCGGAATCGGTATTCAGGGATTACTGCCAACAGGAGATGTTACCATTGTGAAATGTGGCGGTGAATGTCTGGACGAATATTATCTGTCAACAGGCACACTAACGGAAAATACGAACTTCATCAATATGTGCCGTACGCAGGTACGAATAAAGATGAATACTCCTGCCGAGTACTTCCTGAAAAATCCATTGGGCAATCACCACATCCTGATACAGGGCAACTATGAAGTCTTATTAAATGAATTCCTGCAGGCAAATACATGTAAAAGAACAGAATAACTGAAACCTCCCATAATAATATATGTAATGCCCCATTAGAATATACCTAATGGGGCATTACATATATTGGCATTTTATTTACAAAATACTACATTCCACCCATTCGCCTTCATGCATTTCCATTACAGTTTTAAATCCGGCCTGCTTCAATGCCTTCAAGGCTTCCGGACGTCCGGCATTAATCTTTTCGGGATAATGGGCATCACTGTTTACCATCACCCGGATACCCAATTCTTTCAACAAAGGGAAATAACGTTCATTGGGGAAAAATGTACCGTATAGATGATAAGCTTTAGAGTTTATCTCTACCATATAGCCATAACGGGCAATCGTTGTGAAATAATCACGCATCAGGTTTTCATACCACAGTTCATCCAACAAACCGGGACGATAAGAAGCCGCATTATAATGCATCTTATCCGCATGCCCTAAAATATCAAAACCTCCCAACTCCATCATACGGAGTTGACGATCATAATAAAGGCGGATCACCCGGTCAAGGTCACCATGAAAGTGTTCATCCACTATCTTACGAAACACAGGAGGAGCTACATCAATATCCACAACTTCTCCTTTATCATTATATAGCAGATGCACAGAACCGATGCGATAGTCAAGAGGTAACTCACGGAAACGAGCTATCGAAGGATTACTCTCCTCATTCAAATAATCAATTTCGAGACCGGAATAGAATTCGATCTTGCCCGCATACTTCTCTTTCACCCGGCGGAACTCAGCCAGATAATCTTCCATTTGATCCCATTCCATGGTCCATGCAGTAGGGAAAGGAAGCGGTGCATGAGAAGAAATGCCATACGATGTAAATCCTTCAGCAATTGCAAAACGGATAAATGCATCCATATCAGCGCGCCCGTCACAATACAGGCAATGACTGTGATAGTTCGTCAGATTCATGATTCTATTTCGCTTAATTCCAACCAACGCATTGTTTTCTCATCAATCAAATCATTCACTTCGGGCAGACGTTTAGACTTTTCGGTTAATTCATCTACCGAAAGTGTACCGCTACATAACTGCTCCTCAATCGCTGCTTTTTCAGCTTCCAGTCCGGTTATCTCTTTCTCCAGTTGTTCAAACTCCCGTTTTTCCTTGAAACTCATTTTACGTTTCTCATTCAGGCGAACACGGGCTGTCTTCTCTTCCTGTGGTTTTTCAGCCTCTTTCTCCTGCTGCGCTTTGGCCTCTTTCCAGTCACGATAGTCACTGTAATTACCCGGGAAATCCCGAATATCCGCTTGCCCGTTAAACACCAGAAGATGATCTACCACCTTATCCATAAAATAACGGTCATGGGATACAACTATGACACATCCTTTGAAATTCTGAAGATATTCTTCAAGCACATTCAACGTGATAATATCGAGGTCATTGGTAGGTTCGTCCAATACGAGGAAGTTCGGATTACGCATCAGCACTGTACAAAGATAAAGGCGACGACGTTCTCCGCCACTCAATTTATAGACATAGCTGTGCTGGGTCTCGGGCGTAAAGAGAAAATGTTGCAGAAACTGCGAAGCTGTCAGCTTCTTACCGTTACCAAGTTCTATGACTTCGGCAATGTCCTGCACAACATCAATCACTTTCATCTGTTCGTCAAACTGGAGCCCATCCTGAGAATAATATCCAAAACGAACGGTCTCACCTATATCTATCGTACCACTGTCCGGTTGTACCTGCCCCATCAGTATCTTGATAAAAGTAGACTTACCCGTCCCGTTATTACCAACAATACCCATCTTTTCATACCGGGCAAAGATATAAGAGAAATCCTCCAGTATCTTCAAATCACCGAAACTCTTGTATAAATGATCGGCCTCAAAGATCTTACTACCAATATAAGATGCTTTTACATCCAACTTTACATTATCATTATTAAAGCGCTGTTTTGCTACTTTTTCTATTTCATAGAAAGCGTCCTGACGATATTTTGCCTTGTGTGCACGAGCCTGTGGCATCCGTCTCATCCAGTCAAGTTCCGTGCGATAAAGATTATTGGCACGTTCAATCTCTGCATTCGTAGCCTCAATACGTTCCTGCCGCTTCTCCAGATAATAACTGTAGTTTCCTTTATATTGATACACCTGACGATTGTCTATTTCTATAATTTCGGAGCAGACCCGATCCAGAAAATAACGGTCATGCGTTACCATCAACAAACTAAGATTGGTACGGCGCAGATACCCTTCGAGCCACTCCGTCATATCGAGATCAAGATGATTGGTAGGTTCATCCAGAATCAGCAGATCAGGCTCAGTGATTAAGGCATTTGCCAAAGCTACCCGTTTAAGCTGTCCGCCTGAAAGGTACTTCACCTGCTGATCGAAATTACGGATTTTCAATTGCGAAAGAATCTGCTTGGCTTTTTGTTCATATTCCCATGCCTTTTCATGATCCATACGAACCAACAGATCTTCCAGTCCCGGATGTCCCTCTGTCTCCATGCAGCGTTCATATTCTTTAATCAGTTCAACCACACTGTTACCATGATGAAAACAGGCTTCCAGTACGGTAAGTTCCTCAGGATATTTAGGATCTTGTTCCAGGTAATCAACACGGAGGTCACGACGAAATACAATATTCCCGCTATCATATCCCTCCTTCCCGGAGATTATATTCAATAACGTAGTCTTTCCTGTTCCGTTTTTAGCTATCAAGCCAATACGTTGTCCTTCGGCAATGCCAAAAGATATATTTTCAAATAAGACTAAATCTCCGAAAGATTTAGTGAGGTTATCTATCTGTAAATAAGGAGTCATATGATTAGTAGTTAGTAGATAGTAGTTAGTAGATAGAATCTATGCAGATTAAAAAAATTAGTATATGAAACAGGTAGTTAGAATCTATGTAGGCACCATACTTACATCCTCCTACCACAAGGATTTCAATGACTAATCACTCATCGCTAACAGATCACTTATCACTAATTTATACGTTTCCCCTGCTTTTACCCTGCTCCACAAAAGTTTCATAGGATCAATCAGTTTTCCATCTTTATACTGCAACACCGGCACTTCCCGGTTACCATCAATCAATGTCATCCACTCCAAACCTTCTATTTCATTGGTTAGTATAGTACAAACAGTAATGCCAATAGCCAGCCAATCTTCTTTCTTTTTACCGATCACACCACTATCAATCACCTGCTGGAGTTTAGGTAAATCTTCCTCCAATCCTTGAAAATCCTTCTTCAATTGTTTCTTTACGGTGTTTACTGTCCATTCATATCCTTCATTAATGACATAAACCTCAGACAAACGTACAGGTATTACTTCCGCCGGATATTTCTGCCCGTCTTTACGGATATCCAGCGTGGCAATCACTTCTTCCGCTTCTTTCACTTCGCCCCCTTTGGGTACGGTGAAAGAACATTCAAAGGCTACATTATCTATACCGGTTATCCACAGATGAGTAGTATAGTAAGCTCCTTCTTCCTGAAACATTTCTTTACTATATGCACATTCCAACCTGCCAACTTTCACCAGTGAAGCCGAAGGATTATCTTTTAATTCCTGTTTTACGGCCTCTCTTCCATAATTTATACTACCACGCGCAGCAGCATCCGCTTTGAAAGCCGAAATTCGAAAATTCCCTGTCCATACGTCGGGATTATAAAAAAGAAAGGAACCCTCACCATCTTCAAACTCACTCCAGGTTGAAGGATAAATCATAGTAAACCAAGCTCCCGGAGAGATAAATTTCTTACCTTGTATCATACTTATTCTGACTTTTTCTTTTGTGCAATAGATAATATTCCGACAAAAATAACACTCCCAAAGCGGATATGCAAAAAACAATAAACAATAAATGTTGTCTCATTTGTTTTTCCTTCACAGAACTCTTATCTTCGGCAACAAATACAATAAATTAAAAGTAGGAAGAATATGAAAACATTCGCAGTGCTCATTGCCCTATGGTTAGGGGGGATCGTATCGTTATCGGCTCAGGAACCGGACGTAAACGCCCGCTATATTGAAGTTACCGGAAGTTCCGAAATAGAAATCATTCCCGATGAAATTCATTTTATGATTACTATAAAAGAATTCTGGCAGGAAGAGTTCGAAGCAAAAAGCAAACCGGAAGATTACAAGACGAAAGTCCCCATAACAGAAATCGAACGTTACCTGATGAATGCTTTAAAGCGTGCCGGCATCCCCCAAACAGATATCCAGACCCAGGAAGTAGGAGACTATTGGCGTGAACAGGGAAAAGATTTTCTGATAGCCAAAAGATTTGATATAAAACTACAGAATTTCGGGCAGATAGACCGGATTATAAAGTATGTCGATACCAGAGGAATTCAGTCAATGAACATCGGTGAACTAAAGAACAAAGACATGCAGGAGTATCGTGCAAAAGGGAAGATAGAAGCCTTAAAAGCTGCACGGCAGAAAGCCACTTATCTGGTAGAGTCTTTGGGACAGAAACTCGGCAATGTTCTTCGGATCATAGAACCGGAAGACAGAAACTACTATCATTTCCAACCCCAGTCTGCCATGAGTAATGTTGCTTTGCAAAGTTATGATAGCAATCCGGAGAATTTTAAAACAATCAAGCTGAGATATCAAATGACAGCACGTTTCGAAATACTCTCCGCTCAATAACTCAAGGCCAGCCGATAGGACCATTTCTACTTTCCTATCGGCTGGATCTTTCTTCGTACATCTTTTGATATTTCAAGAAACATATAATTCAGCCTGCCGGAGTGAATTCCTTTTTCATTCTCCTTGTACTTCTTATTCGCATACTGCTTCGACTTCTCAAAAGTAAGCAACGACATTTGATTCTGTGACTTGCCTACCATGGTAGAATCCAGTTGTTCATCCGGGAAGAAATCATCCAAATCAACATCACCAATCATTGTAGTCTCCAGAAAATTCATCTCTTTATGAGAGTTATCTGTATAATAGCCCACAAACATATGCCCCGGCGTACGTACCAGAATAGGATCAATATTAATGGCACGAAGTAAAGAAGCAAACAATACACTCCCATCCACACAGTTTATCTGCGAAGACTCCAATGCATCATCAAACGTGCGTACCCGTTGCGAAAAGACCACATTGCTCGAAAGGCTGGTATTAGAAACCGAACTGTAACGAAAATTACGCTTCTGAAGCACATTCCAAAGAGCATATACCTGCTTGTCTACCGCACCGGCTGTTGTATTCTGATACCCTAAAAAGCGATTTACAATACGGGTATTCAGTGCCTCACGCAACAGTTTATCAATCATCGGATTTTCTTCATTGACATAAGCTGCAAAAAAGATACCGGTATCATGAAATTTTGTTCCGTTAGTGACATACCCCAACAGGCACTCATTGACGCTACGTACCGAAAACGTTCGTACCCGTTGTCCCATATCTTCACCATTCATCTCTACCGTAATAGCCACACTGACCGGTTCTGCCTGCACATTATTTTTCAGTGCTTCATAATTCCAGATAATATCAGGATAGATCGTGTACTCTTTTCGTGGTTTCTCAAGAATGAATTCAGACACCGAACGTGAAAAGAAAGGAGTCTCGGCCACTTCAATGCGCACCCGGCTATAAGCCGAGCGAGATTTTACTCTTATAGCAATACACGATTTCGGATTGCCTATATAAAGAGAATCAGACGGTTCAATCACCTGTGCATCCGTCGTAGCTACGGACAAGATGGCAGAAGGGAAAATATTCCCACCCAAATCATCCATTATTTCAAAGCCGGAATGAAAAGAAGTACATTTGTATATAGACATACCGCTCACAATGATAAGCAATATGGCAATAACACCCAGCACCTCCCGTTTCCGCTGTTTCAAATCTATTTTCATCATTTTGTCTTCCGTTTGTTTAGATATAACAAAGATAGTTCTTTTTTGTTGGAAAACAGAAAGTCGTAACGCAATTGTAATACGTGTTTCACTCCGTCGTAACAAAAAGGCCTCACCTTTGCAACGAAATAAAATAAAGATTATATTTGTAATATGAATAATATGCCTGTCGGTTGCGTTACCTTCTTTTAATTGGCATACTATCATATTGGCACATTAAATAATTATTAAATTATGAACGATTACCGCATTTTAGTTGTCGACGACGAAGAAGATCTCTGTGAGATTCTGAAATTCAATCTTGAAAATGAAGGATACGAAGTAGACACGGCCAATTCTGCCGAAGAAGCTCTGAAAATGGACATCAGCAGTTATAACCTGCTACTATTGGATGTGATGATGGGAGAAATTTCAGGATTCAAGATGGCTAATATGCTGAAAAAAGATAAGAAAACAGCCCACGTGCCTATTATCTTTATCACAGCCAAAGATACAGAGAACGATACGGTTACCGGATTCAATCTCGGAGCAGACGATTATATCTCCAAGCCTTTCTCTTTGCGTGAAGTGATAGCCCGCGTCAAAGCTGTATTACGCCGTACTGCTACTGTAGAAACAGAAAAAGCACCGGAACAGATCACTTACCAAACCCTAACTATCGACATCACCAAAAAGAAAGTAAGTATAGATGATGAAGAAGTAGCATTAACAAAAAAAGAATTTGAAATTCTCTTTCTGTTATTACAAAACAAAGGTCGCGTATTCTCCCGCGAGGATATCTTAGCCCGGATATGGAGTGATGAGGTATATGTACTCGATCGAACTATTGATGTCAATATCACCCGGCTGCGTAAAAAAATAGGTATCTATGGCAAGCGGATTGTAACCCGCTTAGGATATGGGTACTGCTTTGAAACAGAATAAAATAATAATTATTTATCATGAATCTACCTGTCAATCAAAAACATTTTCTCTCTTTCAGCCGAAAGCTTTTTCTTTCAGTCATCTCTTTGTTTCTGGTCTTTGCAGCCTGCTTTATAGCCTACCAGTATCAACGTGAAAAAGAGTATAAGGTAGATCTCCTGCATTCACAGTTACAGGACTATAATGCCCGTCTACATGAGAAGATCCCTACTTCTTCCTCCATACAGAAGGAGTTGAATAACTATATCAGTAGTCATGCTTTAAAAGATCTTCGTGTGACAGTTATTGATTTGGATGGAAATGTGCTTTATGACAGCTATGAAAAAAACAACTCCCGGTTTGAAAACCATATTAATCGTCCGGAAGTGGTAAAATCTCTAACGGCAGGCAATGGTTTTGATGTACGGCGTACCTCCGAAACTACAGGTACACCTTATTTTTATTCCGCCACTCTCTACAAAGATTATATTATACGATCTGCCTTACCTTATAATGTCAGTCTGATAAACAACCTGAAAGCGGATTCACATTATATATGGTTTACTGCTATTGTAACTTTATTGCTGGTTATTATCTTCTATAAATTCACCAATAAGTTAGGAACCTCTATCAGCCAACTGAGAGAATTTGCCATGCGGGCAGACCGGAATGAACCTATTGAAATGGCTATGCAATCGGCCTTCCCCCATAACGAACTGGGAGAAATATCCCAACACATCATTCAGATATACAAACGTCTGCACGAGACCAAAGAGGCTCTTTACATTGAGCGTGAGAAGCTAATCACTCACCTTCAGATTTCCCATGAAGGACTGGGTGTATTTAATAAAGACAAGAAAGAGATATTAGTAAATAACCTGTTTACACAATACAGCAACCTTATTTCGGACTCTAATCTTGAGACGGCTGAGGAGGTATTTACTATCAGTGAGCTGAAAGAAATCACAGACTTCATCAATAAAGCTCCCAAACGCCCATCCGGTAAGGAAGAGAAACGAATGTCCATCACCATTAACAAAAACGGTAAAAACTTTATCGTAGAATGCATTATCTTCCAGGATATGAGTTTTGAAATAAGTATTAATGATGTCACTTTGGAAGAGGAACAGGTACGTTTGAAACGTCAACTCACTCAGAACATTGCTCATGAATTAAAGACACCTGTCAGTAGTATTCAGGGATATCTGGAAACAATTGTCAGCAATGACAATATCCCGCGTGACAAGATGAACGTGTTCTTAGAGAGATGTTATGCTCAAAGTAACCGCCTCAGCCGACTGCTACGTGACATCTCAGTACTGACCCGCATGGATGAAGCAGCCAATATGATAGATATGGAAAAGGTAAATATCAGTATATTGGTGACCAACATCGTCAATGAAGTATCGTTGGAATTAGAAGAGAAACACATCACAGTAGTCAACTCTTTGAAAAAAGACATTCAGGTACGCGGCAATTACTCCCTACTCTACTCTATCTTCCGTAATCTGATGGATAACGCCATTGCTTATGCAGGGAGTGATATTCATATCCATATCAACTGTTTCCGTGAAGACGAGAACTTCTACTATTTCAGCTTTGCAGATACCGGTGTAGGTGTCTCTCCCGAGCACCTGAACCGTTTGTTCGAACGCTTCTACCGGGTTGACAAAGGACGCTCACGCAAATTAGGCGGAACAGGGTTAGGACTTGCTATTGTGAAGAATGCAGTGATTATTCACGGAGGAAGTATTTCAGCGAAAAACAATCAGGGCGGAGGACTGGAATTTGTGTTTACATTGGCAAAAGAGAGATAAGAAAGAATTGCGTGGTTCCTAATATATGCACCTTTGAATCGATCCTTCTCCCGAAAAAGTATTTTAATAATTTCGTCTTAGCCAAACACCCAATAGTTTGTCATAAACCTGATAAACTCCTTGTTCTTGCGTCACCATATCTTTTTCCATCAATCCTTTCAAACCGGATTGCACCGAACTGGAAGAGCTTAGACGATATTGTTTTATAAATCGGGCAGAAGTAACTCCCTCCGCCTTTTTTTCTTTTGCGATGGCAACAATCACCTCCTTCTGTTTGTCCGGCAAACGGGAGAATATTTCCTGATAAGTAAAATCCTGCATGGCTATAATATTGTCCAAAGCAGTTTTGAGCATTGGTTTATCACACGTTTCTTCTTTAGCAGTCAGTATATACAATTCATTCATAGCTAATTGTACATACCAGGTATGCCCTTCAAAAAACTCATAAACCTCTTCAACCAATTCGTCTGTTATATATTTCCCGTTTTCGGTAAACAACTCCTTTACGAAAGGTTTGTATGCCACCAAAGGAATAGCATCCAGATGCATCATGCTTACACTTTGATAAAAAGGTCGGGCTGGGCTATTGAATATATTCATCATGATATGTCTTTGACTTCCGGCAAAAATGAAAAAAGAGTTCCGACAATGCTGCACCTTTGTCCTCAATACCGCTTCCACATTTCTTTCAGCATAGGTACCTATCTGCTGAAACTCGTCAATAGCTACAATACAGGGTTTATCCGCTTGTTCCAGATAAGTGAAAATCTCTTCCAAAGTAGTCTCTGCTGCATGAATATCCCCCAAACCTATATCAAAAACAGGCTCTCCCGTCACACTGTCCAACTTGAATCCTGCACGCAGAGAAGAAATAACAGAAAAGAAATTATCTATAAACCTCCTTCCTTTAGGTTTCAATTTCTCAAAAATCTCTTTCCCCAAAGCAAATACAAATTCACGTAAACTTGAAGTGGCATAGATGTCTATAAAAAAGGTATTATAATGCTCTTTTACCTCCTTTTGATAGAAACAATGCCGTATCAGCCTGTCTTTCCCATTCTGCGAGTAGAAATAAGAGCCACATTCCTACCATTTGTAATATTACGAATTAATAGTTCTGTCTCTACTTCTCTATCACAGAAGTAATGAGGAGAAATGTATCCCCCAACAACAAAAGGATTAGCTATATGCATATTATACGATTATTACATTTACAATTATTGCAAATATAATAATTATAATTTAGATAATAAGAGGTAATTGGAAGAATTATATTATATCAAGAAATGTAAACGGAAATATTTCCTCATAAACAAGATGTACGTTCCACTTAGGATAAGTATGCTCCCTAACAAATACCAATAGCTATATTCCTGAAAATAGAAATATCCTGCTATTACCAATGCCTGTACTATCATATAAACAGAAGAAACTACCACATGAGGTACCTTCAGTTCATTTGCCATAATCTGATACAGATGTTTCCGATGCGGCAATCCTATATTTTCATGAAGCATCAGACGATGAATAATGGTAAGTACACTATCTACCCCATAAACAACCAATAGTATAATCCAACTGAAATCCTCCGTCTTGATTATCAGCTTACCGATAAGAAACAAAACGATAAATGCTATACTCACCGAACCTACATCACCGGCAAAGCATTTTGCATGCTTTCGGAAATTAAAGAAATTAAAAACCAGTACGGAACAAAGAACAGTAACAATCAATTCTTGTTCCACAAAAGAAACAATCTCTCTGTTTATATAGGCAAGAGCT
>BAJA01000023.1 GCA_000613465.1 Bacteroides nordii WAL 11050 = JCM 12987
TTTGATTTTTGTTCATGCCTGTCCTTCCGAAGTGAAACGTGTCAAGTCCATGGTTGCTTATTTGCAGTACATCACCGATACCCGAAGCGGTCAGAAGATAATCATCCCCGATCAAGAGATGCAACGTTTCATTGCCGTGGCCGGTACTTACCATGAGCAGCTCCTTTACTTCCGTCCTGATGAATTGAATTTGTCCAAAGGTACTAAAGTCCGTGTCACGGGTGGTGACTTCGAGGGTCAGGAAGGCATTTTTCTGAAAGTGAAGGGTGCCCGTGATCGTCGTCTGGTCATAAAAATCCAGGGTGTCATCGCTGTTGCCATGGCGTCCATCCATCCGGATCTGATAGAAGTAATTAAATAATTCAAATTCCTAAAATAGTATGACTCTTTCCGAAGAAGCCGCCTCTCTTCAGCGCGCTGCGCATGACTGATGTATTTGGGTATGGACGATAGTCCCATCTATAGTGATGATTTGTCCCGTCGTAACAGTGAGGTTTACCGTTTGACCACCGCTTTGTATGACTCCGGTGCCAAAGGCTCCACCCTTGAAGAACAGGCCCATGTCTGCTTAGCTCTCCTGATGGGTTACAATGCCTCTTTCATCGATTACGGTGAAAAGCAGCAACACATTCAGGAAGTTCTGGACCGTTGTTGGGATCTTCTTGATGCCCTTCCCGCTTCCTTATTGAAGCTCCGTCTGCTAACCGTCTGCTATGGTGAAGTGTTTGATGAGCCTTTGGCGGATGAAGCCCGTGCCATTATCGCTTCGTTGGATTCCACATCGCTTACTGCTGAAGAGCAGGAAGCCATCACAGAATTTCAGAATGTGGTGGACAATCCTTATCCGTGGGAATATATAGACGAGTAGAAATAGTATGCATAGTTATATCGAATTCCCATTGAAGAGCTGAAAAATCGGAAAAATATACAAAGAAAGTTTTATTGAATAGCAATGAATGTTTTAATAACAGGTGGAGCCGGATTTATTGGCTCTAATTTATGTGAGGCGTTACTTGAGGATGGTAATCAGGTGACTTGTTTGGATAATTTTATGACAGGTCATATTGAGAATTTGTTACCCTTGATTGATAAATACCCTATTACATTTAAATTAATTGTAGGTGATATACGCAAATTGGAAGATTGCCGGAAAGCAGTGGAAGGTAATGAGTACGTTCTACACGAAGCGGCTCTTGGCTCGGTTCCCCGTTCTATAAAAGACCCTGTCGCTACCAACGAAGTGAACATCTCCGGTTTCCTGAATATGCTGGTTGCTGCCAGAGATGCAGGCGTGAAACGCTTTGTCTATGCAGCCAGTTCTTCTACTTATGGTGATAGCAAAAGCCTTCCGAAAGTAGAAGATGTGATAGGTAAGCCTCTCTCTCCTTATGCGATTACTAAATATGTAAACGAACTTTATGCCGATGTCTTTGCCAAAACTTATGGTATGGAGTGCATTGGTTTGAGATACTTCAACGTATTTGGTCGAAGACAAGATCCCAACGGAGCATATGCTGCTGTGATTCCTCTTTTTGTAAAGAAATTGATGAATCATGAATCGCCGGTTATTAATGGTGACGGAGAGTATAGCCGCGATTTTACTTACATCAAGAACGTGGTGCAGATGAACCTGTTGGCATTGGAAACTATCTCTTCTGAAGCGGTTAATCAGGTATACAATACAGCTTTTGGAGAACGTACCACTTTAAATCAATTGGTTGATTATTTAAAAGAGTTTCTAAGTGATTTTGATCCGGAAATAGCCAATATCGAAATACTGCATGGTCCTAATCGAATAGGCGATATCCCTCATTCTTTGGCATGTATAGACAAAGCCAAGGCTCTTCTTAACTATACCCCACAATATAGTATGCGTAACGGATTGAAAGAAGCGGTTGCCTGGTATTGGGAGAACTTGAAATAGATAAAACATAGATGATACATATATGGATACTAAAATTTGTGTGATCGGCTTAGGTTATGTTGGCTTGCCGTTGGCAAGATTATTTTCAACAAAATACAAAACGGTTGGTTTTGATATGAATTCAAAGCGGGTAGAGGCTCTAATGGCAGGACATGATTCTACGCTTGAGGTAAGTGACGAACTGTTGCAATCTGCCATTGCCGGTGGTTTCACCTGTACCTCTGATATAGAAGATATCAGAGATTGTAATTTTTATGTAGTGGCAGTTCCCACTCCTGTCGATGTAAATAACAATCCCGATCTGACACCTCTTTATGGTGCGAGTACCACTGTAGGTAAAGTGATTTCCAAAGGAGATATCGTTGTTTATGAATCAACTGTCTACCCGGGTGTTACCGAAGACGAATGTATTCCGGTGGTAGAAAAGGTGTCTGGCTTGAAATTCAATGAAGATTTCTTTGCCGGCTATTCTCCCGAACGTATTAATCCGGGTGATAAACTCCATACGGTAGAGAAAATCAAGAAAGTAACTTCGGGCTCTACTCCTGAGGTAGGGAAAAGAGTAGACGCAGTATATGCTTCTGTTGTAACTGCCGGCACACATTTGGCACCTACCATGCGAGTGGCTGAAGCTGCAAAGGTGATTGAAAACTCACAGCGTGATATTAATATTGCTTTCGTAAACGAATTGTCTAAGATATTCACTCGTATGGGTATTAACACATTGGATGTACTTGAAGCTGCAAGTACTAAGTGGAACTTCTTACCTTTTAAACCCGGTTTGGTGGGTGGTCATTGCATTGGTGTAGATCCTTATTATTTGGCCCAATGTGCACAGCGCTACGGTTATAATCCTGAGATTATTCTTGCAGGACGTAGGATGAATGATGGTATGGGAGAATATGTAGCCAACCAAGTGGTGAAATTTATGTTAAAGAAAGGTATTCAGGTATTGAATTCCAGCATATTAATACTTGGTTTTACCTTTAAAGAGAATTGTCCGGATGTACGTAATACGAAGGTTATTGATATTTATAAAACATTACAAACGTATCATATTGATATTACAGTTTATGATCCTTGGGCCAATCCGGTTATTGCACAGCATGAATATGGTATAGAAGTTATCAATGAATTGCCTTCTGCGAAATACAATGCTGTTATTTTAGCTGTGGCACATAAAGAATTCTCTGATTTGGATATCATGTCGTTAGTGAATGATGTTCATGTTATTTACGATGTGAAAGGTTTCATAAATAAAAACATTATTGATGGAAGTTTATAGTAGGTCCAAATGACGAAATTAAGAGTTCTACATATTATACCATCATTCGACGTTGGAGGAGCTGAAAAAGTGGTATTGACCTATTTGCAATCTGCAGAGAGTACAAATATTCAGTTTCGAGCAATTTCTTTATATGCAGATAGAAATACAATTTATAACAAGCAAATAAGTAAAGAAGGATTGGATGTTATTTATTTGGATAAACATTTAGGATATGATTTTGGAATTATTTTAAAAATCCGTAAACAAATAAAAGCATTTGATCCTAATGTAGTTCACTGTCATTTAAGGACAATGAAATATATAATACCTGCGATGATAGGTTTGAATAAACGAATTAAATATTTTTATACGTTTCATAGCATAATCGAGTCTGAGAATAAGGGGTTGGTGGATCGTTTTTTTAATAAGATTGCTTTCCGTTTTAGTCATATTGTCCCTATAGCATTGAATAATACACAATTGGCAAAAATAAATAGATATTATTCTATTTCATCGACCCGAATAATACCTAACTCTATAGATGTAAAAAGGTATGTTGTTGATGAATCTATACGGAAACAGAAACGTTCAGATTTGAATATTGATGATGAATTTGTATTAGGACATGTTGGGAGATTTGATTTGGTTAAAAATCATTCATTTATTCTTGCTGTTTTTTGTGAGCTCATTAAGGTAAATAAAAATTCTAAATTACTATTAGTCGGAGGGGGAAGTTTATTGGAGGAAATTAGAAGTAAGGTGGTAGAATTAGGACTGTTGTCTAATGTAATATTTGCAGGTTCATGTTATGACATTCCTTCTTATATGCAAGCTATGGATGCTTTTATTTTTCCATCCTTATATGAAGGTTTGGGAATTGTGGCTATAGAAGCACAAGCATCATCTTTACCGTGTTTAGCGTCAGATAAGGTTCCTAGGGAAGTGAAGATTACAAACCTTTTAGAATTTGAATCATTAGATGCACACCCGCAAGTGTGGGCTGAAAAAATTCTGTGTATGGCAGAAGTTAATGTGAGAAAAGATATGAGTATATTCATATCCAATGCTGGCTATTCTATAGAAAAAATGATGCAACAACTCGAGAATTTATATAATAATGCATAAAGATATAAGTAGACTGAAATTAGGGGTACTGTTTTTTTCCTTTTTTTCTATTTTATCCCTTCCATTAGGTTATCTGAGAAATTGGTTATTGTCTAAGATAAGTGTAGAAGCAGTATCTGCTTTTGCTTTGATAAACATACTGATAGGCTTGATAAGTACATTCTTTATTTTTGGGGCGACTAATGTATATTCTACTTTTTTACCTAAAATAGATGAAAAAGCAAAGCAATTTCGATTTGTAGTTAGTAGCTATGTAAATTCCATAGTACTAATGTTAGTAATGTTCTTAATATTTTATTATTTATATCCGTATTTACCGAAAGAGATTATTGGAGAATTAAGAATTTCTAATTGGTGGATAATGTTCTTTTTTACTTTCTTTTTTGGATTGGCTCAAGTTGCTGTTAGTGCCCTTATCGGTTTGCGCGAATATAAATTATCTGCATGCTTAAGTAATAGTCAGATTTTTGCTGTTACCACTTTTTTACTCTTGGTTTTAGGAGGATATTTTTCTTACTTCAAGGGAAACGAGTTAAACAGTTTTTTTCTTTTAATAGGTTCAGTTTGGTGTATAGTCTTTTGTATGGCTATTTTTGCTCTAAGTAAAAAATTACCTGTTTCGTTTAAGTGGTTTTTACCACAAGGATATTGGAGTCAAGCTATATTTATTCACTTAGGTACAATTTTGACTTTTTTATATTTATATGTAGATCAGATTATCGTTTTGAGTTATCTAGGCGCTAATGAGTTGGCACAATATTTTTTAATCGTTCAAATAGCCAGTCTTGTTACTTTCATTCCTATAAAACTTGGAAATGTTTTTCAATCAACTTTTGCGTCACTTTTGCGATGTAACGGAAAAGATGAAAATGCACAGTTGACAAAACAATATCATAAAGTGGCTAAATATACGCTTCTTTTGACTTTTTCTATTGCTTTGACTTTTATATTGTTTAATAAAGAGGTTTTAGGACTGTTTGCAAATAAAATAGCACTCAATAATTGGTGGTTTTTATTATTGATATTAAGATATTTCATAGGTAGCTTAGGAAATGTACATGCTATGATTATTATTGCAAAAGAAAAAAACAGGTCATATTTTACAATGAATGCAATAATGGTGCTTCTGCAAATTATATTATCTGTATTATTTGTAACGCGATATGGTATTTTAGGTATAATTATTGCCTTTATAATTACTACTGTCGTTGCTCAAATAAATTTAATTTATCTGCTAATATACCAATGTAAGATAAGACTTTTTAGTATGAGAACATTGGGTGTTTTATTTATTGTTCTGTGTTTTTTTGTTGCGTTAAATCATTATGATATTGCTTTTGTAATTCGTTTGTGTCTTTATTTATTGTCTGTACTGCTTTCGTTGAAGATATTAAATGTGAATATAAAACCGTTACTTTTTTTTCTACAAAAAAATGAAAAAAAATATTACTGAAGATATATAGGGTGTTGTTTCCATTCCCTTATGTAAAATATTGTAGCCAAACTATTTATGAGGTTTTGTTGGGCTGTTTGAGAATGTATGAGACCACAAAAGAAAGTAAATGGGAGAAACGTTGTGATAAAGTCGTAGCGCTATTGAAACATATACAACGGCCGGACGGTGGATTTGATATTGGTTATGATTTTAATTTTGGCATGTTGCATAAGAAAGGAGATTCGACTTCACCTGAATTGGTAGGGTTATTGGCATTAACGGAATATGCACGTGTTTTTAATAAGTATGATGAAATAGAACCCTATGCTGCCAGAGCTGCAGAGTGGATAAGGAAATTTGCCCGGAAAAAAGGAGAAAATATTTTTGCAATTCCTTATTCGCCATATAATACAAAAGAAATAATGGTTTATAACGGTACGTCGTTTGCTTGTGGTGCTCTGGGATATTATTTAGGTGTATATAAAATTAAAGATCAGGAATTGAATGACATTTATAAAGGTATGATCAATTATCTTGAGAAATCCATGTTTGCAACTCACAGCCATTCAGGAAAATTCTGGTATTATCCGGTGCAGGATCGGACAGATCTTTCTACTGAATTTCTGGGTAAGATTGATTATTATCATCAAATGCAACAAGTTGAAATGCATTCGCTGGCACAAATGGTGAGTTTTGATACACTTCAAGAAGACATAATAAGAAATGCTTCTGAGCATATTATTTCTCTATCTGATGACTTTGAGATACCACCTTACACCAATAGCGATCTTTTTTTTAAAGGTTATATTCATACCTGGGGTTTATGCTCGGTCGCTTCAGGATTAATGATGGCTCAGATAAGTTTGAAACAAAAAATAAATGGGGCAGATGATCTGATAAAGAAGATTATTAATTGGATAGTGAAAAATGCATGGAATGGAACTTATTTTTATCCGATTTTGAATACTGAAGGTATTCCACAGGAAAAAAAAGATATGATTCGCTCGGATGCTTGGGTTTTTAATACTTTCTGCTGCTACTATCAACAAAACATTCAATGTGGTTTTGATGATATTATTGAAAGTTGTTATCTTAATATGGAAAAACATAATTTTTCCGGACCGGAGAGTCATGCACAGCATAAGCAAAAGGGATTATTATTTATGCGAAATTTGCTCCGTCATATAAAATGAAAATACATTATGAAGGTAATTATATTTGCAAATTTAACATATAAACCGATAATTGGTGGAGTTGAAAACTCACTTCACTATATGTCTCAATCTGCATTGGAGATGGGATATGAATCGGTTATTTATGTTAGTGATCTATCTAAAAATAAAAATGAACGGTTACCATTATTTGAAAGAAATAATCGAATAAACATATACCGTTTCAGGAAAATTCATACTGTTAATCTTTTTTTCTTTCTTGACTCCGTGTTTGCTGTTTATTCAGCTTGGATTGGATACCGGCAGTTGAAAAAAAAATATGGAAAAAATGTTCGAATTGTAGCACGCCACCATATTATGGTATGTGCTGCAATATTGGCAGGTATGGAGAATGTTGCTTATATAGTTCCAAGTATGGTTAAGGGGCTTAATGATAGGAGGAGAGAAGGGCTTTCTTTTAAGGAGAGGTTTAAAG
Source organism: Bacteroides nordii WAL 11050 = JCM 12987 (assembly GCA_000613465.1). GTDB lineage: Bacteria > Bacteroidota > Bacteroidia > Bacteroidales > Bacteroidaceae > Bacteroides > Bacteroides nordii. The sequence continues at coordinate 7,399 of BAJA01000023.1, forward strand.
AGTGGCTTTTGATAAATATGAATATCCGTTTGGACGTTTGGTTACAAAATATAGCTTTTAATAGATGCGCGGACTGTTTTGCCTTTAGCTTAAATATGAAGTCTCAAATAGATAAATTAGTAAGCCGAAGAACAGTATCTGTGGTAAAACCCGGTGTTGACACAAATGTTTTTAAATTTGATCCGGAAAACAGATGGAAAAGTAAGATAGAACGAGGTTTGGAAAATACATTTATTTTTCTATGTTTGGGACGAATTATTGAAGCAAAAGGTTTTTCTGATGTAATTTGGGCCTATGATAATTTGCCGGATGAAGTAAAAAGAAAATCTAAAGTTTTAATAGTTGGAGACGGACCTGATAAACCAAGATTGGTAAAAATAGTTAAAGAAAAGAAACTGATTGATAGAATACTATTTTTTGATGCAACTTCTTATCCTTATGAATTTTACAATTTATCCGATTGCTTCATGATGACTTCGCGTTATGAAGCTTTCGGGCAAACACTTTTAGAAGCCATGTCGTGTGGGTTACCTGTTGTAGGTTATAAATCTGATGGAAATAATATCTTGACAGCCACCAATGAGTTGGTTATAGAGGGAGAAAATGGATTATTATGTGCTTTTGATGTTTTAGAACTCTCAAATAGTATGGCGACAATATGTAATAAATCTAATGATGAGTTGGAAAAGTTTGCATTGAGCAATATCGACAGAATGAAATATGAGTTTAATTGGGAGAGACTGATTGATGATACATATGCTTAGCAGACTTATTTAGAAAATGATTTTTTTTGCAATTGCGGTGCTATACCTTTTTTTTTATTTTATCTTGTTTCTGTATATCTTATATTATTTTTGATACGATAGTGGAGAGGAAAAAGGCACTGAAAATATTTTTATTGTCTTCTTTATTATATTTTATTTTTGCCTTATTTGCGTATTGGGCGTATGCAATAAATAATAATTCATTCTTTCAATATCCTGATCAGGAGAATTTCTATGAAATGAGTCAATATTTAGGAAGACTCCCCAATTTGAAATCTATTTTTGATGGTTGCTTTACTGATCAGGTATATCTTATCTTAACAGAAAATCAAGGAGCTTATTTTTATTTAGGTATCACCTCCTATTTTGCGAATCATTGTTTAGGAGGTAATAATGTTCTTTTTCAAATATTGAATGTTTCATTTTTGGCAGCATTAATACCTGTCTTTGTTTTCCGTATATTAACTACTTTTGTTTCTGTGAAAAGGGCTTTTAAAAGTACAATTGTTTTTGTTTTTTGTTCATATATATTTTATTATTCACCTTGGATATTGAGGGATATACATATCGCACTATTATATACAATTGGTTTATCTTTGTTATATTCTTCTTTTAAATTTTATCGGCTATTGGTGTTGTGTGTATTGGCCTTTATTACATTTTATTTTCGAGTAGAACATGGGCTATTCATGCTTTTTATGCCATTACTTTATGTATACGAGCAAACTAAAGGAAGTAAAATTGTTCGTTATAGTTTAATTACCATAGGTGTTGTTATAATGCTATGCTTGAGTGTTTTAATTATTCCTGATATAATGGCTTTTCAGGGAACTTTAGAACGTTATCAACATACCACTCAGGCGGTAGCAGAGGAAGGTGGGTTGGGGAAACATATTTATCGATTACCTACGGGGATAAAAGAACTTGTAATCATATTATATTCTCAAATGTTTCCTTTTCCTTCATGGAACTTAGTGGCTGATGCTAAAGATTTCCCTCAGTTAATTATCGGTTTAACACAGATGATAGCTCCTGCGTTTTGGTTTGTTGTATGGTTTTGTGTTATTCAAATTATTCGTTTTAAGGATTATCGGAAATCACTTCCTAATATTCTTATTCTTTCAGTGTTAATCTTTTTGTTTTTTTTATTAGCGAATTCAAGTAATATTAACCCCCGTCGACTTATTTGTATGTATCCCGTTCTCTATATTTTTTATGTTATGGCAAAAGAAAGATACCCTTTTTATATAGTAAAGAACCAAAAAAGAGGTTTAGGTATCTACTTCATGTTATGTATTGCCTATTTATTTATGAAATTGTGAAATGATGAGGCAGATTTGTGTATTTATTGTTGGGGGTGGTAGTGTTGTATCCGGAACTTTCTCGGATCATGTAGTAATAGGAAGAAATCTTGCAAGAGTGATAAGATGAGAAATAGAAGGAATGTCATATTCTTATCTCCATTGTTTCCTACAGGAGGAATTACAAGTTGGACTAAAAATATGTTGGAGTATATTCAGCAGGCGAATATTCAAAATGTGATTCATGTAGACGGTTCTATTAAGTATAAAAGTCCGAATAAAGCCCGTCATCCGGTTTATAGGTTGATAAGTGGAATAGTGGATACTTTACGTATCTTTTATTTGCTGACTACAGGATGTTTAAAGCATCATCCTGCTGTGATTCATATAGCTACCCCAGGGTCACTTTCTCTATGTAAAGATGTGTTTTATCTTATTATAGCCAAGTGTTTTAGGGCGAAATGTATTTTTCATTATCGTTTTGGTCGGATACCAGAATTAAGTGAGCGCAAAAACTGGGAATGGAACTTGTTATGCTTTAATATGAAACATGCATACCGGATTATTGTTATAGATGCTCCTTCCTATAAGGCTTTATGTGATACCGGGTTTGAAAGTAAAACAAGACTCATAGGTAATCCTTGTTCGCCTAAAGTAGCTTTGTTGGCAAATCAAGATGTGGAAGAGAAACAAAAAAATCATTATGTTTTTGTAGGGCAGATAATAAGGACTAAAGGAGTATATGAATTATTAGATGCTTTTTCTCAATTGAGAAATGAGTTTCATTTGACTATGATAGGTCCTTATGATGAAAAAATAAAAAATGATTTGTTGACTATTTCCCAACGGAGAGAGGGTGACTGGTTTTGTCTCTTGGGTAATCAACCATCGGAGGTAGTACTTGAATATATGAGCAAGGCCGATGCTATCATACTACCATCTTATACAGAGGGATTCCCTAATGTAGTACTTGAGGCGATGGCGATGGGGTGTCCGGTGTTGGCTACTCCGGTAGGAGCCATTCGGGATATGATAGATGCGGATAGTGAACAGGCTGCTGGGATATGTTTTGAAGCAAAATCGGCGGATGCAATAATAGAAGTGCTTGATAAGTTTTCCGGTGTTGATAATCATCTTGATTATGCTATTAACGGAAAGAGAAAAGTACTGGCATGCTATACCATGAAATCGATATTCTCACAATATCAAAAGGTGTGGTATGAGAGATAAAATTTAATAGAATCAGACTGTTTTTGATGAAAATTTCTTTAGTTACCGTAACTTTTAATAGTTACCGAACTCTTCGTGATACCATTCAATCTGTTTTATCTCAGACTTATCCGGATATTGAATATATTATTGTAGATGGCTGTTCTCAAGATAAAACCATTGATATAATAAAAGAGTATGAACCTTTGTTTCATGGCCAACTAAAATGGATCAGTGAGAAAGATAAAGGTCTTTATGATGCCATGAATAAAGGTATCCGGATGGCTACCGGAGATATTATCGGCATTATTAACTCGGATGATTTTTATCATAGAAAGGATACTGTAATGAAGGTTTCTGAAGCCTTCAAGAATGATGATATACAAGCTGTTTATGGAGACGTGCGTTTTGTAAATCCTCAGAATTTAGATAAAACAGTACGTTATTACTCTTCTAAGAGGTTTACTCCTGAGATATTTCGATTTGGTTTTATGCCTGCTCATCCCACTTTTTTCACTTATCGAAAATATTTTGAAGAGTTTGGTTACTATAAGACCGATTATAAAATAGCTGCTGATTATGAGCTCCTTATTCGTTTCTTGTATGTACATCAATTGAAAAGTCAATATTTGCCATTCGATTTTATGAAAATGCGTACAGGGGGTACCAGTACCGCATCTATAAGAAGCAATATTTTATTGAATAAAGAGATAGTCAGAGCTTGTAAAGAAAATGGTATTTGGACTTGCATGCCGCTTTTATTCTTGAAGTATTTAGTGAAAGTATTTGAATTGTTATTGGTAAAAGAATGAATATACTTATTACCGGTGCTCATGGTTTTGTGGGTTCCAATCTTATTATGGCTTTAAAAGTTCATCATACTCTTTACGGCCTTGATATCATTGCTCCCGAGAAAGAGGGAGTGATGAAAACTTTTCTTTGGAAAGAGATAGAAGCATCTTGTTCCTTATTTCAAAAACTACCTCAATTTGATGCTATCATTCATCTTGCAGGTAAAGCTCATGACACGAAAAATCAATCAATTGCCCAATCTTATTTTGATATCAACACCGGCTTAACTCAGAAAATTTTTGATTTCTTTCTTCAATCTTCTGCCAAGAAATTTATCTTTTTCAGTTCTGTAAAAGCTGCTGCCGATAGCGTTGTGGGGGATATACTCACCGAGGATGTTATTCCAACTCCTGTTGGTCCTTATGGAGAAAGTAAAATCAGGGCAGAAGAGTACATTATTAATAAATTGACAGTTGATGGTGAACAATTGACAGTTGACAATGGACAATTGACAGTTGCTATGCAGCATGATAGCGCAGCTAATTGTCAATTGTCCACTGTCCACTGTCAATTGAACAAGCAGGTTTATATATTAAGACCTTGTATGATACATGGGCCGGGAAATAAAGGGAACCTGAATTTGCTTTATAATGTGGTGAAGAAAGGCATTCCGTGGCCTTTGGGAGCTTTTGAGAATCGTCGTTCGTTTACTTCGATAGATAATCTTTGCTACGTGGTAGAAGGACTATTGACGAAAGACGTTCCGGGTGGTATCTATCATATGGGGATGATGAAGCGATGTCTACTAATGAACTGATAACTATTATATGTGAAGTAATGGGAAAGAAATCTCGCATTTGGAAAATAAATAGGGGGATAATGGAAGGATGTGCCGGGATTGGTACTTTATTTCATCTGCCTTTGAATACAGAACGGCTTCGGAAGCTAACGGAGAATTATGTAGTAAGTAACGCAAAGATAAAAGCAGCTTTGGGGATAGATAAAATGCCTGTTACTGCAAAAGAAGGACTGATAAAGACAATAAAGTCCTTTGAATGATTTACAATTGGACGATTTACGACTTACGATTAAAGATACTTTTTAAATATATAAAGCTGTGTATTATTTAATAATCTTAGTTCTGCTCTTCTTAGCAGAACTTTTTTATTTTTATATCGCTGATAAATACAACATCATCGATAAACCCAATGAGCGTAGTTCACATGCCCGGATCACTTTACGGGGTGGGGGAGTTATCTTCTATTTTGGCGTATTGGCTTATTTCCTTACGAATCATTTTGAATATCCCTGGTTCATGCTTGCCCTGACATTGATCACCTTAATCAGTTTTATTGATGATATCCGATCTACTTCTCAGGTATTACGATTGGTGTTTCATTTTTCGGCTATGGGATTGATGTTTTATCAATGGGGATTATTCTCTCTTCCCTGGTGGACAATCCTTGTAGCGTTAATCATTTGCACAGGTATTATCAATGCTTATAACTTTATGGATGGCATCAATGGGATCACGGGAGGATATTCTTTGATCATACTTGGAACTTTAGCATTTATTAATCATTCGGTTGTTTCGTTTGTTGAGCCGGATCTTATTTATACAATGCTGTGTGCTGTGCTGGTTTTCAATTTCTTTAATTTCCGAAAGAGGGCGAAGTGTTTTGCCGGAGATGTGGGGGCGGTTAGTATTGCATTTACCATTCTTTTTTTGATTGGGAGGTTGATTATTCAAACCGGGGATTTTAGCTGGATTATACTGTTAGTAGTGTATGGGATAGATAGTGTGTTAACTATTGTTCATCGATTGATGCTGCATGAAAACATTGGTTTACCTCACCGGAAACATATGTATCAGATTATGGCTAATGAACTGAGAATACCTCATGTGGTGGTGGCATTGATTTATATGATGATGCAGGCAATTGTTGTAATAGGGTATTTGATATTACGGGAATATGGATACTGGTATTTATTGGGTAGTGTCTTTTTATTAAGCATGCTATATCTATTATTTATGAAGAGGTTCTTCTGCTTACATAAATTCAATTAATCCTTATTATCTGAGAAAGAAAGATTTGTAAATTGAATAAAATGCATTACCTTTGTTTTCAAAGAAAAATTTCTATGTCAGCAAATGAATGTATAAATGCGTTTTCCAGTCATCTTTTTTGGGATATACGAAAAGAAGATATTGACCTAGAACAGTATCCTAAATACATAATAAAAAGGGTGCTGGAATATGGGATGTGGAATGATTGGATAATAATTCGTTCATATTATGGTTTGCCGAAAATTGTAGAGGAGGCAAAAAAAATGAGGGAATTGGAACCTCGTGCTTTGGCTTATGTTGCTGCAATATCAAATACTCCTAAAGAAAAGTTCAGATGTTACACTTATCAACAGTCGATTCCACAACACTGGAACTTCTGAAAAAGTTGCAGAGTATACCTATACTTCATAATACTCGTTTGGTAGGAGGTACTGCGTTGGCTTTACAAATAGGGCATCGAAAGTCTGTCGACTTAGATTTCTTTGGTACAGTGGATGCAAGTAAGGATGAGTTGACGATGGCTCTGGAACAAATCGGCTCGCTGGTTGTTCTGAAAGAATCACCGCATATTCATATATATCAGTTGAATAATGTTAAGATTGATGTCGTCGATTATCAATATTCCTGGATTGACGATGCAGTGGTGATGCAAGGTATCCGAATGGCAAGTTTAAGGGATATAGCAGCAATGAAGATTACGGCTATCATTGGTAGGGGAACTAAGAAAGATTTTATTGATATTGCTTTCTTGCTGCAGCGCTTTTCTATAAATAAGATATTAGATTTCTATTCTCAGAAATATCCTGATGGTTCCACTTTTATGGCAATGAAAAGTTTGGCATATTTTGATGATGCCGAAGAAGATATAATGCCGTATATGTTGACTGATATTTCATGGGAGAAGATCAAATCCCAGATACTATCTGAAATTTTCTAAGGTATTTTACTAATACGATACAAGAAATAATATGCCGATACATCTCTTTTCACAAGAGACATATCGGCTTTCTTTTTCATCCTATCCGGAAATTATAATTATACGAGCTTTGCTATCCCTGTAACATGATCCAATGCACCAGCTTCCAGTTCATATCCCATCACGTATGGTTCGGGAATATCGGGATTGGTGAGTCCGAATTCACTAATTGATTTAAAACCGAACCGGTGATAATAATTAGGATCTCCACAGAGGAATACAGCTTTATATCCCATTTCACGCCCGCGCTTCAGGCCCTTTTTGATTAGTGCGGAACCTACTCCCTGGTCGCGGTATTCAAGCAGGACGGAAAGGGGAGCGATTAATAAAGATTCAAATTTACTTCCGTCTTCCTGTATGACGTACATACGTGTCAGTAAGATATGCCCGATGAGTTTAATAAGTCTTTTCTTCCGTAACTTAACTTTTTAGCTGAAAATAAATACAATGATTCCTGTTATCACTATATAGGCAAGTGCATAAGGATGGCTGCTTTCAGAATTTCGCCCTCTTTTCCCTGTTGATTACTTGCTGAAGTAGCTATGGCGATACTTTGGGGAGAAATGATTTTTCCTCCGGTAGCACCTACCGTATTAGCGGCTGATAGCCAGTCGGGGTTTACATTGATATGGCCGGCAACGCTGGCTTGTAGTTTTCCGAAAAGAATGTTGGATGAAGTATCACTACCGGTGATAAATGTACCTAAACATCCGATAACCGGTGCGAAAAGCGGATAAAGACTACCTGTGGCAGTAGCTAAGGCAGTAGCAATAACCGAGATCATCCCGGCAGTATCCATGATGGTTGACAGGCCGACAAGGCAGATTACTGTGATGAATGTTTTTTTCAACTGCTTCACAGTATTCCAAAGTACGATGAATAGGTCTTTGACTTTTGCACCTTGTATTAGTCCGCCAATAAAAGTACCGACAAAGAGAAGTACACCTGCATGGGTAAGCCATGAGATGGTATAGTTCACTGTAGAGTCATTGATAGGAAGGCTGATACGTGTTATCCAGTTGTTCTCAAGTGTATTGCGCAGTCCCGGGAATAGGGGACTGGTCAGGATTATCAGTAAGAGAATGAGCAGATAAATACTCCATGCATTCAGGATATCTTTTCCGCGAAGAGAACTTTTGCGTGTTTTCTCTTCTTTAGAAGCTGTGAGTTTACCATAAATCACGATTACGATAATAGAAAGAATACTACCGATAATGGCCGGGGATTCTGCTCCCATATAACGTGCGGCTACATATTGGCTGACAAGGGATACACCACCCACTAATAGTGCGAGGAACACATTCTTGGGTAGTGATTTCAATTTGGGGTCTGTGAGAAAAAGTAGTACCAATGGGATGAGGAACATAAGTACGGAAAGCTGTAGCACGACATTGGTGCTTAAGGTTAATACATCCAGATTGGTTTCTTTAGCCAATACAAGTACCGGTGTGCCGATAGCTCCAAAAGCCGTGGCCACGCTGTTGGCTATTAAGCTTACTACTGCCGAGAAAACGGGTTTGAAACCAAGGCTGATAAGTATAGCGGCAGGGATAGCAACTGCGGTACCGAAGCCCGCCATTGCTTCAAGTAACCCTCCGAATCCCCATGTCAATAGTAATACCTGAATGCTTTTATCAGTAGAGATAGAGGAAAATTGTTGCTTGATGATTTCCATTTTTTGGGTCTTTAGCAATACGTTATAGCTGAAAATAGCCATTACGATAATAATCAGGATGGGAGAAACTGCTTTCAATGCACCATAGAGGAATGAATAAGCAAGATCGTCCACTGCAAAATGGAAACCAAAGATGGCTATCAGCATCGTTACAATGAGAGATATGACACTACTTTTATCGCCTGGCATTTTTAAAAAAGCCATTAATACAATAAGGAGTAAAACCGGAATAATAGCAAGAATCAGTGTCATAATCGTCAGATTTAATAATGTATAATATTCTTATAACAAAACTGGAGATCGTTTTGACTGTCCGAAAAGCAAATTTTTTTATGATTTTATCCGTGATATGCCGGATTTAAACAAAAAACGATAAGTTACATTATGGAGTTGAATAAAAAGTCCGGATATGATTTATTTAGTTAACCATATCCGGACTTTTTTTATCAGATGGGATGTCTATTTGTTAGGCATCTTCTTCATATCCAGTATTTTTTGCAATTGCTTCAAGTTGGCTTTTGCTGCTTCATTACCCATGTGGGCAGCTTGCGTGAAAGCTGCAATGGACTGATTTATATCCCCGTTAAGGAAATCGTATACACCACTATTATTGATATATTCGGCAGTCTGTTTGTTTGCCTTTTCCATAAACTTTATGGCAGTTCTCACATCTTTCTTGCTTAATGCTACGGCAGCGGCATTTAAGTTGGCTACTTCATCGTTCGGGTACATGCGTACGGCAATATCGAACACGTTTACAAAGTCGTCACTTCCTTTCGGATAGCTGTTGGCTACCTGGTACATCTCGTTCAGACTCAGGTATTTCGGATTTGTTTTGATAACGATACGTCCTTGTTCAACATCGAAGTTTACTACAGTATAATCTATCTTGCAATCTACTTTACGTAATCCCGGATAGATATCTTTCAACATGACACGGTAAGGAACGCCACCTGCTACACGCATAATTTCTTTTTTGCGCAAAGCATCATCGCTGGTATTTTTAATGATATTGATAAACGTCTCTTTGTCTTTCATGGAAGAAGCTTCCAAGGCTTTCACCAATCCATCCCAGTTTTCACCGCCAAAGGATACCTTATAGAGGTTGGCCGGAACTTTTTCATTCTCACTCAGGTATTTCTTCAGTGCTTCGGCACGTTTCTGAGAAAGCTGTTCGTTGAATTTCAAAGGACCTTCGGGAGAAGCAAAACCTTCAATACTGATACCGGTTATGGTGAGATTCTTATCATTCTGCACTTTATCGAACATAGAGTGAATATTCATCAACTCTTTATGATTGTTCATGAAATCGGTCAGGATAACAGATTTGCTTACCGGGAAATCCAGATGAGCCTCGTATTGTTCGCTACGGGTTTTTACTACTTCTACAGCTGGTTGAATATAAGCGACTATCGGAGACATGGCTGCCAGACGTTTCGCTCGGTAGATACATCGTTGGTAATGAGTTCCTGTGCAATCATCTCTTCATTATTGCCACAACCGCAGAGGTTTTCAACCAGATTCAGTGCTGCATTTTGCATCCATGGCTGATAAGGGATTACCTGCGTATAGTTTAGTACTTCTCTTTTATCATAAGGGATAACGATACCTGCAGGTTTTTCTTTTTCTATTGCCAAACCCCGTATATATGCTTTCTGGCGACGACGACCGTTGATTATAATATCCTGTAAGGGTACATTGTGCTGGCCGTCTGTCAGCAGCGGAGTCAGCGTAAGTGAACGTTGGGGACTAACTACAAGATTCTTCATATCGATCGTCATGCTGATATAAAGAGAGTTGCCCTGTTGCCACAGTGATACGTCAGATAAACTGATGGCATCATTGTAAAGTTTCTGGGCACTGGCGGGAAGTGCTATGACAAGTGCCAGCAGGAGATATATAATATTTCTTTTCATTGTTACAGTTGGTTTATAGGTTATTATTTAATAATGTAGATGAAGCTAAGGCCTACTTTAGTAGGACCGAAATAGTCTTTAGTATTATGACCTAATTTCTGACCGTTGTCTCCCGGTTCATATTTGTCATATTTGATGTGAGCGTAGCCAAGCCCGATGGTGGCTTCCATACTCCAGCGTTTGTTTAATATCCACTGATAGCCGTAAGATATACCAGCACCGTAAAGTTTACCATCATACCGGTCATGCCCCAGTCCGAACATGTCAAGGTTACTGATGTCCACATCGGCATAGTGTCCGTGCAGGCCGAAGAAACTGCCATTAAAACGTTCGCAGAGCCAGTAACGTAGTTCAGGCTGTACTAACCAATGCTTGAACTGTTTGTTGTCCGAAAACTTCCAGGGGTTGTAATTGCCCGATACATCAAGAGTTAATTTCTTTGCCAGTCCTATTTCAAATCCTAAGTTGGGAGTACTTGTGGCCCAGTAGAGGGCATTTGTTTTAATGGCAAATTTGGGTAGATAGGTTTGAGTTCTTTGCTTTTGGGCATATGTACCCGTAGCAAAGGCGAGCAGAAATCCTACTGCTAAAATTAATTTAATTGTTTTCATTTCCGTTTTGGTCTAGGTTTTATTATTTACTGCCTATACCAACACCTGCCGGAATGGATTTGTTTTCGATTGATAAAGATATTTTTTTACGGTAAATGATTTGCGGTGGATGATGAATGATTGTTTATCGCTGATCGCTTTTCTCTAAAAACTACGATAGTAACTGCTGTTACTATCAGAACAATTCCTATAACACTCTTTAGAGTGAACAATTCCTGAAAAATGAGCGTCCCTATGATGACAGCTGTTAGAGGTTCCATGGCTCCGAAGATAGACGTAAGGGTAGGACCGATGTGTTTGATTGCTTTGATCAGAGCCATGTTAGAGATGGCGGTGGCAGGTAAGGCAAGTCCTAATATATACAGCCATGTATTCCAGTCTGTCACGATCCGGATACCGCTGGTGAAACTGCCGCATATAATAAAAAGGAGAGCGCCTATTCCCATTACATAGCAAGTGAGCACAGTAGAGTTGATCTGCACTGCACGGCTTTTTCGTACTCCTATGATATAGCCTCCATAAGAAAATACAGAGATGCAGGCGGCTATGATTCCTACGGTAGTGTTACCTCCACTGTGACTGATGTCTCCCGATGAAAGAAATACAGCTCCGGCGATAGATACCAGGATAGCTGTAATAGTCCATAGTGACTTCTTTTCATGGAAAAAGAGCATCATAGCTAAAGCTACGCCCAACGGGTACATGAAATGAATGATAGAGGCCACTCCACTGGCTATATTCTGATAAGCAATCACCAGACTCAGTGATGTGGCTGCCCGGAATAAACTCAATAAAAACACAGTACCGAAATCCTTTTTATTTAACCGGAAACTGCATCCGGATATTAAACCGAAAAGTATTAATGTAGCAGAAGCGACTCCCCAACGGTAGCTCAGTACTTCAAATGAGGAGAATCCTGTTGTGAGAAGCATGATAGAGAAGAAGGGTGCCAGTCCAAAAGTAGAGGAGGACACTGCTGCATATAAAATACCTTTTGTTTTGCTCATTGCATCGAATAAAATAATAGGTCTAAAAAAAGTTTTGCAAAAGTACATATTTTTTGTTGTAGGTATTGTTTGTATGGTTTAAAACTGAATCTATTTACGATTAGACGATTTACTATTTACGATTGAAGTTACTCTTTTAGCCTGTGCCAGCGATGTTAGAGACAGAGTAATGTTCTTCTGTCTAAAAACTCTGTGGAACTCTGTGCCCTCTGTGGTGAAATATCAGATATGAAAGAAGAAGCGAAAAAGATCAGCGTATTTCTTACAGGTGATAAATAGTCTGAAATGTTTAGTTGGTTTTCTCATCTTGCTATTGAAACCAATCCACAGACAAATAAAAATACCTGGCTGGAACCGGTCGATAACAATCAATATGCAGAAGCTACGAAGGAGATAGAAGCATAAATGAATCATCAATAGAGAGAGCCTTAATAGATGAGTATAAAGAAAGTATATGGAGTGATAAAAGTTTCGTGAGATTCAATATCTTTGCTGGATATTTATTCAGAAGTTAAATATAGAATATGAAGAACCCGATTCCTCAATATACTTTTTACAAGACTAAGTATGGAAGTGAATTATTAATTGATGTTGTAGAATTAAAATACATAAAAAGGTTTTTATCCGAAAACCCTATTCATACATTGACATATTATGATATCACTTTCATCACTGAGGGGGAGGGGAGTTTCTCTATTGATAATCAGAATTATGAAGCGACTCCTTGCGACGTGTTTTTTTCTCAGCCGGGGGAAATACGGAGTTGGGATACGAATCATATAACAAACGGTTATGCGCTGATTTTTGAAGATCGGTTTTTATCTGCTTTGTCAGCTAATGATATGGAAGAAATTGCAAAACTGGATAAAAAAGAAAGTTTATTCTTTTCATATTATGACCCCAAAATAGTAGGGTATTTGGTAGGATTGGGCAAATGATAGATAAAAATAAGGGCATAGTCTGATTTTAGGGTTATGCCCATCTATCCGATTCATTAGTTTTTTTATATGTTCATAATCTTTCATAATTAGTTTCTAAGAACAGGACTATATTCAATACCTTTGCAGACAAATATAGTGTAGCACTTTTTGCTTCCTAAAAGAACAAACGATGACACGAAAACTATTTGTCTTATTTTCATTTATGTTTATTGCTGCTGTAGCACTAAAAGCCCAGACAATAACAGGAAAGATTGTAGATAGTAATCAACAACCAATAGATGGAGCGACTATTGTGTTACAAACGATGGATTCCCTTTATATAGGCGCTTCGATATCGAATACGGATGGAGTGTTTCTGCTGAATCATCATCCGGAGCAATATCGTTTGATCATCCAACATCTGTTATATAAAACCAGATTGCTGTCAGACGTGAAGAATGACATCGGGATTGTCACATTAGAACCCGAAGATTATGCTTTGGATGAAGTAGTCATAAAGGCGGAGCGCCCTTTTGTGAAAGTGGAGGAGGGGCGTTTGGGTATAACCTTGCACAATTGGCTGATGGTAAGGTGGTGAATAATGCTTATGAGGCTTTAACAAAGTTACCGGGCGTACAAGAAGATAAAGAGGGATTGACTTTGGCAGGAGCCGGAAGTGTTACTGTTATTTTGAATGGCAAACCTACGACGATGAACGCTGCTCAGCTGGAAACTTTATTGAGAAATACTCCTGTTGATCGTGTGGAAAAGGCAGAAGTAATGTATAGCGCGCCACCCCAATATCATGTAAGAGGGGCTGTCATTAATGTAGTGTTGAAACGTTCGAATGATTATTCTTTTCAGGGAGAAGTAAATGCTGATTATACGAACCATTATTTCAATAGTGGAAGTATGAACGGTAATTTTCGGTTGTCTACTCCCAAAATGGCTTTTGATGTAATGTATGGTGCAAGTGATGTAAAACAGATGGAATATATGAATATTTATTCCAGACATACATTGAAAAACAAAATATACGAGATTAATCAGAATAACCGGATAAGTACCAAATATTGGAATCATAATTTGAGGACAGCGTTTGAATATAATTTTAATGATAAAAACAATCTAAATGTGTCTTATACAGGGAATTTTAGCCCCGATCAACACAATAACAGCCGGACTGTCGGAAACTACCAGACCAGTAATACTGATAAGTACATAGATACCCGTATGCATAACATATCACTACAATATCATTCAGGATTCGGATTGGAAATAGGAGGAGATTATACCCGTTATACTTCAGATAATGAACAAAACCTGAACGTCAATTATGAAGATAATAGTCAGAGCCATTTTAATTTGTTGGCCGGGCAAAAAATAGACCGTTATTCTATTTATGCAGACCAAAGCCATCAACTAACCAGAGGCTGGAACTTTGGTTACGGAGCTTCCTATAGATTTGCCAATGACCATGACTATCAGATTTATAATGAAGTCGGCGGTGGTATTCAGACACAAAATACGGATTCAAAGTTAAAAGAGCAGACTACTAATTTTTATGTGTCGGTGAGCAAGGAGTATGAAACAGGGACTTCGTTTTCAGCTTCAGCTACGGGAGAATATTATACCATTGGTAATTATCATAAATGGGCTGTTTATCCACAAGCAACATTCACTTATATGAAGACACCTAAGCATATTCTCCAGTTTTCGCTGTCAACGGATAAGACTTATCCGAGCTATTGGGATATGCAATCATTCGTCAGTTATATAGATGGATATACCGAATTGTGGGGAACTCCGGGAATAAGGCCTATGACAACATACAATCTGAATGGTAATTATATCCTGAAGCAAAAGTATATTTTCGGTATGTTCTTTATGCACACGGCGGATTACTTCGTACAAGCAGCCTATCAGTCAACGGACAGGCTTGCTTTGATTTATAAAAATACGAACTGGAACTATATGCGCTTGTGGGGTGCAAATGTCATATTACCTTTTAAAGCTGGAGGTTGGCTGGATTCCCGGCTGACTTTGACAGGAATGCAAATGCATCAACGTTGTGACAATTTTTTTGATATACCTTTCAACCGGAAGAAATGGTTGTTCAGCGGATCACTTGATAATACATTTAAAGTTTATAAGGGTTTGTCTTTAGAACTGAATGGGAATGTGCAGACACCTGCCATACAGGGGACGTTTGATGTAAATAGTGTTTTTAATCTGACGGCTGGTTTGAAATGGAGCTTTGCCAAAGACAAGGCGACTGTATCTGCCCGTTGCAGTGATATTCTTGAAACCGGGATGCCTAACATTAAAATCCGTTTTAAAGGACAACATTTAGATATGGATAATGCTTTCTATTCACGGGCATTTACAGTACATTTCTCTTATCGCTTTGGTGGATATACAAAGAAAGAAAGTAAATCAGTAGATACGTCACGATTTGGCATGTAAGTCTTTGGGGTGATTTCAAAGGAGCTGTTCTTTTGGGAATAAATACCAGAAGTGGGGATTGATAAACTCAATATTTTCCATGAACTTTGCACCAAAAATCCGATAAATGAAATATGTTTATATAATAATATTGCTTGTTGCGATAGGAGGACTAACTCCTTTTTCAGTGCAAGCACAGGATGCTATCCATATAGGAACCCGGCATACCCTGTTTTCGCAGATATTAAATGAAGAGAGGGCTTATTGGGTGTATGAACCCGAAAGACAGGCCGGGGGCTCGATTAGAAACCTTCCTGTTCTTTATTTACTGGATGGGGATGTCTTTTTTCATTCAGTAGTAGGATTTACCCGTTTTTTCTCTTCTTCCAAAGTTTCTTCTTTACCTCCATGTATTGTTGTCGCTGTATTAAATACGGATCGTACCAGAGATTTTACTCCCACTTGTTCGGCAGCACGACGGGATGGAACGATTCATTCCGGGGATAAACCGCAGGGAGGAGGGGCTGAGCAATTTTATCGTTTTCTGACGGAAGAATTGCGTCCTGAAGTGGAGAAAAGAGTGTTGGGTGGTAGCAGCAATATTCTGGTAGGACACTCGTATGCAGGTTTGTTCACTTTAGAGATGCTTCTCCGGCATCCCGGATCCTTTGATACGTTTATGGCAATAGATCCCAGCTTATGGTGGGATCAGGGAGTTTTCCTGAGACAGTGGGAGGAAAAAGTGTCTGGGAAGGATTTCTCAGGTAAACAGCTATATGTTGCTTTTGCCACTCAGCGACGTCCCGGAGTGAAATTAAATCAGTTTTCGCTGGCAGATAGTTTGAAAATAAAGATTGTTCCCGATATGGAAAACCGGCATCTACGGGTCGTTTATAAAAAGTTTCCGGAAGAGATGCATGGTACTGTTGCTCTTCCGGGAATATTTGACGGTCTGAAGTCTCTGTTCCGACACTAATATTGTTTCTCTTTTATTGGAGAATCTGTAGAGGTATTGTCTCCCTGAAGAAGTAGCCGGGATAGTGAACGGGTACTCCATTTATCTTTAAAAGATGGGGTTATCGGTTTTAATGAATGAATATGGGGAACAGGTTTTATGTGTTTAACTCCTTTAACTGATTCCAGGTGAGTGTTACTCATTATGATTTCTCCTCTTACAATCCCTTTTTGGGCTGCAACAGCATAACCATCTGTGTCATATAATACACCATTTATATACCATCCCAAAAAGCGGCCATTGAAATGATAGATGTCTTCTTTTCCATCAAAATAAGCCACTGGAGTGCCATCCCACATATAAATTGTAGAATCTTTGTCTACATAGTTTATGTAGGCAATAGGCTGGGTGCTTTTATCGAATAAGGTCACTTCTGACTCTTGGGGGATAACAGGTTCATTTTCATCATCACCACATCCGGTCAATAATCCGATTGTGGCACATAAAACTAAGAGTAATTTTTTCATTTGATGCATTATTTATTAATATATGGATATTTACAGGAAGTTATGGATTACCTTACTTATTCAAGGGAATGTTGACCTTCTCATATAAAAAGACCGGGATATATAAAAATATCCCTATTGGGAAGCCCTTAATTTATCTAAATAAATGCTTCTTAAGAGAGAGGGATTAAAGGTAAAATTGTTGCGAAACAACTACCTATGCCTACTTCCGACTGTACCTCTATGCGCCCTGCCAATCTTTCGATAATAACTTTACAGATAGATAGTCCCAGACCGCTACCTTGTTCAAATTCATCAGCTTTATAGAAACGATCAAAAATCATCATAAGTTCTTTTTCATCTATTCCCTTGCCAGTATCTTTTACGTACACGCAAACTTCATTATGTTCTTTATCTATTTTACATCCTAATGTGATGGAGCCACATTGGGTAAACTTATTTGCATTGCTTAGGAAGTTGGAAATAACTTGTGTGAAACGAATACGATCTATGTTGGCGGGCAAGAAGAGTGAGTTGTCCAATTCAAGACTGAATTTTAAGGAAGGTTGAATCAATGGTTGATGGTGCTTATATATTTCTCTGACAATCTCTGTTATATCATCATTCTTCATTTCAAAATCGATGTTACCGGAGTCTAAATGTGATATTTCCAGCATATCGTTGATTAGCTTTAGAAGCAGTTCATTATTCAGATTGATAATTTCGAGCATGCTTTCTTTTTCTTCCCGGTCTATTTCATCAGCATCTTCACCTGCCAATATGTTGGTAAAGCCCACAATAGCATTGAGTGGAGTACGAATCTCGTGACTTATATTGTTGAGAAAGGACTGTTTCAATTCTGCTTTTTCAGCCATTTGTTTGGCTAAAATCAGTTGTTGTTCATGTTCTACCAGTTTTTGGATATTCTGCATAATACCTGCCAGTATCATTTCACCCTGTGCATTTTTCAGGCTACGGCATCGTAGTTCATACCATTGGTAGTCGTCTTCATTTTTTCTGAAGCAAAAACGTGCCCGCTGTATTTCCATACCTGGAGATTGATAAAGTGTTTCATAAAATGAACTCAGTAGTTGTACGTCATCCGGGTATGCATATTGTAAAAAGTCGTCTTTGGTGAATGAGCGTTGTTTCAAGCCCATTAAGCGCGTATAATTAGTATCAAACTCAATGGTATCTTCTTGCATGTTCCACAGTGATATCTGACCTCCATCTGTAGAAAGCGTTAAACGTTTATGAGCTTCTTCAAGTATTTGCAGATTCTTGCGTTCTATCCGAGAACGTTTTCGCATTCGCAGCAAGCTGAGCGATACGATAATGAATGCAAGAATAAATAGCATTGCAAGGAGATAGAGTTCAACACGATAGTGGTCATAAAGCGGATAATTGACAAGGCGTACATTTGGGGGAATGTTCTGGGTAGCCTGTTTGCCATACGCCGAAATATTACTCCAGTCGAGTACATATTCTTTGGGCAAATCACTTATTTTAGGTGTGCCTGTCTTTTCTTTATTCATTAATTGCACGGATAGATCAGCGGCAACTTTAGCGGAAATTTCTTTTGTAGCCATATAGCCACCCACAATCTTGGTTCCTTCGTCGAACCCCTCGCAAATACAACTGAAAGAAGGTATATTAACGGCATTTACTATTGGGAGCGACATTGAATCAAATTTATCGAGTAAAAATGCTTTTTTCTTCTGTTCACTTTTTGACTTTTCCATCATTACAAGTAAAGAAGCTCCTTTTATATAGCGGAAAGGACAAAGGCTTACGGTTAACTTATCTTTTTTGACTTTGATACGGTCGTTTGCTACGGCAGCCATAAGATTGTAGTACTTCATCATTTCGTTCATTTCCTTGTATTCATATTCCATGGAATATGCTGACTTATGACCTAAGATTTGTACGTTCCTTCTATCCACAACCTTGGTCAATAAATCATAAGATTTACGTCCGAGTGTGGTCAGGTCAATATTGTATACAATTTCTATTTCTGCTTTAGGTTGTAATGATTGTATGAAATCTATATTGCTTTTAAAGTCC
Source organism: Bacteroides nordii WAL 11050 = JCM 12987 (assembly GCA_000613465.1). Taxonomy (GTDB): domain Bacteria; phylum Bacteroidota; class Bacteroidia; order Bacteroidales; family Bacteroidaceae; genus Bacteroides; species Bacteroides nordii. The sequence goes on from BAJA01000023.1 coordinate 26,608, forward strand.
GGACTGTCTCTGAGAATATAAATATCTTTAGTACTGTATTCTTTTATAAGTTTTTCATCGGGGAAATGTACATTACAGGCTACTACCGGAATAGAAGACAGGAGACGGTGCCGGGTTGATAATAAAGAAAAGGTAGCCTGATCTCCTACTGCGAGAATGAGGTCCATTGGTTTGCTTTTAATACCGTCGAGGTATTTATTTATGTTATTAAGACAAACTTCAGGATTGAATTGATTACAGTCGAGATAAAATTGATTGAATATGGGTTCTATGCCTTTTTTTCTTAGTTCCCGGGTGATAAGTTTCTCAAAATTTCCGTAGCCAACACTGTTCCTTGAAAAAGAATATACGAGAGATATCTGTTTTTTCACCCGGTGATTTATGACATACCACTGTTTGAAATTATATCCGCATAAGAAAGTTCCTAATAAGAGAATAAAACCAAGAATATATTTAAATTTTGGGACAATGATTTTCATATATTGATTCATATCGTGCAAAAGTAGTATATTTCAGTAAAGCAAGGATGGCTTTATACAAAATATTTTATATTTTTTCTTCAACATCAGATATTCATTTGTAATATATTGATTGCATGAAATAAAACCTGGCTAACTGGAATAGCTGAATTCAGGCCTTTCGGTCGATAAGGAACATAAAGAGAGGAGGTATTCATTATTGAGAAACAGTTTGCATAAATAGAGGCGATCTGCATAAATTCACTATATTTGTATTTTACAATCTGCCAACATCGGTAAAAAAGCGATATGATTGTGACCGGTTATATTGATAATATCCAATTTGAAGTAAGAGATACATATGAATACTGATTTTGTAAACTTAACAACGGAGAACCTTGTCAATGAGCATTTGTGCTGCATTATCCGTAGTAAGAAAGCCCACCCAGGTATTGATGCCAAACGAAAATGGCTTTCTGACCGGCTAAACGAGGGGCATGTCTTTAGAAAGTTAAATGCAAAAGCTACGGTTTTTATTGAATATGCACCTCTTGAGACAGCTTGGGTTCCCATAATAGGTGACAACTATTATTATATGTATTGCTTATGGGTTTTGGGTAGTCCGAAAGGAAACGGATATGGGAAATCGTTGATGGAGTATTGTTTGGCTGATGCCAGAGAAAAGGGGAAGTCCGGTATTTGTATGCTTGGGGCAAAAAAACAGAAGAACTGGCTTTCCGATCAATCATTTGCAAAGAAATTTGGTTTTGAGGTGGTTGATACTACCGATAACGGATATGAATTGCTTGCTCTTTCTTTTGACGGAACTGTACCGACATTTGCACAAAATGCTAAAAAGCTGAAAATAGAGAATGAAGAGCTGACGATTTATTATGATATGCAATGCCCCTACGTTTATCAATACATTGAGACGATAGCGCAGTATTGTGTGATGAATGACTTTCCTGTATCTTTAATTCAAGTAGATACGTTGCAAAAAGCTAAGGAATTACCTTGTGTCTTCAATAATTTTGCTGTGTTTTATAAAGGAGTTTTTGAGACAGTGAATTTGCTGAATATCGACTATCTAAAGAGGATACTCAAAAAATGACAGTGAAATTTTGCTGTTGTGCGGCAAGTTCTCTACTGTTGGGTGATAATAACTTTACGTCTGGTAGTGAAGTGTTTATAGTTACGGTAAAATAAGTGATGATATGAATAATAATAATAAATTTTCGCTCCGTCCACTGATGGATAATGATGCAGACAGTTTGGCTCGGCAATTGAATAATAAAAAAGTTTGGGACAACTTGCGTGATGCTCTTCCTTATCCATATACTTCACAGGATGCAGCGTGGTTTATCAACTTTCAGCAAAATGACCCACTGTTGACTTGTTATGGTATTGTTGTGGATGGTGAAGTCGTTGGTAATATCGGATTTACACGCAGTGAGGATATTGAACGGTTTACGGCAGAGGTTGGATATTATATCGGTGAAGATTATTGGGGGCAAGGCATTATGTCTGCTGCCCTGAGCGAAGCTGTGGAAGATTATTTTAAAACAACGGAGGTTGTTCGACTTTTCGCTACTCCGTTTGACTACAATAAAGCAAGTGCAAAAGTGCTTGAAAAAGCTGGATTTACACTAAAATGTATCTTTACCAAAGGGGCATATAAAAATGCTCAATTTGTCGATATGCTCTATTATGAAAGAATTAAATAAAGTGGTAATGAAAAATACAACCCATTTTCTTTCTGAAGATGCTGTGTGGGAATCTGTCTCTGAATTTGTATCTGTTGTTGCTTGCCGACGAGCAGGAGTCCATGATAGACTGCTGCTTGGAACGTATCGCCAAATGATAGTTGGCACGGGCGATGTGCCGGGTGCCGTTAATTTTTATACGAATTGTGGTTTTGAATACTCCCATCGGGTGGAGAACTTTTTTACTGACAACTACGATCACCAAATGGTTGAAGATGGGGTATTACTAAAAGAGATGATTTACTTTAAACAAAAAATATAAGGATGAAACAAGAGATTTTATTTGTACTGCTCGATAATTTTGCCGATTGGGAAGGAGCCTATATTGCTCCAAACCTAAATTGGGGAGTTGAACCCGGAAGTGAGAGCAAATATGTAGTTAAAACGGTATCGGTAACGAAAGGCTTTGTTGTCTCGTGCGGTGGATTCAAGGTATTGCCCGATTACGGTATCAACGATATTCCTGCTGATTATGCCGGAGTAGTATTAATCGGAGGTATGAGCTGGTTTACTCCAGGTGCCGAACTTGTTGTCCCGTTAGTAGAAGATGCCATCAGGAACAAAAAACTGGTTGCAGGCATCTGCAACGCTTCGGTTTTTCTTGGAATGCACGGATTCCTGAATGAGGTGAACCATACCAGCAACGGATTGGATTATCTGAAAGAATATGGCGGAGCAGGCTATAAAGGCGAATGCCACTATGTCGATAAACCAGCAGTAAGAGATGGTAATATTGTAACTGCTAACGGCTTTTCCGCTTTGGAGTTTACTCGTGAAATACTTTATGCTTTAGGGGCTGACACTCCGAAAAAGATAGAGAAAAGCTATCGAATGAATAAAACAGGTGTTTGGGAAGCGCCGGAAATAGAATAATCGTATAATTAACATTGAAAACTTTTTTTCAAAAACTCAAACGGTGGGTAAAATAAAGAATATATGCTTATGAAAGATGTAATAAATGGACGTTGTGGTTGGTGTGGAACCGACGAACTGTATGTAAAATACCACGATGAGGAGTGGGGGCAATTGGTGACTGACGACAAAATACTGTTCGAGTTTCTTGTGTTGGAGAGTGCCCAAGCCGGATTGAGTTGGATTACCATTCTCAGAAAACGAGAGGGGTATCGTAAAGCCTTTTGTGATTTTGATGTCGAGCGGGTGGCACAGATGACCGATGAAGATGTGCAACGATTGGTCCAGTTTGATGGTATTGTGAAAAACCGCCTGAAAATAAAATCAACCATCACTAATGCAAGGCAATTTCTCATTATACAAAAAGAGTTTGGTAGTTTTTACAACTATACGCTCTCATTCTTTCCCGACAGAAAACCGATTGTCAACACCTTTAGTTCATTGAGCGAAATTCCTGTATCTTCTCCCCAGTCCGATGCGATGAGTAAGGATATGAAAAAGCGTGGATTCAAATTTTTCGGATCTACGATTTGTTACGCTCACTTACAGGCTTCGGGGTTTATTAACGATCACCTGATGGGCTGTGTATGCCGGAAAGAGGAAAAGCAATTGAAATGATATAAAAAAACAAATCAGATGAAGCAATATTTTGAAACCCAGCGCCTTATTTTCCGTTCTTGGCAAGAGGAAGATATCTCGCATCTTGCCAGATTGAACAGTGATGATAAAGTCATGGAGTATTTTCTGAAAAAATTGTCTTATCAAGAGACGATTGCATTGTACAATCAAATACAAGAGGAATTTACTATATATGGATTTGGGGCATACGCTGTTGAGGAAAAAGAGACTGGAGCTTTTATTGGCTTTGTCGGATTGCACAATGTTACATTTGAAGTAGACTTTGTTCCGGCTGTTGAAATCTTATGGAGACTGTTACCCGAGTTTTGGGGCAAAGGGTATGCTACGGAAGCTGCTATTGCTTGTTTGAATTATGCAAAAGAGGAATTAAAGCTAAAAGAGATAGTCTCTTTTACTTCATTGCTTAATAAACGTTCAGAGCATGTGATGCAAAAAATAGGTATGACACGCATAAAAGAGTTCAATCATCCGTTAGTGGAGCCTGAACATCCTCTGTACAGACACATTTTGTATAAGATAGTATTGTGATTCTGCAACGTATCTTCTTTCCGGTAATTTCTTCTGAGGGGCTTTGAGAGTTTCTTTGCGAAGGATTTTTGAGTCGTTTCATTGCATATTTTATTAACCTGCAATAATACGTATTTTACACTATGGGAATAAATAAGGAAGAAATTACATTAAAGCAACTGACAGACGAAGATATACCATTGTTTGAAAGTTGGCTTGACAAAGAATATATCAAAAAATGGTTTGGTGACAAAGAGGATTGGTTATATGAGATAAGCGAAAGAAACGGGAAATACGGTTTCTTGACGCATTTCATCGTTTATCACAATGACCGGAAAATCGGATATTGTCTCTATGGCGATTGTTTTTATATCAAAGATTTAGAGGAAGAAGGGCATGACTTTAAGTCATTGTATGGCGATGTTACAGCGAAAAATCATACTTATGAAATAGGTTACCTGATTGGCGAAGAGGGGTATTTGAACAAAGGTATCGGTAAGATTATCATTCAGTTGCTGGAAGCAAAACTTATTGGAATCGGAGCTAAAGAGATGGTGGCAGATCCCTGTGAAGAGAATGTTATCTCTGTAAAAACACTTCTTGGTAACGGTTTCAAGAAAAAAAGTGATGGGGACTATCGAAAAGTAATCTCCTGAAATCACACGAACCAACACTTTTTCAGCCATATCCATTCGGCGTATTTAGAAAAGAATAAAAAATCCCCTGTATTTCAAGTGAATACAGAGGATTGCTTAAATTTACTATTTATTTTTGCGGTGTGTACGGGACTCGAACCCGTGACCCCATGCGTGACAGGCATGTATTCTAACCAACTGAACTAACACACCAAATATTTATTTGATTAATCTGATTTTACTGTTTACACTTCTTTGATAAATCAAGAAGCGGTGCGTACGGGACTCGAACCCGTGACCCCATGCGTGACAGGCATGTATTCTAACCAACTGAACTAACGCACCAGTATTTCATTTTAATCAGCTTTCTCTCTCGATTGCGGGTGCAAAGGTAGCTGTTTTTACGTAATTTGCAATACTTTCAAAAAGTTTTTTTGTGAATAAAATAGCCATTTTTTGCTTTGTGCTTCATTATGAGGTGTTTCTGTTGGAATAAAAAATAGAAATTCTTTTTATTTCTTTCTCAATAGAGGAATTCTAATGCTTCAAAAGGTGTGTGTTGTTAATATATTTTCTTCGTAGATTAGACAATTGATTTTATGTGCTGCAAAAGTACGTATTTAATGGTGCGTTAAATACCTAATTAAAGCAGTATTAAAATAGATAGTTTATATCTATAAAGTACGTAGTTTTTAATTGCTTGTAATACAGTAATATATGGTGCTGTTTTGCCTCTATCTGTATCTTTGTATCTCGTTTCATGTATATTTTTCTGCCTGTCGTGCGGTTGAATACCTTAAAATGATGACATTATTTTCTTTATTTCTTTTTGAATTTTGAACTCCAATCTTTCTATCTGATCTATTTCTTGCTTTTAAAGTAAACTTTTTGCTCAAATTATTCGCTATTTTGCAATAATTAGTTATTTTTGCAAGCTAAAATCGCAGGCAGTGAAACAACGCTGCATGAATTAGTAAAATAGTAGAAACAATGATGACAACTGCCAAACTGTTATTGCACTGTCCCGATAAACCGGGTATCCTGGCCGAGGTGACAGACTTTATCACGGTAAACAAAGGAAATATTATCTATCTGGACCAGTACGTAGACCATGTGGAAAACATCTTTTTTATGCGTATTGAATGGGAATTGAAAGATTTCCTGGTTCCTCAGGAAAAGATTGAAGATTATTTTGAAACACTCTACGCCCAGAAGTATGGCATGAATTTCCGTCTCTATTTCTCAGATGTGAAACCACGGATGGCTATATTTGTATCCAAAATGTCGCACTGTCTTTTTGATATGTTGGCACGGTATACGGCAGGAGAGTGGAATGTGGAAATTCCTCTGATCATTAGTAATCATCCCGATTTGCAGCATGTGGCAGAGCGTTTCGGTATTCCTTTCTACCTTTTCCCTATCACAAAAGAGACGAAGGAAGAGCAGGAACGTAAAGAGATGGAACTGCTGGCTAAACATAACATCACATTTATTGTCCTGGCGCGTTATATGCAGGTTATCTCAGAGCAGATGATCAATGCTTATCCTAATAAAATTATCAATATTCACCACTCTTTTCTTCCGGCTTTTGTAGGTGCAAGACCTTATCATGCTGCTTTTGAAAGAGGTGTGAAAATTATTGGTGCTACCAGTCATTATGTAACGACTGAGTTGGATGCCGGACCTATTATAGAACAGGATGTTGTGCGCATCACACATAAAGATTCGATAGAAGATCTGGTTAATAAGGGTAAGGACCTGGAGAAAATTGTACTTTCGCGTGCCGTGCAGAAGCATATCGAACGCAAGGTATTGGCTTATAAAAATAAAACGGTAATATTTAATTAGTTGACAATTGACAATTGACAGTGGACAATTGCTGCGTTGTAAGCGTCTGGTTATTTGAACTCACTGTCAATCGTCAATTGTCAACTGTCAACTAAATAAGGATGAATGTTGCAGTAATAAAATACAATGCCGGGAATATCCGCTCTGTAGACTATGCTTTAAAGCGTCTTGGAGTGGAGGCTGTGATCACTGCTGATAAGGAGGTGTTGCAGGCTGCCGATAAGGTGATTTTCCCTGGAGTAGGACAGGCTGAGACTACCATGAATCACTTGCGGGCTACCGGGATGGATGAATTGATCAAGAATCTCCGTCAGCCGGTGTTAGGTATTTGCCTGGGGATGCAGTTGATGTGTAGTTATTCTGAAGAAGGGGATGTGGACTGTTTGGGAGTTTTTGATGTGCCGGTAAAACGTTTTATCCCACACAAGCATGAGGATAAGGTACCGCATATGGGCTGGAATACGATAGGACATCTGAATAGTGAACTTTTTAAGGGTTTCACGCAGGATGAATTTGTCTATTTTGTACATAGCTTCTATGTACCCGTTTGTGATTTTACGGCTGCCGAGACAGATTATATACACCCATTCAGTGCTGCTTTGCATAAAGATAATTATTACGCTACACAATTTCATCCTGAAAAGAGTGGTGGGACAGGAGAGAAGATATTGAGAAACTTTTTGGATCTATAACTTTCATGATTATACGATGGAGAGTACAGTCTGATGTATTTTCAATCGTCAAATCGTAAATCGTCAAATTGTAAATAATAATATGATTGAAATTATTCCAGCTATTGACATTATCGATGGGAAATGCGTTCGCCTTTCTCAGGGAGATTATGACAGTAAAAAGGTGTATAATGAGAACCCGGTGGAAGTGGCCAAGGAGTTTGAAGCCAACGGTATTCGTCGCTTGCATGTGGTAGATCTTGACGGGGCTGCCTCTCATCATGTGGTAAATTACCGCACGTTAGAGCAAATAGCTGCCCGTACTTCTCTTATTATCGATTTTGGTGGTGGGGTAAAGAGTGACGAGGATCTTATTATTGCTTTTGAGAGTGGTGCAGAGATGATAACCGGAGGAAGTATAGCTGTGAAGAATCCTGAACTGTTTTGCCGTTGGATAGACAAGTATGGCAGTGAGAAAATTATTCTTGGAGCCGATGTCAAAGATCATAAGATTGCTGTCAATGGCTGGAAAGATGAGAGTGCCTGTGATCTTTTCCCTTTCCTGAAAGAGTATATTCATAAAGGGATAGAGAAAGTGATCTGTACGGATATCAGTTGTGACGGTATGCTTGCCGGGCCTTCTATTGAACTGTATAAAGAGATACTTGCTGAACACCCCACTCTCTATCTGATAGCAAGTGGTGGAGTCAGTAACATGGATGATATTGAAGCCCTCCATGAAGCCGGAGTGCCTGCCGTTATTTTCGGCAAAGCGCTTTATGAAGGACATATCACCTTGAAAGATCTCTACCGTTTTTTATAGTATTTTCAATCGTAAATAGTAAATTGTCCAATCGTAAATATTAGTATCGTGTTAGCAAAAAGAATTATTCCCTGTCTTGATATAAAAGATGGGCAGACTGTAAAAGGAACCAATTTTGTCAACCTCCGTCAGGCAGGTGATCCGGTTGAACTGGGACGTGCTTATAGCGAACAGGGAGCTGATGAGCTGACTTTTCTTGATATTACCGCCAGTCATGAAGGGCGTAAGACCTTTGCCGAATTGGTGAAACGAATTGCTGCTAATATTAATATCCCTTTTACAGTGGGAGGAGGGATCAATGAATTGAGTGATGTGGATCGTTTGCTGAATGCCGGTGCCGATAAAATATCTGTAAACTCTTCTGCCATTCGTAATCCGCAATTGATTGATGATATAGCAAAGCACTTCGGTTCGCAGGTTTGCGTGCTTGCCGTAGATGCCAAGATGACTGAAAATGGTTGGAAATGTTACCTGAATGGCGGCCGTATAGAAACTGATAAAGAATTGCTGACATGGACCAAAGAGGCTCAGGAACGGGGTGCCGGAGAGATACTTTTTACCAGCATGAATCATGATGGTGTGAAGACCGGATATGCCAATGAAGCACTTGCTTCGCTTGCCGGGCAACTTTCTATACCTATTATCGCTTCGGGAGGGGCCGGTACGGTGGAACATTTCCGGGATGCTTTCACTCTTGGCAAAGCGGATGCTGCGCTGGCTGCCAGTGTTTTTCATTTCGGAGAAATCAAAATTCCCGATTTAAAATCGTATCTTTGCAGTCAGGGAATTACTGTAAGAAGGGAGAATTGAGAGGGGAGAAGTAATTTCAATCGTAAATAGTAAATCGTTAAATCGTAAATAGAATGATGTTGGATTTTGATAAAATGAATGGGCTTGTTCCCGCTATCATACAAGATAATGACACCCGTAAGGTGCTGATGCTTGGTTTTATGAATAAGGAAGCTTATGACAAGACTGTAGAGACCGGGAAAGTAACTTTTTTCAGCCGTACCAAGAATCGTCTCTGGACCAAAGGAGAGGAGAGCGGTAATTTCCTGAATGTGGTTTCTATCAAAGCCGATTGTGACAATGACACACTGTTGATTCAGGTTAACCCGGTTGGCCCTGTATGTCATACAGGTACAGATACTTGTTGGGGCGAAAAGAATGAAGAACCTGTAATGTTTCTCAAACTGCTGCAGGATTTTATTGATAAGCGTCACGAAGAGATGCCGGAGAAATCTTATACTACCAGCCTTTTTGAATCGGGCATCAATAAGATAGCTCAAAAGGTGGGTGAAGAAGCGGTAGAAACAGTTATAGAGGCTACTAATGGAACCAATGAACGGTTGATTTACGAAGGATCCGATTTGATATATCACCTCATCGTGCTGCTAACTTCTAAAGGCTATCGCATCGAAGACCTGGCACGCGAATTGCAGGTAAGACATAGCGCCTCATGGACGAAGCACTGATTACATATAACAATGTAGAGATACATCAGCAAGAACTTTGCGTGCTGAGTGACGTGACGTTACAGTTGCACAAAGGTGAGTTTGTATATCTGATAGGCAAGGTAGGGTCGGGAAAAACGAGCCTGCTCAAAACCTTCTATGGTGAACTCGATATCGCTGATGGTGAAGCGGAAGTGCTGGGATATAATATGAAAACGATCAAACGTAAGTACATCCCGCAACTGAGGCGTAAACTTGGTATTGTCTTTCAGGACTTCCAGTTGCTGACAGATCGTACCGTATATAACAATCTTGAGTTTGTGCTTCGTGCTACCGGCTGGAAGAATAAGCAAGAGATAAAGGAGCGTATTGAAGAAGTATTGCAGTTGGTAGGCATGAGTAACAAAGGTTACAAGTTGCCTAACGAACTCTCCGGAGGTGAGCAACAACGTATTGTTATTGCGCGTGCCGTACTAAATTCACCTGCTATTATCCTGGCAGACGAACCTACCGGAAACCTGGATGTGGAAACTGGAAAGGCCATTGTGGAATTGTTGCATAGTATTTGCGAATCGGGTTCATCTGTAGTGATGACTACCCATAATCTGCAATTATTGCGCGAATATCCCGGACGTGTATACCGGTGTTCGGAGCATCATATCAATGATGTGACGGATGAATTTACAGAGAAAAATAATTAATATACATACTAATTTTAATACAGTAACGAAAATGAAAGTTTTAAAGTTTGGAGGAACTTCCGTAGGCTCTGCACAGCGGATGAAGGAAGTAGCCAAATTGATTACCGATGGTGAAAAAAAGATTGTTGTTCTTTCGGCTATGTCGGGTACAACAAACACATTGGTGGAGATTTCCGACTATCTGTACAAGAAGAATCCGGAAGGTGCCAACGAGATTATCAATAAGCTGGAATCTAAATATAAACAGCACGTTGATGAACTTTATGCTACCCCGGAATATAAACAGAAAGCTCTGGAAGTTGTCAAATCTCATTTCGACTACATTCGTTCGTATACGAAGGATCTCTTCACATTGTTCGAAGAGAAAGTAGTGCTGGCACAAGGCGAGCTGATTTCTACTGCCATGGTAAACTTCTATTTGCAGGAGTGTGGCGTGAAGTCTGTACTGCTTCCGGCTTTAGAATTCATGCGTACTGACAAAAACGCAGAACCCGATCCTATCTATATTAAGGAGAAATTGCTGGCACAGCTGGAACTCTATCCGGATGCAGAGATCTATATTACACAGGGTTTCATTTGTCGTAATGCCTATGGGGAGATTGACAACCTGCAACGTGGCGGTAGCGATTATACTGCTTCTTTGATTGGTGCGGCTATCAATGCTTCTGAAATACAGATTTGGACAGATATCGATGGGATGCACAACAATGATCCGCGTATTGTGGACAAGACTTCTCCGGTGCGTCAGTTGCATTTTGAGGAGGCCGCCGAGTTGGCTTACTTTGGTGCCAAGATTCTTCATCCTACCTGTATTCAGCCAGCCAAGTATGCCAATATTCCGGTACGTCTGCTCAATACTATGGCTCCTGATGCTCCAGGTACATTGATCTCTAACGATACGGAGAAAGGAAAAATCAAAGCGGTAGCTGCTAAAGAGAATATTACTGCTATCAAGATTAAATCCAGCCGTATGTTACTGGCTCACGGATTCTTGCGTAAAGTATTTGAAATCTTTGAAAGCTATCAGACGTCTATTGATATGATCTGTACTTCAGAGGTGGGTGTGTCTGTTACCGTAGATAATACCAAGCATCTGAACGAGATACTGGACGACTTGAAGAAATATGGTACGGTAACGGTTGATAGAGACATGTGTATCATTTGTGTGGTAGGAGACCTTGAATGGGAAAATGTAGGCTTTGAAGCAAGGCACTTGATGCGATGCGTGATATTCCGGTACGTATGATTTCCTTCGGTGGTAGTAATTACAACATTTCTTTCCTTATCCGTGAGTGCGATAAGAAGGTAGCGTTACAATCGTTGAGTGATATGCTGTTCAACGGAAAATAATAATCACATATCTACTATAAGAAGGCACAGAGGACACAGGGTATTAAAAGAAATTCAAACTCTGTGCCTCTGTCCTCTCTGTGGTAGACCTAAAACAAAGTATCTTTTATGAAAGGAATATTCCCTATTGATAAATTTCGTGAGTTGCGTACCCCTTTTTATTATTATGATACAAAAGTGCTGCGTGACACACTGACTGCTATCAATAAAGAAGTAGCCCGTTATGAACATTTCGACGTACATTATGCTGTGAAAGCAAATGCAAACCCGAAGGTGCTCACCATCATTCGTGAGAGTGGATTGGGTGCCGATTGTGTCAGTGGGGGCGAAATACGTGCAGCTATTAAAGCTGGTTTCCCTGCACAGAAGATTGTATTTGCCGGTGTGGGTAAAGCCGATTGGGAGATTGAACTTGGATTGGATTATGATATTTTCTGTTTTAACGTAGAATCTATCCCCGAGCTGGAGATTATTAACGAACTGGCTGCTGCCAAAGGAAAAGTGGCAAATGTTGCTTTTCGTATCAATCCCAATGTAGGTGCACATACCCATGCAAATATCACTACCGGACTTGCTGAGAATAAGTTTGGTATCAGTATGGAAGATATGGACAAAGTGATAGATGTGGCTTTGGGGATGAAGCATATCAACTTTATCGGTCTGCACTTTCATATTGGTTCGCAGATACTCGATATGGGTGATTTTATTGCTCTTTGTAATCGGGTAAACGAATTGCAGAATAAACTTGAGGCACGTCAGATTTTTGTAAAGCATATTAATGTGGGTGGTGGACTCGGTATTGATTACGATCATCCCAATCGTCAGTCAATTCCTGATTTCAAGGCTTATTTTGCTACCTATGCGGGTCAGTTGAAGTTGCGTCCGCATCAGACATTGCATTTTGAACTGGGACGTGCAGTAGTGGGGCAGTGTGGTACGCTTGTTTCTAAGGTGTTGTATGTGAAGCAGGGCACCAATAAGAAATTTGCTATTCTCGATGCCGGAATGACGGACTTGATTCGTCCGGCACTTTATCAGGCACATCACAAGATGGAGAATCTTACTTCTGATGAGGCGATGCAGACTTATGATGTAGTAGGTCCTATTTGTGAATCGTCCGATGTTTTCGGTAAAGCGATCGATTTGAATAAAGTGAAACGTGGTGACCTGATTGCGCTCCGTTCTGCGGGTGCATATGGCGAAATTATGGCTTCATCCTATAATTGTCGTGAACTGCCGAAAGGGTATACATCGGATGAATTAGTATGAAAAATTAAATTTGTTTAGAACAAATAAGAAGCGTCAATTGTTTTTATATAAAATGGATTCTGATTTTACAGATAGTGATTTACCGATGTTTATATTTCTTGTGAAATCAAAGTAAAGAGTTTAATTCACTAATATATAATTATTATGATGACAGAGAAATTACAGAAAGTTCTGAATGAGCAAGTTACAGCAGAGATGTGGTCTGCTAACCTTTATTTATCTATGTCTTTCCACCTTGAAAGAGAGGGGTATACCGGTTTTGCTTCCTGGTTGAAAAAGCAATCACAGGAAGAGATGGAGCATGCTTATGCTATTGCCGGGTATATCATAAAACGTGGTGGTATAGCAAAAGTAGACAAAATTGATGTAGTGCCTACGGGATGGGGTACACCATTGGAAGTTTTTGAGCATGTATATGAACATGAATGCCATGTTTCTAAAATGATTGACGGCCTGGTAGCCATTGCTTCTTCCGAAAAAGACAATGCAACACAGGATTTCCTTTGGGGCTTTGTTCGTGAGCAGGTAGAAGAAGAAGCTACTGCTATGGAGATTGTAGATAAGTTGAAACGTGCAGGTGATGCAGGTGTCTTCTTTATTGATGCTCAGTTGGGTAAACGCTGATCGAACTATTCTTTTTACATAAAAAAGGTCCCGGGCAATTTGTTCGGGACTTTTTTTATGTGAGAAAAATGGCTGTCTGTTACTCAGTATTTTCTTTGTATATGAATAATAAGATTTTTTTTAAGAAGGTCCTTTCTTCTTGCGAAATTTATTTATCTTTGTCGCAATTATCATAAAGAAGATAAAAGATCGTTTATCTTCTTTATAAAGTGAAAAGCATGAACAAAATAATACTTCTAATTTGCTGTTTATTCTGCTATACAGTGGGTTATGCTCAGGTCACTACGTCTTCAATGAGTGGTCTTGTATCAGATGAAAATAAAGAACCGTTACCTGGTGCTGTTGTTATGGCTGTTCATGAACCTTCGGGAACCCATTATAGGACTATCACTAATCTTCAGGGGAATTATCAAATGCAGGGGATGCGTATCGGTGGCCCTTATCGGATTGCAATATCTTATGTGGGTCATCGCAGAGCTGTATTTACTGATATCTATTTAAGGTTGGCTGAGAATTATTCATGTAATGCTATGTTGAGTTCGTCGACAGAGCTGGATGAAGTGGTAGTGATAGGAATGTCTTCAAAGTTTGCCGGTGAGAAAACTGGTGCTTCCACACATATAACTATTGAGGATATCAATCGGTTGCCAACCATTAACCGTAGTTTGAGTGATATTACAAAACTATCACCTTATGCCAATGGCAGTGGTTTTGGAGGACGGGATCAACGAATGAATAATTATAGTATTGATGGAGCAAACTTTAATAATAGTATGGGACTGGATGGAGCTGTCTTACCGGGTGGTGGTAATCCGATTTCCATAGATGCACTGGATGAAATTCAGGTGAGTGTTGCTCCTTATGATGTGCGGCAGACTAATTTTATCGGAGCATCTGTTAATGCGGTGACCAAGAGTGGTACGAATCAGTTTCGTGGTTCCGGATATATGTATGTTAAGAACGAGAATCTCCGTGGAAATAAAGTGGACGGGGAAGATTTGGGTGAACGTTCGGAAGAGCGGCGTAATATTTATGGTTTTACTTTGGGAGGGCCAATCGTGAAGAACCGGCTTTTCTTTTTTGTCAATGGAGAGTATGAGAATGAACCGAAGCCGATGCATAAATGGAAACTTTCTGTTGATGGGAGAGAAGATGTGGAACATTTGATATCTCGTGTTACCGACGCGGACATGCGTCGCTTTTCCAATGATCTGAAAACAATGTATGGCTATGATACAGGTTCATGGACGGACTTTAGCGGAGGAACAAATACTTACCGTGCAATGGTGCGTATGGACTGGAATATTTCAGAACGCCATAAACTCATGGTACGTTATAACTATACTTCCCAGCAGAAAGATAACAATGTAGTGGGCGCAGCTTTAAATATAAATGGGGCTCCGGTGGGCCGTTACTCTATGACTTTCCGAAATTCGACCTGGAAGCAGTTGAATAATGTGAACTCTTTGACTGCTGAATTGAATAGCCGATTGGGGATGATGATGAATAATAAACTATTGGTAAGCTTTACTTTTAATGATGGTAACAAACGTGAATGTAACGGAGACTTCCCGACAGTAGATATTATGAAACCCGATGAAGGAGGGACAAACCGTGCTTTCATGAATGCCGGTTATGACCAGCATGCATGGAGAAATGGCATTACAGAAAAAGTATGGGCTATTACCGATCATTTTTCCGTGCAGATAGGAGCCCATAACTTGGGTACGGGATTTAGCTTTGAATCACAAGATGTATCCAACTGCTACATGCGTTATGGAGCGGGATATTACCGGTATGCCAGCTATGATGACTTTGTCAACCGGATGGCTCCGGTTGCTTTTGCAATGACCTATTCACTGACAGGAGAAGACCGTGCATTATCGCCTGTACATTACAATCAGTTTTCGGTATATGCACAGGATGATTACAATGTATCTTCCTGTTTGAAACTTGTGTATGGTGTTCGTATGGATATTCCTTTCTATGTAAATAAACGGTATGAGAATCCTTCTATTACCGGATACGATTTTAACGGAAAGGCATTGAGTACCGGTAGCTGGCCTAAAGCCACTCCACTTATTTCTCCAAGAGTGGGTATTAATTATGATTTGTTAGGTGATAACCGGCTCAAACTGCGTGGAGGTACAGGGCTTTTTACCGGTCGGTTTCCTTTAATCTTTCTTTCAAAGATGCAGGAAGGAAGTGGTATGCTGCAAACAACCGTTTCAACAACCACTGTGGGAGATCCTTTGCTTGCTGCTTTGGCTGCAGGCATTCGTATGCCGCAACAAGTGTTACAGGAAGTAGCTCCTCAATTTCCCGATCGTTTCCCGACGGACCCCGGAGCTGTAAACAATATTATTACAATCGACCGTAATTTCAAGACTCCTCAGGTATGGAAAACATCAATGGCCCTGGACTGTCAGTTGCCATTACCCTTTAAGGCAGATATGACTTTGGAAGGAACTTTCATCAAAGATATCAATGCTATCTTACAGCAGAATGTTAATGTGATAGCTCCGGATGATCCGAAGATGTCTACTTTTTCAGGTCCCGACAAACGTTATCTTTATCCGGGGAATAATGAGAAATACATTCATCCGGAAATTACGGATGCTATGCTGATGACGAATACGAATAAAGGATATAGTTATAACCTGAGTGCTGCATTGCATATGATGCCGGTAAAAGGATTGAATCTGATGGCATCCTATACTTATACTTGCTCGCGCACACTTTCTAATAATCAGAGTAATCAGATAGATGGGGCCTGGAAACAGGAACCTTCTGTGCAAGGAGCCAACTATCTGACTTTGCATAATGCCTCCTATCTGTATTCTCCTCACCGGTTGATAGCAGAAGCATCGTATGCTATACGGTATGCACATAATTACGCAACGTCTGTTTCTCTTTTCTATACCGGGCAACGTGAAGGCTCTTATTCTTATCTGTACGATAATGATATGAATAACGATGGCTATATTTTTGACTTGATGTATATTCCGTCCAGCTCAACGGAACTGAACTTCCAAGACCAGAAAGTAGGAGACCGTACCTTCACAGCCGCAGAACAACGGGATGCTTTCTGGGCTTTTGTAAACCAGGATCCTTATCTTAAAAAACATAAAGGAGAATATGCTGAAACGAACGGGGCCTTTCTGCCCTGGGTTAATCGCATCGATTTGCGTATTACACAGGACTTCCGGATAAATGCCGGGAAGACAATGAATACTTTACAGTTTAGTGTAGACATTATGAATATTGGTAATTTGTTGAATAGTTCTTGGGGAGTGTCAAAGAGTGTCAGAACTAATAAGTTGTTGAACTTTAAGGGGGTAAATGCAGTAAACGAGCCGGTTTATACTATGGTGACGCAGACGAATGACGGGATAGTTACACTACCTTCAGAAACGTTTATGCCCAATCGTTTGTCTGGTAATTGCTGGCAGCTTCAGTTTGGTATACGTTATATCTTTTATTAGTAAAAAACACATGTATAAGAAAATTCTTAAACTTACATATCTGCTTTTTTTGCTGTTATCTGTTACTGGCTGTTCAGAAAAGGAGGTGCGTCGTATACTGGTTATTCATTCTTATGAGTTCAGTTATGCTGCCTATCCTGACTTTAACCGGTTGATAGAGGAAGATTTTAATAAATTAGGCATTGATCCGGATATAAGGACGCTCTATCTGGATTGTGAAAGCTATCAGGAGCAACCGGAACTGGAGAGAATGAGACAGTTACTTAATTCTTTAAAGGACTGGAAGCCGGAGGTGATTTTGGTGAATGAGGATCAGGCTACCTATTCATTGCTGAAATGTGGACACCCTTTGGCAAAGCAGGTTCCGATAGTGTTTGCCGGTGTTAATTATCCGAATTGGGAATTGATAAAACAATATCCTAACGTGACCGGATTTCATGATAAGATAGATTACAGGACAAATTTTCATGTGGCGAAAGAATTGTTTGGAGAAAATGTGCGTCCTTTTGCAATATTGGATAAAACGTTTCTCGACAGGGCTATACAAGGTGATATGAAGGAGCAGCTGAAAGACGAAAAGGTAACGGGCGTGGTTCATCCTGAATATAGCAGTGCAGAGAGAGATTCATTAGTAAAGAAGGAAGGCTATATACCTTTCAATACGATGGCTGCGCGAGGTAGTAATTCCTATGGAGGTGCGCTCATATGGAGTCTTAGCAAATATGTTCCTAACGGATGTTATATACAGTTGAAGCGCGACTTTACAACGGTAAATATGGGAAATGTTTCAGCCAGCCCCGGGATGACGGTAATCAATGAAGCATTCGGATATGGTGAGAGGTTGCTGGAGGATATATCACTCCGATAACTATACAAGCAAGTGAGGAAGTAAAGGTTGCTGTTCGTATTCTTAAAGGAGCTTCCCCGGCAGATATACCTGTATGCGAGAGTAAGAAAGAGTTTTTGGTAGACTGGCAGGTACTGAAGCAATTGCAGTGGGATAAGAAAAGGATTCCGGAGAAGTATCATTTTATCAATATGCCTTTTAAAGAACAGTATAGGGGCATCTGGATCACATTAATGGTGCTTATTTTCATGTTGCTGTTTAGTATATTCAGCTTGTTGATGTTTCTTTATCTGCGTGAGCAGAAGAGAAAGAAAATGGCTCTTTATGCCTTAGCAGACGAGAAGGAAACACTGGCACTGTCTATTGAGGGTGGGAATACATATGCCTGGAAATTGCAGGATGAATGTATTGTACTTGAAAATGCTTTCTGGAAATCGATAAATGAAGTCCCCCGGAAGTTGACAATCGATGAATTGGAGAGTTATGTTCATCCCGATCAGCGTAATCGGTTTGAGTTGAACCGCGAGAATCTGCCATTGGCCAAAAAGAAAATAGTACAGTTAAAATGTGATTTTGATGGGCAGGGTTACCAGTGGTGGGAGTTTCGTTATACAACTTCCCATTCAGTCTCCGGACAAGCCAAGACTGCCGGTTTATTATTAAATATTCAATCCATTAAAGATCGCGAACAGGAATTGGACGATGCGCGTCGTCTGGCTGAAAAGGCAGAACTTAAACAGTCATTTCTGGCAAATATGAGTCATGAGATACGTACTCCTCTCAATGCAATTGTCGGTTTTGCAAATATTCTGGCTATGGATGATGAATTGGAAGAATCAGATAAAATAGAATATATAGACACCATCAACCGGAATAGTGAACTGCTATTGAAGCTTATTAATGATATTCTTGAACTGTCACGTATTGAGTCGGGGAATATGACTTTTCAGATGAGCAAATGTCAGGTGTCGGAATTGGTTAATAAGGTTTATACGACTCATAAGGTATTGATTCCTGATCAATTGGATTTTATTGAAGAGGTGGATGATATTCCGATGGAAATAGAAGTAGATCAGGATCGTTTGACACAAGTGTTGACTAACTTTCTGAACAATGCGTCCAAATTCACAAAAGAAGGATATATTAAATTGGGTTATTGCTATGTACCCGAAGAAAGTCAGGTACGTATCTATGTGGAGGATACCGGTATTGGTATTCCTATAGAAGAACAACGTATTATTTTCAGCCGTTTCTACAAACAGGATGAATTTGCACAGGGGACAGGGCTTGGACTATCCATTTGTCAATTGATTGTCGAGAAATCCGGAGGGAGTATTGAACTTTGGTCCGAACCGTCTAAGGGAAGCCGATTTACAGTGATACTTCCCTGCCACGTTGTATCTTAAATCGTGATTTCTAAAACCGCTACCGGTTCATACTTTGGTCAATTTATCTTTTTCTCCATTGTGCTCAGATAGATCTCCAGTGAACGGGTAGATATTTGTATCTCCCGGAAAGAAACTCCCAATGAAGCTATCAGCAAGAGTAGTGCCAGTCCGAACACATAGGCAGATAGTAACTGCAGTCCGATATAGATAAGAAACATGCTGACAACGCAAAAGAACAGACTTGCAATGCCCAGCTTGCATGGTACGGGTCAGGTTGAGACGTTTGCGCAGATTCTCAATTTGTGCAACGGTGATGTCGGTAGGATTTTCCATATAACGATCACGCAATTGACGTACCAGTGGGCATACGACAGAAAACGATTCGTGTATGCTAACAGGATAAGTGAAACTGCCGAAAAGAGTAGGGCAGGTGTTGTGAGTGTAAGTTCTTCCATAATGTATTTTTTTAGTGGTATGTGGTTGAGAGTAGATGAGAGAGAGTAGTAAGTAGTCAAGTAGTTAAGTAGTAAGTAGACGATAGTGATTGAGTATCTGAATCACAGAAACCGGGCTATCGTCTACTTACTACTTGACTACTTACTACTTGACTACTCTTAACTACTTATTTAAAGATCATTTCAGCACGCCAAGTTCTTTGCCTACTTTAATGAAGGCATTGATACACTTGTCCAGGTGCTCTTTGTCATGTCCTGCAGAAATTTGTACGCGAATGCGTGCCTGTTCTTTCGGAACTACCGGATAGTAGAACCCTGTCACATAAATACCTTCTTCGAGCATGCGGGCAGCGTAATCTTGAGAAAGTTTGGCATCATACAACATAACTGCACAGATTGCGCTCTGTGTCGGTTTTATGTCAAATCCGGCAGCCATCATTTTGTCACGGAAGTAGTTGACGTTCTCTACCAGTTTATCGTGTAACGCATTACTTTCTTTCAGCATTTTGAATACTTCAAGACTTGCACCGATAATGCCCGGAGCCAATGAGTTAGAGAACAGATAGGGGCGACTGCGTTGGCGCAATAGGTCGATAATCTCTTTACGTCCTGTGGTGAATCCTCCCAGTGCACCGCCAAAAGCTTTGCCCAATGTACCGGTATAAATGTCCACACGTCCGTAGGTCTTGTAGAGTTCGCTCACACCATGACCTGTTGCACCTACCACACCGGCCGAGTGCGATTCATCTACCATTACCAGTGCGTCGTATTTCTCGGCGAGATCACAAATTTTATCCATAGGGGCCACATTGCCATCCATTGAGAATACACCGTCTGTCACTATAATGCGGAACCGTTGTGCCTGAGCTTCCTGAAGACACTTTTCCAGTTCCTCCATATTGGCATTGGCGTAGCGATAACGTTTAGCTTTACAGAGGCGTACACCGTCTATAATAGAAGCATGATTCAGTGAATCCGAAATAATAGCGTCTTCTTCTGTGAATAATGGCTCGAAAACACCGCCGTTGGCATCAAAACAAGCGGCATATAAAATTGTATCTTCTGTCCGGAAATAGTCAGAGATTGCAGCTTCCAGTTCTTTGTGAATATCCTGGGTCCCACAGATAAAACGGACGGATGACATACCATATCCGCGACGGTCCATCATCTTCTTTGCTCCCTCTATCAAACGGGGATTATTGGAGAGTCCCAGATAGTTATTAGCACAAAAGTTCAGTACTTCTTTTCCTTTTACAGTGATCGCTGCTTGTTGTGCACTTTCAATGAGTCGTTCTTCTTTATAGAGTCCGGCTTCTTTAATTTCAGCAAGTGTATTGCTGAGGTGTTCTTTCATTTTACCGTACATAGCGTTTGGAGTTTTAGTTTCTATGCAAAGGACATTATTTTTCTCCAAATTACAATGACTATTTGCTATAAAAGTGAAAAAAAAGTGCTTACTTTGCGCACCATTTAGCTTAATATACCCTATAAGTTGGAAGAATGAAAAATATTTTGGTAATTGGAGCTACCGGGCAGATTGGTTCGGAGCTCACGATGGAACTGCGTAATCGCTATGGAAATGAGAACGTTGTAGCCGGATATATTCCCGGTGCAGAACCTAAAGGAGAATTGAAAGAATCGGGCCCCGCGGCAGTAGTTGATGTAACGAACGCCGAAATGATTGAGTCCGTAGTAAAAGAATATAATATTGACACAATATACAACCTTGCGGCCTTGTTGTCTGTTGTAGCTGAATCTAAACCAAAGCTTGCCTGGAAAATAGGTATTGATGGTTTGTGGAATGTACTTGAAACAGCGCGTATCCATGGATGTGCGGTGTTTACACCGAGTTCTATCGGATCGTTCGGAGCAGATACACCACACACGAAAACGCCGCAGGACACCATTCAGCGCCCGCGTACGATGTATGGCATTTCCAAGGTGACTACTGAGTTGTTGAGTGACTATTACCATAATAAATACGGAGTAGATACCCGTGCAGTTCGTTTCCCCGGAATTATTTCCAATGTGACCCCTCCGGGTGGCGGAACAACGGATTATGCTGTTGATATATATTATTCTGCCGTAAAAGGTGAAACCTTTGTATGTCCTATCGCCAAAGGTACGTTGATGGATATGATGTATATGCCGGATGCTTTGAATGCTGCCATCTCGCTGATGGAAGCTGATCCGGAGAAACTGATTCACCGTAATGCTTTCAATATTGCTTCCATGAGTTTTGATCCGGAGGCAATTTACGAAGCCATCCGTAGGCATGTGCCCGATTTCAAAATGATCTATCAGGTAGATCCTTTGAAACAGCGTATTGCCGATAGTTGGCCCGATAGCCTGGATGATACCTGCGCTCGTGAAGAGTGGGGGTGGAAACCGGCTTATGATTTGGAAAGTATGACAGTGGATATGCTTGAAAAATTAAGAGCTAAATTGAAATAATGAAAAAACTTATTGCGGGGGCTGTTGCCCTCGCTCTTCTTGCTTCTTGTGGAAACAAGAGAGCGAATCTTGACCCCTTCGCATCACTTACAAATGAGGTGGATTCGGCTCTTCACAGAGCTGATACGCTCCACCAATCAAAGACATCAGAGGGACCGAAGCCGATAGAGGCTGACGAATCATTCGATGACTTTATTTATAATTTTGCTTCCGATGACGAGTTGCAACAGCAGCGCGTAAAGTTTCCGTTGGCTTATTATAACGGAGATGAACCTTCAAAAATTGAAAAGAAGTACTGGAAACATGATGATCTGTTTACGAAGCAGAGTTATTACACTTTACTTTTTGATAGCGAGGAAGATATGGACCTGGTAGGGGATACTGCGCTCACTTCCGTGCAGGTAGAGTGGATCTTTATTCGTACTCATATGGTGAAGAAATATTACTTCGAGCGGGTGAAGGGGGCATGGATGCTGGAAGCTATCAATCTGCGTCCTGTAGAGAAAGGGGATACTGAGGATTTTGTAGAATTCTTCGGACGTTTTGCAACGGATAGTCTTTTTCAATGTCGTCGTGTACGTCAGCCCTTGATGTTTGTAACTACTGATCCGGACGATGATTTCTCTGTTTTGGAAACAACACTTGATCTTAACCAGTGGTTTGCCTTCAAACCGACATTACCTGCCGATCGGTTGTCGAATATTAATTACGGACAAAAGAATACTGATAATTCTTCCACCAAGGTTCTCGCCTTGAAGGGGATAGGAAATGGACTTTCTAATATTCTCTATTTCAAAAGGAAAGAAAATAGTGGAGAGTGGGAGTTGTATAAGTTTGAGGATGTAAGTATTTGAGTGCTTCCCGTACAGGAAGGTGCGACAGGCGATGCTACATCGTCAAAACGTAGATGAACGTAGTTTTTCGCAAAGGGAAACAAATAGATGGTAAATAACTACAGTCTTTTAATCCGCGTTAATCTGTGTTAATCCGCGTTCCATCAGATAGATACTACTCTGTGGAACTCTGTGTTACTCTGTGGTGAATTTCCCTTATTTCTGATCCGTTTATGCTAAATGTTGTCTGCCATTACTATCCATCTCTTTCTCCGGTATTGATAAAGCCCCCTCTTGTAGAGTAACGTATGAAGCCTCGGTGTGTAACGTTGTTTTAGATGTACATGTAAAGCAGTACGACATGTGCATGTGGGACAGTACGACATGCACATCTCATGCAGCTTTACATGTACATGTAAAACAAGACTGTGCACCGGGAAAAGGAATGTTCCTTTCTAAGAAAACCAAAGTACAACACCGTGTAACGGTAATGATGCCGTTTAGGGACACTTCCGGCACAGAAAAATATGCCATAATCTTTGTTACTAATCAGATTTGCATCAAACTGCCGTAGAAAACACAAAGCTATTTAGTCCCTTTCCATCAGTTTTGAACTTAATATTTTGTGTGGTTATTCTGTCTTTCTTTTGTATCAAGGCAAAAGAAAGAATAATTTCATTAATTTTGCGGCACAACAGATAAGAGGAATATTCTGATCAGTCAGTATATTCTTTTATTATATTGAATAATCGGTTAAATTATGAAACAAGAAAATTGCTCTCTTTTATCTCACAATACATTTGGCATTGATGTGAAAGCCGCCTGTCTATTGGAATATTCTTCTGTGGATGAACTCCGTGAACTGATACTTCAGGGGCTGATTGTTAAACCCTATTTACATATTGGTGGTGGAAGTAATTTACTTTTTACCAAAGATTATCCGGGTACAATTCTTCATTCCCTCATTGATGGACTGGAAATTCTCGATGAGAATGAGCAGGAAGTACGGGTACGGGTAGGTGCTGGTGTACAGTGGGATGATTTTGTAGCCGAATGTGTTTCCAGGGGATGGTATGGAGCCGAAAATCTTTCATTGATTCCCGGTGAAGTGGGGGCAAGTGCTGTGCAGAATATCGGGGCTTATGGTGTAGAGGTAAAAGACCTGATTACGGCTGTGGTGACAATGAACATAGAAGGGGAGCAGCGTGTTTATAGCGTAGATGAATGCCAGTATGCTTATCGTGATAGTATCTTTAAGCGTGCGGAAATGAAAGATGTTTTCGTTACTCATGTATGTTTCTGTCTGAGTAAACAAGAGCATTATACATTGGACTATGGCACAATTCGTCAGGAGTTGGAGAAGTATCCGGCGGTGACATTGCCAACAGTACGCCGTGTGATTATCGATATTCGTAAGAGTAAATTGCCCGATCCGAAAGTAATGGGTAATGCTGGTAGCTTCTTTATGAATCCTATTGTTCCCCGAAAGCAATTTGAAGCTTTGCAACAGGAATATCCGCGTATGCCATTCTATGAATTGGCAGACGGAAGGGTGAAAATTCCTGCCGGATGGATGATAGACCAGTGTGGCTGGAAGGGAAAGGCATTAGGGCCGGCTGCTGTACATGACCGGCAAGCATTGGTGTTAGTGAATTGTGGCGGTGCGAAAGGTAGTGACATTATTGCGCTTTCAGATGCGGTACGGGCTTCCGTACGCGAAAAGTTCGGGATTGACATTCATCCGGAAGTAAACTTTGTTTAATGAATTATGCTATGCAGCTCATAGTTCATTAATCATAAATTATAACTCATGAAGATAACAATATTAGGAAGCGGTACTTCTACAGGAGTGCCTGAGATAGGTTGTACTTGTCCTGTCTGCACTTCTTCTGATCCTCGTGATCACCGACTGCGTGCTTCTGCTCTTATTGAAACAGACGATACGCGTATACTTATTGATTGTGGCCCGGATTTCCGGACTCAGGTGCTCGGACTTCCCTTTAAGAAGATAGATGGAGTACTTATCACTCACGAACATTACGATCATGTAGGTGGTTTGGATGATTTGCGGCCTTTTTGCCGTTTTGGTGAAGTACCTATTTATGCTGAGCCACATACGGCGGAACGTCTGCGTACCGTATGCCTTACTGTTTTGTGGATCATAGTTATCCCGGAGTTCCCAATATTCCGTTGCAGGAGATTGAAGAAAATCGTACTTTCTTGATTAATCATATCCCGGTAACCCCTTTGCGTGTAATGCACGGCAGGCTTCCTATTCTGGGGTATCGCATTGGGAATATAGGGTATATTACTGATATGCTGACAATGCCTGATGTATCTTATGAACAATTACGCCAGCTTGATGTTCTGGTGGTAAATGCGCTGCGGATTGCTCCTCATCCAACGCATCAGAACCTGGCAGAAGCCCTTGACACTGCGCGGAGGATTGGAGCTAAAGAAACTTATTTCATTCATATGAGCCATCACATCGGGCTTCAGGCGGAAGTTGAAACACAACTGCCTCCTCATGTGTACTTTGCATCGGATGGATTAGAAATATTTTCGCAAAAGTTTTGATTCTTTAACGGAAATCCTTATTTTTGCCTGCAGTCGGTAAAAGAAGCAATATTATGAAACTTCGTACCTTCGTCAAAATAGCAATTACCACTTCTGTTGCGCTTTTGTGTACAGGTTTTGTTGTGTTCTCATTTTTCAAGTTGTCGGCAGCAGAAAATAAGGAGGACTTTGAGCTTTATGCACTTGTGCCACCTACGGCAACGGTTGTTTTTGAGACAGATGACATGTGTGCCCTGGTGCAGGAAATTAATGAACTGAACTGTAGTCGGGATAATAATTATTTGTATATTTCTAAAATTTTCTCTTATCTTAAACTGCATCTTTATACGCTTCTCGAGGATACTCCGCATGGGTTGAGCAGGCAGATGAGCAAAATGTTACTTAGTTTTCATGAACCGGATAACGATCGTAATCAGGTGCTCTATTGTGCTCTTGGTTCGGGAGATTATGAATTGGTGGAAAAATTCATCAAAAAATATTGTTCGAGTACATTCCCTTCTAAATTGTTTGATTATAAAGGAGAAGAAATACGTATCTATCCCTTGCCGGGCGATGATTTTCTGGCTTGTTATGTTACTTCCGGTTTTTTGGCTGTCAGTTATCAGAAGAAATTGATAGAGCAGGTGATTGATGCCCGTTTGTCAGGTAAGTCGTTGCTCAAAGATGATTCTTTTTCTAAGATACATGCGGCTAAAAAAAGTAATGTGGCTGCCACGATTTATGCCCGGATGGAATCACTGGATATGGGTAAAATGACTGATGGTATCCGTTCGCATACGGATATTGGCGGCTGGACAGAGTTTGATATGAAGCTCAATGGAGATGCTATTTATTTCTCGGGTATCAGCCACGATACGGATACATGTCTGACGTTCATGAACATGTTGCGCCGGCAACAGTCACTGGAGGGTTTTCCGGGGGCTATTCTTCCGGTGTCCACTTTCTTTTTCAGTCAGCGCTCGGTAAGTGACTTACAGGCAATGTTTGATTTTACAAGCGGGCAGGAGTATGCTACAGCCACTTATTCCGATTATATCAGTGCGCGTGATGAGGCATTATTGTTTTATCTGAAAGAGAATGGTAAACATGATATAATGACTTGCCTTTTTCACCGTAATGACACTCTTGCTTTTCCGGCTGCCGTAGCAAGTCTGCCTGTTGATGATATGGTGCAGGCCGAACGAATGCTGAAATCGCTGATAGATAATACTCCAAAGGAGGAAGATGCTCCTTCTGTGCCTCCTGTAACTTTTTGTTATACTCCCAACCGTGCATATACCCTTTATGTGCTCCCACGTAACACATTGTTTGCCCAACTAACAGGTGTGACGCAACCTTCATTGTATGTTTATGCATGTTTGTATGATGGACGATTATTGTTAGCTCCCGATTCTGAGAGTCTTTCCTGCTATATAGGTCATTTGGATAAGAAAGAAGTGTTGGAAGAGTTGCCGGCATATCAGGAGAGTGTATCCGGTTTATCTGATGTGTATAATTTTATGCTTGTTGCCGATTTGGAGAATATGTTTGCTCAGCCTGAAAGTTACGTTCGGCTTATTCCGGGTTTTTTCTTCCGTAATCCTGACTTTTTCCGTCATTTTGTTCTTTCCGCCCAATTTACGAGTATGGATGGGCAGATTTATCCGAATGTAGTTTTACAGTATAAAGGGGAATGATATAGAGAGGATTGGTTGCAATCATGTTTGAACCAGGCAGGTCTATCCAAAAGCGATCTGAACCAGATATTTCTGTCTTTTTATGGGCTTAGGTATCATTGTGGAAGGGCGGTGGATAAGACACTTCACTGTGAAATGTAAAATATGCCCCTGTAACATAATATTAAGATTTCTAAGAAAAAGAAAATTTGAAGAAAATGCTTCAGTCAGAATGAAAGTCGGTTATATTTAGTCTAATTCCTGATTGCGTTATTCTTTGTGGAGGAAGAAGAGATGGATTTGGAAAAAATGCACAAGTTACGCTAATCGGTGTACATCAGTATACCAGTATAAGCTGGACGTAAGCTTTATCACTATACCTGTTTGGCGTGGTTAGCGTAACCTGTGTTTTATGTTCTGTTTTCTTAAAATGGCAGATCATCCTTTGCGTCACCTGCAATAAACTCTGGCGCTGCTGTTGGAGCAGGAGGAGGAACTGGAGCTCCCGGAGCCATGGGTGCACCTGCTGCTATGCGTTCCACTTTCCATGCACGGATACTGTTGAACCAACGATCTTGCCATTGACGTGCATCGACGTCGAAGGATACGGTAAGCTCTTCGCCCATCTGGATATTGAACTGTTCTATTTTGTCAGCACCAAATACGTCAAAACACATTTTACGTGGGTACTGGTCGTGGTTTTCAATAACATATTCCTGCGATTTCCATTCGTTCCCAGTCTTAGAAACTCCGCCTCTGGGCTGGAGTATAGCGATAATTTTTCCTGTAAATTCCATTGCGATAAATTTAAATTCTGCGGCGAAGTTACAATTTTTTAGGGATATCTAAAGCACAACCCGGTGTTTTTTCTTTTGTTTTGTTGGTGCACCCCAATCTTTTTTTGTAACTTTGTGCATTGATAAAATTAAAAATTAAACATTCGGAAATATATGAAATTTATCGTTTCTAGTACTGCGCTTTTCAGCCATTTACAGGCTATTAGCCGTGTGATAAACTCAAAAAATGCGCTGCCTATTTTAGATTGTTTCCTCTTCGAACTGGAAGACGGAACGTTGTCTGTGACCGTTTCTGATAGTGAAACGACGATGGTAACCTCTGTCGAGGTCAACGAAAGTGATATGAATGGTCGCTTTGCAGTGGCTAGCAAGACATTGCTCGATGCTTTGAAGGAGATACCCGAACAGCCGTTAACGTTCGATATAAACACCGAAACTCTTGAAATTACTGTGCAGTATCAGAATGGAAAATACAGCCTTGTGGGACAGAATGCCGATGAATTTCCTCAGTCTGCCACGTTGGGTGATAGTGCCGTTCGGGTAGAAATGAGTGCAGATATATTACTGGGTGGCATTAATCGCAGTGTATTTGCTACTGCTGATGATGAATTGCGACCTGTGATGAATGGTATTTATTTTGATATTACTACTGAAGATATCACAATGGTTGCTTCGGATGGGCATAAATTGGTGCGTTGTAAAACGCTCGCTGCCCGTGGCAATGAACGTGCGGCCTTTATTTTGCCAAAGAAACCAGCCACTTTGCTCAAGAATCTGCTACCGAAAGAAAACGGTATGGTGGTGATTGAGTTTGACGAACGTAATGCCGTTTTCACACTCGAAAGTTATCGTATGGTATGTCGTCTCATCGAAGGCCGTTACCCTAACTACAACTCGGTAATTCCACAGAATAACCCACATAAGGTGACTGTAGACCGTCAGCAGCTGATAGGTGCTTTGCGTCGTGTGTCAATCTTCTCGTCACAGGCCAGTAGTTTGATAAAACTCCGTATCCAGGAGAACGAAATAGTAATTTCCGCACAGGATATTGATTTTTCTACTTCAGCAGAAGAAACTCAGGTATGCCAATATGCAGGTGCTCCGATGAGTATTGGTTTTAAATCAACGTTCCTGATTGATATTCTCAACAATATTTCGGCAGAAGAGGTTGTTATTGAATTGGCAGATCCATCGCGTGCCGGTGTGGTGGTTCCTGTAGAGCAGGAAGAGAACGAAGATCTGTTGATGTTGCTCATGCCGATGATGCTGAACGATTGATTCAGTTGAAAATTGAAAGTTGAGAGTTGAAAATTAGCTGCGCTATCAAATTGCATAGTAATTTTCAACTCTCAACTTTCAACTAAAAAGAGTTTTCGATTTTTAACTGATAAAGACTTTATACAGAATATGAAATTAAACCTTAAGAATCCTATCGTATTCTTCGATCTTGAAACGACGGGTACAAACATCAATGCAGATCGGATCGTAGAAATTTGTTATCTCAAGGTATATCCAAATGGAAATGAAGAGACTAAAACCATGCGTATTAACCCTGAGATGCATATTCCTGAAGCTTCTTCTGCCGTACATGGGATTTATGATGCAGATGTGGCAGATTGTCCTACTTTTAAGGAAGTAGCAAAAAATATAGCTAATGATATTGAAGGTTGCGATCTGGCAGGATTTAACTCTAATCGTTTTGATGTGCCTGTGCTTGTAGAAGAGTTTTTGCGTGCAGGAGTCGATATAGACATTAGTAAACGTAAGTTTGTAGATGTTCAGGTCATTTTCCATAAAATGGAACAGCGTACACTTTCTGCTGCCTATAAATTTTATTGTGAGAAAAGCTTGGAAGATGCACATACTGCCGAGGCCGATACACGTGCTACTTACGAGGTTCTGAAAGCACAACTTGACCGTTATTCGGAAGAATTACAGAATGACATTGCATTTCTTGCAGATTACTCCAGCTTCAATAAGAATGTAGATTTTGCCGGACGTATGGTGTATGATGATAACGGAGTAGAGGTTTTCAATTTCGGTAAGTATAAAGGTCAGTCCGTGACAGAAGTTTTGAAGAAAGATCCTGGATATTACAGCTGGATTCTGAATAGTGACTTTACACTCAATACCAAAGCGATGCTGACAAAAATCAGGCTGAGAGAAATGAGTAATATGAGTTATAAATTATGATTTATGGTATGCGATGCATAGCGCACTAACTAAGTTATAGTTCATTAATCAAAAATTACAAAGTTGAAAGGTAAAAAAATAATTCTTGGGATCACTGGTAGTATTGCTGCTTACAAAGCCTGTTATATCATTCGGGGGCTTATAAAGCTGGGTGCTGAAGTGCAGGTCGTTATTACTCCTGCAGGGAAGGAATTTATTACTCCTATCACACTATCGGCATTAACAAGCAAGCCTGTTATCAGTGATTTTTTTGCACAGCGGGACGGTACATGGAATAGTCATGTGGATCTTGGTCTTTGGGCTGACGCTATGCTGATAGCCCCCGCCACTGCTGCTACTATCGGTAAAATGGCAAATGGAATTGCCGACAATATGCTGATTACTACTTATCTATCTGCCAAAGCGCCTGTTTTTGTGGCACCGGCAATGGATCTCGATATGTATGCTCATCCTTCCACTCAAAAGAATCTGGATATTTTACGTTCGTATGGCAATCATATTATAGAACCCGGTACGGGCTTTCTGGCAAGCCATCTTGTGGGGAAGGGACGTATGGAAGAGCCCGAAAATATTATTCGTGTTCTTGCTGCTTATTTTTCGGCCAGTGGTGATCTGGCAGGGAAAAAGATATTGATCACTGCCGGTCCTACTTATGAAAAGATAGATCCGGTACGTTTTATTGGTAATTACTCTTCCGGAAAGATGGGTTTTGCACTTGCCGAAGCGTGTGCCGGACGAGGTGCAGAAGTGACATTGGTTACTGGGCCAGTGTGTTTACAGACATCCCATCCGTGTATTCATCGCGTTGATGTGGAAACTGCTGCAGAGATGGCCAATCAGGCGCAATTGTATTTTCAGCAGGCAGATGCCGGTATTCTTTGTGCTGCTGTAGCAGATTTTACACCGGAAACGACAGCCGGTTATAAAATAAAGCGAGAGAAAGATGATCTGACGCTCCGTCTTAAGCCTACGCAGGATATTGCTGCTATGTTGGGGCAGGTTAAAACATCAAAGCAGAAATTGATAGGCTTTGCACTTGAAACAAATGACGAGCAACACAATGCCCAGAGTAAGTTGGAACGGAAGAATTTCGACTTTATCGTGCTTAATTCTCTGAATGATTCCGGAGCGGGATTTCGGTATGATACAAATAAAATCAGTATTATTGACCGGCAAGGGCATACGGATTATCCGTTAAAGTCGAAGTCGGAGGTTGCACAAGATATAATTAATCGTTTGGTGGAGGAATTGCAATGAAGTATACAGGGGGGATACGGAACATAAGGTGTGGTGTAATGTGGAAGATATTGAGTGCTTCCGTGGTATGGTTGTTTCCTTTGTTTCTTTCTGCCCAGGAACTTGATTGTAAAGTGACTGTCAACCATGCTCAGGTGCAGGGAACGAATGTACAGGTATTCAAAACACTTGAAACCGCACTGACCGAATTTATCAATGAACGCCACTGGACACAAGCACAGTACGAGATTAATGAACGCATTCGTTGTTCTATGAATCTTACTGTGAAAGGATATAATGAGAATGAAGGTCGCTGGACATGTGAACTTATAGTACAATCTACCCGTCCGGTGTATCAGTCTGGTTATCAGTCTACCGTGTTTACTTTCAAGGATAATAATGTAGAGTTCAATTATCGTGAATTTGATCCGTTGGAGTTGCGTGATAATCTGATAGATAATAATCTCACTGCTGTTATTGCCTATTATGCCTATCTGATGATTGGCCTGGATATGGATACTATGTCACCAAAAGGCGGAACAGAGCTTTTTCGTGCTGCTGAAAATGTAGTGACTGCCGCACAGTCTCTGAATGAAAAAGGATGGAAGGCTTTTGATGACAGTCGTAACCGCTACGCTATTGTTTCCGACTATCTGGATGAGGGTATGAGTCCACTTCGTCAGATGATGTACGAGTACCATCGAAAGGGAATGGATGAAATGGTAACCAATGCCACTCGTGCACGTGCAACTATTACTGCTTCGCTTGCCGGATTGAAACAGGCGCGTGATACTAAACCGATGTCTTCATTGCCAGTAATATTTACCGAAATAAAGAAAGACGAACTGGTCAATATTTATGGTGGAAAATCGCCTGCAGCCCAGAATGAACGGGAACAGGTATATCAGATTCTTTCAAATATTAATCCTTCGCAAAACAGTGTATGGGACAAAATAAAATCAAAATAATGTGCCGGTTATGCTAATGTGGTTAATGAAAAGAGACTAAAGAATTAGAGAGATTTAAATAATTAAATAATTAATAAAATTATGTGCGTAGCCAATTGGCACATTGATTAATTGGTATATTGGCACATTATTATATATGCTACGTTCACTGTATATTCAGAATTACGCCTTAATAGAGAAGTTGGATATCCACTTCGATACAGGATTTTCTGTCATCACGGGTGAAACCGGTGCCGGAAAGTCTATTATACTGGGGGCTATTGGTCTGCTATTAGGGCAGCGGGCTGATGTGAAGGCTATCCGTCAGGGGGCATCTAAGTGTATTATAGAAGCTCGTTTTGATGTTTCTTCCTATGGTATGAAATCTTTTTTTGAAGAGAATGAACTGGAGTTTGAGGACGAATGTATTCTTCGTCGTGAAGTGCAGGCGTCGGGCAAGAGCAGGGCTTTCATTAACGATACTCCGGCTTCGTTGACACAAATGAAAGAATTGGGCGAACAGCTGATTGATGTGCATTCCCAGCATCAGAACTTATTATTGAATAAGGAAGGTTTTCAACTTAACGTACTTGACATTTTGGCACACAATGATGATGCGTTGAGTACTTATCATCGGCTTTATACAGACTGGAAACATCTGGATAAAGAGCTTGACGAATTAATAACGTTGGCCGGACAAAGTAAGGAAGATGAAGATTATATTCGTTTTCAGCTTGAACAACTTGAAGAGGCACATCTTGTCGAGGGTGAGCAAGAAGAGCTGGAACAAGAGTCGGAAACGTTGAGCCATGCCGAAGAAATAAAGGCTGGATTATACCGTATTGAACAGAACTTTACTTCCGATGAAGGTGGTTTACTGGCTGCATTAAAAGAAAGTTCAGGTTCTCTTTCAGCTTTGCAAAAGGTGTATTCACCTGCAACAGAACTTGCAGAACGTATGTATAGTAGCTTCATTGAGCTGAAAGACATAGTAGATGAAATTAGCGCTCAGAGTGAAAATATAGAATTTAATCCTATTCGTCTGGACGAAGTTAATGACCGTTTGAATCTGATCTATTCTTTGCAGCAAAAGCATCGTGTGCAGACTGTTGAAGAATTAATAGGATTGACGGAGGGATATAAAGAGAAATTGTCAGCTATCACTTTGTTTGACGATCGTATTGCTGCTCTGACAGCCGAAAGAGATATCCTGTATAATAAAGTGAAAAAACAAGCGGGGGTTCTAACAAAGGCTCGTGTTGCTGCCGCCCGTGAAGTAGAGAAGCAGATGGCTTCCAGATTGATACCGTTAGGTATGCCTAATGTACGGTTTCAGGTAGAGATGGGGGTACGCAAAGAACCCGGATTGCAGGGGGAGGATACGGTTAACTTTCTTTTCTCTGCCAATAAGAACAGTGCATTACAAAACATCTCGTCTGTAGCTTCTGGTGGTGAGATCGCTCGCGTCATGTTATCTGTTAAGGCAATGATAGCCGGAGCAGTAAAACTCCCTACCATTGTGTTTGACGAAATAGATACCGGTGTTTCCGGTGAGATTGCTGATCGCATGGCAGACATTATGCAGGAGATGGGAGAGCAGGAAAGACAAGTGATAAGTATCACCCATTTGCCGCAGATCGCTTCCCGTGGATGTGCACATTATAAGGTGTATAAGCGTGATAGTGATACTGAGACAAATAGCCACATTCGTCGTCTTACTGATGAAGAACGGGTGGAAGAAATAGCACATATGCTGAGCGGTGCTACTTTGACGGAGGCAGCGTTGAGTAATGCAAAAGCGTTATTAGGATTTACGATTTGATGATTTACTATTTACGATCTAGCTGCGTAAGGCAGGAAGAGTAAATGTAGAAATGGAAGAATCGCAAATAGAGAGTATTTTTTTATAGTAAATTGTACATAGTTAAATAGTAAATAAATAAGATGATTGATCAAAGTGAAATGATTTTCGGTGTCCGTGCCGTAATAGAGGCTATACAAGCAGGTAAAGAGATTGATAAAATTCTGGTAAAGAAAGATATCCAAAGTGATTTGTCAAAAGAATTGTTTGCAGCCTTGAAAGGTATGCTTATTCCGGTGCAGCGTGTTCCGGTAGAGCGTATCAACCGCATTACCCGTAAGAATCATCAGG
Organism: Bacteroides nordii WAL 11050 = JCM 12987; assembly: GCA_000613465.1. Lineage (GTDB taxonomy): Bacteria > Bacteroidota > Bacteroidia > Bacteroidales > Bacteroidaceae > Bacteroides > Bacteroides nordii. The sequence goes on from BAJA01000023.1 coordinate 61,281, forward strand.
GAGTAGTAGCATTTATCTCTTCTGTGACTTATCAGAAGACGGAAGATCTTGTACCTTTTTTGTTTGAACAGGGTAAGAATCCGTTATTTGTTATGCTGGATGGTATAACGGATGTCCGTAATTTTGGAGCTATAGCCCGTACCTGTGAGTGTGCTGCGGTAGATGCTGTTATCATTCCGGCCCGGGGTAGTGTGACGGTAAATGCAGATGCAGTGAAAACTTCTGCAGGAGCTTTGCATACTCTACCTGTTTGCCGTGAACAAAGTTTGAAGAGTACTTTACAGTTCCTCAAAGATAGTGGCTTTCATATTGTGGCTGCCACTGAGAAAGGAGATTATGACTATACGAAAGCCGATTATACTACTCCGACATGTATCATTATGGGGGCCGAAGACAAGGGAGTATCTTATGAGAATCTTGCACTCTGTGACGAATGGGTGAAGATTCCGATGTTGGGTAGTATTGAGTCACTTAACGTATCTGTGGCTGCCGGCATTTTGATATATGAGGCTGTGAAACAACGTCACAGTGACCTTTAAACTTTGAGTAGTTAGAATTTAGTAGTCAATGGTCAGCATCTATGCAGCGTGATAACTTTTAAACCGAATGGATTCCAGCTACCAGCTTCTAACTACTAACTTCTAACTGCCAGCTACTAACTACTAACTTTTTAATTTTTAATTTATGAAAAAGATTCTGTTACCTTTAATACTTATTTGTATGTCGGTACAATGGAGTATGGCACAAGCCCCTAAGTGGGTGGAAAAAGCTAAACGTGCTGTATTTTCTGTAGTGACTTACGACAAGAACGATAAAATACTCAATACCGGAAATGGCTTCTTCGTTACTGAAGATGGTATAGCCCTGTCGGATTATTCTCTTTTCAAAGGAGCGGAACGTGCCGTTATTGTTAACTTTGAAGGAAAACAGATGCCGGTAAATGCCATTCTTGGAGCAGATGATATGTATGATGTGATCAAATTTCGCGTGGCTATCACTGAGAAGAAAGTTCCTGCGCTGGTAATAGCTACTACTGCTCCTGCTGTAGGGGCAGAGGTGTATCTGCTACCGTATTCTACTCAGAAAGATCGTACGTGTACATCGGGAAAAGTACAAAAGGTGACTAAGGTAGGAGAGAATTATAATTATTATACGCTTGATATGCGTTTGAAAGACAAGATGGTGAGCTGTCCTGTGGCTACGACGGATGGTCAGGTGTTCGGGCTTGCACAGAAGTCATCCGGCAAGGATACTACCAACATCTGTTATGCTGCCGGAGCTGCTTTCGCCATGTCTCAAAGCATTAGTGCACTGTCTCTCGGTGATCTTACTTTGCGCAATATTGGTATCAAAAAAGGACTACCTGAAACAGAAGAACAGGCACTTGTGTATTTGTATATGGCTTCTTCACAATCTACTCCCGAAGTATATATGTCTTTATTGGATGATTTTGTGAAGCAGTTTCCGAACAGTCCGGATGGATATCTTCGCCGGGCTTCAACAACTGTTTTTAATGCAAAGGATGATGCTGCGTTTGATAAAGCGGCGGCCGATATGGAGCAAGCCTTAAAAGTAGCGCAGAAAAAAGATGATGTGTACTATAATATGGCAAAACAGATTTATAGTTATCAACTTGGCAAACCTGAGAAAGTATATAAAGATTGGACGTATGACAAGGCTTTAGAGTATGTTCATAAGGCATTGGCTATTGATTCTTTGTCTGTTTATGTACAGTTGGAAGGAGATATTCAGTTTGCAAAGCAAGATTATCCGGCAGCATTGGTTAGTTACGAAAAAGTGAACCGTACCAATCTTGCGTCCCCTGCTACCTTCTTCAGTGCTGCTAAAACGATGGAATTAATGAATGCCGATCCGAAAGCAGTGCTTGCTGTGATGGATAGCTGTGTAGCACATTGTCCACAGCCGATTTCCGCAGATAATGCTCCTTACGTGTTGGAGCGTGCCCAGATGAATATGAATGCAGGAGAATATCGTTCGGCAATGCTTGATTATGACACTTATTTTAAAGCAGTAGATGGCCAGGTGAATGACGTATTCTATTATTATCGTGAGCAGGCGGAATTTAAAGCCCGTCAGTATCAGCGTGCTCTGGATGATATTGCTAAAGCTATTGAACTTAATCCGAAAGAGTTGACTTATCGTGCTGAGCAGGCAGTAATAAATTTACGTGTGGGACGTTATGAGGAAGCGCTAAAAGTGCTGGATGAGGTATTAGCAATTGATCCTAAATATGCTGAAGCTTATCGTTTGAAAGGAATCTGCCTGATACAACTGAAAAAGCAGGAAGAGGCTTGTGCTAACTTTGCCAAAGCAAAGGAACTGGGTGATGCCAATGTGGATGAATTGATAAAAAAACACTGTAAATAGGTTTTGAGTTGGTGAGTTTTTGAGTTAGTGAGGTTTTAAGTTGGTAAGTTTTTGAGTTCTCATAGTAAATCCTCATATGATAACTATATGTATAGAAAGGATGTATTAAAAGCTCATCAACTTACCAACTCAAAAACTCATCAACTCAAAAACTCACTAAAAAATTTCACAGAAATGGCGAAGCCCCTGTCCACGCAGTTGGATAGGGGCTTCTTTTTGGAGATTTTTATAAAAACACTCTCTCTCTCATCTCCTTACTTAGTCAAGCTTAGGTTTTAGTTCCTTAAAGTTAGTCTTGTATTTTCTCTTGTATAACTATATAATAAATACGGAGGTATGCAGAATACTGCATTGGCTTCTGCTTTTTTTCTTAGAATTTTTATCAGAGTCTTTTTTTTACTATCTTCGAAGCGTAAAATAACGTGTCAATGAGCAGGATACACCGGTTTATTGGTTAACCATGTGTACTAATTGACACATTGATACATCATTAATAATAAAATAGAGAACAGAATGAAGAAAGTAATTTGTAGTGAAAAGGCTCCGGGAGCAATCGGACCCTACAGTCAGGCTATTGAAGCCAATGGTATGGTGTTTGTATCAGGACAGCTGCCTATTGATGCTACTACCGGAGTAATGCCGGAAGGAGTGGAGGCACAGGCTCGCCAGTCTTTAGAAAATATTAAGCACATCCTGGAAACAGCCGGACTGACAATGGCGGACATTGTCAAAACGACTGTATTTCTGCAGGATATGTCTTTGTTTGCCGGTATGAATGGCGTATATGCAACTTATTTCAACGGAGACTTCCCGGCCCGTTCTGCTGTGGCTGTGAAAGCTTTGCCGAAAGATGCCTTAGTTGAGATTGAGTGCATTGCGGCTCGCTAATAAATCTGCAACAATAAAACTACTGCCTCCTACAAAGATAAAGTCTTTGGGGAGGCTTTTTTCTTGTGCTGCACGTACGGCGCTCTCCACTGACGGATAGGTAGTACCTTTCAGGCCAAATTCATTGGCTATACTTTGCAATTCTCCTTCCGGCAAGGCTCGTTTTACACTTGCTTTTGTGAAATAATAACTCGCTTCCTGAGGCAACAGACTTAATACACCGCGAATGTCTTTGTCATTTACCATACCTATTACAATGTGCAGATGGTGGTAAGGGATCGATTTTATTTGTTGGGTGATATACGTAATTCCGCCGATATTGTGCCCCGTGTCGCATATTAACAGGGGAGCATCACTTAATTGCTGCCATCGCCCCATTAGTCCTGTCAATTCATTGACATGAGAAAACCCATTACGAACACTTTGCTCTTCAATCCGATATCCCAGAGCTTTCAGCTCCTTTAAAGCATGCAGTATTGTATTGGTGTTTTTTATCTGATAACATCCTCCAAGTTCTCCCTCTAAACGGGGATACTCCTGAGTTTCGTATACCAGCATATTACTTTGAGAGTTCGCATTTAAGACAAGTGTATTATCTTCTGCAAATACGATGGGAGCATTCATTTCTGTCGCTTTTTCAACAAATACCGGTCGGGTTTCTTCTGTCGCTTCTCCAATTATTACCGGGATTTCCTTTTTAATAATTCCCGCCTTTTCTCCTGCAATCTTTGCCAGTGTATTACCCAGAAACTGTGTATGGTCAAAGCTGATATTAGTAATGATACATAGATCCGGAGCAATGATATTGGTACAGTCGAGTCGTCCTCCCAGTCCCACTTCAATAATTGCTACATCCACCTTTTCATCGGCAAAGTAACGGAAAGCCATAGCCGTAGTCAATTCGAAAAAGGAGGGATGGAGCGGTTCAAAGAAAGCCCGGTGTTTTTCTACGAAGTTTATAACATATTCTTCAGGCATCATCTCTCCGTTGATACGGATACGTTCGCGAAAATCGACAAGGTGAGGAGAAGTATAAAGCCCCACCCGATAGCCTGCTTCTTGCAAAATAGCGGCAAGCGTATGGGAGCAGGAGCCTTTACCGTTCGTTCCTCCTACATGAATGGTACGGTATTCACGATGAGGATGTCCGAAGTATTCATCTAATATTTTAGTGTTTTCCAGTCCTTCTTTATATGCTCCGCTTCCTATTTGCTGGAACATGGGTACACTCTCATATAAGTACGTTAAAGTGTTCTGATAGTCCATCTTTTATAATATTTAACTGGCAAGAAATCTTTATTGCCCTTTTATTTCTTATCTTAGGTGCCACAATCCTTCATCGTAGTGACTGATTGCTTTAACGGATTGCAAATATCAACATTTTAAATCTAAGAAGAGTATGGGAACTAAGAAAAATTTTGTGCTTGACACAAATGTTATCCTTCACGATTACAATTGCTTGAAGAATTTCCAAGAGAATGATATTTATCTCCCCATCGTAGTGATTGAAGAACTGGATAAGTTCAAGAAAGGGAATGAACAGATTAATTATAATGCCCGCGAATTTGTCAGAGAACTCGATTTGATTACAGATGATAATCTTTTTACGAGTGGTGCCTCATTGGGAGAGGGACTGGGACGTTTGTTTGTTATTACGGGTGAAGTCGATTCTCCGGCTGTACGTGATTCTTTTCCTTCACGTAAGCCCGATCATCAGATTCTGGCCGTAGCAGACTATCTGGCGCACAAGCATACTAATATGAAGACTATACTGGTGACTAAAGATGTCAATCTACGTATGAAAGCCCGTTCTATTGGTGTGATTTGTGAAGATTACATTACTGACAAAGTGGTGAATGTAGATATCTTTGAGAAGTCCAATGAAGTATTTGAGGGAATTGATCCTACATTAATCGATCAGATCTATTCTGCCCGGGAAGGACTGGATATCAACGAGTTTGATTTTAAAAATATTATTCGTCCTAACGAGTGCTTTATATTGAAAAGTGATCGTAGTAGTGTACTTGCCCGTTACAATCCTTTTACCCATACGGTTTGCCGGGTCAATAAAACGAAGAATTATGGAATTGAACCTCGCAATGCCGAACAAAGTTTTGCTTTTGAAATATTGAATGATCCCAATGTGAAACTGGTTGCTTTGACAGGTAAGGCCGGTACTGGTAAAACTCTTTTAGCATTAGCTGCTGCCTTAGGCAATCTGATTGATTATAAGCAGATTTTATTGGCACGTCCTATTGTGGCTCTTTCCAATAAAGATCTGGGCTTTTTGCCGGGTGATGCAAAGGAGAAAGTCGCTCCTTATATGCAGCCTTTATTTGATAATCTGAATGTAATCAAACGCCAGTTTGCAGCTAATTCCACTGAAGTGAAACGTCTGGAAGATATGCAGAAAAGCGAGCAATTGGTTATTGAAGCGTTGGCATTTATTCGTGGGCGTAGTCTGAGTGAAACTTATTGCATCATTGATGAAGCTCAGAATCTTACTCCTCACGAAATAAAAACGATCATTACCCGTGCGGGTGAAGGTACTAAGATGGTGTTTACCGGAGATATCCAGCAAATTGACCAGCCTTACCTGGACAGCCAATCCAATGGATTAGTTTATATGATTGATCGTATGAAAGAGCAAAATATCTTTGCCCATGTCAATTTGGTGAAAGGTGAACGTAGCCAGTTAAGTGAATTGGCAAGTAATTTGATGTAATGATTCATAATAAGAATAGGGATACTTTTTGAATGTCCCCCACTTACAAGATACAAGAGAGGCAACTGATTCGTAATGAATTAATTGCCTCTCTTGTGTCTGTAAGAAATATCCTTGTTTTGGATCAAATAAAAAATGCTGTTGGCCGATTATCTGAATGTATAAATCCGGTTTACTTATTTTATTCCATAAAAATACGTATTTAATACCTTGTTAAAATGCATATTAACAGCGTCTTAAATACGTATTCTTATATTGTAAAAGTACGTACTTTTAAGCAATAAAAAACAGATTTGTCAAAAGTGTTAAAAATAACACTTGCAAAGATTTTTATTTGATCCCTTATTCTATTTTCATTGCAAATCCACCTCCGGGTGCGAGATGTATTTTCACTTTATCTTTATCATTCAACTTGATGTTTTCTTTTTTATAGTCCCGTCCGCTGCGATGTGCGTTTATACCATCTTTAAACAGGGTAACTGTTTTCCCTTTTTCTTTTAAGAATGATAAATCGACCTCTATGTCGCGTGCATCCCAATTAGTCATTCCACCGACATACCAGGTATTGCCGTGTCTGCGGGCTGTTACTATATATTCGCCGATCTTGCCATCAAGAGTGATACTTTCGTCCCATACGGTGGGTATGTTTGCAATAAAATCCAGTGATTCCGGTTCGCGCATGTAGTTGCTTGGTGCATCGCAAAGCATGTTGAACGGAGATTCCAGTATGACGTACATGGCCAGTTGATGACATCTTGTACCCTGACTCATTGGCTCTGAATTGCAAGGATAATAGTTACCTTTTGCCGCATTACGCATGGCACCTTGCGTATAATCCATTGGTCCTGCCACCTGGCGGATGAAAGGAATAATGACATCATACTTCATCTGGTCTACAGCAGGGCTCCATTTCATCTGTTCCAGTCCGTGCACTCCTTCAAAGTTCAGAACATTGGGATATGTGCGGTTCATTCCGGCAGGTTTGTATGTGCCATGCAGGTCGAGTATCAGTTTGTGTTTTGCACAGGTTTCAGCAGCACGGTAGTTAAAGTCTACCATTTCCTGATCATCACGATCCATAAAGTCTACCTTGAATCCTTTCACACCGATATCGGCATAGTGTTTACAGATATTCTCCATATCCCGGTTGAATGCGTGAAAACCTGCCCAAAGGATGATACCTACGTTCTTTTTCGCACCGTAATCTACCAGTTCTTTGATGTCGATTTCTTTCACAACCTGCATCAGGTCAGCTTTCAGGTTTACTGCCCAGCCCTCATCGAGAATAACATACTCAATACCATGTGCTGCTGCAAAGTCTATGTAATATTTATAAGTTGCATTGTTGATTCCGGATACGAAGTCTACTCCGTCAATGTTCCAATTATTCCACCAGTCCCATGCTACTTTACCGGGTTTGATCCATGAGATATCAGCCACTCGTGAGGCTGCTCCTAATTTGTAAGTCATGTCACTGTTTGCCAAGTCTTTGTCTGTAGTAGAGAGGAGCGCTATGCGCCAAGGGAATGTTCGTGGGCCATTCACTTTGGCTATATAGTGTTCGCGTTGTTGTACTTGCATTTGTAGCATGTTGTGTCCACCCTGTTTGGTAACTTTAGGGTATTGCGCTTGCTTGCCGGTCAGGCTGTTATTACCGTTTGCATTAGTCAGATAGAGTCCGGGGTAGCTTTCCAGATCCGATTCTGTGATACAGATTTTTTTGCCGTTCCCTACTTCAACTACCAGCGGCAGAAACATCATTCTTCCTTTGTTTAGTTTTGAAAGCCGGTCGGTGGTATAAGCGTTCTCAAATGAATTCATAAACTGAGACTCATAATCTCCATCTTTTCCGGGCCTTACGTAGGGCACTGTAGCCATGGCATCATCGTTAAATTGGTAGTTGACCTCTTCACTTTGGATATTGAATGGCTTCTTCCGTTGATTGATAAAACGATAAGCTATTCCATCGTCGTATGCACGAAACTCCAATCCCCATTGTTTTTTGAATGTCAGTTTCAATTCGTTATATGTATCCTGGATTTTATCTTTCTTGTAGAATGGTGAAAGGATTGTTTCATTCACGCTTCGTTTGTTGCTTTTGGATAGTTTGGCATTATCACCCCATACTTCTCCATCACTTAACATTAATGAAATGGGGGAGGGGGACAGGACAGATTGTCCATCATGTGTAATGTCATAGGTGATTTTTTCGCCAATGTTAATAGTTGTACTGATACGTCCGTTGGGTGAAGTCAACGTAAATTGTTTTTGTGCATAAGCCGTGGTTATCAGAAACAGGCTGCACAGCAGGGTCATTTTTAGTTTTCTCATGGTATATAAATGTTTAATTAGACCTTGGTTATGTAGGTTGCTAATATGAAATCGTGTTGTGATATATAAAGTTGTTACAAATATACAATGAAAAAATATAAAAACCTGAGTTTGAGATAGATTTGATTTATAATTGAATAGTATTTTACCACAGAGGTCGCAGAGGGCACAGAGTTTAAATCTTTATTGAAACGCAGATGAACGCAAATTCTCGCAAAGGGAAATAACGATAAAATAAAGAACTACAGTTTTTTAATCTGCGTTCATCCGCGTTTCATCAGAGAAAATAATATCTCTGCGCCCTCCGTGTCCTCTGTGGTGAACTGATTCATTTCTGAACAGAAGTGAATAAAAAATTCCCCCTTTACTGGCCACGCCTGGTCAGAAGGGGGAAACACAAACAAACAATAATATTAAGAAACTGGCGTGATTCACATCAGACCAACTCCCTGTTTCCCTTTCGGGAAAATACAGTACTGAGATTGAATAACAGTACCATATGCCTTCAAAAAACTATTAATTCTGTTGTTGTGCCATTTTCTTATTATTGTAGATACTTATTCGGTGACTTCACTCCATGGATAAGGATATTTTTCCAGATTTGTCAGTGTATCTACAATCTCTTGTTCCTCCGCTGTTAACTCTCTTTTCCCCCAATCGTCTATTATAGCATGAGCTTCTGCTGCCAGTTCGTCATCAAATACTTCACCATAACAGTAGGTCAGTAGTTGACATTTCAAAAGAGAAGGAGAGAGTTTTTCCAATACTTTCCATGAGCGCTCCAGAATTGTTTGCTTACGGGTTTCTATATCATTGGTATAGATAAGAGCGTTATATCCCATCAACAAAGCGAGGCAAAGGAGTGCTTCTTCTTCATCGGTAGAGGCTTGAGCTGTGAACAAAACATTTGCTTTTTGCAGCACTTCTTTGTTCTGTTGGCAGAGTGAATCTGCATATATAGGTGAATCATCTACACCCAGATATAACAGTTCGTGGGCTAAATGTTTTAATTCCTGAATTTGAGTTGTTAGCATATGATTGTTGAATTTAAGTTAGTAGCATTTAAAAGAGTGATTTCGTTATTTATTTCTTATTGTAGAGTATTTACTTTATTGCATACGATGGTAATTCCTAATTTAGACAAACCTGCTGTCCATTCATCTTCATTTGAATTGAAATACTCACTGTAGTGCATTATTTTGGTATCTTCTATTCCGGAAAAAGCATATGTGTACAGGTCTCTTCTTAGTAACATTCTACTATAATTCAGTGCATCATCACCATTGTATCCAAAGAAAGAATAGAGATTCATCATGAGCTTGCAACCTTTTTCTTTGAGCCGTACAAAGTCCTCTGTTCCCCAATAAATACTTCGTTCCGGTTGCATGACTACAGGGATATAACCTATGTTTATAATAGAGTCAAGCACTTCCCAAAAGCTATCATTTTTTAGCAGGGGATGAACATCAATAAGCAATTCTTTATGCCCGTCAATGGTCAGTAGATCTTCAGTGCCCAGCATCTTTTCAAAAGCATTATCCAGGCGATATCTGGCAGAAAGTTTCAGTTCAATGCTTCCATTATACTGATTTTTTAAACTATTGAATACTTTCTCGAGATTCTCTGTTGTGTTCTCAGGATTCTCTTTTTTCACAGGTGGAACACATGTCACCTGCTTTATTCCTATATCTTCCAGATAGTTCAACAGTTCCATTGATTTGTCCGGAGATAAGGCCCAGGCATCTGTACCTGGTAAGAGGTAGGGCTGAAAGTCAGTATAAATCATTAATCTTGCTTTTAATGTAGGTACAGTTTCCTTATTTTATTAAAGAAGGTTGTTGTTGTCTATTAATGTCTTTACTAACTGTTGCTGTGAACGTGATAACCGTATTCGTGAAAGGGCATCCATATAAATCTCCAGATGGTGAAGATCAGAACCGGCAAAGTCGTAAAAACCTGCTTTTAATAATACTTGAGACCGTTGTAATACTCTTTTGCCATATATACCTGCCAACGACATCAGATTTAACTGAAACTTACAACCATTTTTCTTTAGTGCAACCAGTTCCTCTTCGCGCATATACAAATATCGTTCCGGATGTGCTATAATGGGTTTATAGCCACTTACTTGTAACTCATAAAGCATGTGACGGAGGTCAGGAGGTGCCGATAGATAGGAGGTCTCCACTAATACATGGCAATCCCCTAAAGTCAGCAATCCCTCTTCCGTCTGTTTCTTAAATCCTGTGTCCAGCATATACTCGCCGGCCAGCCGGAGCTCAACAGGAGATTTATTCTTTTTACAAAACTCTTCGAAACGCTTTTGAAGAAAGTCGGGATGGTTTTCAATGATATCTTCCATAATATGAGGTGTGAGAAAGATTCTTCTGACACCTATTTCATACAGGTATTCAATGGCCGCAAGAGATTCTTCTACAGAAGCCATCCCGTCATCTACTCCGGGAAGGAGATGGGCATGAACGTCTGTCATGCCCTTTAAGAGTCCCGATTTTAAGATATTTGTTTCTGATGAAAGCCAGGAAAACATAGAGTAGTTTTTGATTATTTATTAAAAAGATTGGAGATACGTTTTTTCAAACGCTTTGTCAAACTTTTGTTTTTACTTTTTCGTCCTTCATCATTTCCATATCCATAGCCGTATCCATAACCGTACCCATATCCATAACCATAACCTTTACGGTCATAATTGACTCCGTTAAGCACGATGGCCATATTACGTAATTTATCCAGTTCGTACATTCGTTCCAGATTCGGAAGCTGGCGATGATCCATTATTCCGGCACGTACTACATAGATAGTTAGGTCTACTACTCGATTGATAATTGAAGCATCGGCTACGATGTCTACCGGTACGTTGTCCAGAATAACATAGTCATAGTGTTTTTTTAACTCTGTAACTATGCGGTCAAAACGTTCACTCAGAAGAAGTTCGGCAGGATTGGGAGGAACAGGACCGGCAAAGATGATATCGAGATTTTTATATTTATCATTTGTGATAATAATATCTTCAATCTTATCTGTTTTTCCCGATAAATAGTTGGTAAGTCCCATACGAGCCGGAATATCAGTGAAAATATTGCTCAAAGTACCTTTGCGGATATCCACATCGACCAGGATAACCTTCTTATTCATTTGTGCGATACTCATAGCCAGGTTACATGAGATAAATGTTTTTCCGGCTCCGGGATTAGAGGATGTCAGCATTACTACCTGAAGGTTTTCAGTTTTCACACGCATGAAGTCCATATTAGTCCGGATAATGCGGAATGCCTCGGATATTGGGCTACGGCTATTCTCGTGAACGATGATAGGAGATTCTTTTCTGTCTTTCTCACTACATTGGGGAATATCACCCAGAATGGGTACACTTAGAGCATCTTCCAAATCTTTACGGGTACGTACTTTGGTATCCAATGTCTTTTGTAACCAGAAGAATATCATAGGAATAGCGCCTCCTATCAGAATGGCTGCAAATAAAATAACCATTGTCCTGGGAGCTACAGGCTTGCTACTACCCGATGCCGGATCGATAATACGTGCATTACTTTCTGTGATAGCCTGTGTTAAAGCATTCTCTTCACGTTTGTTCAGCAGATAGAGATAAAGCTCTTCTTTAATTTTTTGTTGTCGTTCTACCGTTAGTACATATTTTTGTTGAGCAGGTACAGCTTCAATACGTTTCTGGGTTTGCTCTTCATGTTCCCGGTTATTCTTTAATTTGATGTTCAATCCAACGATTAGGTTGTCCACGGAGCGGATAATCGTCTGTTTCATTGCGGCCAGAGAATTGTTCAGGTCGATAACAATGGGGTTCTTGCTACTACTGCCAGAAACCAATTTATCACGTTTAAGCAACATTTCATTGTACTCACTGATTTGAGATTCCACACTGTTGTCAGAAATACCGGTATTGGCAGGAATTAGGTCTGCATTCTTTTGAGGATCTACTAAATAATCTTTAATATATTTGGCAATGCTTAGTTGATTTTCGAGGCTAAGTCCTTCCTGGCGATAAAGGCTTGTGTTTGCCAGATACATGCCTGTTTCTGACGTGATATCGGTCAGTTGATTTTCACGTTTGAATGCTTCAATGTTGGCATCCACTCCACCTAATTCACGTTCGATAATTATCAGACGTTCATTGATGAAATTTGAAGTGTTCACTGCTATCTGATTTTTATCATTAATAGCGTCTTCATTATAAATGGCAATTGCCATATTGATTACGTCTTCTGCACGTGCTATTGAGACATCTTTTAAAGTAAGATTAATGATTGTAGCAGTTTTGCTGGCAAGGGACACTTCCATGCTACTTTGATAAGCATCTACAACCCTTTCCATGTTGGATTTAGTGACTGAGATGGGTTTCTCGTAAAAATTGTCTGAATAATACAAAGTTGGCATTACTACCATTGCACCAACTGGAGTTTGTATTGTATCGTGTAAGTTTACTTCCAGTACCTCGTTTGAAGTGACTTCTCCATCTCCAACACTCATTTTCAGATCAGATAGCCTGACTCTGGCTGAATCAATTGGAGTTACTGTTACAAGGATTGATTGCCTCTCTTCTGCTTCAGGGAAAGAAAGTATTATTGGAGAGTGTGTATAAAGTTCTTTATTCCTTAATCCCTCTTTTATTTTATAGCTAATATCTAAATGCAGCCGACGTGCAACTTCTTCCATTAAATGTCGGGATTGAAATATAAGTACCTCATTGTCAACATTTCGTTTTCCTCCGAAAAGTCCTAAATCTGCAAAGGCAGAAGATTCACTTATCCCACCTCCTTTTGAATCATCACGTATTAAAACAGAGGCTTTACGACTATATATTTTGGATGAAGATTGTAAATAAAAGAAGGCAATACCTACACACAGGAAAATAGATAGTATAAACCAATAACGGTTACTCCATATTAGCTGTAGAATATCAGCAATATTAATTTCTTCTTCCTTTTCAGAAGATTTGGAGGCTTTTGACTCTTTATTAATTTTTTGTTCAGTACTCATTATTTAAAGGCATTTTTATTTAAACATAGTCACTAAGAGTGAGGTTATAGAGGCAAGTACGGATACTCCGGACAACCATACACCGACAGAATTGTTGGAGTTGATACGACTTTGTCCCGTTTTTGCATTGTTTGGCTCTACATATACAATATCATTCTGCTGTAGATAGTAACAAGGCGACTGAAAGATATCTGATGAACGTAAATCATGATATAGGATACTACGTTTACCATCTTTTTCACGGATTACGGCTACACGGTCACGGCGGCCATAGATAGTTAAATCACCAGCCATACTCAATGCTTCAAGCAATGTTATTCTGTCTCCTGAAATATCGAATGTTCCCGGACGTCCTACTTCACCTATTACAGAAACTTTGAAGTTAAGGAATTGAACTGTTACAATAGGATCTTTGATTAATTCTTCTTCAATTAATCTCTTTTTAATTAACTCGGTCACTTGCATACGGGTTAACCCTTCTACATGGATTTCTCCTAAAATAGGGAAATCAATATTGCCGTCTTGATTAACGAGATAACCAACTAACCGTTGTTGGCTAACGTTCTGTCCACCTATCTGATAACTTACTAATGGCATATTGAAAGGTAAAGCTAATTCAGGATCTTTACTGTTTACTATAATGGCTAACAGGTCATCTTTGTGGATGATAACCTCATAACTCTTATCAATTGCTTCTTCTTTGATAAGAGAAATGTCTTGTAAATAAAGCACTTCTTTTGGAGCTGAACAGGCCGCAAGTAAAACGACCATACAGATTAAAAATGTATGTTTCATTTTTTAATAAAATAATTAGTTATTGTTGTTTGAATTTTAAATTAATATTTGAGAAATTTGAAAAGAGAATTTGTCAATTGGAGGGGACTACTGGAAATTTTATTAATAAAAGTGTAAAATAATAGTTGCTTTAATAATATATACTATACTGATTAGCAATTGTTTCCCATTTATAATTTCTATTGGCAATCTCTAACATGTCTTTGGCGTTTTGTTGTAAGATAGTATTGTTTTTTTGAGTTAATTCAAGAAGATCTTTTTCATTTTGAAAATAGCAAGCCTTTTTTTGAGTAGTTTCGCGATTGTATATAACGTCATAGGCAAGAATGGGTACACCGAAAAACATAGCTTCCACTAATGACGGATTTGTGCCTCCTGCACTATGCCCATGAATATAATATTTACAATTTTTCCGTAGTGCATATAGTTTCTGCAAATCATAAATAGGATCTAATATCTTTATATTATTATGTGAAATATATTTTTTTTTCAGATCTTTTCCATACTCGCTTCTTTCCCAGTTGCCAATAAATATCATTGGTATATTGCTTTGTGCGAAAGCCTCCAATATTAGATGGCAATTATTTTCTGGTTCAATTCTACAGATAGTTATGGCATATTCACCAGCAGATAAATTATAATGGTTTAAAATGTCATATTGTTGTTCACTGGATATGGTTTGTTGTACATGGTCACCTCCATATGCTATTAACACGGTTTCTTTACCATATTCATTTTTTACATACTCTTGTATTCCTTTGTTATCTGCTATTATCACATCGGCATATTTTATGGCCATTGCTTCAGAATATTTGAGGAACTTTCTTGCAAACTTTCCCCATTTAGCCCGTCTGTGTTCTATCCCGTCTATATTTATTATTAATTGTTTGTGGCATAACATACGGAAGAAGGGTAAGAAGATACATCCTGATACCCCTAAAACTAAAATAGTATCGTAGCCTTTGATTACTTTCATTAATGAATAGATATCATATGGAGTGCTTTGTATTCCATTTGCATGGAAAAAGGGGATATATTTCAAAACAGCTCCTTTATAAACTTTCATTTGTTTTTCATAATCTTTACTACTGCAAAATACGGTATATTGAATATCAGAGGGTGTGTTTTCACCAATCATATTCTCTACCAGTGTTTCAAAGCCACCATATTTTGCGGGTACACCTTGTATACCTATGATTGCAACTTTCTTCATTAATTATAATATTATAATAGAAATACGGATTATTCTTTTATCCATTTAGAGAATTCATTGGAGAATGATGTAATTTCTTGCCTGTTAGTGTAGGTGCTATATTCTGTATCTATATAGTAGTCTGTATACTTGGTATGTCTTTGTATAATTTTAGAGAAAGTATTGGTAAAAGATGGAATATCTAAGTCCGTAAGCATTCCAAAACTTTTGAATTTAGATAACATCATATTGAAATATGGAATATTACTTGCGATAATCGGCTTTTTAAAATAAAAGGCCATTTCTAAAATTCCACTTTGTGATGTTTTTCTATATGGCAGTATTACATAATCAGTATTTTTATATAAGAATACTAATTCGTCATCATTAATATGTTTTAGAAAAACTTGAAAAGACTGTGGATGCATGAGAGGAATTTTATGAATTGTCCCATCAAAATCCTTACCCGCAATGATGATGTTTAACTTCTCAGCTTGTTCTTGAGGTAATGCATTAATTGTTTGGATTAGTATGTCTATTCCTTTATTATAATTTATATTTCCGAAGAATAATATATTTATTTTATCTTTTGCAATTGAATGTTGAATCTCTTTTTCTACCTGATTTTCATTACATGTTTTTTTGAAGCAATATTTAAAGTGTGGAACAGATAATCTCAATCCTTGAAAATCATATTCATTAAGAAAGTTGTTTGTGCGTTGTGAGTGCGTTATTACACTTTTTATTTTAGAAGAGTATATGTTTTTGAACCATTTTTTTAATCGTAGATTTGCATCTACATTCTGTCCTATTGCTTCATGAATATCGATTATATGCTTTGGCGCCTTAGAAATTATCCATAGAAAGGGAATGTCAATACTATTTCCATAAGTCAAATATATGAAACAGGCTTTTTTATTAGATAGAACCTTGATATATAACTTAATGTAATTATATACTAAGAAAATAACTCCAATGAGCTTATTGACTGAATAGAAGTTTAAAAAGAAAGACGTAGCTTTGTCTTCCGGATAGTTAGATAAAATATTTATTTTTTCATTAGGTAAAGGGTTGGATAGTACTTTCTTGAAAGCATCATTATAATAATGCATACCACAATGAATACCTAAATAATCAACAATAAAGATTTGTTTCATTTCTATAACTGAGATAGATTAGTGATTTCGTATAATATCTGTCTTATAAGTAATTGGGGGTATATAATAATTAACGTGGCTTGAATAGCTCTGTATTTACGGGGATTTCTAATTCTTCTTTATATCTGTTACAGATAAATCGTGCAGGAGCCCCTCCCCAAACTGTATAAGGAGGTATATCTTTATTTACAATAGAACCAGCTCCGATTATAGCTCCATCACCGATAGTAACAGGCTTGGTAAATATAGTATTACTTGCTATATATACATTTCTTCCTATATGAATTTGGCCACGATAGTATGCATGCTCTTTTAGATTGTAGACATCATAGTAATGAGATAAGAGAATACAACCATCAGCTATTGCTGTTCCTTTTCCGATGAAAATATCTTCAGGGTGAATCGTGTCTATTGATATTTTTCCAATACGTACTACTCCTTTTTCAATAGATACGCCCAGAATACGATAAATTTTTGCTCGCAAAAATCTGGAAACGGGTATAACATTACAACTTTTGAAAATCAGAATTTTTATATACCGTTTTATGCTAAAATCATATTTAGCACGATTTGATTTATTTATATCCACAATTATATATTTTTTGTAAATAGTAATTGAATTAATTTTAACTTGTTGCTGAAAAGGTCTTTTCTCAATAAAATTAAAGGAATCCAAAGGCCTAAATAGAAAAAACGAAAACATATATAAGCGGAATACTTATTATGCTTCTTAATATAATATAGCTTACTTGTAAATATATTCTTCATTCTATTAAATGACCAGGCACTGGATTGGGATGGATCGCTACCTCCTTCTAAATGTATAATTTCTGGCTCATTGATTATTAATCTTTTATATCCGTTTATAGCCATCCTATATTGCCAGTCTACTTCTTCACAATACATAAAAAACATCGGGTCAAAACCCTCTAATTCTTGATATACTTTATATGGAATGAATAAATCTGCTCCAGTTATGTAGTCCACTTCTTTTGATTCTTTTATTGCTGGTGGATATAAATAGTCAGTATTATTTTTGACACCGAATATTTTAGAGTATTTGGTTAGGACATTTTTGAGTTCTGATTTTATTGTGATGAATTTGCCGTATGAATGAATATTATTTCCATTATTATCTTTCAGAATAGTTCCTGTTGCTCCTAACTTGTCTGTATAAGAAATAGAAAATTCAAAAAAGTTTTTTATAGCATTATTACATAATATTGTATCAGAATTTAGGAAAAACAGATACTTCCCGGAAGCTTGTTTGATACCTAAATTATTGGCTTTTCCAAAACCTAAATTAATATTACTTCTTATCAATTTTACTGTCGGAAAGTCATTTTTGAGCATTTGGCATGATTCATCGTGTGAGTCATTATCTATAACAATTATCTCATATACTACTTCTCTGGTATTTGTGATAATAGATTGGATACATTGTTTTAATAAATCACAAGTATTGTAATTTACGATTATTATAGATACGTCCATTTAATGTTATTTTTAGAATATGTAAAATAAACTAAGCCTTCTTAAAGAAGATATTGATATTATTCGATGTTGAAAATAATGGATAGAAAACGAAAGCAAATCTAATGCAGTTTGTTGAAAACAACGTATCATTACTTAAAAATATCAACATCACCAGGAATGATACTATCATATATCTCATATATTTTCTATATTCTATATTATCCATTGCTTTGGTTCGTTTATATGCATAATAATATAGGCCGAAGTAGATAGTTAGAAGAACTATTCCTCCTCTTGCTATTGTACCAAATACACCAATGTCTGCTAAATAGAATTGATAACCAAAAAAAGCATGAAAACCGAATTCTCGAAATTTGTAAGATAGATTTCCAAAGCCCAATACGGGATTGTCTATTATATAAGGTATTACACTTTCTATCGAATTTAGACGTGCTAACGTTGAATTGTCAGATGTTTTTATCCCTTCGAAAATACTAAAGAATCGTTCCAAAAATGAAGAGTCATATAAAATAATAGCTATAATAATCACTATGGGTGATAATCCTAATACAAAGCGTTTAATAGTTAATCTTTTCATTCTAATATAATATATGAAATAGATTATTCCAACTAATGCAAGGGGTTGTCGGCCTTTGTTGACAAAAATAAGATATACCATTAAAATAATAAAGGGGATAAATATCTTTTTATCATTAGGATTATCCATGAACTTTAGTAAATAGTATATATAAGATATAAGCATCATAGCTGAACCGGTGAATAATTTAGCTCCTTTTATAGAATCTTCTGTAGAAGTTATTTCTACAGAGTCTGTACTAAATAAATATGGTTCAATTGTGACATGGTTGATACCAAAGAAAAAGAATGCTATAATTGAGACTATAGCTATGCAGATATTTATATTATTGATTTGTAATAGTAATAACCGGTAATCATATTTTATAGAATAGAGAAAAAAACCGAATAGGATAACCCATAAGTATCTTAGAGAAACGATTCCCATGAATATGGGTTGTTCAAAAATAATAGAACTTTTGTAGGAACCATAAAGTGGAAATAAAAAACAATATAGGATAAGTGCAAAAGTTAACTTTGATAGTTTCTTTTTTATGAATAATTCGCGTCCTAAAGACAGTGTTCCCAATAATATAATTCCATAAAAACAAATAGAAAGAAGAGCTCCACTTTTAAAAAATTGTAGGCAATCTGTTACATATAAAATTGTTATTAAAACTATATATTTAGACATAATTAGTATGAATTCGAGTAATTATAGCAATGATTGGAATAATGTGCTGATTATTTGATAGTATAGAGATTAAACTTATTGGTAGATTTTGAATGTGTCATTTATATCTGCATCATTCATTTTTATATTCAGTTCAGATCTTAATTATTCGAATCGTTTTTAAAATTTTTCTTGGTATTCTTCTAAATAGAAGATCGGGTATATATAATAATTGATTCTGTATTATATTTCTTTTGAGTACCTTTCTTATAGCAAACAGATATCCCTTACTTTCGCATAAGTAGATAAATTCTTTTTGATATGGATGCCTCGGAAAGGGTGCTCTTAATGAAGGTCCGTATTTAATAGCTTCCGCGTATTTACGTTCCACCGATTGTATTTCGTTTGTTTCATCATATCGTATAGTATTATAGATAGTAAGTCCTTTATCAGTGTTGGGCAATACTATGGATACGTTATAAGGATTGTATTTAAATGGAGTTTCTTTCCCTAATCCGATGAAATCTCCAATGGTTATATCTGATATTCTTTCTGGGCGAGCATAATTGCATGTATAGCAATTTTCTCTCAAAGTGATTCCTTTTAGAAATCCGGAAAAGTAATATTGAGAGTATGCAGATTTACAATATTTGAGAGTATTATCATCCCATAGTGATAATTGAAAATTTTTTCTGTCATTTCCTCTAAATCGGACGTCTGTAATATGAGGAATTTTATTTCTTTGTTTTAGATACTCTATCTCATCTATAAAATAAGATGTGGGAGACACACCATGACAGATAAGATCTATAGTTAGAAGATTGGAGTACTCTTTTTTTAGAAAAGAATAAAGTCCGGCAATCTGGCAGGGAGTTGCTATGTAAAGTACTTCTTTGTTTTGTGTTAAATCTTTTTTTATATCTTTGAAACATTCTCCTACCAGACTTTGTGTATATTTAGATCCTTTGAAATATTCTAAATCCTCTAACGTTTCAGATCGTGTAGTAATTGGGATCAGGTCTTTTGTATAACGTGTTCCGTATACAACCCCTTTCTTTTGTTTTATAATGTATTCGGAAAATACAGTTGCTATACCTCCAGATGCACATTTTTTCCGTTTTTCTTTATTTTTGGTCCAGGTAGCATAGCATTTTATAGGTGATTTAAATTCAAACTCACAGTTATTTGGACATGATTTAATGCAGAGATTGCAATGTATACATTTTTTGTAGTCTATAGTGGGGTGTAATATTCCTATTGAATCATTTTGCATTGTAATGCAATGGCATGGACATGCATTGATACAGGCATAGCAGCCTGTACATTTTTCTTTTGGACAAATAATCATGTAGCTTATATACTAATTTTTTTATCTTTTAATTGTATGATTTTGAATACCCATAAGAGCAAACAATATAGAATAAACCAAATAATACCTTTTAATGTAAAAATAAACAGGTATGTGATTTTATTACTTATATTATCTATGTGAATTACTTCATAGGGAAGTAGATATGTTACCCCAAATGCTATTAGAGAGAATAATGTAGGTTTGATGAAAGCGATAAACATCTTCTGTCGGTTTAATTTGAGTATTTTCTGGTAATAGGCTACATAATAAGAACCTATTACTATAATGACATATATAAAATAACCGATTACAGCAGAACCTACTCCATAGTGTTTACAGAGTAATGCATTTATTATCATTGAGATTATGCATGATGTAGCAGAAATATATACTAATACTTTCGTTTTTCCATAAGCTAATATTAAGCTATTTCCGGGAGTTGTATGGATTTGTATAAGAACAGTTACACACCATAGTATTAGCCAAATGTACAAGTATTGATACTCTATTCCCACATATGCAGAGATAATTTGTTTAGCTCCTAATATAAAAGGAATACATAATATATTGGCTAAAATGGTGGTAATAGTTGTTCCCTTATATGCGAATTTCTCTATTTCATCTTGGTTCTTTTGGGCAATTAACTCAGAACTTTTAGGTAAAAATATTCCGGTCAAAGTACCTCCAACCACAATAATAAACAATGGTATGACTTCTATAATCCGATATTCTGCTGCTATATCGGCAGCATTGCTTGCAAGCATTCCTAATATTAACGGACGGGATTGTGTCGCTGTAACTTGAAATAGAGATAATGCAAATAATGAGAGGCTATACATTAATACGATTTTGAAATCATTCCAATAAAATTTTATTTTAAAATTATCGATTAAATTATCTTTTTTACATTTATATGCATAAGGGATTAATAGAAGTGCTACTATTAAATTAAAGAAAAAGAAATAATTAGTTAAGCCTATATTGAAGAATAGGGTAGCAATAATCAAAATGGCTTTTAAAACAGAGATGATGCATTGTATCTGTTGGGTATAAGCCATTTGTTTATCTGCAACCAATAATTGATTGTACGATGTTGTTACCCATGTCAATAATGAGAAGAGAGCAAGAATAATTAAGCAGAGTCTAAGTGTGAGAAATTGCTCATGAGTGATGTTGAATAATCCTTCTCCCCAAATAGCTATTGCCAATAGACCTATAGTGTTAATTAGAGATATTAACATGTAGAATATCGTATTTGAGTGTGCTACGCGATAGATTAAATTTATTTTTCCTTCTGTTTTCCACTGTGAGTAGAACTTAATCGCTCCTGTGTTCATTCCCAAATCCAGAAGATGCATATATCCATTGCAAGCTGTAGCAAGTGAGAGTACTCCATAGTCTGCCTGTCCCCATGCACCTAACAGTAAGGGTACAGAGATGAAATTTATAATAGCATTAAGTATTTTAGATAATGTACTCCAGAAAAAAGAGGATATGTAATAATTGGATTTCATCTCAACTTTCTATTGCATTGATCAAATAAGCCATGGAGTCGATCCGATCTTTTTCTAAGATGCATTTAATTGGATCATATTTGATTTTTTGTGTAATATCTTTGTGGGGTGTGTATATTCTTTCTTGTAATTGATAATGTTCTAAAAGATCATAAATTCGGGAATTTTGCGATTTATTATCATCATTATTAAAACGGAGAAATTCTATAAAATCAATAGAGAGATTGATACTGATAGCCGTAGCATGGAATGAATCTGTACATACTAATTCAGCATGCTGAATTAGCCAAACAAACTCTTTGGGCCCTGCATTTGTATATACGATGCTTCCTTCGATATTAAAATTTCTGTTCTCTGCAGATTGGATAATAATAAGGCTTTG
This sequence comes from Bacteroides nordii WAL 11050 = JCM 12987, assembly GCA_000613465.1. Lineage (GTDB taxonomy): Bacteria > Bacteroidota > Bacteroidia > Bacteroidales > Bacteroidaceae > Bacteroides > Bacteroides nordii. The sequence continues at coordinate 83,757 of BAJA01000023.1, forward strand.
AATCCCGGTTCGCTCTTGTATATCTATTATTTGAGGTTCATAATTATCTCGGTTTCCAATAAGATAACAAAGTATATATTTCTGAGGAGTAACAAACTCTATAACTGCATTCTGGGCAAATGTAATCCAATCCTGAGGTGTTAACAGGAATGTTGGATCTAGTACATTAGCGATATCTTGTCTGTTAAGGAGTTTACCTATAAGGTCACAACCTGTTTTTTCCCGTAGTCCGATGTGATCAAATAATGATATATGCTTTTTATATAATTCAATTTTATTTTTAGGAAGTTCTTTTACTCCAATACTGGAGGCATATGCTATTCTTTTATTTGAACTGGCAAAATTTAGTAGGTAAAATTCACTTAAATGGAAAGGGTTCCATATCTGGTCACTCCCTGTGATAAAGATGGGATAGTTTTTTAGTAAAGCTTTATATTGTTTCCGGGTATATACATGTTTTATTGATATATCTTCCTGAATGAATTTGAGAATTTTTTTTTTGTTTTAAATCGTTTATGGCTTTTACTGATTTTATCGTTTCTTCAGAGTTGAAAAAGGATAGTACATATCTGAGGTGAGCTTTCCAGGAAAAATTATTTGAATTAAATGCTGCTATTAAGTCACACGGATATCCTAACTCTTTGATTTTTTTATATAATGCATAAACTTGAACATTTGTTCCATAGTTTTTGCTTCCATACCAGGTTATTAAACCTATGTTTTTTTTCATGTTGTTATTTTATTAAAGTAATATCCAGATTTTATAAGCAGATATTACCATTAGAATAGTCCAAACTAAAAACAAAACTCTTTTGCTGAGTATAAAACCATATAATTTAAAATACTTGCCTATCAGATACATTAATAAAAGAATCTGAAAATAAATATTGAAATTCTGATTAGCAATGAATAGTTCTATGCTGCTGATGGAAAATAAGCAAAGTATGAAGGTACTCAAATGTTTTTTAGGTACTTTCTCAAGACTGGTATTCATACCTGGGAGAAGTAATAAAAATAGGAGCCAATCCATCGGAACCTGATATCTTAAACAGAATGTATAAATTGATGGGTGTAAATAACTTTCGGAAAATAGATCTTGTTTTAAAGATAATCTTATTATTAAATAACTGATAAAAAGGATAATTATCCATATTGTAATATTGTATGATTTACTTGGTGCTTTTTTTGTGTTTAAGTATCCCAAAAGCAACATGAGTGAACCGGTTGTCATGATAGAGGCAGAGTATTCAATGAGGATTGTTTGGGGGATAAATAAATACCAAAAATAAATAGCAATAAGTACCAATGTTAGAATGAATAACCCGGCAATATTATGATTTATATAATTCATGGAGTGTGGTCACCCTTTATTTGAATGTTGTTAAATCCGTTTATCTTCCTTTATACATACCTTCATAGTACTTCTCATACTCCCCTGAAGTAATATTATCCATCCAATCCTGGTTTTCTAAATACCATCTTACCGTTTTTTCAATTCCCTCTTCAAATTGTAAACTTGGTTCCCAACCCAGCTCATTTTTTAATTTGGTAGAATCGATGGCATAACGAAGGTCGTGTCCTTTACGATCGGTAACATACGTAATCAGGTCAAGTGAATGGCCTTTGGGATTTCCCAGTAAGCGATCTACGGTTTCGATGATAACCTTGATAATGTCTATGTTTTTCCACTCATTAAATCCGCCAATATTATAAGTTTCGGCAATTTTTCCTTGGTGGAAAATGATATCGATAGCACGTGCATGATCTACCACATACAGCCAGTCGCGTACATTTTCACCTTTACCATATACTGGCAATGGTTTTCTGCAACGAATGTTATTGATGAATAGTGGAATTAGTTTTTCCGGAAATTGATACGGACCGTAATTGTTACTACAGTTGGTTACAATTGTCGGCATACCATATGTGTCGTGAAAAGCACGTACGAAATGATCCGATGAAGCTTTTGACGCTGAATAGGGGGAATGTGGATCGTATTTTGTTGTTTCGGTAAAGAATGTACCGTCAAACTCTAATGTTCCATATACTTCATCGGTTGATATGTGATAAAAACGTTTACTTTGATAGCCATCTTCAGAATTTTCCCATAATAACTTGGCAGCTTGTAGTAAGGAGAGGGTTCCCATTACGTTGGTTCTTGCGAAAGTAAACGGGTCTTTAATACTTCTGTCTACATGGCTTTCGGCTGCCAAATGAATAACTCCGTCTATCTGGTATTGGTTGAACAATTCCATTATCCTGTCGAAGTCGCAGATATCTGCTTTCACGAATGTATAGTTTGGAGCGTTTTCGATGTCCTTTAAATTAGCTAAATTACCGGCATAGGTCAGTTTGTCGAGGTTGATGATATGATAATCAGGATACTTATTTACGAACAAACGTATACATGGCTACCGATAAATCCGGCTCCGCCGGTAATCATTATATTTCTTTTGAATGTCATGGTGTTATGCTTCTAATTCGTTAATACATTTGATAAGCGAATCTTTCCAATGAGGAATGGTTATGTTAAAGGTCTCTTTTACTTTGCTTTTATCTAAAACGGAAAAATGCGGGCGTTTTACTTTACTTGGAAATTCATTACTGTGACAGGGCTGAATATCGCATGTGTGGTTGCTTAATGCAGCTATTTCTTTAGCAAAATCATACCATGAACATACGCCTTCATTACTAAAATGATAGATACCCTGTTTGGCTAATTGATTTTCATTTATAATTTTGATTATGAGTGCAGCCAGGTCTCCTGCATAAGTAGGAGTACCTACCTGATCGAATACGACTTTTAGTGTATCGCGTTCTTGGGTTAGCCGTTGCATTGTTTTTACGAAATTGTTACCGAACATCGAATATAACCAGGCAGTACGAAATATGAGGTAGTGGCATCCGGATTCCAGAATAGACTGTTCACCTGCTAATTTTGTTTTTCCATATATTCCTAATGGATTGGTATCCCATTCTTCCTGACAGGGAGTGTTTTTATCCCCTTGAAATACATAATCAGTAGAAATGTGAATTAGAGTTGCATCTATTTCTTTGGCGGCAATTGCCAGGTATTTTACTGCCAGGTTATTGATTAGATTTGCTGTTGCTTCGTCCTCTTCGGCTTTGTCTACATTAGTATATGCAGCACAGTTTACTATAACATCCACCTGATTATTTATTGTTATTCTTTGTATGGCGGCTAAATCGGTGATGTCTAGTTCTGCTACATCGGTAAATATGTAATGATCGGAGCTTCTTGCGGACACTCTACGCATTTCGTTACCCAATTGTCCGTTGGCTCCCGTCACAAGTATATTCATTCTTAATACAGTTTTTCGTCGTAATTAAAGAGCCATTCGCTATCTTTCAAACAGGAATGGGCTTTGTCTTTTTCTGAGAGAACCACATCGTTTGCCGGTATTTTCCAATTGATTTCCAGAGCGGGATCATTCCATGCCAGAGCACCTTCGCTTTGTGGTGAGTAAAAGTTGTCACACTT
>BAJA01000022.1 GCA_000613465.1 Bacteroides nordii WAL 11050 = JCM 12987
TATCGGAGGTCGATACGTTACTCTAAGAGATGGAACTTAATCAATACCGGAGAAAGAAATAGATAGTAACGGCAGAGGTCATTTTACTCAAAATTGATGGCTGATTTGCCAATATACTACTCTGTCGGTATACCAATTGGTTACGTTGCATCGTCGAAAGGCATTGGCGTATTGGTATATATCGGCAAATTATTTAATTAATCTCACCGATAGTTTTGAGATAATTTTAATAGCATTTGAAATAATGCTGCAAAGCGGTATAGGAGATATTGCCTTTCTTTGCAGAAATCGAAATATTAATTATTATGAGAAACAATACGAAATTACTTTCTTTAGGAATTGCCCTTACATTGTGTACAGGCGTACTTCAAGCTCAGGATTCCTGGCAATCAAAACTATTGAAGATGAGCATGATGGTTCGCTTACCTATGTGCGGGATGCCGACGGGTTTGTTTTGCCTGATTTCAGTCAGGCGGGTTATAAAAACGGAGAACCTATCCCCGTGGTTGATCTACCTGACCGGACAGAGACCATTAGTCCCCTTCCGGATGCTTCGGCGGATAATACGGCACATATACAGGCTGCTATCAATAAAGTAGGGGCTTATACGCCTGATGGAAATGGCATACGTGGGGTAGTGCTGCTTAAAGCGGGACGATATAATGTGGACGGAACGATTAATATGACTTATCCCGGAGTGATCTTGCGCGGTGAAGGTAACTGTTATGCAACGACAGACTCTACGGTACTTTTTGGAAGAAATGCCAAAGAGAAAGCAAAGCGGTTAATTTTGATGGGAAACAGCTCGGCGCATAACTGGGGGAATGGTTCGGGAAGTAACCATACGAATGTCACTACAGAGAAAGTGATGCCGGGAGATTATAGTTTTAGTGTGGCAGATGCAAGTCTCTACAAAGCAGGAGATCTTATTTGTGTGAAGTATCCTACTACGGAAGCGTGGCTGGAAGCAGTATGGTACGGTGGAAACACTAACCGGAATACGGATGCGTCTATGAAATGGAAGGCAAAGGATGTAGATATGTCCTATCACCGCTATGTGACGAAAGTGGAAGGGAATACGATCACTCTGGACGCACCTTTGTTTTATACACTTGACAAAGCTTATTCTCAGGCATATATTTATAAGATAAATAATGCCGCAACCATACGTCATAATATCGGGATAGAGAATCTGCATATCTCTTTTGAACGTACTCCAAGTACTTCTAAAGTAAATGCCGACCAGAACTGTATTTATATGAGTTCATTGGAAAACAGTTGGGTAAAGGGGGTATCAATGACCGGATTTATCCATGCGGGAATTAAAATAACTTCTACTACACGTAGTACGATAGAAGATTGCTATTCTATTGATCCTTCAGGATTGTGTACCGGGGGGACTTATTATAATTTTGAAACGTATCATCGTTCCCAGCTAGTACTGCTCAAAAACTGCTATGGGCGAAACGGACGCCACCATTACCTGTCTAATGGTTGTGCCACAGTAAGTGGTATTGTAGTTCAGAATTTCCGTTCGGAGCTTTCATTGGCATCTTCCGAAGGACACCGGCTCTGGTCGCAGGGAATTTTGTTTGATAACTGGAAAGAAGTAGGTACGGTGAAAAATAATGCAGGTAAAATAGGCATGTTTCTACGTGATAATATGGGTAGCGGACATGGTTGGGGAGGAACCAACAGTGTATTCTGGAATTGCGATGTGCAACAGGGCATGATTTACCTGGATAAGGTACCTACCGGACAGAATTATGCGATTGGCTGTACGGCAAAAACTATCCGTAAATACCGTAATACGAGTGTATATACCACCGGATACATAGAAGGACAAAAGAAGAAAGGGTTGCAACCGCAATCGCTTTACGATGCACAGTTGGCAGCTCGTAAGAAGGCTACAGGGATAACTATCGCAAAAAGCGATGGACAGCAGCCACGCGTATCGGTAGAAAAAGGAAGAGTGGTGATTTCGTCAGAGACCATGGGGCACGTGAATATATATAATGTAAATGGTACGCAGTTGCAGTCATTTGCCGTCACTACCGGGAATGCCGTCAAGAGTCATTTATTGGCTTCAGGTGTCTATGTGGTAAATGTTCAGACGAAAGGTAGGGCGGATTATACTACGAAAGTTTACGTCGAATAAAGCCTCCGGAGCATGTCCGGTTAAGTATCCGGGATAGTATTTAAAATCTTTTTCGACAAAAATGCCTGTATGACTCCCCGGAGGAAAAGGTAGACCAGAAAGGCCAGCCATAAAGCATGATTTCCCATTTGGGCATGAAAAGCATAATAGGTGACGAAGAAACTTACGGAAGCCACAAGCATCGAGCAAGCATTTGCCGGGTGGCTGTGGCTCCGATAAAGATGCCATCCCAGAGGAAAGCGGAGAAACCTGCCAGCGGGATGGCAAGTACCCAATAAAAATAGTTGCCTGCTTCGTCGATCACTGCAGGTTCATTGGTCAGTAGTTCGAGAAAAGACTTGCCCCCGATAGCATAGAGTAGCGTGAAGACAAGTGAAAGCCCTATACCCCAATTGAATAATTGGCGTACGGTTTGATGTAGTGCTATCCGGTTACGGGCACCAATGTATTTACCGGCCAATGCTTCTCCGGCATAGGCGAAGCCATCCATAATATAAGAGAAGAGAGTGAATAACTGCATCAGAAGCGTGTTCACTGCAAGTACAATTTCACCTTGTGCTGCTCCGGCCGAGGTGAAATACAGGGTGACAATCACCAGGCAGAGTGTCCGAAAGAATATGTCCCGGTTTACAGAGAAAAAACGGGACATGGCTTGCCTTTGCCAGATTCCTTTGAAAGTGATACGTTTCCGTAGTGGTTTATAATAATGTATCCATAGCAGCAACGCCATGAAAAAGCCGGCATATTGGGCAATGAGAGTGCCAAGGGCAACACCTTCCACTTTCATCTTCAGCAGGTAAACAAAGCTTAGGCTGGCTGCAATATTTACTATGTTTTGCGTAATGGCGATATACATCGGGAATCGGGAGTTCTGCATGCCGATAAACCATCCGGCGAAGCATAAAGTCCGAGCATGGCAGGTGCTCCCCATATACAGATATGAAAATAAAGAGTGGCAAGTTCTTGTACTTCCCGGCTGGTCTTAATGAAAGTAAAAGCCGTTTTCTGGATAGGATATTGAAGTAATAACAGGCAAAAGGCGATGAATAACCCTACGCCAACAGAACGTAATAGCAGACGGGTTACCTCGTCCAGATCGCGTTTTCCGTAAGCTTGTGAGGTCATTCCGCTTGTACCCATACGCAGAAACCCAAAAATCCAATAAATGATATTGAACAACAGGCCACCTACCGCAATGGCTCCGATGTAAGCTGGTGCTCCTAAATGTCCCACAATAGTGACGTCGATCAATCCCAGTAATGGGACTGTAATATTGGAAATGATAGAGGGTATCGCAATCTCAAGGATACGCTTATTTCCGTTATTGATGGATCTCTTTTTGCTCATTCTGAGGACAAAGTTAGATTAAAAAATATATATCATGAAATTTAACTGAACAATAACTCTATTTAATTGGTTCGTACTGAAAAGATGAGAATAAAATCTTATCTTTGCAAAGTCCTTAACTAAATAAGTATTAATGAAATGAGAGCCTTAACTTTACTTTTTACTTTCTTGATTTCTTTCCCGCTTACACTTTCGGCACAGGCTGCCGGAGATGTGTTGCAGAAGGTTTCGGAAGCGATGGCTGCCGAGCAATGGGAACAGGCTGTCAGCTTGTTCCGTCAGGCTATTCAACTCAATGTTGACAAGTCTGAGATGTTTTATTGGACAAGTGTGGACAAGAATAGCAATGTCAGTGCTAAAATGGCTCAGGAACTGACGCTTCATTACAAAAATGCACGAAACTACGATAAGGCTTATCTGTTTTGTAAAGAGCTTCTTCAAAAGTTTCCTAATGATGTGAAATGGCTTCTGACTTGTGCAGAGACAGAAGTGTGTAGAGGGAAAGAAGAAGAGGCTTTGCAGACCTATCAGAAGGTGCTCTCACTGGATGCAAATAATCTGGATGCTAATATCTTTGTCGGTAATTATTATTATCTGAAAGCTGAACAGGAAAAGCAACAATTGATGCGTGATTATAAGAAGATCAATTCTCCCACCCGTATGCAGTATGCTCGTTATAAGGATGGGTTGAGCCGGCTTATGACTGAAAGATATGGTAAAGCGAAAGAATATCTGCAGAACGTAGTCCGCCAGTTTCCATCAACAGAGGTGATGAAAACGCTGGAGAAAATAAGGAAGCTGGAGGTCGAAATGAAGTAAGCGGAGCGGGCAGAGAGGTTCTTGTTAGCGGCTTATTATATGTCATATTGTACCTCTTTGAATAGATAGGTTCGTTCCGTTCCGATCTGATCTTCAAGAATAAGCCGTCCGTCCGGTTCTACACGCAGCAGGCGGGCCAGAAACTTTCCATTGGCATCGGTGTATCGGTGAAATCCATCTTTACGGAAAAGAGATCCGGCATATCGGTCGGCTATGAGAGTGTTTACACTTTCGTTTTCTGTTTGTAGTAACGCATAGTAGTCTTTTATCCGTCTCATGATAGAAGCTAATATCTGTTCGGGGCTGTAAGATTGTCCTGTGATTTGTTTTAAGGATACCGGGTTGGGAGCCGGACTGGTGAATGTTTCTTGGTTGATATTGACTCCGATACCCGCAATGCTCCGGCTGATATGAGTTCCTGTCAGATCATTCTCGATAAGCATGCCGCAAATTTTCTTGTCTTTCCAATAAATATCGTTCGGCCATTTGATAGAAACATCAGAAACATGTATGTCCAGTTCTTCTTTGATGGCCAAAGAGATAATTTGGGAGAGCAGGAATTGTTTGCGGGCTTTCAGGAAGGTAGGATAGAGGACAAAGCTGAACATCAGGTTTTGTTCCCTCTCGGATTCCCAGCTATTCCCACGTTGTCCTCTACCCGAGGTTTGAAAATCCGTAGTAACAGTTGTCAGTTCTCCGACACATTGCTTGTTGCAAAGATCATTCAAGTATTTATTAGTTGACTCTGTCTCTTTCAGATAAACCAGAGAAACGGGAAACGATTCAGGGAAGTGCATCATATTCGGCACGCAGTTTTTTAGTGAACTTTTTTAAAACCTCTTCGTAGGAATGGTCTATCAGATGTTCTATCAGACGATCGTCTGCATCCTGATCAAAGCAGACACTGTTCCAGTATTTCTTATTGAAATGATAAGCCCCGTTGACAGCAGAATAGCGCTCACGAAGCTCGATTGCATATTCCGGATCACACTTTAGAGAAATACTATTAGCTCCCTCCAGATCGATCAGGGCAAACATTTTATCCATCACCTTCATAACGAGTGATACGTCATCAAAAGGAAAACATTCTGTTACTCCTTTTTTGCTCAGGCAATACTCTCTTGCTTTTTCTACATTCATACGCTCAAAATAGAGGCGGATAAAACGCCTCTTTTATATGTTCTATTTTAAAATTTCCTGCTTTGCCTACCGCTGTGATAATATCGAAACGCACGGGTACATCAAGCTGAAAAGTCCTGATATAGGTATCTGCCGCTTTTACAGTATGCCTGATTTTCTGCACAGTAACGGCATCTTCCGGTTGCATGACAGTTGTATCACTACGGGTTTTAACTTCCACTACTATAAGTTCATTGTCTTTGGCTGCCACAATGTCAAGTTCAAGATGTCCTTTCCGCCAGTTCCGATGACGAATGACATACTCATTCTTTTCCAGATAGGCTACAGCGGCATCTTCACCGGCTTTTCCTAATTCATTGTGTGAAGCCATAGATTTAGTAGTTAGAATTCATAAATTGGCAGTTAATATGCAAAAATACTCTTTTTATTCTTTGTTTTTACAGAAGTAAAAGTAAATTTGCAGAGAATATGGGAAAGAGAGCTAAAAAAGGCTTTAAGATGCATGTTGAACTCACTAAGCGTGAGCGACGAATGAGCATTTTACTAAGCGAAGATGAACAGTTGATTGTAGATCGTTATTTAGAGAAATATAAGATAACGAACAAATCACGTTGGCTTCGTGAGACAATTCTCATGTTCATCCATAAAAATATGGAAGAGGATTATCCTACTCTTTTTGGTGAACACGATATGAGGCGCTGAAATCCTATGCTGGACGATACTTATTTTATGAAACAAGCGCTCATAGAGGCGCAAAAGGCTGCCGACAGAGGGGAAGTGCCTGTGGGGGCTGTGGTTGTTTGTAAAGAGCGGATTATTGGTCGCGCTCATAACCTCACTGAAACCCTGAATGATGTAACTGCCCATGCCGAAATGCAGGCGATCACTGCTGCTGCCAATGTTCTTGGTGGTAAATATCTGAATGAATGTACGCTATATGTCACAGTGGAACCATGTGTGATGTGTGCCGGAGCCATTGCCTGGGCACAAACAGGAAAACTTGTTTTCGGAGCAGAAGATGAGAAACGTGGTTATCAGAAGTATGCCGCACAGGCATTGCATCCCAAAACAATAGTGGTAAAAGGTGTATTGGCCGATGAATGTGCTGCTTTGATGAAAGAGTTCTTTGCGGCAAAAAGGGGATAATGTTATAGGGTTATAAGGTTATAACTCCCCTTGTTTCCTATTTTATTTCTTCGAAATCAACGTATTCCCCCTCATCTTTAGCGAATATCTTTTTGTGTCTCCGAGGCTGAAAATCATCTTCTGTCACGCTTTCCTCCTCTTGTTCTCTTCTTTGGGAGTTCTGTTGTTGCTGTCTTTCGTTCGTAGTGGTATAAGTACGTGTGTTAGATGTAGAGCGACGTCCGAAGCCGAAGAGAGCCCGCAAGATACTTCCTACAATTGAAACGCCAATAACAAGGATGGCTATTATTAGAATAAAAAAGAATCCAAGAAGATTAAACATGAGCTATTAGTTTTATACGTTGTTTGAAACTGATAGTACAACAAACGTGCCAAAAGGAATGTTTATCTATTTTTTCTTGTAAAAAGTGAAAGTATGATATACCACAAGATGATAGCCGCAAATCCACTAACACCTAAGAAGATCAATAAGGGAATACATACGATTAAAAAGATAAAACTAATTTTATTGTCTTTCCAGGATAAGCTCTTGAATTTGAGAGAGAACATGGGAATCTCTGATACCAATAACCATGAAAAGAGCATGACTAATAGCAGGATATATACAGGATGGCAACTTTCGGATACAAGAAAGTCATGGGCGCCATAGATTAAAGCACCCCAGAATAATGCATTAGCCGGAACTGGCAAGCCGATAAAAGAACTGGTCTGGCGCGTATCGTTATTGAATTTAGCTAACCGTAACCCCGAAAAAACAGAGATAAGAAAAGCTGCATATGGCAGATAGGGGGCAATCACTTCGATGTTTGCCGGATAGTGCATTTCTTTTAATAATGAAAAGATAACGAATGAGGGTGCCACACCAAAACTAATATCATCGGCCAATGAATCAAGGTCTTTTCCGATAGGAGAGTGTGCGTTGAGAGTACGTGCCAACATGCCATCAAAGAAATCGAAAACAGCACTTAATATAATAAAGGTAAGAGCTAAGTCATATCGTGCTTCGAAAGCCATGACAGAAGCAATACAACCGGAAAAAAGATTCAGGCAGGTTACTGCATTGGGGATATAGTTCTTTAGGGCATTTGCCATTGTGACAGTTTTTTATTTCAGTTTGGCGATAACCGTCTGGTTACCGGTGGTTAATTGTCCCATGGTAACACAGACTTCCGTACCCAATGGGAGATATACGTCTACACGGGAACCAAATTTAATAAATCCCATATGTTCGTCAATATAACATTCTTCACCTACTTCTGCGTAAGTAACGATGCGGCGGGCTAATGCACCGGCAATTTGACGTGCCATGATTTCCACTCCTTCGGGAGTTTCAATAACTACCGTCGAACGTTCATTCTCTGTGCTGGCTTTAGGTAACCAGGCTTTCATAAACTTACCATTGTGATGGGCTACCTTCTTTACGGTTCCGTCTACCGGATACCAATTGGCATGCACATTCAATACACTCATGAAGATAGATATCATGAGGCGGCGGTCATGGAAGTATTCGTGTTCGTCTACTTCTTCAATTACCACAATTTTTCCATCCGCCGGCGCAACGACGATCTTCTCGGTTTCTCCTCCGAAAAGACGCTTCGGACAACGGAAGAAGTTTACCATCAATCCGTAGACAATGATACTAGCCAGAGCTACCAGATAGAATGGTATTTTACAGTCTATTCCCCAATAAAGGGCCGCATTGATTAGCAGCAGAAAGATGATGCCTCCCCACAGAATATGAGTACCTTCACGGTGAATACGTATTTTTTTTAATTTCTTTAGTCTGCCCATGTGCGCTGTTTAATGATAATTGTCTGCAAAAATATAGTTAATTTAAAAATCCAGCAAGTAAATGAGCATAGAAATACAAATGTTGATAACTTTTTGGGCATTATTTTTGTTAGTAACCCCAGAGATTGTAATTTTATGGCTCAAAATCATCAACCTATTCATTATGCAGGATTTCGTTCACTTACATGTTCATACCCAATATTCTCTATTAGATGGTCAGGCCAGCGTTAGTGCTTTGGTAGATAAAGCCATGAAAAATGGGATGAAGGGAATTGCCGTAACCGATCATGGAAATATGTTCGGTATCAAGGAGTTTACTAATTATGTCAATAAGAAAAATGGTGGACCGAAGGGGGAGATAAAGGATCAGAAAAAACGTATTTCCGCTATTGAATCCGGTAAAGTGGAATGTGAAGACAAGGAGGCCGAAATAGCGATCTGTAAAGCTAAAATAGCTGAAGCTGAGGCCAAACTGTTTAAGCCCATCATTGGTTGTGAGATGTATGTGGCCCGTCGCACGATGGATAAAAAAGAGGGAAAGCCGGATCAGAGTGGTTACCACCTGATAGTATTGGCAAAGAATGAAAAGGGCTATCATAACCTTATTAAGTTGGTATCGCATGCATGGACTGACGGATATTATATGCGTCCACGTACCGACCGGAATGAGTTGGAGAAATATCACGAAGGTTTGATTGTCTGTTCGGCCTGTTTGGGTGGGGAGGTGCCTAAAAAGATAACACAAGGTCTGTTGGATGAAGCTGAGGAAGCCATCCAATGGTACAAGAACCTTTTTGGAGAAGATTATTATCTGGAGCTTCAACGCCATAAGGCTACTGTCCCTCGCGCCAATCATGAAGCGTATCCATTGCAGGTGAATGTAAACAGTCATCTCATCGAATATTCTAAAAAATATAATGTGAAGCTGATCTGCTCTAACGATGTTCACTTTGTGGAGGAAGCACATGCAGAGGCACATGACCGTCTTATTTGTTTGAGTACGGGTAAAGATCTGGATGATCCGAAGCGTATGCTTTATACCAAGCAAGAGTGGATGAAAACGCGTGAAGAGATGAATGAGCTCTTTGCCGATGTGCCTGAGGCTTTGAGTAATACGCTTGAGATTCTTGATAAAGTAGAGTATTATTCAATAGATCATCCTCCTATTATGCCGACTTTTGCCATTCCCGAAGAGTTCGGAACAGAAGAAGGATATCGGCAGAAATATACAGAGAAAGATCTTTTCGATGAATTTACGCAGGACGAAAATGGAAATGTAGTGCTGAGTGAAGACGCAGCACTGGATAAAATAAAGCGATTGGGGGGATACGACAAATTATATCGTATCAAACTGGAAGCGGATTATCTGAAGAAGCTAACATTTGACGGAGCAAAGAAATTCTATGGAGAACCGTTAAGTCCGGAGATAAAAGAGCGGCTCGTGTTTGAGTTACATATTATGAAGACGATGGGTTTTCCGGGTTACTTCCTGATTGTACAGGACTTTATTGCAGCGGGACGTAATATGGGAGTTTCTATTGGTCCGGGACGTGGATCGGCTGCCGGTTCGGCTGTAGCATATTGTTTGCAGATAACGAAGATTGACCCGATCCGGTATGACTTGCTGTTTGAGCGTTTTCTGAATCCGGATCGTATTTCACTGCCGGATATTGATATTGACTTTGATGATGACGGTCGTGGAGAAGTACTTCGTTGGGTAACAGAAAAGTATGGGCATGAGAAGGTGGCACATATCATTACATACGGTACGATGGCCACAAAGTTGGCTATTAAAGATGTAGCGCGCGTACAGAAACTTCCTTTGTCCGAATCGGACCGTCTGGCAAAGCTCGTTCCCGATAAAATCCCTGAAAAGAAATTAAACTTGCGCAATGCCATCGATTATGTACCCGAACTGCAAGCAGCCGAGGCGTCGCCTGATCCGTTGGTGCGTGATACCTTGAAGTATGCCTTAATGCTGGAGGGTAACGTGCGCGGTACGGGAGTACATGCTTGTGGTACGATCATCTGTCGTGATGATATCACCGATTGGGTACCGGTAAGCACCGCGGATGATAAGGAAACGGGCGAGAAGATGCTCGTAACCCAGTATGAAGGTTCGGTGATTGAAGATACCGGATTGATTAAGATGGACTTCCTGGGCTTGAAGACTTTGTCTATCATTAAGGAAGCTGTTGAGAATATCCGTTTAAGTAAGAATATTGAACTGGATATTGATACGATTTCTATAGAGGATCCTGCTACTTATAAATTATATAGTGACGGACGAACCATCGGTACGTTCCAGTTTGAATCTGCGGGTATGCAGAAATATCTGCGTGAGCTGCAGCCTTCTACTTTTGAGGACCTGATTGCCATGAATGCTCTTTATCGTCCGGGTCCTATGGATTATATTCCTGATTTTATTGATCGTAAACACGGACGTAAACCGATTGAGTATGACATTCCTGTGATGGAGAAATACCTGAAGGATACTTATGGTATTACTGTGTATCAGGAACAGGTGATGCTCTTGTCTCGTTTGCTGGCCGACTTTACCCGCGGTGAATCCGATGCCTTGCGTAAAGCGATGGGTAAAAAGTTACGTGATAAGCTGGATCATATGAAACCGAAGTTCATTGAAGGCGGACGGAAAAACGGACATGACCCGAAAGTCCTTGAGAAGATTTGGACCGACTGGGAAAAGTTTGCTTCGTATGCGTTTAATAAATCGCATGCTACTTGTTACTCATGGGTGGCGTATCAGACAGCTTATCTGAAAGCGAACTATCCTTCGGAATATATGGCTGCCGTTATGAGTCGAAGTTTGTCTAACATTACTGATATCACAAAGCTGATGGATGAGTGTAAGGCGATGGGAATACAGGTACTTGGTCCGGATGTAAATGAAAGTAACCTTAAATTTACGGTAAACAGGCATGGTGATATTCGCTTTGGATTGGGAGCTGTGAAAGGAGTAGGGGAGTCTGCAGTACAAAGTATAGTGGAAGAGCGTCGGGCGAATGGCCCGTTTAAGGGGATTTTCGATTTTGTGCAGCGTGTCAATCTGAATGCTTGCAATAAGAAGAATATGGAATGCCTGGCACTTTCGGGTGGTTTTGATAGTTTCCCTGAACTGAAACGTGAACAGTTCTTTGCTGTAAATTCGAAAGGAGAAGTGTTCCTTGAAACGCTGATGCGCTACGGTAACCGTTATCAGGCAGATAAAGCTGCCGCGGTGAATTCATTGTTTGGTGGAGAAAATGTGATTGATATCGCTACTCCTGAGATTCTTCCTGCCGAACGTTGGGGAGATCTGGAGCGACTGAATAGAGAAAGAGATTTGGTAGGAATTTATCTTTCTGCACATCCGTTGGATGAATATACTATCGTACTTGACCATGTCTGCAATACGCGTATGGCTGAGCTTGAAGACAAGTCTGCGCTCGTCGGCCGGGAGATAACAATGGGAGGAATAGTGACCAGTGTGCGTCGGGGGATCAGTAAGAATGGTAATCCATATGGTATTGCCAAGATAGAAGATTACTCCGGTTCGGCAGAGTTACCGTTTTTTGGTAACGACTGGGTTACTTTCCAAGGCTATCTGGGAGAGGGAACTTTCTTGTTCATTAAAGCCCGTTGCCAACCCAAACAATGGCGTCCCGAAGAATTGGATATCAAAATCACTTCCATGGAATTGCTTCCTGATGTGAAGGAGAAACTGGTTGAAAAGATAACAATCCTTGTACCGTTGTCTGTCTTGAATTCGGCCATGGTTGCCGAATTGTCTTCATTGACAAAAGACCATCCCGGGAATACCGAGCTCTATTTTAAAGTGACGGACAGGGATGAAAAGATGCATGTTGATTTGATATCCCGTCCGGTAAAACTATCTGTAGGGAAAGAATTAATCTCTTATTTAAAAGAACGACCCGAACTTGAGTTTCGGATAAATTAAGTATATTTGCACCGTAGCATTGGAGGCTATAACCTTCCGGCTACCAATTTCTAACTATTAACTTTTAAAATTATGGCTTTAGCAATTACTGACAGCAACTATAAGGAAATTCTTGCAGAAGGGAAACCGGTTGTTGTTGACTTTTGGGCCCCCTGGTGTGGTCCTTGTAAGATGGTAGGTCCTATCATCGACGAATTGGCAACAGAGTTTGAAGGACAGGTCATTATCGGCAAATGTGATGTCGATGAAAATAGTGACATGGCCGCAGAATATGGTATTCGCAATATTCCTACTGTTCTTTTCTTTAAGAACGGAGAGATTGTGGATAAGCAGGTAGGTGCTGTGGGCAAACCTGTTTTTGTAGAGAAAGTGAAGAACTTATTATAAGCTTTCAACTTAACAAATTAAGATTATGGGACTGGAAGACGATTTTTTACTCGCTGATGCCGATGATGAAAAGACCATCGAGTTCATCAAAAATTATTTGCCTCAGGAATTGAAGGAAAAGTTCTCGGATGATGAGCTTTACTATTTTCTTGACCTGATTGATGAATATTACTCAGAAAGTGGTATTCTGGATGCACAACCCGATGAAGATGGCTTTATTGACATTGATTTGGAAAAGGTGGTGGACTACATCGTGAAGGAGGCTAAAAAGGATGAAATGGGTGAATTTGATCCTGAAGAAATGCTGTTTGTAGTTCAGGGAGAAATGGAATATGGAAACTCTCTGGGACAAGTGGAGTAATTCGTCTCCGGATTTTCTACAGTGAAACCCCGTTAAAGTTCTGATAAAGCTATTAACAGATAACTTTAGAAGGAAACGCAGATTAACGCAAATTATCGCAGATCAGACTTGATCTTTGCGATATATTTGCGTTAATCTGCGTTTTTATGATGGCTGAGTTTACTTGTGGAGTTATATTTCTTCCAGTGCATAATACTGGTAGTCTCTCAATAATGTTTGCAGGAATTTCTCGTCGTTCCCTTCCGTTTGCTTAATGGATAGCAAGGAACGAACTTTCTCTGCCAATAACCTGACACGACGCGGGCGGTCTTTTTTGCCCGATGCCAGTGTTTTGGTTATTACATTGACCTGTTCCAGAGATAAGTCGGCTGCTGATACATACACCGGGTGATAACCTTTGGTCAGATAATCATATTCGTCAAGGCTGACTTGTATTTTCCGGTAGTTCTTTTCTTTTATTACCATAGTGCCGGCGGCAAGGTCGCCCAGACGTTGGTGATTCTTGGTGAGCAGAATGAAAATGACCCCTAAACCTCCTGTAATCGGTAAGTCTATGGGGAATAATAACCACCGGAGTAAATAAGAGCTAAGACTTGGTGTTGATCCATCCGCCTTGACTACCCGTATATTGAGAAGCCGTTTTCCTAAACTCTGTCCACGATTGAATATTTCACAAAGGAGCGAATAAGTAAGAATCGGCGCATAGATAATCAGGAAAAAGAAGAAAACGGAGAAACCGGAAAAGGCATGTACATTGAGGTAAGCTAACGTGAGACTAAGCCCTACTGCATATATAAATAAGAAGGTATAATCGATCAGCAGAGCAAGCATACGCTCGCCAAGACTCGCAGGCGTTTGGCTGATGCGTACGAACTGTCCTGTAATAATGGTGGATTCTGCCATTTCTTTTTAAACATTTTTGTGATTCCGTTGCAAATATATCATATTTCTCTTACTTTTGCTTCGGATTCGGACAAAACTTCTATCCGGACTCCCCTAAACAATGAAAGAAGTTACGTTTATCCGCCGGAACATTGAAAAATGGAAAGAGACAGAGAAGGTTGTGGAGAAAGCTGACAAGCTTAATCCGGACCGGCTTGCCGACGCATATACGGAACTGACTGCCGATCTGGCTTTTGCCCAGACACATTATCCTTCTTCGCGTATCACGATTTATCTTAATAATCTGGCTTCGGCCCTCCACAATGTGATCTACCGTAATAAACGGGAGAAGTGGACACGTATCATTACTTTCTGGACGCGCGAAGTGCCTCAGACTATGCACGATGCCCGTAAGGAGCTGTTGGTGTCTTTTCTTATCTTTGCTGCCAGTGTGGTTATCGGTATTATCTCTGCCTGGAATGATCCGGACTTTGTACGGCTGATACTGGGCAATGGCTATGTAGATATGACACTTGAAAACATTGCCAACGGTCAGCCGATGGCAGTATATAACGGTTCGGAAGAGATGCCGATGTTTCTGGGTATTACGCTGAACAATATCATGGTGTCTTTCAACTGCTTTGCTATGGGTTTGCTCACAAGTTTCGGTACCGGATACATGCTTCTTTCCAATGGAATCATGTTGGGAGCTTTTCAGACTTTCTTTTACGGAGAAGGGTTGTTGGCCGAATCCATGCTCGCAATCTGGTTGCATGGAACGCTTGAAATATGGGCTATTATCGTGGCGGGGGCTGCCGGGTTGGCTTTGGGAAATGGCTGGCTTTTTCCGGGGACTTACTCCCGTGCAGAGTCTTTCCGCCGTGGAGCGAAGCGGGGATTGAAAATAGTAATAGGTACAGTTCCTGTGTTTATTATGGCGGGGTTTATCGAAGGGTTTCTCACCCGTCATACCGAGTTCCCTACAGTGTTGAGGTTAGGTATTATTCTTCTTTCACTTGCATTTATCATATTCTATTATATTTATTTACCAAACAGAAAGTCATATGGAATCACAGAAAGCTAGAATTGTATTGTATGCGAAGCGTACCTTTGGAGAGAAGATGAACGCCTCGTTCGATTTTATAAAGGAGAACTGGAAGCCTTTGTTTAAGTTTACAACTTACCTTCTATTGCCTTTATGCCTTGTGCAGGCGTTGAGTTTGAATAGCCTGATGGGCAGTACCATGAGCCTTTCCTCTAACATACAGGCTGGTAGCAGTAATCCGTTAGCTATATTCGGGGCTATGTTTTGGGTAAATTACGGAGTAACCATTCTTTGTTATATGATTGGTGTGATTCTGCTTACCGCACTGGTTTATACATTGATGAGGACTTACAATGAGCGCGAAGAACGCCTCGAAGGTATTACTCTTTCTGCCTTGCGTCCTTTACTGATGAAGAATATGGGCAGGATGCTGAAGCTGACTTTATTCTTTTTCATGTTGTACCTTGTTACTTTGGCAATAATAATAGGGCTGGTTGTATTGACTCCATTTACTTTGATCATCACGATCCCTTTGTTGGTAGCTTGTGGTATTCCCATGGGACTGTTTGCTGCGATCTATCTGTTTGAAAACGTGAGTATCGTAACAGCTTTCCAAAAGACGTTTCGTTTAGGGTTTGCCACTTGGGGAGGAGTCTTTCTCATCATGTTGATTATGAGTTTCATTGCCAGTATTCTGCAAGGTATTACTATGTTACCCTGGTATGTGGCTACGATCGTGAAATATTTCTTTGCCATGAGTGAAGGGGGCAATGTCGTTACTGTATCTCCACTCTATAGCTTTTTCCTTTATCTGTTGGGTATTTTGCAGACCTTCGGTACCTATTTGTCAATGATCTTCTCACTTATTGGTCTGGCCTATCAGTATGGCCATGCTTCGGAAGTGGTGGATAGTGTTTCTGTAGAAGAGGATATTGATAACTTCGACAAGCTCTGATTTTCTTTGGATGACTGCACCTGCCGATACTTTAGTTTATGACACCGCAACCGTTGCTATTTGGCAAAGTGGTTCTGAATACGACTATAACCGTGAATTACAGACCCCCGAAGTCGATCTGATCGGGTGGCTCAATTTGTGGTTAGGGAAGCTGTTGCAGAAAATATTTGGCAGCAAGTTTGCCGAGCAGTATACGGAGATTGTGCTGGCAGGCTTATTTATACTTATAGTACTGTTGTTGATCTGGTTCCTATACAAAAAACGTCCGGAACTCTTTATGCGTTCCGGAAAGAAGTTGGCCTACCGTGTCGAAGAGGATACCATTTACGGGATCGATTTTGAGAAGGAGATAAGTACAGCTATGCTGCGCAATGAGTACCGGGAAGCGGTGCGCTTGCTTTACCTGCAGACACTGAAACAATTGAGTGATGCTGAAAAGATAGATTGGCAGCCTTATAAAACCCCGACAGAATATACTTATGAATTAAAGCCGAATGCATTGCGGACTCCTTTCCGGGAACTGACCAACCGCTTCCTCCGGGTGCGGTATGGTAATTTTGAGGCAACCGAAGCACTTTTTCATGAGATGCGGACTTTGCAGAGAGAAATAGTGAAAGGAGGCGTGTCATGAAAACCAGCCATTGGTTTACTCTTATTATAGTCGCCCTTCTGGCAATAATGTTTCTGGTAGAATACAATTTGCCTAAGAAGTTTGTCTGGAATCCTACTTTCAGCCGGAACGACTATCAACCTTTCGGATGTGCCATTTTTGATGATGTGGTGGCTGGTTCCTGGCCTAAAGACTATTACATTAGTGACTGGACTTTCTATAACTTCGCGAATGATACGACAGGCGAACCTTTGGCAATACTTGCTGTGGCCCAGAACTTCCGCTTTACAAAAACCGACAGGAAGGCAATCATGAGTCTTGCCGAGAGAGGAAACAAAGTGATACTGGCAGCTACTGCTTTCTCTTTGTCGGATACATTGGGATATGATATGACGTACACCTGGTTCCGTCCGTCAGAACTGAAGAAGCTGTCAGTGAGTTCAATCGCCGTGATACACTTTATTGGCTGCCCGATTCTGTCAGTTCTTACCCGGAAGCGAAGTTTAAGTTCTATTCCCATCTCTGCAATGTATACTTCACAAAGTACGATTCACTTTCCATCCCGTTGGTGAGAAGAAGATGCAATGCTGTTTCCGGGGCCGGAGATTCGATCGCTTTGTCTCTTAATGACGGGATACGGAAAGCATTGAAAGATTCTTTGCCTCAATCACAGGATTCGGCACGATTGGCTGAGAATCTGCCCTGTGGTCCGGTAGCTATTCGTCGTCCGGTGGGAAAGGGAGAAATCATTCTTATTTCCACTCCCTTGCTGTTTACCAACTACGGGATGCTGGATGGAAACAATGCCGCTTACATTTTCCGCCTGCTTTCTTTGGCAAAAGACTTGCCTTTGTATCGCACGGAAGCCTATACCAGGGCAGAATATGAACAGCAATCGCCGTTCAGGTATTTCCTCTCTCAGACGGCTCTTCGCTGGGGATTGTACCTTACCATGTTTACGATTCTGCTTTTTATGATATTCACTGCACGGCGGCGTCAAAGGCCGATACCTGTTATTCGTCGGCCGGAGAATAGGACGTTGGAGTTTACCGAGTTGATCGGTACACTCTATTTCCAGAAGAAAGGGCATGGCGACCTCATCCGCAAGAAGTTCACTTATTTTGCTGAGGCCTTGCGGCGTGAAATACAGATAGACGTAGAAGATGATAGCAATGATACGCTCCTTTGCCGCAAGATAGCAGGCAAGACGGGACTGGAAGAGGAGAAGATTGCCAAACTGTTTGCCGGACTTCGCCCCATTGTCCGGGGAGAGCGGGAAGCTTGGGAACAAGAGATGAAAGACTATATAGATGGTATGAATGAAATATTGAATCGGATATAACAGATAGATTATGAATGATACGAATGAACCTTTAGCAGAAGTAACACCTCCTGCCCTTCCTTCGGAAGAAGTACAGAGCGAGGCTCCACGTACTGATCTGACCCTTTTCGGAGAGAAAATAGAAGCTCTTAAGTCACAGATTGCTTCTGTCATAGTGGGGCAGGAACATACTGTAGACTTGATACTTACAGCCATTCTTGCCAATGGGCATGTACTGATAGAAGGGGTGCCCGGTGTAGCAAAAACATTGCTTGCCCGCCTGACCGCCCGCCTGATTGATGCTGACTTTAGCCGCATTCAGTTCACTCCTGACCTTATGCCGAGCGATGTGCTGGGGACTACGGTTTTCAATATGAAAACAAATGAGTTCGATTTTCACCGCGGCCCTGTGTTTGCCGATATGATACTTGTGGACGAAATAAACCGTGCTCCTGCCAAAACGCAATCCGCCCTCTTCGAAGTGATGGAAGAGCGTCAGGTGAGTATTGACGGCACTACTTACCGGATGGGAGAACTTTACACGATCCTCGCCACCCAGAACCCTGTGGAGCAGGAAGGAACGTATAAGCTTCCCGAAGCCCAGCTGGACCGTTTTCTGATGAAGATAACCATGGATTATCCATCCTTGGAAGAGGAAGTCGATATCTTGGAACGTCATCATACAAATGCCGCCTTAGTCAAGCTGGAAGATGTCCGTGCAGTAATCACCCGTGATGAACTTCTTACGCTTCGTCACCTGATGGACCGGGTATTTGTAGATCGCACGTTGTTGCAGTATATCGCTCTTATCGTACAGCAGACCCGCACCAGTAAAGCCGTTTATCTGGGAGCTTCGCCTCGTGCTTCGGTAGCTATGCTGCAATCTTCCAAAGCCTATGCTCTGTTGCAAGGACGTGACTTCGTAACCCCGGAGGATATTAAATTTGTTGCTCCCTACGTGCTTCAGCACCGTCTTATACTGACAGCCGAAGCAGAAATGGAGGGCTACTCTCCGGTCAAAGTAACGCAACGACTGATTGATAAGGTGGAAGTTCCGAAATAGCGCTTCCCGCGCGGGGAGGTACGCCGGGCGATGATAGCAGAATAATAGTCCGTAGTGTAAAGAGTAACTCCAACTGTAAATTGTAAATTGCAAAATTGTAAATAAGTAAATCCTTATGTTCCTATCTCGTCGCTTTTACATGTTTTCCATTCTTGTTATTCTGCTGTTATGCGGAGGATACCTGTTTGGTTCTTTGTTCCTGTTTGGACAGATAGCATTGTTTTTGCTTGCCCTGGCAGTGGTGGCAGACGGATTTCTTCTTTATCGTACGAAGGGTATCGAGGCTTCCCGGCAGTGTGCCGACCGCTTTTCTAATGGTGATAACAACGAGGTTAAATTAAGAGTGGAGAGCCGTTATCCGTTCCCGGTCCATCTGTCGGTAATAGATGAAGTACCTGTGATCTTTCAGCAGCGTGATATCTGTTTCAAGCTCTCCCTTGATAGCGGACAGGCAAAGACGATTGTTTACAATCTGCGTCCCAACCATCGCGGTGTATATGATTTCGGAATGATCCGTGTGTTTGCCTCTACCCGCCTGGGATTAATCGAGCGTCGCCTGTCCTGCGGTAAACAGCAGAAGATAAAAGTATATCCTTCCTATCTGATGCTTCATCGTTATGAACTGCTTGCTATGAGCGATAATCTTACGGAATTGGGAATCAAGAAGATCCGGAGAGTAGGACATCAGACCGAATTCGAGCAGATAAAAGAGTATGTAAAAGGGGACGATTACCGTACTATCAACTGGAAAGCTAGTGCCCGGCGGCATCAACTGATGGTGAATGTATACCAGGACGAGCGTTCGCAGCAGATATACAATGTGATTGATAAAGGACGTGTGATGCAGCAAGCCTTTCAGGGAGTGACATTGCTGGACTATGCCATCAATGCCTCTCTTGTGCTCTCTTATGTTGCCATGCGCAAGGATGACAAAGCCGGACTGGTTACTTTTAATGAGCGTTTCGATACGTTTGTTCCTGCCTCCAAACAGGCGGGGCAGATGCAGACCTTGCTTGAAAGTTTGTATGCACAGGAGACGACGTTTGGAGAAACGGACTTCTCGGCGCTTTGTGTGCATTTGGCCAAACATGTAAATAAACGGAGCCTGTTGGTGCTCTATACCAACTTCGGCAGTCTTGGCGGTATGAACCGGCAATTGGCATATTTGCAGCAGCTTTCCCGGCAGCATCGTCTGTTGGTAGTGTTTTTTGAAGATGCTGATCTGAAAGAGTATATCTCGAAGAAACCGGTAGATACCGAAGGGTATTACCGGCAAGTCATTGCCGAAAAGTTTGCGTATGAGAAGCGTCTCATTGTCACTACGTTAAAACAAAACGGTATCTATTCCGTACTCACTACCCCCGATAAGTTATCTATTGATGTGCTCAATAAATATTTAGAGATGAAATCCAGGCAGCTTATTTAAGCCGCTCCACGGAAAAAGATTGAAAAAACAGGAAAACAAACAGGAAGAAATCTTAATCTTATTAAAAGAATTATTATATTTGCAATTGACATAATACTCGTCTCTCTTCCTTTAAGATTTATCCCTATTATCGGAAATGATACACGTATGTTGCCAGTCAAGACGCCTCTGCAATTATTGGATATGACATACGTATGTATCTGAAACTAATGCACTTACGCCTACGATAAAGACAAACTTGATGTCACCCGTTATGACATGCTGATGTTACCTGTTGTGACATCACGATGTCACCCGTCATGACATCACGATGTTACCGGGCATGACATCACGATGTCACCGGGCATGACATCACGATGTTACCGGACATGACATCACGATGTCACTGAGCATGACATCACGATGTCACTGAGTACGATATTATTAATATCATAAAGTATGACATTGTTAGTGTCATAAAGTATGACATCAGTATATCTCTGAAAGCAGAACAACTGTGCCGTTTAATATACCGCACAGACATTATAAACAATTAAAAAGCAGACAAGTTATGCAGAAATTCAATCTTGTGCAGAAGGGCGTTCCGGCAAAGCCGGATGCACCTAAAAAGTGGTATGCTGTCCCTCAAACCCGGGAAGCTCAAAGTGTTAAATCAATGACCCGTTCGGCCACAGAGAACACCAGCACTGCTCCCATCGAAATGGAAGCCGCGCTGGATTTATTAGGGAAGTATGCTACCGAACAGCTTTTGCAGGGGCATAGCGTGAAAGTAGGTGATCTTGGTACACTGCGCATTACCTTCAAAAGTGATGGAGTGGAAAATATCAACGATTTTAATGCCGGGGTGATGATTAAAAATCCCCGTATCCTGTTCACTCCCTCCAAAGAGTTCAGACAGAACGTTATCCAGCAACTCAAATATCAGAACGGGGGCGTGCTGGAAGAAGGTGTAAACTATGCCTCACTGACCGATTACCGCAAGGCAAAGGGGATTTCAACTGGTGGTAGCGGCTCCGAAGGCGGTGAAGGCGAAGGGGAGGATCCTTCGGTATAATAGCCTGTCGGAACGTGATGCCGGGCTTCACGAGGTAGGATTATTAAAAAGCAGATAAACGTAGGTTTCCGAAGATAAGAGACGAGGATGCAATATGCTAAAATCATCTTCTTATAGATGGAAACCTACGTTTATCTGCTTTTTTGATCTACTGCCATCTCTGTTTTCGATCTACTGCCACTTCCTAAAGCCCGGTACTACTCCTGTGGCAAATTCTCCTCTGATTATCTCAGTGACCGGAAGAAGTAGATGGCCATCCCGATCAGTAGCAATCCGAGTGCTCCATACACGAGCCGTGCACGGGAGCGTCCTATCCGTCGTACTACAGCCTGTGCATTGTGTGCGGTAAAGAACCATCCCCAGTTGAGCACTGCGGCAAGCAATGAAAGGATACCTGCCAGGGCAAACAGTCCTAAGATGAAATAATGCGGTGTCATCGGTGTTAAAGAATAATTTTCCGGCTGCCGCCTTCCAGTTCTTCTATCGTCACCTTTACAGCATCGCCCGGCAGAAGCTCTTCCACCAGTTCCGGCCACTCGATAAAACAGAGGGCGCCACTATAAAAGTAATCCTCATAACCCATATCATACACTTCACTCAGCTTCTTGATACGGTAGAAGTCGAAATGATAAATCAGTTCTCCGTTTTCATCCGAACGGTATTCGTTGACAATAGCAAAGGTAGGGGAAGTAATCACATCCGAAACACCCAATTCCTCACAAAGAGCTTTTACAAAGGTTGTTTTTCCTGCTCCCATCTTTCCGTAGAGGGCAAACACGGTATTATCACCCATCGCATTAATGAACTCGCGGGCGGCTTCGTGTATCTGATCTAATGATTCAATTTTTATTTCCATAAAGTTATTGATGATTTACTATTTGACAATTTACTATTTACTATTTGGCTGCGCTGTACTGAGCAAGACTTCAGATTTAGTCTATATTATGACAACATTCTGCTGAAACGCAAATGATCGCAGATTTTCGCAGATTAAATGGCTGCGCTGTACTTGAGCGATGATATGCTTTGTGTGAATCTGTGAGTTTCTGCGTTTCAATACTAATATCCTATAATCTTGAACGATTACTTCTCTTACTACTATCACCACCTGTCGAACCTCCCCGTGCGGGAAGCACCGGGAAGCGCCGCCTATTTGGGTTTTAGGGTGATGAGGGGATGATCATTTCTTCCATGGAGATACCTCCGTGCTGGAAGGTATTGGTGTAATACGATACATAGTAGTTGAAGTTGTTCGGATAGGCCAGGAAATCATGTCCGCTGGCAAAGATGTACTTCGTGCTGACGTTGGGCGATGGCAGCAAAGCATCTGCCGGACGGCCGATCTCAAACACCTGTTTCGGGTTATAGGACATATTCCGTGATAGCTTATAGCGCAGATTCGTATTAATCTCTCCGTTATTGGCCTGTACTTTGATCGGATTGTCCACGCGGATGCTACCGTGGTCCGTGGTGACGACTATGCGTACCTTCCGTGCTGCAAGTTCTTTAAGCAGGTCGCGTACCGGCGAATGGCGGAACCAGGATAGGGTAAGACTACGGTATGCAGCCTCTGTCGAAGCCAGTTCTCGTATCATTTTGCTCTCCGTCCGTGTGTGACTTAACATGTCTATAAAGTTGAATACTACCACGTTCAGGTCATTCTTCATCAGTTGTGGAAGTTGGGCCACAAGACGCTCTCCGGCAGACGCATCGTTGATCTTATGATAAGAAAAGGTGTGCTGACGGCGGAAACGGTCGAAACAAGTCTGTATCAACGGAGCCTCGTTGAGGTTTTTACTTTCTTCCTCATCCTCGTCCACCCACAGGTCGGGAAACATGCGTGCGATCTGATCCGGCATCAATCCGGAGAAGATCGCATTGCGGGCATACTGCGTGGCAGTGGGCAGGATGCTGAAATAGAGCTGTTCCTCGAACGTAAAAAGCTCGGATAGCTCGTTGGCAACGACGCGCCACTGGTCATAACGGAAGTTGTCCAGCACAAGGAAAAACACCTTCTCCCCCTGGTCCAGCAGAGGAAAGACAGTACGTTTCATCACGTCCGGACTCATCATGGGAGCTTCCTGCACAGCATTTCCTTTGCGCGTGGGTCCATCGTCTTCATCCAGTCGATATAGTTTCTCTTGATGAACTTGGTGAAGGCCGTGTTTGCTTCCGTTTTCTGCATGGAAAGCATTTCGCTCATGGGGCTGTCACTGGCTTCCAGTTCCAGTTCCCAATAGACGAGGCGGCGATAAAGCTCCACCCAATCATCGGCAGTGAGAGAGTCATTGATCTGCATGACTATCTTGCCGAAGTTCTGCTGATAGGCTGTTTGCGCTACTTCGGAAACAATGTCACGGCGGTGCAGATTCTTCTTTAACGAAAGAAGTATCTGATTGGGGTTGACGGGTTTGATCAGGTAGTCGGCTATCTTGCTGCCGATAGCCATATCCATGATATTCTCTTCTTCGCTTTTGGTTATCATGATAACCGGTACGGTCGGAGAGATATCTTTGATCTGTGCCAGCGTTTCAAGGCCGCTGATGCCGGGCATATTCTCATCAAGGAAGATGAGATCATAGTCCGTTTCACGGCAACGGTCGAGGGCATCCTGTCCGTTACTGACGGTATGTACCTCGTAGCCTTTCGACTCGAGGAAAAGGATATGGGGACGGAGAAGGTCTATCTCGTCGTCTACCCAGAGTAATCGGTCATTCTTCATCTTGATATCTAGACATTTACTATTTAGCTATTTACTATTTACTATTTACTATTTGGCTGCGCAGTTATTATTGCTATTATTATTCCGCTACCATTGTCTGTCGCACCTCCCCGTGCGGGAAGCACCGCCTGTCGAACCTCCCCGCGCGGGAAGCGCCGCCTAGAAGTAGTTGGTGCCGGGGGATTGTTGTATCTCTTCGCCTTCGTCCTCTTCTGCCGGGGTGGTTTCATCGACGGGTGGAAGGTTCAGTAAGGGTTCATCCAGTGTACTTCCATCGATGGGTACTTCTTCCTCCGTCGGATAAGGATCGAACGTCTTCTTATAGAACACATCATAATCGTCGAAACTATAGAATTGGTTCATCAGTTCATAATTGGTTTCTGAGATAAGGACAGCCCTCATTCCGCTGAGACGTTCGTTCATATGCGGATCAGCGTAAAGTTGGCGTTGGTAATACTGTGCCTCCTCATAGTTGGCAAATGAACGGATGACGAGTCGTCCGATACCCCGGTCGTGGGAGAAGGAGAGGTCAAAGTTCTTCACCATGAAGGATGAGAAGTTGTAACGGGCTACTTCGTAAAGCAGTTGGTTCTCGTTTACTTTTCCTTCTTCGTAGGCCAGTATGAATAAGTAAGGCGTATTCCGTTCGGCAGTAAAGACGTGCGTACTGTCCATTCCGGCTATACGCGTACTGTCTGCCAGGCCTTCCGCACTTCTGCGCGACCAGATACTACCAAAGGAGATACTGCCTTCTGCCAGCAGACGTCCTTCCTGTACCCCTTTCAGGATGTGGGCGGCAAGATCGGTGATCTCATTTTCCGGGTACTGTTGCACAAGCTCCTTCAGTTCAGCCAGGAATTGCTTCTGATCCCCTACCTGCAAGGCACTTACAGCATGCAGGAACATAAATTTCGGACGATGCTGTCCCATTGGATATTTGTTGAAAGAGTACTCCGCATTGGCCACTACCTGTTTGTAATTGCCTGCCATGTATTCCTTATAAGTATTGGCATAAAGCGAATCTTCCAGGTGCTTGCCATGTACGGCGATGTAGGCAAAGTCAGGATCGGCGAGCATCTTGGCATACTTACTATCCGGGAAACGGTCTATAAGTTCCTGCTTGTAAATGTTGGCATCTGCCATGCGATCCATACGTCCGAGCATGAGGTAAAGATTATAGTATGCCACATCCAGTTGGCCGAAGTCCGGGAAGTTATGAACCAACCGTCCGAGGGAATGCTCAGCGCGAGGGAAGTTCTCCATTCTGTCTTTGAATATCATTCCCATGTTGAACAGACCGTCTGACAAGATCTCGTTAGAGGCAGCCATTGCTTCCTCCGTCAATGGAATCTGTTGCAGGTAGAAGATCGGATTCTTTTCGTCGATGGCAGCGGTAGAAGTCGTATCGGCAGGAAGCTGAGAATCATTCTCTTTATTGCCTGCCGCATCTCCCTGTATAGGAAGCGTCGCATCATCACCTGCCGCATCTTTATTATCATCGCCTGCCGCATCTCCCTGCGCGGGAAGCGCTTCATCGTAGTTGACCGGCTCGAAATCGTCCAGGGCAACCACTGTTTTGTTTCTCCGCCGCCAGTTATCTTCCAGTTTGCGTCGTCCCCACAGCCGTTGGAAGTCAGCTTTACCTTGTGTTACTGCTTGCGAATTATAGAAATACCAGGAGTCATCTCCCGTAGGTATTGTAGGTTGCGTTGTAGTAGGTTGTTGTGGGGCATTGGCGGCATTTTCGGCAGCAATAGACTCACGCAATGCATCCCGTTCAGCCTCTTTTGCCAGCCGTTTCGCCTCCTCTTCTTTCCGGATGACACGGGCTATCAATGTGTCGATCACCACCATCCGTGCGGCACTATCCAGTGATGCCAGATGTTGCAGGCTGTCCTGCAACTCCACAGCAGTAGAGTAGGGCACCAATTCGTCCAGTATTTCAGAACGCTTTGTGATCTCTTCATATTGCGCATGCGTCTTCTCCAGCAACCCGATAGCGTCGGAGTAAGCGGTTTGTGCTTCCACATACCGCCCCATCTCCCAGCAGAGGTTGCCCAGCGTGAGTTGCAGAATCCCTTTCTCCACCCCTCCGCGTGTACTCTTCTCTACTCCTAAGTCATATTCCTTAATCGCCTGTACCGTATCCCCCACCGCCAGGTAAATATTCCCCAGTGCATAATAAATCTGATCCAGGTAATCCTTATTCTTATCACTCCGCGTCATGCGTCGCAGCTTATCCGTCGCCTTCTTTATTTCCGCCGCCTGACGCACCTCCCGGCCGGGAAGGCCTCTGTTTGACGGATACGTGCATTTAGCTCCATTTCGTAGGGAGGGCTCATTTTGATAACCTTTCCGTAAGCCTGATAGGCTTTGGCGGGATCTTGCAGAAGCTGGTATACTTGTCCCAGGAGATAGTATTGGCGCGCTTCTGCCGCTTATTCTTTTCATTTTTGATAGTAGTAAGCAGATGCGGGATTGCTTCCCGGTAGCGTTGGCTACCCAGCAGATAATGCCCGTAAGTTCGTGAATAGGCAGGAGCGAGGTATAGGGCAGGCTGTCGTTATTTACTTTTAGAAGAACATCTTCTGCATCATAATACCATCCCATCTGTGTATAACACTGGGCAAGCCAGATACGCGCTTCTGCTGTAATTTTAGGTTGACCGGTATATAGGCGCGCAATGTATGAGAAAGTTGCAGCCGCTTCGGGAAAGTCTCCTTTCTGAAACTGTGCTTTCCCCATTAACATCCAGGCCTTGTGCAGGAAAGGGTTGAATTCCCGGCGTGCCAGCCATTGTTTGTACTCTTCCGTGTAGCGTTTACCCTGTTTGCGTTGAGGCTTCCGTTTGATGGAATGTACTGCGATAGCCTTCTGGGATTTTTCTATAGCCCGTTCAAAATCACCACTGCCGGTTCCCACAGTTGATTTATTGCCAATAGGATAGAGTGGGATCATCTCCATATAGTTGTCCTTGTTGCCCTGTTCAATGGCTTTGCATCCCGATTTGTATGCTTCATTTCCGTTAAAGTACACGTTATACCGGGTAGTCATTGCATGATAAAAACGGCTTCCCGCTGTGTTCTTCTTGGTAGAACAGCCGGTAAATAATATACCAATGATAAATAATGTACCAATGTGCCAATGTGCCAATGTGCCCATTACCTTACGGATCATAGTACGACCCATTGCCTTGCGGATCATGGCGCAGCCAATTGTCACATTGTCACATCGGCACATTGGCACATTATTCACATGATTCATCTTTTTATCACTTTGCATACGGCATAAATTAGGATGGATACAAATATGATGGAGGCTCCCGAAGGTACTTTCCAGTGATAAGAAACGAACAATCCACCCAGGCATCCTAAAAAACCGATGCCGATAGACAACCAGATGATCCGTTTAAAGCTATAAGTGAACAGATTGGCGGTCATTTGCGGAATGGTAAGTAATGAGATAGCCAATACAATACCGACCATGCGCAGGCAAGAAACAATTGTCAGTGCTATGAACATCATCAGCAAATACTCAAATACTGCTACGGGAATTCCCTGGGAGCGGGCAAATTCGCGGTCGAATGCTACATAGATAATAGGATGGATGAACAGGCAGAAGAAGATGATAAGCACTATAGCCAGTAATCCTAGCATTAGCAAGTCCCCTCTTGTGATGGTCAGGATATTGCCAAACAAATAGGCTGATAAATCCGGAGCAAATCCGGGTGAGAGAAAACTGAACATAATACCCAATGCCATTCCGAGTGTCCAGAATACTGCAATGGCAGAGTCTTCACGCATATCTTTTCGCTTACTGAGCCACTCAACTCCGAAAGCCGATAATACCGAAAACACGGCAGCCGAAAGAATGGGCGATATACCTGCAAATAACCCCAGGCCGATACCACCGAATGAGGCATGTGTAATTCCTCCGCTGATAAACACCAGTCGGCGCGTCACTATGTAAGTGCCGATAATACCGCAGGCTATGCTGGCCAACAGGCTACCCAGGAGGGCATGTTGAAAAAAGGTATATTGTAACAGATCCATTCAGATACTTAACTTACTAATTATTAATAACGGCAGAAAGGTACTACTTATTATAATCAGGGATGCATTCTCCGTTCTCCGATGATGAGGAATACCTCGTCTTTCAGATTATCGGGCAGGTTGATACCTCTTAGTTGCAGGCTACGAACCCAACCGGCTACATCTGTTTCCTGCATCGTATAGAATACATCACGAAACATTTCCATTTCTTCCTCCGTGTATGTTTCCGGTGCCCGGCCAATGAATTGATCCAGTTCCTCATCATCATAATACTCTATCTCCTTACTGACGGCAGCCAGCAAGCTGTCTTTTTCGCAGACTTCATGTTGTCCGCAACATTCTACGTCTGCTTCTTTCACTTCGGGAAAGCTTTCCAACTCTCCGTTTTCTATCTTTTTCTGCAACCTTCTGTTGCGGATGTGTCCGGCAATTAATGCTACGAGGGTGAGTAGCAACAGACTTACGATCAGTATCCACATAATTCTAAATCTCTCATTTTGTGCAAAGGTACTGATTTATTTACCACAGAGTATACAGATTAACACAGATTATAGAGAAATGAAAATATGGGATAACCTTATAAGGTTTCATTCTTTATTGTCTATTTGGAAACCTGCCTGTTGTAGATGCTCCCAATAAGCGGGATAAGATTTGGAAACAACCTGTGGCTCTGCAATGCGCATTTCCGGAAAGCGGAGTGCTGCCGGAGCAAAAGCCATTGCCATCCGATGGTCCTCGTACGTTTGTATTACGGGCTGTGCTTCGGGCTGACAGCGTTCACCGTCCCAAATCAATATGCTGTCTTGTGCATCCTGAAGTAGATATCCTAATTTCCGGAGTTCTGCTTTTAACGCAAAAATGCGGTCAGTTTCTTTTATCTTGAGGCTTTGCAATCCTGTGAATCGGAACGGAATGCCCAGCAGGCAACAGGTCACAGCAAAGGTTTGCGCCAGGTCGGGAATATCAACGAAGTCTTCGTTTAGCTGTTCGACAAGTCTGTTGCTCTTTTTGAGAAGTACACCTTCATGAGTAAATTCAGTTGTTATGCCCAGGCGTGAAAATACTTCGGCTCCGCGACTGTCTCCCTGATAACTGTTACGGAACAACCCCATGAGTTCTATTTCTGCCTGCTCGGATAAGGCAGCTATCTGATACCAGTAGGAAGCGGCACTCCAGTCACTCTCTACCATAAAGGATACCGGAGTATAAGGTTTCGGAGCTACCTCGATACTGTTTTCCGAAGTCCAGGCGGCTTTTGCACCAAACTCTTTCATCAGTTGTAATGTAAGGTTGATGTACGGGAGAGAGATGATTTCACCGGTAAGATGCAGGCGTAATCCATTTTTCAGAACCGGACCGATCATCAGCAAGGCGGAAATATACTGTGAACTGACATTGCCTTTCAGGGTTAGTTCGTTGCCTTTTAGTTCAGTTCCATGAATACGTAAAGGAGGAAAACCTTCCTTACCGGCATATTCTATTTGTGCACCCAGTTCACGGAGTGCATTGACCAGTATTTGTATCGGACGTTGTTGCATCCGCTCCGTTCCGGTGAGAATATGTGTGCCTTGTACAGTGCTTAGGTATGCGGTAAGAAAACGCATCGCTGTTCCGGCAGCCATGATGTCTATGGTTTCGTTATTCTCTGCCAGTGCTTTGATCATTACTAATGTATCATCGCAGTCGGACAGATTGCATGGAGGAGTTGTCCCCCGGGCCAGTGCATTAATGATGAGTGCACGGTTACTGATACTTTTGGAAGCGGGGAGTTGTATAGTGGACTTCACTACAGAGGGAGCTGATAGTTTGTAACGCATGGTCATAATTCGAATAGTGATTAATATAGCTGCAAAAATAAGGATTTATTTTTGCATAATTCAACTATCAGGGTAGCAGATGTATTAATATACCTATCTATTGGTAAAATAAGACCTGTATTATGAAAAGATATGCAATATAGTTGCATATATAGAGGTGGATACATACCTTTGCGCCATTCCTTTATTGATGTATTTATAACCCTATAACTTAAAAACTCAAAAACTTATCAACTTAAAAACAAAGACCCGGTGAAGAGGAATATTAGAAAAAGAGTCTGTATTTCATGGTTGTTGCTTGCAACATTCATGCCTTTCTTTGTGGTGAAGGCACTCCATCACCACGGGGGAGATAATGCTGTATCTTCTTCTTGTTCGGACACTCATCATTCTCATAACTCCCATAATGCTTGTGACGACTGTCTTATCTGCCAATTCTCTCTTTCTCTTTTTACGGAAGCCATATCATTTGATTTTACCCTTATATTACCGCTCATTTCCTATGAGCGTGTTACTTACCCCGAAAAGATAGCTTACACGCTTTCTTATTCCCATTATTTGCGTGCACCTCCGATAGCATAACTATCTATATTATCTTTTCACAGTATTATAAACAATAAATTGTAAATGATGCGTATCGGAATTATTTCGGGCGTGTTAGGGCTATGCTTTGCCCTGGCTGTCCATGCACAAAAGTCCGATTCAATCAAGAGTGTATCTTTGTCTGAAGTGGTGGTTACGGAGTCGTATCAACAACATCAGATGAAAAAGACTGCACTTACGGTTGATGTTGCGAACAAGGACTTTTTGCGGAAGAATTTTACAGGTAATCTTATACAGGCGATGGCCAATATTCCTGGCGTACAGGCGATGGACATCGGTGTAGGTACCTCTAAACCAATGATCCGGGGGATGGGATTTAACCGGATTGTAGTATTGGAAAATGGTGTGAAGCAGGAAGGACAACAATGGGGTGCAGACCATGGATTGGAATTGGATGCTTTCAACGTGGATGCCGTTAATGTACTGAAAGGCCCTTCTTCACTTCTTTATGGAAGTGATGCTATGGGGGGAGTGATCGATATAACACCTGCTGTTGTTCCCTTGACTAATCAATTTTTTGGTGAAGCGGCACTTTTGGGAAAGTCGGTTAATGGAACGGTAGGAGGTTCTATTATGTTAGGATTCAGGAAGAATGCTTGGTTTATGAAAGTGCGTTATTCTGAGCAACATTTCGGAGATTATCATGTGCCGGCAGATACGGTGATTTATCTCACTCAAAAGATGCCGTTGTATGGACGGAAACTAAAGAATACAGCTGGGATTGAACGCAATATCAGTTTCTTTACTCAGTATCATTACAAGGACTATAAGTCTGATTATGCGATTAGTAATGTGTTTCAGAAGAATGGTTTCTTTCCCGGAGCACATGGTATACCCGATATTTCCCGTCTGCAAGATGATGGGGATAGTCGTAATATTGAGTTGCCTTTTAGCCAAGTGAATCACTTGAAGTTTACTACCCATCAGCAGTATGCTTGGGAAAGTATACTGCTATCCGGCGATTTCGGTTATCAGAACAATCATCGGGAAGAGTGGAGTGCTTTTCATACACATTATGGAACACAGCCTCTGCCGGAAAAAGATCCTGATAAAGAATTAGCTTTTATGCTTCATACTTTTAGTTCTTCGGTTAAGCTGCGTTTGTTCGGTTCTTCTTCCTGGGAGCATACTGCTGGCTGGGATAGTCAATATCAGCAGAACGGTATTTCCGGATATTCTTTTCTGTTGCCGGAATATCACCGTTTCTCTACCGGATTGCTATGGCTCACTACTTATCGTCCGAATAATTCCTTTTCTGTTTCGGGAGGAATACGTTATGATTATGGTACAATTCATATTTCGGCTCATGAAGATAACTACCTGGCAACTTATCTGGAAGGTCAGGGGTATGATAGTGAGCAGGTGGATTTTTATCGCTGGAATAGTCATAAGGTAGATCGTCGTTTCGGAGACTATTCTCTTTCGTTGGGAGTAGTGTGGAATCCGTTACCGGCACATTTGGTAAAAGTGAATTTAGGACGTAGCTTTCGTTTGCCCGGAGCCAATGAACTTGCTTCTAACGGAGTACATCATGGCACTTTCCGTCATGAACAGGGAGATGCTTCACTTGCTTCCGAACAGGGATGGCAACTGGATACTTCTTATCTTTTGGAGCAGAAAGGATTATCCGTGTCTGTTTCTCCATATGTGAGTTGGTTCAGTAATTATATCTTTCTGCATCCCACCGGAGAATGGTCTGTATTGCCTCATGCCGGGCAAATTTATCGGTATACAGGTGCAGAAGCTCTGTTTGCAGGGATAGAAGCATCGTTTAGTATCGATTTCCTGCGTCGGTTGAATTATCGTTTTTCCGGTGAGTATGTTTATACTTATAATTGTGACGAGCATATACCACTGAGTTT
The DNA here is from genome assembly GCA_000613465.1 of Bacteroides nordii WAL 11050 = JCM 12987. Classification (GTDB taxonomy): domain Bacteria; phylum Bacteroidota; class Bacteroidia; order Bacteroidales; family Bacteroidaceae; genus Bacteroides; species Bacteroides nordii. The sequence continues at coordinate 32,520 of BAJA01000022.1, forward strand.
TTCACCTCCTGCTTCTATGCGTAACGTACTAACCTGGCAGAAGAACCTATTTACAGTTTATGCCGAGTGGCAATCTGTTGCTTCGCAAAACCGTGTAGATCGTAATGAAGACCGCACTCCGGGAGCTAACTTGTTTCACCTTGGAGGAACTCTGAATTTTCCGATAGGAGGGACGAAGGTAGAAATAACTCTGACTGCCCGGAATATATTCGATACCCGTTATTACAATCATCTTAGTTTTTACCGGAAGATGGAAATTCCTGAACCGGGGAGAAACTTTCAGTTATTAATCAAAGTACCCATTAAACAGTTATTAAAATGAAAACAAAAATTTATTTCACAACTATATTAGTTATCTCTGTTCTTGCATTTTTTTCTTGTGATAAGGAAGATAGTGATACAACCAAACCGGTGATTGACCTTCATGAGCCTGCCGAGGGGCAAGCTTTGTTGATTGGTTCGGAAAAAGGAGTACACTTTGAAATGGATCTTTCGGATGACGTCATGCTGAAATCTTATAAAATAGATATCCATAATAATTTTGATCATCACTCACATGGAGGAACCAGAGCGGAGGGAGAAGGGAGAGTTCCATTCGTTTTTAACCGTTCGTATGACGTTTCCGGTAAGAAGAATGTACATGTTCATCATCATGACATAGTAATTCCTGAAGATGCAACCCCGGGGGATTATCATTTAATGGTATATTGTACGGATGCAGCTGGTAATGAAACTCACATTGCCCGTAATATAGTACTTAGTACAACAGCAGAAGAGGACCATGATGAGTAGTCTGAAAAAAAGTACTATTTAAAAGTTATACTACTTTTAATTGGGAAGAGATTATATATTTCAAAAAAGAGACATCGTACTTTTCTTGATATAATAGTCTAAATAAAACAGGGGTTGTGCCAAAACGCTGGCGTAACCTCTGTTTGTTTTGATGGGTTTGTTCCTGATAGAAGAATAAAAGAGGCTATGTGCAAAAAGGGAGTGTGGTTGTATATGGGAAAATGTAATCAAACTGTAATCGCTATAAATGAAAAGGAGCTAAGTCTTAGACCTAACTCCTTAATGCTCAACAGTCGGGATGACAAGATTCGAACTTGCGACCACACGCCCCCCAGACGCGTACTCTACCGGGCTGAGCTACATCCCGAATTGCGGTTGCAAAAGTAGTGCTTTATTTTGAAATAGCAAGGGAATCGAATAAATTATTTTATTTCAAATCTGTTATGTGTTGAAAATGAATGAATTGTTTAAAAACAAGAGGTGGTTGCTGAAAAAAAACTTTAGTATGATTTTTTAGAAAACTTTAAATGGTTGCTGTTTGTTTATGAAATAATGTAAATTGCATGGACTTTTTTTCTGCAATATAATACCAGGATTCTTGTCCTTGCTGTACAGTAGTTTGTTATATTATACTTTTGCGAAAATTATATTAATACATAATATCGGCAAATGGCAAACAATAAAATTAAAAAAGAAATTTTAGAAATCAACGCTTTTGGTGAAGAATTCAGAATTTGTAGAAATTTGAAATATCTTCCTTTGACTGCTTATCCTTCTTATATCCAGACAGGTTGATTGTTTTTTGTTTGAAGGGTAGTGCACGTATTAATATACATGATAATGAACATTTATTGTCTGAAAATCAATTAGCTGTTTTTTTTCCGGGGCAGCTTATTTCATGTAGGGATATAAGTGATGACTTTTTGACGCTTACTCTCAGTCTTTCGTCTACTTTTTATGATGATATTTTGAGTGGGATGCGCCGTTTCTCTCCTCATTTTTTTGTTTATATGAGAAGCCATTTTTGGTTTCCTTTAAATGAGCGTGAGGTTGCTGGCTTTTGTGGTTATTTTAATTTGATTTCTGATCGGGTCAAACGAGAACAGGTTGCTTACCGAAGAGAGGCATTGATACATTTATTGAGATTCTTTTATCTTGATTTATATAATACCTATCTTGATAGTTCCCTATTGATGGGAGGAACAAAGCCGGATGCCCGTAAAGAAGAATTGGCCAATCAGTTCTTTAAACTGATTATGTTATATTATAAGGAGAATAGGGAAGTCGCTTTTTATGCAGATAAACTGTGTATAACTTCCAAATACTTATCGGCGGTTATTAAGGAGGTGAGTGGGAAAACGGCTAAAGATTGGATCATTGAGTATATGGTTTTAGAGATTAAAGCTTTGCTTAAGAATTCAACTTTAAATATTCAGCAAATTGCTACAAAGACAAATTTTTGCAAATCAGTCATCACTGGGACGCTTTTTCAGGAAACATACCGGAATGTCACTTTTAGAGTATAGAATGCAGAAATGAAACAAACAAGAGATAGTTTAATGTTAAAGCGAAGAATTGTATATACAATTGTATTCTTACAGTTTTTCCTCCTCAATTCATTTGCGGTGGGTTCGCTTGTGAAAGAAGAATGTATCCTTATTATTAATGCTAATTCGGATCTTTCGCCTTTGAGTAATCATATTATTAGTGAACTTATATATAAATTACCTGTCGAATATAAAGGTACTACTATATCGTCTGAAAACCTTAATTTGATGCGGGTATACGATGAACAGCGGATGGATACCATTCGAAGGGATTTGTTTGCTGAATATGAAAACAGTATTCCGAGACTTATTATTATAATGGGAGGAAATACATGGGCATTAATTCATGAAGAGTTAGAGAAGCGATGGAAGGACATTCCGGTTATTTTGTTTACAGAAAAAAGCTATATAGGTCCTGTTGATGCCTATTTGCAGAAAACATCCATAACCCGTGAAGAACAGATACCGTTGCGGAATGTTATAAAGGGGCGTAATATAACTCTGGTTTATGCGCCGTTTTATGTAAAAGAAACAATCGATCTGATGTATCAGCAGATACCGGATATGAACAAACTGATTTTTATATCTGATCGTAGATGGTTTAGTGCTCAGAACCGGCAGGAGGTAGCAGAAACTGTGGTAAAGCATTTCCCTGATCTACAATTACGTTTTTTTACGGAAGGGCAAGAGAATATAGAAGAGGTAATAGGCTCTCTCAAGCAAGCTGATAAAAATACGGGAATATTATATGCGGCATGGGAAAGCTATGATTCATCTTCTACTAATGTAGCATTGTTGCCACGTACATATAAGAGAATAAACCAATATTCCGCACAGCCAGTATTTACATTGACTGACATGATTGGGCAAACAGGTTTGGTCGGTGGTTACTTTTCGTTGTCAAAAGATATCAGTAAAACGATAGCCGATATTAGCCATAAGATACTAAGTGGAGTGAAAGCATCTGATATACCTGTTACGAAAGTTTATGCGGGGCCGGTTTTTAATTATGAAGAATTGCTTAGAGCTGATTTATATCCGGAACTTTGCCCTCCGAATACATTTTTCTACTATAAGCCGGTGAGTTTCATTGACAGGAATAAATATATCTTGGCCACTATATTACTCTGTGTACTTTTTGGAATAATCATTTTATTAGTACGTATCTATTTTCTGAGTAATATTCGTAAAATGCAATCAAAGCAGATTCAGTTAATGAGCATTTACAATGATTTATTCAATGACATGCCCGTTCTTTATCTGAAGTGCAGGTTGATAAAAGGTGAAGACGGGGAGGTTGATGATTATGTAATTAGTGACGTGAACCCCAGTTTTGAGAGACATTTTTATAAGAGAGAAGATGCTTTAAATAAACGGGGAAGTGTGTTGAATAGTTCAGAGGTATTTGCTAAACTGAAAGAGTATATGGGTATGGCCTATCGGGAACGAAAAACTGTTTCTTTTTCAATGCATGCGATGAATGGACACAACTATGATGTACTTGTTATGCTTTCCAAGTTTCCGGAAGTGGTTAATATTTTCTGTATGGATACTACAGAACTGATTCATACCCGTCAATCTTTGCGAACAATTAACCATAAATTATCTATGGCACTTGGCATTGCCGATATTACTCCCTGGAAATGGAATCTGAAAGAAGATAATGTTTGGTTTGACAAGAGCAGACTAATTGAAGATGATGAAAGATTTGTAGTGAAAGAAGGAGCTTTTGCTGTTTCTGTTTCAAAAATTGTGAAAGGAATTCATAGTGAGGATGTAAAGCGCGTGAAGAAATTGTTTCAGGATCTCAAAGAAGGTAAAAGAGATAAGGTGAACGAGCAGTTCCGTGTTCTTGCAGTTTCGAAGGAAGACTATGATTGGGTAGAGGCATGGGCTGTAGTCGATGAAGTGGATAAAGAGGGGAAACCACTTACTCTTATTGGTTCTGTTTTGGTCATTACTGACAGGAAAAAAATGGAGCAAGAACTCATTGTTGCAAAGGAAAAAGCTGAAGAAGCAAATCGGCTTAAGTCGGCATTTATAGCTAATATAAGTCATGAAATACGTACTCCATTGAATGCAATTATTGGATTTTCCAGTATACTCGATACTGTTCAAACGGACAAAGAACGTAAGGAGTATTTGCATATCATAGAATACAATAATCAATTGTTGCTTCAATTGGTGAATGATATTATTGATCTGTCGAAGATTGAGGCTGGGGCATTGGAACTTGTTACTTCTAATGTCTATCTGGATGACATAATGAGGGAGTTGGAAAGAGCTTTTTGCCCGAAAGCTAATGCGGCTCATTTATCATTGAAATTTGATGATCAGCATGCAGAGTGTTATATTAATGTAGATCGTAACAGGCTGATACAGGTGCTGAATAATTTGATTTCAAATGCAATTAAGTTTACTGCTGAGGGAAGTGTACATTTTGGTTTTTCTCGGTTAGAGAATGGCATGCTTCGTTTTTATGTCACTGATACCGGACATGGTATTCCGAAAGAATATCAAAAAAAGATATTCGGACGTTTTGTGAAGCTGAATAGTTTTGTTCAGGGTATTGGTTTGGGGCTTTCAATAAGTGAAACGATTGTGAAATGTATGGGAGGTGAAATCGGAGTTGAATCAAAAGAGGGCAAGGGGGCCACTTTCTGGTTCACTATACCTTATCAGGAGGTAAATTTGCAGTAGAAGTAAACTACTGTAAACTTATCTATACATATAAATTTATATTCCCATACATTCCCGATAGAAATCGAACATCTCAAAGATCAGATCTTTATCAGCAGTTTGGTTAATGCTGATATCTCCAATGTCTTTCAGCAAAGTAAAGTTAATTACTCCCGCTTTGTTCTTTTTATCGTGTAGCATGAAGGCGTAAAGTTGTTCGTACTGTTTGCAGTCGAAAGCAAAAATGCCATAGTTCTCTTTGATAAACTGTATTGTTTGTCGCATCTTCTCTTTTGGAAATCCGGCTTTAAGATGTGACAGATACAGTTCGCAGACAATTCCCCATGCAACAGCATATCCATGAAGGACAGGACGGTTTTCTGCGAGTGCCAGACTTTCAAATGCGTGCCCCACGGTGTGCCCCAGGTTCAATGCTTTACGTATACCATGTTCGAAAGGATCCTGTTCAACAATATTCTCTTTTACCTGTACGGATTGTCCTACAAGCTGTTTCAGATAGCTGTAATCAATACTTTCTGTATTAAAATTGAGCAACTCCGTCCAGTGAGCTGTATTGCTGATGAGTCCGTGTTTCAACATCTCCGCATAGCCGGAGAAAAAGTTTTGAGTGTCCAGGCTCCGTAGGAATTCTGTTTCGATCAGTACACTGTTTGCCGGAGCAAATACGCCAACTTCGTTTTTTAGTCCGTTGAAGTTAATCCCGGTTTTCCCTCCTACAGATGCATCTACCATTGCTAATAATGTAGTAGGAACATTGATATAGGAAAATCCTCTCTTGAAAGTGGCGGCGGCAAAACCTCCCAGATCCGTTATCATTCCTCCCCCTAAATTAATGAGCAGCGAATGTCGGGTAGCTCCCTTATCACTCAGTACTTGCCATACGGAAGCTAAGGTTTCCAGCGTTTTGTGTATATCACCCGCTCCAATTGTTATTTCGATTGCATCTTTCAGATAAGATACTTCCTTCATCTGAGGCATACAGAGGCGGTGAGTATGTTCATCAGTCAGGATGAACAAGCGGTCGTACGGGCACTTCTCTATGGCCTGACCAAGACTCAACTCCAGATTCTTACATAGGATAACTTCTTGCTTACTCATAATTCAATTTGCTTTTTCTACTGCAAAAGTATATAAAATATCTTTTTTTGCTTACTTTTGTCTCATTAAAACGTCAAATCAATGAAAGCATTACTACCTGTCTATTGCCGTCCTCTGGGATATGTAATCCTGGTTTTCGCTCTTTTTATCCCTTTTATTCTCGTGATGATGGGAAAAGTAACTGATACTAATCTTCTGTTTTACAAGGAATGTACTAAACTTCTGATGATAGTGGGTGCATTGATGATTATTTTTGCTTTATCCAAAAGTGAGAGTCGTGAGACGGAGCAAATACGCAATTCAGCTACACGTAATGCCATCTTCCTCACCGTATTGTTTGTTTTTGGTGGAATGCTTTATCGGGTAGCTACCGGAGATTTAATAACGGTAGATACTTCTTCCTTTTTGACTTTCCTTATTATGAATGTTCTTTGCCTTGAGTTCGGGATGAAAAAGGCGATGGTGGATAAAATATTTAAAAGATAATTGTAGTCTCATTAAACCTTTTGCGTTGCCAATTGTCAAAAAAGCAATTGTTATTATTACAAACGCATAGGCTAATGAAAAAATTATCTATCTGGATGGTACTGTTGCTGCTATGTACCCTCTCCTCATTTGCACAAAACAAAAATATCACCGTCTCCGGACGTGTGATTGAAGAAGACACGAAAGAACCTGTCGAGATGGCAACGGTTCAATTACTTGCTTTACCTGATAGTACTCAGGCAGCGGGCATTACTACACAGAAACAAGGTGCTTTCACATTACCCAAGGTGAAAGCCGGAAAGTATGTATTGAGAATCTCTTACATTGGATTTATTACTCAGGAACTTCCTCTCCAGTTATCAGATAAGGCACCTGCAAAGAATGTGGGTACTATCACGTTGCATCCCGATGCAGTGATGTTGAGCGAAGCCGTCATTACGGCGGAAGCTCCTCCTGTGGTAGTGAAAGCAGATACTACTGAATACAATGCTTCGGCCTATCGTGTGGCAGAAGGAGCCATGCTGGAAGAATTGGTAAAGAAGATACCGGGAGCTGAAGTGGATAAAGATGGTAAGATTACTCTTAATGGTAAAGAAATTAAGAAGATCATGGTGGATGGGAAAGAGTTTTTCTCGGATGATCCAAGTGTGTCTATGAAGAATTTACCCGCTAATATGGTCGAAAAGGTGAAAGCTTATGACAAGAAGAGTGATATGGCACGTATTACCGGAATTGATGATGGGGAAGAGGAAGCTGTGCTTGACCTTACCGTAAAAAAAGGAATGAAAAAAGGCTGGATTGGAAACCTTATAGCCGGTTATGGTAGCGAAGAACGTTATGAAGCCGGAGTAATGGTCAGCCGGTTCAAAGATGATGCAAGTATCTCTATCGTCGGTTCGGCCAATAATACGAATAACAAAGGATTTTCTGAATTTGGTGATGCCGGTTCGGGGTTGGGCGGAGGTAATGCCGGTTCGGGTATTACTACAGCACGTTCGTTGGGAGTTAACTTTGCCAAAGATACGAAGAAGATTCAGATAGGGGGTAATGTGCAGTATGGTTACTCTGATAACGATGCTCGTCGGAAGACATCTACGGAAACATTCCTTGGAGAGCAGTCTTCATATGGTGCCAGCGAAAATACTTCCCGACGTAAACGTCATGATGTACGTGCTGACTTTCGTCTGGAATGGCGTCCGGATACATTGACCACTATTATCTTTCGTCCTAATGCGAGCTATTCTAAAACTGATTCGGAAAGTGCTTCAGGGTCGGACACTTGGAACAATGTACATGATCCGGTGAACGCTAAGATAGCTTCTTCCTCTTCACATAGCGATAACTATTCACTGAATGGAAGTTTGATGATGTTTCGTCGCTTAAACAATAAAGGAAGAAACCTGTATGTAGGCGCTCGCTTTGGTTATAGCGATGGCGAAACGGACAGCTACTCAGAATCGCGTACAGAATTCTTCGAACTGGATAGTGTTTCAGATATTGCCCGATATACGAATCGTACGAGTGACAGTCGTAACTGGAGTGTATCTGCTTCTTATACCGAACCTGTATTTAAGAATCACTTCCTACAGTTTCGGTATGAATTCTCTCATCGCAAACAGTTGGCCCAATCTTTAGTTTATGATAGTATTAATGTTTATCCCTATCCGGAGTATCTGGAACGGATATGATAACAATTTGAGTACCCGTGTAGAAAACTTTTATGATACACATACTGCCAATATCTCGCTGCGTGGTATTCATCCGAAAATGATGTATAGTGCCGGTGTTGGGCTTACTCCTCAATCTTCATTGAGTGAAACAACTATCGGCCCAAATTCAGACAAGCATTTACCTCAGCAAGATGTGCTGAATTGGGCTCCTTCTGTTATGTTCCGTTATATGTTCACAAAACAGCATGTGCTCACATTCCGTTATCGCGGTCGGAGTAATACTCCCAATATCGAAGATTTGCAAGAAGTAATTGATATCACCGATCCGATGAATTTACGCTATGGTAACCCGAACTTAAAACCTTCATTCAGCAATAACTTTATGTTGTACTATAATAAGTTCACTCCGGAAACAATGCGTAGTTTCAATCTTAACTTGTCTTATTCTAATACGCTTAATTCTGTGGCTAACAAGATGACATATGATCCTCAGACTGGTGCTCGTACTTATAGGAAAGAAAATGTGAACGGTAACTGGAATACCCGGGGATATTTTTCGTTTAATACTCCATTGAAGAATAAAAAGTTTATTATATCTACCAATACGAATGCTCGTTTTAGTGATGCAGTGAGCTATACTACTGTGGGAAAAAGTAAAGATGCCAATCAGGAGTTAAGTACTACACATAACTTTGGAGCCGGACAGCGTTTGAATGGTAGTTATCGTTCCGATCTTTTTGATGTGTCACTCAATGGATCGGTTAACTACAATCTGGTACGTAACAGCAAGCAAGAGAATAGTAATCGTGAAACATTTGATTACTATGTGGGAGGAGATACCAATATAAACCTTCCTTGGGAGATTCATATCTCAACCGATATTAATTGTCGTTTTAAAGACGGATATACAGGAGGATTCAATAATAATGAACTAATCTGGAATGCACAGATCTCTAAGAATTTTCTCAAGAACAATTCGGCGACGCTCCGTTTTAAAATATACGATATATTGAAACAGCAAAGCAACTTAAGCCGTTCTATCAGTGAAACACAGATGAGTGATACGGAATACAATACATTGGGCAGTTATTTTATGGTGCACTTTGTTTACCGGTTCAATACGCTTGGTGGTAAAGCTGCCGGACGACGTGGCCCAGGTATGGGACCTGGTGGTGGAAGAGGTCATGGCGGAGGCTATGGTGGCGGACGCCCCCGTTTCTAAGCTTACAATAATCATATTAGAAAGAAGGTTCATGGTTCTATAATAGGACTATGAACCTTCTTTCATAAACAATACCGGTTTTTCTTTTCAAGATATCCTCCCTTCCTCAGTGAGGAGTATTGCACGACATGCACATCTCGTGCAGTACCAGATGCACATGTGGAGCTGCTCGACATGTGCATCTCATACAGTACGACATGCACATCTCGTACATCGTTCCTTTACGACCTTCTATCGGTTAGATTATAACTTCCATCCCCGAAGTCTTAGTTGAATTTAATCTAATGAATCATATACTTTGATATACCAATCCTTTTCTCTACATTTGCTACTATGATTGATTGGAATCTTATATTCAGCCAAATAGCAACAGTGGCTTTCGATATCGTCTATTTCGGAGCCATTATCGGTACGATTATTGTTGTGATACTCGACAATCGTAACCCGGTAAAGACTATGGCCTGGATATTGGTTTTGATGTTCCTTCCTATCGTAGGTCTGGTTTTTTATTTCTTCTTCGGACGCAGTCAGCGCCGGGAACGTATCATCGGGAAGAAAAGTTATGGGCGACTTCTGAAAAAGCCGATGGCAGAATATCTGGCACAAGATCCCTCTATATTACCAGGAGAGTATGATCGTCTTATTAAACTGTTTCAACATACCAATCAGGCTCTTCCTTTTGAAGGAAATCGGGTGGAAGTGTTTACCGGCGGATATTCTAAACTCCAAGCCCTGTTGCGCGAGTTACAGAAGGCTCAGCGGCACATTCATATGGAGTATTATATCTTTGAAGATGATTCAATCGGGCGCTTGGTGAGAGATGTACTGATAGAAAAGGCACGTGCTGGAGTGGAAGTACGGGTGATATATGATGATGTGGGGTGCTGGCATGTACCGAATACTTTTTTTGAAGTGATGAGAGAGGCCGGTATCGAAGTGCGTAGTTTCTTAAAAGTACGGTTCCCATTATTTACGAGTAGGGTAAACTATCGGAATCATCGGAAAATAGTAGTCATTGATGGTGTGGTTGGTTTTGTTGGAGGTATGAATTTGGCCGAACGTTATATGCGGGGATTTTCCTGGGGAACCTGGCGGGATACTCACATAATGCTTCAGGGAAAAGCTGTGCATGGCTTACAAAGTGCTTTTTTGCTCGATTGGTATTTTGTGGATCGTACGCTTATTACCGCCTCCCGGTATTTCCCGAAAATAGATTCATATGGTGACTCATTGGTACAGATTGTGACGAGCGAGCCTGTGGGTCCTTGGAAGGAGATCATGCAAGGATTGACGATGGCCATTTCGGGTGCAAAGAGGTATTTCTATATGCAGACTCCTTATTTTCTGCCTACCGAGCAGATATTGGCAGCTATGCAAACAGCTGCATTGGCCGGAGTCGATGTCCGCTTGATGTTACCTGAGCATGCCGATAACCGGATTACCCATTTAGGATCTCGTTCTTATTTGGCAGATGTGCTTCAGGCGGGAGTAAAAGTCTACTTCTATAAGAAAGGCTTTTTACATTCCAAATTGATGGTGTCAGATGATATGCTGTCTACGGTTGGGTCTACCAATCTGGATTTTCGTAGTTTTGAACATAACTTTGAGGTAAATGCTTTTATGTATGATATGGAGACTGCTTTACAGATGAAGGAGATATTCATGACTGACCAAAGAGAAAGTACTCAGGTATTCCTTAAAAACTGGGTGAAACGTCCCTGGCCTCAAAAAGCATTAGAGTCAGTAGTACGATTGCTTGCCCCTTTACTTTAATATACACTGTCTAATCTTTGTAAGCTCATCCGACATGTATCGTTTGTTAATATTGTTAATTGATTTTTTTACCTTTGAGGGCTGTTTTGCAAGATTGTACACTTTTGTATGTCAAGATTGTACACTCTTGTGTGACAAAAGTGTACAATTAACACTCGGATAAGTGTACAGTCTTACCGATCATTAAAGTATAGACTTGTATTCGCTGTAAATCAGGATGCTATATCATATTGAACATGCCTGTCTTAATCTTGTATCTATTCTTTGAAAAAACGTGTAATTACTTTTTTGACAACTATGCATTTGTTATCCAAACCTTCTTTTTACCGTATAACCTTACCGCCTTAAAACTTTATTTTGCTTTTATCTGAAAAAAGAGAAGTTTACGCTTCCGTATACTCTTCTTTCTATAAAATGCGGATTATCCTCAAAGTTATTCTGTTTACCATGTTCCAATACAAATAACCCTCCTTCTTTCAGAAGATTATTCTTGAATATCAATTCGGGTATGGTTTCCAGCTCTTTCAAATCATAAGGGGGATCGGCAAAGATAAAATCAAACTGTTCTCGTCCTCCGTTAATGAATTTAAATACGTCACCACGAATGGGGATACACTTATCTGTCTGTACTTCTTGCATTATTTTGCAGATAAAGGAATGATGATCACGATCCTTTTCTATACTGATCACCCGGTCGCATCCCCGTGATACTAATTCTATGCTGATACTGCCTGTTCCGGCAAACAAGTCAAGAGCAGTTATTCCTTCTTCAAAGTCAATGTAGTTGGATAGTACGTTGAATAAATTCTCTTTAGCAAAGTCTGTTGTAGGACGTGCTTTGAACGTACGTGGTACGTCAAATCTTCTTCTTTTATATATTCCGCTGATTACTCGCATGTTAATAGGGCTTGCATATCAATATTAGTTTCAGGACTCATTATGAATGTCTGAAGAATGTATTTTCGTAATTCTTTTATTAGTATTTCTTTATCTGCCAGGATACCGGTAAGATGAAGTTCATCCCGTTCTTGATTAAAATCCAGTTGTTTCCAGGCATAAAGTAAATAATAAATGCGATCGGAAGTACGTTTACACTCAAAGGAGTTGACCAGCAACAGATGTCCCCGTTCATAGCAAAACAAATCAATAGCATCTTTACGTAAGGATACATACATTTTTTTGCTATTACCCAACCGGCTTTTGGTTGAAAAGTACTCACTCAATGGACTGGCTTGTGAATAAAATCGTGCTTCGGGATATTGCTCTTTGAGAAAAGAATAAGCACTTTTATCCATTCCAAAAATAATTGTTACATTATTTCTTGGTAAAACATTATAGAGCACTGTTTCATTTTCTTTTTTAGGATGATTGTGATAAAACAGTGTTTCTGTTTGTTCGTCGTCGAAGAGCTCTGAAGGAACAGGAGTGAAGCGATTGCTCGCCATCAGGATATTGATCCGTTTGTAGGGTAGAGTTAATAACTCCGTCTCGCGAAATACTTGTTTTAGATTTGCCGTGAGAGACAATGAAGGATTGATCTCTTTTTCAAAAAAAGAGAGTGAACTTTCGTAAATCGGATTATAGATAGAAAAAGAAAATCCATCCGTACTCAGACGGATGGATAATGTATATTGTTCCGATTTACTATAGTCTATTTTATTATTCCCAGTTTCCGGCACCGTTATTAGGACTTTCAATAGAACCTACCATTAAACCACAGTATTTACCTAACTTAGTTTGAAGGTCTTTCAGGTTAGCAATTTCTTGTTTGTCAAGACCATTCAGATAAGTATCGTATGGAGCCTTTACTTCAAACATAAAGATCGGAGCACCTGATTTTGCTGTGTCATTTTTAATAGCCATTTCAAACTGAGCGCCATTTCCAAAAGGAATGTATCTCATAGAATCAGCATTGAAACCTCTCGGATAGATTGTATCCAATACGGCTACCCACATTGTGTCACGCTTAAAATTTGTAAGCCCCATTTTCTCAACCTCGCTGTAATTACCTGTCTTTTTAGCTTTGTTGATGATAGCCATTGCTTTTTTCTCTGTCATACCATCGTCTAACTGCTTATCTGTCAACTCACCAACTTTATAAAGGAAAGGAAGTTTCTTATTCTTTACAAAGTCAATCAAAGTATCAAAGCTGGCAGTATACTGACCTTTGTTTAGATTACGAAATTCCATCTGTGCTTTACGGATGTCGATCAAGCGTGCAATAACAGCCTGATCTCTTTGCTTTTTAGCATTTTCAAAGTTGATAGGCCCCATGATGCTCGAATAGCAAATATAGATCAAAGCAAGCGCACACAGACCTAATACGATATTAAATACAGTTTTCATGATAAATATGTTTTTTAGTTGTTATATTCGCATCGCAAAATTAAAATAAATAAATCTAAATTCTATAGTTCCGGGAACTTTTTTCTCGTACAAAAATGATAAATAACTATTTAGAAAGGCAAATTAAGGAAAATTTTCCTTATCAACCAACTTTTGAACAAGAAATAGCTGTAAAATCTCTTTCAGAGTTTCTGCTTTCTCAGACCAATGATGCCGTGTTTGTACTTCGTGGGTATGCAGGAACCGGTAAAACTTCATTAGTGGGAGCATTGGTGAAAACGATGGATAAGTTACAGCAGAAATCTGTTCTATTAGCTCCTACGGGCCGAGCTGCCAAAGTATTTTCTGCTTATGCCGGACATCCGGCGTTTACAATTCATAAAAAGATATACAGGCAACAGTCTTTTTCGAATGAAATAAGTAATTTCTCTGTGAATGACAATCTTGCTACACATACTTTATTTATAGTAGATGAAGCCTCCATGATTTCTAATGAAGGATTGTCAGGAGCTATGTTTGGTACAGGACGTTTGCTGGATGATCTGATACAGTTTGTTTATTCCGGTACAGGTTGTCGTTTGTTATTGATGGGAGATACGGCCCAGCTTCCTCCTGTAGGAGAAGAACAAAGTCCGGCACTTTTCACAAATGCATTGAAAGGATACGGCCTTGAAGTACGGGAGGTAGACTTGACACAAGTAGTGAGACAGGTACAGGATTCCGGTATTTTATGGAATGCCACCCGTCTTCGTGAATTGATAGCGAAGGATGAATGTAATTCTCTTCCCAAAATCAGGATTTTGGGTTTTACTGATATAAGGATGGTCCCGGGAGGAGAGCTGATCGATACGCTTACTGCTTGTTATGAACGGGACGGTATGGATGAAACAATTGTCGTTTGCCGTTCCAATAAACGGGCTAATATATATAATAAAGGTATAAGGGCACAGATATTGTATCGGGAAGATGAGTTGAATACCGGTGATATGCTTATGATAGCCAGGAATAATTATTATTGGACGGAAAAAAGTAAGGAAATGGATTTTATAGCGAATGGAGAGATAGCCGTCGTTCGTCGTGTACGCCGTACGCGCGAATTGTATGATTTTCGTTTTGCAGAAGTCGTGCTGACCTTTCCGGACCATGAAGATTTTGAGTTGGAAGCAAACTTGTTGTTGGATACCCTTCATTCAGATGCTCCGGCTTTGCCGAAAACAGAGAATGATCGTTTATTCTACAGTGTTCTTGAAGATTATGCGGATATTCCTGTCAAACGTGACCGTATGAAGAAAATGAAGATGGACCCATATTATAATGCTCTGCAGGTGAAGTATGCTTATGCAATTACTTGTCATAAAGCGCAGGGTGGCCAATGGCAGAATGTGTTTTTAGATCAGGGGTATATGACGGATGAGTATTTGACACCTGATTATTTTCGTTGGCTTTACACTGCTTTTACGCGTGCGACCCAAACGTTGTATTTAGTTAATTATCCGAAAGAACAAATTGTTTGATTGTATGATTTACAGACGAAACAATTACTTTTGTTTGTAAATAACTAAGACTATAACGTTTATGAAGACAAAACTATTATTCTTTCTCTGTTCCCTCCTTTTGGTCTCTTGTCAGGATGATGAGGAGTTTCAGGTTCTTCGGCCATTGGGCGGACAAGTGATTTCCGGTTATCAACCTTGTACAAGTCTGGATTTGGGAATTCTTAGTCTTGAGGCTTTAGAAGTAAAGGACGGTGGCGATTGGACAGTAGTTTCCAGTGATGAGGCTGTTGTTAAGGCAGAAAAGGTAATTCCGGAAGGCGCATCTTACTCTTATTTATCAGTATATCCTTTGAAACAAGGGAAGGCGGTTGTGACTGTATCCAGTGAGACAGGTGATAAAATATATATTCCCGTCACTGTAGGAACTTCGGTACGTACATTGGATGTATGGAGTGGAGAGTTGAATCATATAGAAGGAGTGAGTAAGGAAGATAGTTTGCTTATTGTCGAGCATCTTTATGATGATGTTTTTCTGAGAAAGGGTGGTTATTATCGTTTAACTTATTCAGAAAAGAAAAAAGGAAAACTGACAGTCTGTACACCGGATGGAAAGATGGAAGAAGGTACTTTTGTGTGTGATCATGAATATTATGATTTGACTTTTGATGGGAAAAACATTCATTATATGGTAATGTATAGTGAAACCGGATTTCAAGAGGTCACCCGCACAGAATACCGGATCCCATTTTATTTGGTGGAAGATGTAACCGACCGGTATAGAGCAGATTATCCTACTATAAAATTAGTACAACGTGCCCAGAAAGTACGTTTAGCTGTTAATGACTAACTCAATTAATTATTTAAATCAAGATGAGACACATTTATACTTTTCTATTGTTGGCTATATTGGGCTTGAGTATGGCTTCGTGTAGTGATGATAAACGTGATATTGTTTTTTTTACAGGTGATGCTCCTATATACCAGACTGGGACATGTGTTAATTTGATCTCTTCTGTGAGTCTTTATCCAATAAAACCTGAGGGTGAAAATATTGGTATTGATGGTGGAAATGGAGATTATTCAATAATCGGTAATACAGATGAAGCAGTGGTTGCTGTTGTAATGACTGTTTCTGAGAAGTACAAGAGATTGCAGATTACTCCTAAAGCATTGGGTGAAACAACGATAATCATTTCTGATGGCGATGGTAAGACTGCCGCATTAAAAGTGAAAGTCAGAGAGTATGGAAAAAGAATGGTAGTGAATGCTCAAGGAATCATTGTCAATGGAGAGGTGACGGATGAAAAAAAAGCTGAAATAGCCGATGGAATGAAGGAGACTTTTCCGGTTGCAATTAATGGTGGTTTTGAACTGGTGTCCGGTAAATCTGAAACATGGAAGGATGAGGGGATACTTCGTGTTTATCATGAAAATTTTAAAGAAACTCCTGTTATAGGTAGCTATAGCTGGAAATTGATAATGGTGAATGACAAAGAAAAAATGGGGTTCTCTTTTATATTTGATGATAAGGAATATCAATTTACGACATCTATAAGGGAAGAACCGAAAACACGTAGTAATAATACGAATGTTCTGCAATTGTATGAAGATGTGACATCTCAATGTACTGTAGAATGTCCGGTAGGTACCAGAGTGTATAGGGGATATAAAATATATCTCGAAGACTTATAAGAGAATTTTTTTTATAAGTAATCGTTCAAAATTATATGATACTATTATTGAAACGCAGATTATCGCAGATCCACGCAAAGCATATCATCTCTCAAGTATAGCGCAGCCATTTAATCTGCGAAAATCTGTGATCATTTGCGTTTCAATAAAACGCTGTCACATAGTATGAACTAAATTTGAAATACTACTTATTTTACAGGTTGAATTTATGAAGCAGGTATAAATGTTATGGTCTGTCCTCCTCCTTTAGCCATGATAATTTCCAGAGTGTCATTAACAGTAACCTGATAGGTCATTTGTTTGTCATTAGTCAGACTGAACGATAATTTGATTTTTCCATCCGGCGAAGAAACGCCAGAAGAGTAAGAGGGTATGCATGCGCTAAAAATAAAACATGTGACAGATACAATGACATAAAGTATTTTCATAGTGAATGATATATTATGTTTGAGTTATCAAAAATAAGAATAAAATAATAAAGTAGCAAGGAGAAATCAAAAGAGACTGTTTCAACGTTTGAAACAGTCTCTTTACTAAAAATGGTTTTTTAAAAAGAATCAATTAAGATTATTTGACAACCACTTTAGCTGTTTGGCTACCATCATTACCAGTTACTATCAATAGGTAAATACCCTGTGCAATTCCGTTTATCGGGAGTTCTGTTACATTTTCTGTAGCTTGCGTTTGCAACAGTACTGCACCTTGCATGGTTACTAATTGAATTAATCTTGCATCAGCAGATTCAACATATAAAGTTTCTCCATTACGTACAGGACTCGGATAAATGTTCAAACTGCTTTTGCCTGATTCAATATTGTTTTCAATACCTGTACCTACCGGTATTTCCTTTTTAGCAACAGCGAAAATAGCAGGATATCCTCCGCTTACTTTATTCAATGTAACTGATTGAACTTTCTTGGTAGGATCTACCTGAACCGGACATTCGAATAGACGGAACTGATAGCGAGCGTCAATTTGGTCGGCAACAGCTTCTGAGGTAATACCTGTACCAACGCGTCCCAAACCATAAACACCTACTGTAGATTCATTACTTCCGAACCAGTCACCGATAGTAATATTACCTGCTGATGCCGATGTACCGTCTGTGTAATTAGCTGTCACTGATACTGTAGATGTACCATTGGCACTAATGCCCAAGAAGTAAAGACTATTGGCTCTTTGTTCCGTTTCAAATTCTAATGTTGCACTGTTTGCTTCTTTCATGAGTGCTGCATTATTTTGTGTATAATCTGCCAATTGGTATTCAATACCATTTTTAGATGTAACAGCACCATTGGCAGGTAATGAGCCTTCGGACTGTATGTTTGCTCCGTAGAGAATCCATCCCTGATCATCGAGCCCATCGCTGAACAGACCGGATACAGGAGTTGCTTCTGCCACTACGTCTACATTGAAACCGGAACTGATGTTGATCGATGCAAAGATAGGTTCTTCCGGTAATTCACCTTCATACAATTTACCATAAGCTTCTATTTCTGCTACTTTGAAATAAGCATATGCTGGTGCGGTTACAACCAATTTCAGATATCTTCCGAACATATCGTTTGTCATTACACTTGAAACTTCACTGGTAGGAGTGTAGTTTGCAGCTAATTCATAAGAATCATCCGAGTTCTTGATGCCAATATATACTTTTATGTCTAATGCTATTTGTTGTGCTTTGAAGGCTACTTTTGCGAAATTGTATATTTCACCACAGTCAAACGTGATAATTACATTCTCGCCACTTGTGTAACATAAAGCATCCCATGTTGTTGAAAGATCATTATCAGTTAGCACTTGTGTATCTGCACTTTGCCAGGTTGAACCGTAATACCAGTATGAGGCTGAAGCTGTTTTTCCGGATAATACATTGGTATATGCCGGATCTTCTACTTCAACTTTACATTTCTTTTCATTTTCCCATTCACCATTGGTCATTTTTACAGAGATGTTTGCTGCACCCATTTTCTTGGCAGTAAGTTTAAAGGTTACTGTCTGAGTTGCTTTGTTTACATTGAAGTCGCTTATAGCTGCAATATCTTCGTTGTCTGAGGATACTTTTACGCCAAAGTTATTTGCTTCTTCGTCTCCGTTCAAATCATATTTTATCTCTATATCTTCAGTGGCATTGATATCCATTGTCTTATCTGCCGGCAAAGAGAAGAGCGGGCCACCTTCAAGACCGAATACTTCGAATTCCCATATACGTATTGTGATAGGGGCATCCTCATCATAAGGCATGAATTTCACATAACGTCCTACTATTGGTGCAATATAATCGTCTTTAGTGTTTTCAGGACGTCCCTTTTCGTCTACTACCGGTTCGGTCCATGTTTCTGCATCATTACTTACCCAAATCTTGAAGTTCTTGAAGTTATCTGAATAGTTTTCTTTATGTCCACAGTCGAATACACGGAAACGGTAGATCTGGTAGGACTTTTCAAGATCGATAATTACCCAATGTTCTTTCTTACCACCAATACACCATTTATCTCTGGTACTACCTGGAACTTCTACTCCGTCAATCAGGTTTTCGGGATCTTCCGGAGGAAGAGAACCGCTGGCAGAATGAATGGTCTTACCAACCGAAATGATACTTAGTGCCCCCGCTTTGGCATCTGATACTTCTATCAGATTCTGAACCGTTTTCTCGGTTGTTCCTTCACTGTTGCTGACTGCTACAGTGATGTTGTATACACCTTCTTTATTAAATTTCAGTGTAAGCGTATTATCTTCCTGAGATACTTTTTCTGCATTTTCAGGAATAGTCCATTGATAAGATTCCGGGAAATTAGTAGCATTGGCTGTAATCGTAATCTCTTCGCCCGCGTTTAGCAATGTTTTGCTTGCCTTCAGGCTTACTACCGGCTTATCCAGAGCAGGATACTCGACAATTGTAGTTATTTCATTGCCTTCTTTGAGATCATTCGTTACAGCTGTTACTGCTACTGTAACACTTTTTTCTTCGATGGAAGTGCGTGCAAACTTAGAAATATAGAATCCTTCGTTACGAGTTTGACCAACCAACTTCTTCTCTCCGTTACGAGTCATGTATACATTGTAATGGTGTACATCTTTAGAAGTTGAGGCATCCCATACGGCACGAATGTCACCACCATCTTGTGTCAGTTCATTCAATATAGTAAGATTGGATATTTGGGTTGAAGCCGGTGCATAGTTTGCTGGCAAGATACCTAATTGTCCTAATGTCAGTTCGTAAGCTTGTTGGGTAGCAGATTTAAAGTTCAATGCGATAACTGAAACAGTCTTTCCTGCCAGTGACGAAAGGTCTACTGTAGCCACATTCCAACCGTTGGATGTTGTGGTTGATCCTAAGTTGAATGTAGTAAATTCGTTGTTGTTTTCTGCAACCCCAAGTTTTACTTGTATCGTTGAGGCCGTTGCGCCTTTGAATACGAGCTGCAATTTATCGCCATTGGATATTGATAATTTTGTTTTATACAGGCGAGTCAGGTAATCAACATTGGCAGCTAATGTACCTTTAACGTTGATACTTGTTCCCATATTGTAGGCATCGTCCCAGTTCAATGAGAAAGCAAGGTCGCTTTTACGATCTGCTGCTACGTCTACCCACCATCTCCATGTTGGCATGATATCCTGCATACCCCGATGGTACCAGTCTTGTGTTCCCTTTTTCTCTCCGTTAACGAAGCGGTGTTTTCCTAAACCGGCACTAAATGAAGTTATGAACGGTAAATTCTGAATAGTAGAACGTTCGATAAGTGCATTTGCAAATCCTGGGAAGTAACCACCATCACGTGCGGCTGTATTGGAGGGGTCGTGTTGCTCATTGGTCCAGTAGCGAGATTCATTGCTGAATACTTTATCCATAGCTGTATATGCTTTTGTACCGCAAGCATCTGCTGTCCCTAAATAATCTTTTACGACTTCTTTCCAGATAGGTTCTTCCGGATTGAAAAGGTCTATGGAACCGTTATGCTTATCTGCTGGGAAAAGATTTTTAAAATAGCTGGCATTTCCGTTCATACCACCTTGTGCAACTTCAATACCGAAATACAGTTTACTGAAACATTCTTCTTTAGAGAAACCTAATCCTTCCATGGCTGCCATCTGTGAAGATATGTTGCTGCTTGAAGGACTACCGTAATTCAAGAAATAAGATGTATTATGTAATTTCATCATATCTCCATAGCCTCCGATTGTAGTTCCACAGTCATACCATTGAATTTCCATTTCCGGATGACCGCCTTCCTGGGCACATTGATTGAAGTAATCAACCCATGCAGTCCACTCGGAAGAACTACCGCCGCCGGTTTCTTCATTGATAAACCAACCATCGAAACCATAGTAAGCTGCAATTTCATACATCTTCTTAGCGTATGGATATGTGCCACCTTCGTTAGTTAACATTTGTTTCACCCATTCAACTTGTCCTCCGAATGCTCCGGGAGGGAAGAATAACTGTCCCAATACTTTGACACCGTTTAGGTGAGCAATATCGGTGACTGGTGCTGATGGAGGAATAATGATACCTTCACCTGCAGAACCACCCCACCAGATAAGCAGGTCCATGTATTGCCAATAAGTTGGGTTATAACCGATGAAGTTATCGGCTCCCTGTGACGGAGTCTGGCTACACATCGGATTCATTGTCAGACAAGCTGCAACTTTTCCTTCTGCATGCTGGTTGGCATTTGCTTTGATGGAGGTATCCAGGAATCGTGGTTGCAAAGGTACTGTGCTGCGGTTGAACTTGGCATCCGGATCTTTTTCCGGTGACCAGTCTTTAATATTATCCGGGTGCCAACATCCACCATACGGTTGTTGTGCCACGGCTACACAAAATACTGCAAATAGCATGATTAATGCAGAGAGTAATCTTTTGGTGCTCATAATACTTAAATTAAGAAATTAATAATAGGTATTGATTATTTGTTTCCTGCTTTGCCTTACCTAATAGCAAAGCAGGACTTTTTTATTTATTAGCGAAAGTTATTGGGAGTCATTCTTTCTCCTCTGTCGTTGTTAGTATCGGCAATATCCCACCATACTCGTGTCGATTGCTTATTTTTACTTTCCGGCTTATTGGGGTTGTCTTTTTCACTATATGGATATAGCACTCTCTTTATAAACTTCCCAGTAGGTACATCTTCGGAGTTGTTGTTCAGAATGTTTCTAAGACGTGGGTAGTCTGTTCTGCGAAATTCTGCCCATCCTTCATTTCCATTAGGGAAAACAGTTAACCATTTTTGAGTGATAATCTGCTCCAACATACCTTCTTTGTTGTTGGTCATAAATGGGTTCTCTACATCACTTCCGTAAATTTTAAGACCATTAATATAACTTTCTGTATCGGCAGATGATATTTTGTAATAATTCATAGATGCCCGTATCCCGTCTTCAAAATACTGTTGAGGTGATTTGCTGGCACCCGACCAGTTTCTCAGGGAGCTTCTGCCAACAGGAATTGTTGTTCGGCATAGCTCAACCACACTGATTCACGTGCATAACTGAACCATTTCAGAGGATCAAGTACTTTTGAGTTCTTTATATCTGTACGGGTAACACTGTATTTTGCTACGGTTTCTGTATGGCTGATATTATAGCTTCCGATTTCACATCCTGTGAAGTCATCAAAAGGCCGTTCCATATTGTTCTTCAGTTCATCCAGGGGTGTTGGTCTCCACCATGATATTGCACAACGTGGATCTATTACCTTTTCCTGCGGACCGGTTGCCATATCAATGATAACATATTTGGTACCTCCGGAACTTTGTTCTTTGTATCCCAGTTCCAGATCTTTAGCCAAAACACAGTCTCCATTGTATGCAAAACTGCACATTGCCAGAACATTCTCCTGACCACCGTCATTGATTCCTCCTTGTTCAACCGGTGCATGGCGTGGAACAGTGCGCATATTGTCGGCATCACTTTGCATCAATCCCCATGAGTTGCTCATGGCAGCTTCTCCTTCCTGACGGGCTCTTTCGGGATCTACGTTAGAGATACGGAGTGCCAGGCGTAAACGTAGGGTATTGGCAAAACGTAGCCATTTTTCTTCGTCCCCGCTATAACATTTATCGTCGGCTGGGTTGAATTTGAATACACACGCATTGGGTACAATACTGTCTACTGCCTGTTCCAATAAACGGAATATAATATCGTATGCTTTTTCCTGAGTATCATAGGGGACATCTCCCTCTACCACTTTGGCCTGTACATAGGCCGACAAAGGAATATCTCCATAGGTATCAGTTTGCATAGATGCCAGAAATGCCCAGTATATACGTGTAATATAAAATGCATTTTTATATTTTTCGTAGTCTACGAATTTAAAAGTTTTCAGTAGATGAGAGTATTCACGTACGGTTCTGTCCGCATAAAAATGATCCCAGCGTTTTGCCGACCAGCCATCTGTATAAGCATAGTTCGGTGAGTTGAACCTGAAGTTAGGATTATTGTTGGCTATGTATCCGCTGTACATATCATGTGTCAGGTTGGTTGTGATCTGATAGTCGTTGTAACAGCCTTCATAGGTCAATGAACTGAAAATTGTTCCTGCATTGGCCTGTCCTTCTTTTAACTGCTGGATATCTTCGTCTGATATTTTATAGTTAATATTTAAGTCTGCATATTTTCCCTCCGGTTCTGGTTCGGGATCCGGGTCTGGCTGTTCTTGTCCTTCCACGTAAGGAGGATTGTACAGATCCTGATTTAAGTCAGAGAAGTCGTGACAACCTGTTAATGCCGGGAAAAGTATAGAAGCGATGAGTAACTTCTTTAAATTGGATTTATATTGTAACATAACTATTTGTTTTTAGAATTTTAGAAACCAACATTGATACTGAAACCAAAAGTACGTGAGTAGGGCAGTGACGAGAAATCAAGTGCCTGTGAGAACATACTTGTGTCATATCCACCTTCCGGGCTTGTTCCGGGGGTATGTTTCATCAGATATGCCAGATTTCGTCCAACGAATGATACTCTCAGACTGGAAACAGGCGTTTTTCTTAAAAGCAGGCTTGGGAAAGAGTATCCGAACGAAATTTCTTTCAGACGAATGAAAGATGCATTATAAACAAATTCTTCTGCAACGGCCTGCTGGCGTCCGCCTACTGCCTGATAAAATAGTTGGGCATCGATTCTTTGTGTGTTGACTGTACCATCTTCATTCATTCCCGGCAATAGTAGTTCGCCTCTTTGTTCCGTACGTTTGGAAATACCATGGCTGGTAGCGATTGCTTCGGATACGGAAACCACATCTCCTCCGAATTTCATGTCGAATAAAGCCGACAGGGTGAAGCCTTTATAAGTGAAGCTGGGAGTTACAGACATTAGTAAGTCCGGCTGTATGTTACCAATCGGATGGTCGAGGCTGTACTGCTCATCTGTTGTAAATACAGGTACTCCGTTCTTCATTATTATCTGACCATTTTCGTCTCTTTTATACATTCGCTTGGCATAGATATCGCCTAATTTGCCTCCTTCTACTGCACCTACGTATACAGGCATGAATTGATCGCCTTCAAAATAGATATGCTTTTTCTTTTCATTCAGTTCCTTTACAGTCGATGTGTTGTGAGAAAGATTTACGTTCAGATTGAATGTGAAATCTTTTGTTTGTACAGGAGTCGCATAGATCATGGCTTCGACACCTTTATTGACGATTAATCCGGAATTGATCCAGCGGAGCTTCCAGGGAGCAGCTTCCGGAATCGTCATAATCTGGTCAGTAGTTCGGGTATAATAATAGGTAAAGTCGAATCCTAAACGATTATTTAAGAATTTCATATCTAACCCGGCTTCGTAAGACCAGGATGTTTCAGGTCTCAGATTATTGTTGGCCTTGGTCGATGATAATTCCGGCTTTTTGGCCTGTCCTTTCAGATATCCACCTTCCCATCGGTTATAAATTGCGTATGGAGGAGCGTCTTTACCTACCTTAGCTGCTGAAAGGCGTACTTTGGCGAAAGTTATCCATTCGGGCATTTTATTCCAATGTGTACGGACAAAGTCGGATGCAACAAATCCCAGATTGAATGAGGGATAGAAGTAAGAATTGTTATCCTTTGGCAATGTTGACGACCAGTCATTACGGGCTGTAATATCCAGAGATACATACTCATTGTAAGCCATCTGTACAGAACCGAATACAGAATTGGTAGCTCTGCGCCAACCGTTTTCTGTTACGTTGTTGATATTATTGGCAAAGTTCCAGTACCATTGGTTCTTGTAGGTCATATTTTCTACATCACCACCATATATATTCTGGTCACTGTACATAAAGTTGGCACCCGCCATGTAATTAAGCTGGAACTTTTCACCGAATTTATTGTTTCCAATCAGCAGAAATTCTGCATTCGATTCAAAGTGGTTCTCTTCCTGGCGAGTCAGGCGGTCTTCTTCTATTTCCTGCATTGTATTATATTTCGTACCGTTGGAAAGATCCGATTCTACAATGCGGGTACGATAATAGTCAAATGCGTATTTTGCAGAGAGATACAACCAATCTGTAAAGTTCAGTTTCAGGTTGTAGAAACCGAATGCGCGCCAGCGTTCATCCTGATTCTGACGCTGTTTGTTCACGTAATATGGATTCAGGTATTCAGTGGTGGGAGGAGTCCAGTTCACATGAAATTTTTCGGGGGTTGAGTATTGTGACAAGTCAGAAAGGCGTATGTTATTGGGTACAAGGAGTAATTGCGAAACTTCTCCATACGCACCATAAGTCGGACGGTTTTCTGCTTTCGTGTTTGACAGTGAAACTTTGGCATCCATTGACAGATATTTGTTCATTTTCATACCTGCATTCAGATCGATATTGATTTTGCGCAATGATTCTCCGGTGAACATACCATCTGCATTTGAATATCCGAAGGAGGTACGGAAGTGTGCATCCTCTTTCATGTTTCCAATGGCTACACTGTGGTTTTGTGAAAAACCGGTGTTGAAGTAGTCTTTCATTTTACTGCCATAGTTCAAATAGGGTATTTCTGCACCGTTCCATGCTGTCTTTAAACTTCCGTCCAGTTCAGAACCGAAGCTATATATCGATTGAGGTGAATATTCACCATTATTTCCTTGTCCGTATTTCTTTTGGCGTTCTAACTCATCAGCAACCTGAGTCCATGTGAAAGTTCCGGAATAATTGACACCAAATCCGTCTTTCCTTGTTCCTTTTTTGGTTGTAACCAGGATCACACCATTACCGGCACGCGACCCATAGAGGGCTGCTGCGTTTGGTCCTTTTAATACGGAAATAGACTCAATGTCTTCAGGGTTGATGTCGAATGAAGTGCTGCCACGGTCTACTCCACCATACATTGAAGCACCCGAATAACTTTCTTCGGTGAAAGGTACACCATCTACAATCCAGAGAGGCTGGTTGTTGTCTGCTAAAGAAGAGTTACCGCGGATGGTGATTTTGGCAGAGCCACCAAGACCTGTCGTAGATGAGTTGATAGATAATCCGGCTACTTTTCCTTGCAGGGCATTGGCTACCTGAGCATCTCCGGTAGATGTCAGAGCATCCCCTTTTACGTCTTGAACAGCGTACCCAAGCATCTTTTTTTCACGTTTGATGCCCAAGGCGGTCACTACTATCTCGTCAATAATCTGAGTATCACTTTGCAGAGTCAGATTGATTACGTTCTGTCCTTTGAACGGGATTTCCTGTGATTTATATCCAATATAGGAAAATGTGATAACGGGGTTTACTTCATTGGTTACTAATGCGTAATTTCCATCAAAATCAGTAATGACTCCGTTTGTGGTTCCTTTCACCAGTACATTCACCCCGATCAGTGGTTCACCGGATTCGTCAACGACCTGTCCGCTGATCTTTTTTTCTTTCCCGGTTTGTTGTTGCTCTTTGTTGTTCTGATCCTTTTTCTCAGAAAGATAGATGATATTATCTTCAACTTTGAAACTAATATTTTTTCCTTTCAGCACCAGGTTCAAAACATCCTCTACAGCTGCATTTTTTAATGACAACGGTTCTACTGAAATATCAGACAGTTTATCGTCATAAAAGAACTGGAACTTTGACTGTGCCTGGATCTGTTGAATAATGCTTTTTAAGGTAGTATGAGGTGTATTAAGGTTCAACTGAGCCATGCTCCATTGCACCGGAACTACCATGAGTAAAAGAATCAATAAAGCTCGGCATAATTTAGAGCTTCGAAAATAATGATTGCTTTTCATACAAAAAATTTAATGGTTATACAATTGTTATATCTTAATCCTTAGAGGTATTATTATCCCCGTTTATATATGAAACAATAATGATGAAAATAACACTTACTGCAAATCTGTGTTTTTTTTAAATAAACTTTGTTTTTGTCCGGATATGGGGGCTCCGACTGTCAAAACTTATATAATATGGTTTTTCCTAACGGGAGATACGTTTGGTCTTGCATTGTTTCATTCTGTTTCATTCGTCTGAGAATTTTGTTTCAATAGGTTGAGAAAGTTGTTTCAATACGATGAAACAAAATTCTCAAAGCATTGAAACAACAATAAGGTATAATGCGAATCACTCCCTTTACCTGCAAGCGTCATAAAACGTTTGAGAGTAAAGGGAGTGAATAGAAACTATCGCTGTGATATTACACGTGGACCGATAGTTTTAGTTCGGATGAGTTATTAATTCTTTTTCTCTTTTGAGAAGGAGTAAGGGAAATCAGCAGGTTGCGTACCTCTTTGCAAATTGGGTTGACTGTCCATATTGCATTTTATGACTCCACCTTTGAGTATATCTTCATGTTTCAGATAATTCTTTGTATAGTTAGTACCATCAAACAGGAGTGATTCTATATATATATTATCATTATTGTTGTCAGGGGCATCAATTACCAGGTTGTTGCCATTCTCCAGATGGAGAGTTGCTTTCTTGAATAACGGTGCGCCAAGTACATATTCGTCTGTTCCGGGACATACAGGATAGAAGCCTAATGCAGAGAACACATACCATGCCGATGTCTGTCCGTTGTCTTCATCTCCGCAATAACCGTCAGGACCGGGAGTATACATGCGATTCATAACCTGGCGCAACCAGTATTGGGCTTTCCAGGGTTGTCCGGCATAGTTATATAGATAGATCATATGCTGAATGGGTTGATTGCCATGTGCATAGTTACCCATATTCATAACTGTCATTTCACGTATTTCGTGAATCACTTGTCCATAATAGCTTTCATCAAACAAGGGAGGAACGGCAAACACGGAATCCAGCATGTTGACAAATGATGTTTCACCTCCCATAAGGTCTATTAATCCTTGCGGATCGTGAAATACAGACCAGGAGTAGTGCCAACTATTGCCTTCGGTGAATGCATCTCCCCATTTCAGTGGTGAGAAGGGAGATTGGAACTGACCGTCTTCATTGCGTCCGCGCATCAGATTGGATTCTTTGTCGAACACGTTACGGTAGTTCATGGCACGCTGTGCAAAAAGCTTTTGTTCCTTCTTAGGACGGTTTAGTGTTTTGGCAAGCTGGTAAATACACCAGTCATTGTATGCATATTCCAGTGTACGGGCCGTGTTCTCATTGATCTTTACATCGTAGGGTACATATCCTAATTTATTATAATATTCGTGTCCCAGGCGGCCTGTGGACGATATTTGAGGATGAACATTCCCGGTGCCGTGATGAGTCCTTCATACAATGTTTTTACATCATCTACCTTTACACCTTTCATATATGCATCTACAAGTACCGAAGCGGAATTGTTTCCAATCATGCAACCCCTGTGTCCCGGACTTGCCCATTCGGGGAAGAAACCGCTTTCTTTATATGTGTTGATGAGACCTTCCTGCATCTCTTTATTCATGGATGGATACATCAGATTAAGAAAAGGAAACAGGCAACGGAATGTATCCCAAAAACCAGTATCCGTATACATATAGCCCGGTAGTACTTCGCCGTTGTATGGGCTGTAATGAACAGGATTACCATTGGCATCCAGCTCGTAGAATTTACGTGGGAAAAGAAGTGAACGGTAGAGGCATGAATAGAATGTGCGGTATTGGTCCAGATCTCCACCTTCTACTTCTATTTTACCTAAGACTTCGTTCCAGGCATCTTTACCCTTTTGCACAAGTGCATTGAAGCTGTCATTACCGAGCTCTTGCAGATTTAACATCGCTTGCTCCGGACTGATAAATGAAGAAGCTATACGGGCGTGCACAATTTCTCCTTTTTGGGTTTTGAAACCAATGACAGCTCCTGTGTGGTCTGCCGTTTGTTCAAGTACATTTTCGTTTAGAGATTGATTGGCAAAGGTAGCCTTGTATGTGAAGGGTTTATCGAATTCGATAACGAAATAATTTTTGAAATTCTGAGGAACACCACCACTGTTACGGGTTGTATAACCAATAACTTTGTTTTGTTCAGGTAATACTTTTATGTGTGAACCTTTGTCGAAAGCATCTACAACAATATAGGAGTGTTCATTCTCCGGGAAGGTGAAGCGGAAAAGAACCGCACGCTCCGTTGGAGTCATCTCAGTAACAACGTCATGTTCGGCAAGGTATACTTTATAATAGTGCGGACGGGCTACTTCTCCCTTATGTGAAAACCAACTGGCACGTTTTTCTTCATCAAACTCCGGCTTACCAACAACGGGCATGATAGAAAACTGGCCATAGTCGTTAATCCATGGACTGGGTTGATGAGTTTGTTTGAAACCACGAATTTTATTGGCTGTATAAACGTACTGCCATCCGTTGCCCATCTTACCGGTTTGAGGAGTCCAGAAGTTCATTCCCCAAGGCCGGGATATGGCAGGATAAGTATTCCCGGTTGACAGTTCATAGCTGGACTGAGTCCCCATCAGCGGATTGACATATTGTGTCCAGTCTTTTGCTTGAATAAAGAGTGTGCTACTTATAGCACAGATTAATAAAATAAGTCTCTTCATAATACTATGAATTTAGTGTTTTATGATGTATATTAAAATTAGGGCAAAGATAATAATTGATTTTTTCTATTTACTTTGAGCTGATATAAATATATTGTTCCCTACAATCTTATAGTCAATTGGAATTGAATTCTTTAATGAGTTTAAGACAGACTCTATGCTGTCTTTCCTTTTTAATACACCCGAGTAGGTATTGTCTATTTTTATATCGGGAGCCAGAATGATTTTTACGTCATAGAAACGTTCCAGCGTTTTTACAATACCGTAAATATCTGCTTTCTCAAAAGGTATCAGATTGTCATGCCATACTGCATCCAGTTTGCTGTCTACCTGTTTTACTATTAACCGCTTTGTAGCTCTGTTTAGTTCGGCTTTCTGTCCCGGAGAAAGAATAACCATTCCTTCGTCATTATTTCCTTTTACTTCAATTTCACCTTCAATCAATGTTGCTTCGGCTGATGTACATGCTTTGTTGCATTTGAAATTGAAAGTGGTTCCCAATACTCTGACTCTCATGGCCTCACTTTGTACAATAAATGGTTTTGCCCGATTCTTGGTTACTTCAAAGTAAGCTTCACCTTCCAGGTAGATATTTCGTTCCTTTGCAGAGAATGTCCGGGGATACTTTAATGTGGCCGATTGATTCAGCCATACTTTTGTACCATCCGGTAGTTGTATTTCTTCTACATTTCCATCGGATGCTGTAACTATAACCAGATTGCTACTCTGATCACTGTTGTAAATCCAGTAGCCTGCTCCCGTACCAGTTAGTAGGATAAGGGTGATAATAGCTGCATATTTCATCCAGTGCTGAATTCGTAATACCTTGTTTTGTTTTCTCTCTTCCTCGGTCAGTCTCTTATATAATTTCTTTTCAGCCAGATCCATCTTCCTTTTGTCAGAAGCATGGTTTTCTCGGCCCAGATGGTATATTTCTTCCATCCGGAATAGCTTACGTGCATTCTCATCTGATTCTTTTATCCAGAGATTAACCTGAATAAGTTCCTCTTCGGTACATTTTCCCATTAGGAACTTAGCTATTACTTCTTCGCTGAGATTATTCATTTTTTCTTTCATTATATAAATAGGAACAACTCAATCAATAAAAACACTTACTTATCTTAGAAAAAATAAGATGAATAAGAATATTAGATGATCCAGGCGTCCACGTAGATATTTTAGTGCTTTGTACATGTGTGCTTCTATTGTACGTAGCGAGACGCCCATTGCATCTGCTATTTCCCTGTTTTTCATATCGTGCAAATAGCTCAGCTTGAATACCTCTTTGCATTTGTCAGGGAGTTCATTAATTGCATCATAAATTTCTTTTCTCAATTCACGGTCTTCTATTCGCCGGATTACCTCGTTATTATCCGGTTGATAGAATTCAACACGTTTCTGGTTAATTTCTTCTACTATTGCAATGTATCCGCTTTCAATGTTTCGATGTTTTAATACATTGAGCGAACGGGTATATACAGCCCGATAGAGGAATGCTTGTATTTGTTCCCCTATCTCCATGGAATCTCTGCGTTTCCAAAGTTCTACAAAGACATCTTGTACTACATCTTCTGCTTCCTCTTCACCTACCAGACGTGTAGCGTAGAAGAGCAGATTGGGATAGTACTTACGAAAAAGAGCTTTGTAAGTGATATCAAAATCGTCCTTCATTCATAGTTTTTTTAGGTTACTTATACCATACCGGGCCGGGGGTATTGCCCATCTCAAATTCAAGAGTTGCACCCTCCATGATCTGTTCGTGGGTGATGTAACTTTTGCTATAAGGTTTACCGTCAAATTTGACAGCTTGTATATATATATTCTCTTTACTGACAGTGGGAGCGAGTACCGTAAATGTATTACCGTTTGACAGGTGCATCTGCATTTCCGGAAAAAGAGGGGTACCAATTTCGTATTTTCCGGAAACAGGGTCTACCGGATAAAATCCCATTGCACTGAACACATACCAGGCGGACATTTGCCACAGTCTTCGTTTCCACAAAGTCCGGCAGGAGAGTTCTGATAAAGCTCATGCATCACTTTGGCTGCGTATTGTTGAGTTTTCCAGGGCTGTTCTACAGCATTATACAGATAAATAACGTGATGGCTGGGTTCGTTGCCATGTGCATACTGACCTATCATACCGGTGCTGAATATAGGTAGTTCATCATCTGCTGAAGGATGATATGTGAACATGCTATCCAGCTTTTGAGCAAAACGCTCTTTACCACCGGTAAGGGCGATAAGTCCGTCGATATCCTGTTGTACAGACCAGAAGTATTGCCATCCGTTACTCTCGCAGATATGTGGGGTATATTCGTCTGGTGAGAAATTTTTGATAAAGTTTCCTTTATCGTCTTTAGGTTGCATGAAAGAAGTTGCAGGATTATACAAGTTTTTATAGTTTAGAGAACGTTTGTAGAATTCGTCAGCGATCTCCTTTTTACCCATCTTTTCTGCCATTTTAGCAATACAGTAGTCATCATATGCATATTCCAGTGTTTTAGATAAAGACCAGTTTTCTGCATTGTAGCTGTCTGCAATATTATAGGGGACATAGCCCAATTTTTTATACATCCCAATACCCCGATAGTTATCAATGTTGGCAGTAGCTATACAGGCCTCCAATGCTTTTTCGGGGTCCACATCTGTTATTCCTTTCAAATAAGCATCAACGATAACGGGCACGGCATGATAACCGATCATCATATCTGTTTCACTTCCATAGAAATTCCATACCGGTAGGCGTTTGTTTTGCTCGTAGAAAGTAATAAAAGATTTTACCATGTCGTTAGCGCGTTCCGGTTCGGTATAAGTAAAAAGAGGATGTGCTGCGCGGAAAGTGTCCCATAAGGAAAAGGTACTGTAATTTACCCATCCGTCGGTCTTGTGAGTCTTTTTATCCGGGCCGTAATAAGTCCCGTCTACATCACTGTAAATAGTAGGAGCAATCATCGAATGATAAAGTGCTGTATAGAAGTTTACTTTATCATCGGTGTTATTACTTACTATCTCAATTTTAGAAAGTTGCCTGTTCCAGTTATCGCGGGTAAGATTGCGGTATTTGTCAAAGTTGTCATCGGGCACTTCTGCCAACAGGTTTTTAGCTGCCCCTTCCGTACTTACACCGGAAATTGCTGTGCTGACGATGATTTGTTCATCTTTTTGTGTGTCAAAGTCAAAACGAGCTATAGTGGCTGTTCCAATATGATCTCCATCTTTTATAATAGCAGTAGTGTCTATTTGTACAGATGTGAAAGGCTTTGAAAAACGGGTACGGAAATAAATATGTTGGTCACGTGCCCATCCGTCGGAAAAACGATAACCTTGTATCGTGACAGAGTCCACTATTTCAACCTGGGTATCATTGGTAAAGTCCCAGTTCATCGCTTTTTTCAGATTGAGGAAGATAGCGGCTCTGGCTTCGGGAAAGGTATAGCGCTGAATACCGCAACGTTCGGTAGCAGTAAGCTCTACATGGATGTTATAGTCTTTCAGTAACACCCGATAATACCCGGCTGTTGCCGATTCATCGTCATGAGAGAATTTGGAGTGTATTCCCAATGGAGCTTCTGCTTCTTTATAAGGCAAGGTGACAGGCATAAAAAAGATATCATACAGATCACCGGCACCTGTGCCTGATAAGTGAGTGTGACTGAAACCGGCAATGGTACTGTCCGGATAGAAGTATCCCGATATGCGGTCCCATCCGGGAAGTCCGTTATCCGGGCTGAGTTGAACCATACCAAACGGAGCCTGTGCTCCAGGATAGGTGTTGCCGGTGAAATCAGTACCAATGAAAGGGTTAACATATTGGGTGTAGTCTGTAGATGCTCTTTCCTGGGAAGAAGTGCAAGCTGTGAGAATTAATACAAGGAGGAGAGGTGTGTAGAGTGCTTTCATACAATAGGTGTTAGTGATTAACATCGTTTCAAAGCACAAATTTAAAAAATATAAGATGAATAAGTGATATAAAGTTAGAACTTTGTAGTTAATAAATAGAGGATTTTGCTTGTTTGGAGGATATAAAGAGAAAAAAGAGGGGTGTACCATTCAATTTGTTGGTACACCCCTTACTTTTTATTCGATTTTTAGAATTTAAATTCCAGCTAATTCCAACACTTTTTCTACTGCCGCATTTAATCCATCCGGATTTTTACCGCCGGCAGTTGCAAAGTGAGGTTGTCCGCCGCCGCCACCTTGAATCAGTTTAGCTGCTTCTTTCACCAGGTTTCCGGCTTTCAATCCGCTGGCAACAAGGTTATCACTGATCATAACTGTAAGCATTGGTTTTTCGTGATCAAGAGTACCGGCTACGAAGAATAGGTTTTCTGTAATCTCTCCACGGAGCTGGAAAGCAATGTTTTTCACTGTTTCAGCAGGTATGGGAGCACAGAACTTGATAACTTTGAAGCCATTGATCTCTTGTATGTTTTTTAATAGGCGTTCTTTCACTGAGGCCTCTTTTTCTTTCATAAAGTCTTCCAACTGCTTCTTTAATCCGGCATTTTCATCAATGTACTTGCGGATTGCGATGCCCAAGTCGGGAGTATTGTTGAAAAGAGCTCTAAGATCATTCAGGGTGTCTTGTATGGTATCCAGCATTTCTTCCGCTCTTGCACCTGTGTAAGCTTCAATACGGCGTACACCAGCAGCAACAGAACTTTCAGAAATGATCTTTATCATGCCGATGCTTCCGGTAGCGGCAACATGTATACCACCACAAAATTCGATCGATGATCCGAACTGGATAACACGAACTCTGTCACCGTACTTCTCTCCGAATAAAGCGATAGCACCTAATTCTTTCGCTTCTTCAATGGGAATATTACGATATTCTTTGAGAGGAATATTAGCACGTATTTTGGCATTCACAAGGTGTTCTACCCGGCGCATTTCTTCATCTGTTACTTTTTGGAAATGAGAGAAGTCAAAACGTAGAGATTCCGGTGTTACCAATGATCCTTTTTGTTCTACATGTTCACCTAATACTTCGCGTAGTGCTTCGTCCAGCAAATGGGTAGCAGAGTGATTGGCTGCACAGGCAGCACGTTTATCTGTGTCTACGCATGCCATCATAGGAGCTTCCAGATGTTCCGGTAGTTTCTTGGTGAAATGGATGGGCAGGTTGTTTTCCTTTTTAGTATCAATAATCTCTATCGTCTCAAATTCACTTACCAATACGCCGGTGTCACCTACCTGACCACCACTTTCGGCATAGAAAGGAGTACTGTCAAGTACGATCTGATAGAGGGTCTGATTTTTTTGTTTGATCTGGCGATAACGGAGAATTGATACTTCATATTCAGTATAATCATAACCAACGAACTCACTGGTTCCTTCTTTCAGGATAATCCAGTCACCTGTCTCTACAGCGGCAGCATTGCGGGCACGTTGTTTTTGCTGTTGCATTTCGGCATCAAATTCTTCGATATTAACAGTCATGTTATTCTCACGGAGAATTAATTCTGTAAGGTCAAGAGGGAATCCGAATGTATCGTATAGAGTAAAAGCATCTTTTCCGCTGATTTCTGTCTTTCCGCTTGCTTTGGCATCGGCCATAGTCTTGTCAAGCAGGCGGATACCTGTTTCCAAAGTACGCAGGAAGGCTTCTTCTTCTTCCTTGATAACTTTTTCAATTAATCCTTTTTGCGCGATCAATTCCGGATAAGCCTCACCCATATTTTCGATTAATACCGGAAGGAGTTTGTACATAAACGCCTGTTTTTGTCCGAGGAAAGTATATCCGTAACGAACAGCACGACGTAGAATACGGCGGATTACATAACCGGCTTTTGCATTTGACGGCAATTGGCCATCTGTAATAGAAAAGGCTATAGTACGGATGTGGTCCGCAATAACACGCATTGCCACATCTTGTTGTTTATCTTTTCCATATTCAACGCCAGCCATCTGTGCAATAGCTTTGATCATTGGTTGGAATACGTCTGTATCATAGTTGGAGGTTTTACCTTGCAATGCCATGCAGAGACGTTCAAAGCCCATACCTGTGTCGATAACTTTGGCAGGAAGTGCTTCGAGGCTACCATCGGCTTTGCGATTATATTGCATAAACACAAGGTTCCATATCTCGATCACTTGGGGATGGTCATGATTAACAAGGTCACGACCGGAAATCTTAGCACGTTCTTCTGCCGGACGAAGATCTATGTGAATCTCTGAACAAGGACCGCAAGGGCCGGTGTCACCCATTTCCCAGAAATTATCATGCTTGTTGCCGTTAATAATGTGGTCTTTCGGAAGGAATTGTTCCCAGTAAGAAGCGGCTTCATTGTCTCGTTCCAGTCCTTCTTCGGGGCTACCTTCAAATACTGTAGCATATAAATATTCCGGATTCAGTTTCAATACATCTACCAAATATTCCCATGCCCAACTAATGGCTTCTTTCTTGAAATAATCACCAAATGACCAATTACCCAACATCTCGAACATGGTGTGATGGTATGTATCATGTCCCACTTCTTCAAGATCATTGTGCTTTCCGCTTACGCGAAGGCATTTCTGTGAGTCCGCAACTCTGTGGTATTTTGCCGGGTGGTTACCCAAAATAATATCTTTAAACTGATTCATCCCCGCATTGGTAAACATGAGGGTCGGATCATCTTTAATCACCATGGGAGCCGATGGAACGATCTGATGTCCTTTCGACTCAAAGAAATTCTTGAATGAATCTCTGGTTTCTTTTGCAGTCAACATATATCTTTTTAGCTTTGTTAGTTTTTCAGACTTCAAGTTTTTTAGTTTATACAGAATGTATGGAAAGAGTTCTTTGAAGGTCTTAATAACTTAAAAAGTAAAGAACTCAAAAATATAAAAACTTAAAAAACAGTGCAAAGATAGCTTGTTTTTATTATTTTTGCCCCATTAACTATCGAAATATTTCCTAAGATGCGCAAAGTTTACTACATCTATAATCCGCGAACGCAGACCTATGACCGAATTTATCCTACTGTCCGGCAACGGGCATTGAGTATTCTCCGTCGTCTTTTTATCGGTATGGGGCTGGGAGCCGGTAGTTTTATTGTACTATTGCTCATATTCGGTTCTCCTTCCGAGAAAGAATTGAGGATGGAAAACAGCCGTTTACTGGCACAATACAATGTGCTTTCCCGCCGATTGGATGATGCATTGGGAGTATTGCAGGATGTACAGCAGCGTGATGATAATTTGTATCGTGTTATTTTACAAGCTGATCCGGTGTCTCCGGCTATCCGTAAAGCGGGATATGGTGGCACTAATCGTTATGAAGAGCTGATGGATCTGGTAAATTCTAAATTGGTAGTGAACACTACTCAGAAATTGGATTTACTTACTAAACAGCTATATATTCAGTCTAAATCATTTGATGATGTAGTGGCAATGTGTAAAAATCAAGATGAAATGCTTAGATGCATGCCAGCCATTCAGCCAATTTCGAATAAGGACTTAAAGAAGACGGCTTCCGGATACGGGACACGTATTGACCCTATTTATGGTACTGCTAAGTTTCATGCCGGTATGGATTTCTCTGCCAATCCCGGGACGGATGTGTATGCTACCGGAGATGGAGTGGTTGTCAAGATGGGTTGGGAGACAGGATATGGTAATACGATTGAAATAGACCATGGCTTTGGATATCGTACACGCTATGCACATCTTAGAGAATACAGAACAAAGCTTGGAAAAAAGGTAGTGCGTGGTGAAGTTATTGCCGGAGTAGGCAGTACTGGTAAAAGTACGGGACCTCACTTGCATTATGAAGTACATTTTAAAGGGCAGGTGATGAATCCGGTGAACTATTATTTTATGGATTTGAGTGCAGAAGATTATGATAGGATGATTCAATTGGCTGCTAACCACGGTAAAGTATTTGACTAAAGATGGGCATTAATACAGATAAGAATTTTAAGTTATATTATTCGATAGCTGAGGTTGCAGAGATGTTTGATGTAAATCAGTCTTTGCTTCGTTTCTGGGAGAAAGAATTTCCTCAGATTGCGCCTAAGACAAGTGGGCGGGGGGTACGTCAGTATCGTAAGGAAGATGTGGATACTATTGCCTTGATTTATCATTTGGTAAAGGAGAAAGGAATGACTCTGCCTGGTGCGCGCCAAAAGTTGAAAGATAATGGAGAGGCCACCATTCGCAACTTCGAAATAGTCAATCGCTTGAAGGATATCAGAGAAGAATTACTGTCTATAAAAAAAGAACTGGACGAACGATAATCGCCGTCCGGCTCTTTAGCTTATTCATTTGATCTTTAATCTTTTTAATTCTCTACACGCGTTACAGATTTAATATTCTGAATCTTTCGCAGGTTATCACAGATTGCTTTAACATCATCTACATCGTGCACATAGAGTTGTACTTTCCCTTCAAAGATACCATCATTGGTTTCTATATCCAACTTACGAATGTTTACGTTAAGTTGTCGTGATATGACTTGAGTGATTTCGTTTAAGAGTCCCATACTATCTATGCCTTTGATATAAATATACACAAGGAAAGAGAGTACTTTATGTGTGTCCCATACGGTGGCAATAATACGGTTACCATAACTGCTTTTCAATTTGGCTGCTACCGGACATTGGCGCTTATGGATGATGACGCGGTCATTTTCATCTATATAACCCAAAACATCGTCTCCCGGAATAGGATGACAACATTCTGCTATGATATACTGTTTTTGTAGTGCTTCTTCGGTAAGCTTTAATATCTGTTTCGGATTAATAGCTTCTTTTTCCTGTACCTCTTTTTCTTCCGGTTGTTTTTCTTTATTTCCTCCTCCAAAGGAGAAGGTCAGGTATTTTTTCCAGTTACTGCTTTGCTTTTCTTTTAATTCATTCTTGTCGGCATCTCCTAAAATAATACTTTTGTTCCCTATGGCTATAAATAGTTCTTCTTCATTCTTCATGTTATGCAACTTGGACAACTTCGCGATGATCACATTATCCGGACGGATTTCCTCTTTTTTAAGAAACTCGTTAAGAAGCTCTTCTCCTTCTTTCTGGTTAATTTTCCGTTCCTTACGCAGAATGGCAGCTATTTTGGCACGAGCTCGCGCGTGGTGGCAAATACCTCCCATTGGGGTTGTACACGTTGTGATTTGGAAGTCAGAATTTCTACCTGGTCACCACTTTGCAGTTTGTGGCTCAGAGGGACCAGCTTGTGATTTACTTTTGCACCGATACAGTGACTGCCGATGTCTGTATGTAATGAGAAAGCAAAATCCAGTGCTGTGGAATTCTGAGGCATGGTTTTGAGTTCACCTTTTGGTGTGAACACAAATATTTCGGAGGCAAACAGGTTGAGTTTGATTGTATCCAGGAAGTCAATAGCATCCGGTTGAGGATCATCCAGGATTTCTTTGATGGTTTTCAACCACTTCTCAAGTTCTCCCTCGTCTTCACTACCGCCTCCTTCTTTGTATTTCCAATGGGCGGCAAATCCTTGTTCTGCAACGTCATTCATGCGTTCACTACGAATCTGGACTTCGATCCATTGTCCGTTGTTACCCATCAGGGTAACATGCAGTGCCTGATATCCATTGGCTTTAGGATGACTAACCCAGTCGCGCAGGCGGTCTGGATGAGGTTTATATATTTTGGAGATAGATACATATATATCAAAACAGTCATTTAGCTCTTCTTCCGGATTTCTGGGTTCAAAGATTATACGTACAGCAAGCAGATCGTATATTTCTTCAAAAGGAACATGCTTGGTTTGCATCTTATTCCAGATAGAATAAATGGATTTGACGCGTGCCAATATGCGATATTTTAATCCCATCTTATCCAGTTGCTCTCGGATAGGTGCAGTAAAATCATTGAATACCTTGTCTCGTTCTGCGGCAGTGGCATTCAGCTTTTCTTCAATTTCCAAATATTCTTCAGGATGTTCATACTTGAAGCTGAGGTTCTCCAGTTCTGTTTTTATCTTATACAATCCCAGACGATTGGCCAAAGGGGCATAGATGTAAAGCGTTTCTCCTGCAATTTTATATTGCTTGTTGGGCAACATGGAACCCAGTGTACGCATATTATGCAGACGGTCGGCAATCTTAATCAGAATTACACGAATATCGTCTGACATGGTGAGCAATAACTTCTTAAAGTTTTCCGCCTGAGCCGATGCACGATCACCAAATATCCCACCGGATATTTTGGTCAGTCCATCTACGATTTGTGCAATCTTAGGACCAAAGATGTTCTCAATGTCTTCTACTGTATAATCTGTATCCTCTACGACATCATGAAGTAAGGCTGCGCAGATAGAAGTTGAACCCAAGCCTATCTCGTTACATACAATTTTAGCAACAGCTATCGGGTGCATAATATAAGGTTCACCGGAACGGCGTTTAATACCTTTATGTGCCTGATTGGCGAAATTGAATGCTTTTGTTATAATCTCAACACGTTTGCGATGCTTGGTTGCAAGATAATCGTTCAGTAGTTCCTGGAACGCTTGATCGATCATCTCTTCTTCTGCCAGTTCTTTTGGGGGTATATTAGTATCCATAAATGTCATCTTTTCATTGCTTTCTGCAAAAATAAGCAATTTTCAACTCGATGCAAGCAAAGATGTATTTATTTGTATATTTTCAGTTGTTTTCCTGCTGCAATCTTGGTATTTCGTAATCCGTTCCAGCTTTGGATATCTTTTATGCGAACTCCATATTTTGCTGCAATGGTTCCCAGTGTTTCCCCGCTTTTTATTTTGTGGTAGGTTGGCGTTCCTTTTCCAACAGAAGCTTTGGCCCTTGTATTGCTCGGCGGAGTATTATCATTGATAGCAATCGTTTTCCGGTTTCTGAATAACTCATCAGCCGGTGAGCATAAATTGTATCTTGCTGATCGATAAATATACTAATGTGGCTTTGTGGCAGGCGAAGCGTGTAGGATTTGCTATCTCCCGGGATTATGTTCTTTTTATATTGGGGATTAAGACTTTTTATCTGGTCGATATTAACTCCACAGATGTCTGCGATCTGTTCAAAGTGCAGATTCTTATTTACTTGAACCGTATCTGTACTGGCAGGAATATTTGTTTCCATCGGGCAAATATTATGATCGCAGTAGTAGGTCATTACATAGTTGGCTGCAATAAAAGCCGGTACATATCCGCGGGTTTCTTTGGGCAGGAGATTGTATATATCCCAATAATCCGTTTTACCGTTTGCGCGGCGTATGGCCTTGTTAATTGTTCCCGGGCCGCAGTTGTAAGCTGCAATAACAAGGTTCCAGTCGCCATATATGGCGTATAGCTCTTTCAGATAACGTGCTGCCGCCCAGGTTGCCTTAATCGGGTCACGGCGTTCGTCCACAAGACTATTTGAGTCAAGCCCATACATCTTACCTGTAGCCAGCATAAATTGCCACAGCCCAGAAGCTCCTGCACGGGATACGGCAGAAGGATTTAAAGCTGATTCAATGATAGGCAGATATTTGAGTTCCAGTGGGAGGTTGTAGGCATCGAGTGCTTCTTCAAAAATAGGCATGTAAAAATTACAGGCACTCAACATAAAAGAGACCTGATTGCGCAGACGTCCTGCATACATATCAATAAATTTGCGTACAATTTCATTATACGGCATTTCCATGATAGCGGGGATGCGCGAAAGACGGTCGATATAGACAGAGTCACTGAACAGTGGATTCACTTCAGAAGTACTGCAATCTTTGCCTAAATCGATATAGTTTTTAGCTTTCCAGTCATTAAGCAGACTGTCAAGCGGATAAGTCATACTTTTCGGAAGGTCGATACTTTCCTGGCGCTCGGTTCCGTTTTCTTTGATAATTACGTCTACACTTTGTGCTTTTACCTGTGTGCTTGCTAACAGGAAAAAGAGAATAAAGGGGTAATAGTTTTTTAGTTTTTTCATTCTTAGTTGTTGATCTTCAGTTGTTTTTAAAACCTAAAGCTACATTGTACACCTACCGATTTATTCATCGGGCGGAATTGGTCGTTAATAATTGTTGGCTCAACCCGCAGACTTAAATCCGGGGTAATATCAAAATTCGATAATTCTGCATCAACATAAGCGTCGATTACAGAGATCAGATATACACCGATAAAAGCGAATATACTAAGATCTCGATAGCGACGGAACATATCTTTACGTTTTCGTAAAACTTCTTTGGCCTGGCTGTCTGAATAACCTGTAGGAGGTAAAATGTCAAGATGACTATTAGTTGTAGGGTCACTATCCATTATATCCAGATAAGCTTGCGAGTAATCTTTATACATCTTCCCGTTCCAGCTTAGTGCATAAGCACATCCGGCAAATCCTCCATAAATAATGGGAAGTTTCCAGAACTTACGATTGTAAATTTGTCCTCCTCCCGGGAAAACGATTGCCAGCCAGGTGGCCTTTGTCGGATTAGGAGTCCAGATTTTCTCTGGAATGGCAGGAGGCACAGTATCTTTGGGTTGGGGCAGGACTACAGCTGTCTCTATCTCTTTGAGATTTTTCTTATTGGCCTTATCCAAGCTGTCAGCTACTATAGGAGCTACCGCCTGCATTTGGGTACTGTCTATTTTAAGTGCAGTGATACTATCTCTACTGAGCAGAGCTCTGTTTGTGCCCAAAGAATCTTTCTCTGCCGGACTATTGGTCTCACGATGCCGGCGCGCACGTGCTTTAGGAGCTTCACGTACTGTTACGGAGTCGTGTGTTGTAACCTTGACAGGTTCTTGTGCATACACATCAATCCCTGCTACCTGTAGAAAACAGAGAAGCAGGGTGATGATATATGGTTTGTATATCTTATATTTCCTTGTCATTTACTTCTTTAACGTGTCGAAGATTTCCATGATACGTTCCAGATCTTCTTCGTTGTTGAAGGGGATGCTGATTTTACCTTTTCCTTTCTCAGAACAGGTCAACTGTACCTTGGTATTGAAAAATCCCGAAAGATGTTGCTTTAGCATGTTGAATTCTTCCGGTAGTTTGGAACGCTTTGGTGTGATTTTGCGTGTTCCGCTTTTTACGGTTTCTCCTTCGCTCAGTGATTTTACAATCTCTTCTACTTTGCGTACGGAGTAATCGTGCTCCAATATCTCTTCGAATATTTTTACTTGCA
Organism: Bacteroides nordii WAL 11050 = JCM 12987; assembly: GCA_000613465.1. Taxonomy (GTDB): domain Bacteria; phylum Bacteroidota; class Bacteroidia; order Bacteroidales; family Bacteroidaceae; genus Bacteroides; species Bacteroides nordii. The sequence goes on from BAJA01000022.1 coordinate 75,329, forward strand.
GTTTAGGGTCTCCCAACGTAATTAATGCGCGGGCATGTCCCATATCAATTTGTTTGTTTTGCAATGCCATCTGAATTGGTGCCGGTAACTTCAACAAGCGCAAATAGTTGGCAATAGTAGTACGTTTCTTACCTACTCGTTCGCTGAGACGTTCCTGCGTCAATTCATATTGTTCCAGCAAATGTTGATAGGCAAGGGCTATTTCTACTGCGTTAAGATCTTCACGCTGAATATTTTCAATCAGCGCCATTTCCATTACGTTTTCATCATCGGCTGTGCGGATATAGGCTGGGATTGTTTTTAACCCCGCTTTAAGTGAGGCTCTGTAACGGCGTTCTCCAGCTATAATCTGATATTCATCCTCCGTAAGCTTACGCAATGTGATAGGTTGGATAATACCGATTTCAGAGATAGAATCTGCCAGTTCCTGCAATGCCGTTTCGTCGAATTCCCGACGTGGCTGATTCGGATTAACAGAGATTTGTGACAACTCTATCTCATTAATAGACGAAGAACCTTCGGTCTTTACTTCATCCATTGAAAGCAGAGCGTCTAACCCGCGGCCTAATGCATTTCTTCTTTGTGTTGCCATATACCTCGTTTATTTACTATTTCTGTTGATAATTTCTTGTGCTAATGCCATATGATTTTTGGCTCCGGTTGATTCTGCATCATATAAGATGGTTGGTATACCGTAACTGGGAGCTTCGCTTAGTTTGACATTACGCTGTATTACAGTCTTAAATACCAATTCCTGAAAATGGCGTTTTACCTCATCGTATATCTGATTGGCCTGACGCAGGCGTGAGTCATACATTGTCAGTAAGAATCCTTCTATTTCCAGTGCCGGGTTAAGTTTGGATTTTATAATTTTAATGGTATTCAATAATTTACTGATTCCTTCGAGAGCGAAGTATTCAGCCTGCACAGGGATGATTACAGAATCAGCAGCGGTCAGTGCGTTAATAGTGATGAGCCCCAGCGAAGGCGAACAGTCTATTAATATATAATCATATTCTTCCTTCAGAGGAGTTAACACTTCTTTCAATATCTTTTCGCGGTTCTTCAGATTTAGCATCTCTATTTCTGCTCCTACCAGATTGATATGTGAAGAGATGACTTTCAGTGATTCAATTTCTGTGTCATGGATAGCATCCTGTACATCAGCTCTATCTATAATACATTCATAGATTGTACACTCTGATTGCTTAATATCAACTCCCAGACCAGATGAAGCATTTGCCTGTGGGTCTGCGTCAACCACCAGTACTTTTTTTTTCGAGTGTAGCGAGTGAGGCTGCGAGATTGATCGTAGTCGTTGTTTTACCTACACCGCCTTTTTGATTGGCCAAAGCAATTATTTTTCCCATATTATCTAATTTTATCGGCTGCGAAATAAGTGATAATAACTCAGAGCACCTACGAAAAAAGAGAAACTTTGCTGATTCTGTTGATAAGTCATCTGTTTTGTTAATAACTGAACAATGAAATCTTTATGTATTCCTTTTCCTGGCCTGCAAATATACATATTTATATTAAATAACGGGTTGCTTTTTTACTCACTTGCAGAAGATTAAGATTTGTAAACGCCTGCAAATGATTATGCGGGAAAGTAAATAATAACTCCTGTACCTTCTCAGAATACATATAACTAAATATCTTCAAAGTCTGGATGAAGGTTTAAAAAAGGGGAGAGTTGGTGATAAACGTTCTTTTTGCTACTTTTGTACTGAATTATAAAGACTAAGGAGATTATTATGGAAAATAAGCGACCTTTGATACTCATCTCTAATGATGATGGTGTCATGGCAAAAGGCATAAGTGAACTTATAAAGTTTCTTCGTCCGTTAGGCGAAATTGTAGTTATGGCGCCCGATACTGCCCGTTCGGGTAGTGGATGTGCTATTACCGTGACTCAACCTGTACATTATCAGTTAGTTCGTAAAGAGGTGGGATTGACCGTATACAAATGTTCGGGTACACCGGCTGATTGTATTAAACTGGCTTGGAATACAGTACTTGATCGGAAACCCGATTTGGTGGTAGGAGGTGTTAATCATGGTGATAATTCGGCAACGAATGTCCATTACTCCGGTACGATGGGAATTGTAATTGAGGGGTGTCTGAATGGGATTCCTTCTATTGGCTTTTCTCTTTGCAGTCATGATCCCGGAGCCGATTTTGAGTCAGCAGGCCCGTATATCCGTCAAATAGCTTCTCAGGTATTAGAAAAAGGATTACCTTTATTAACTTGTCTGAATGTAAATTTCCCTGATACAAAGGATATTAAGGGAATTAAAGTCTGTGAACAGGCTAAGGGGCGATGGACCAATGAATGGGAAGCTTGTCCCCGAAAAGGAGATAGCAATTATTTCTGGCTGATAGGAGAGTTTACAGATGATGAACCGGAGAATGAGAAGAATGATCATTGGGCACTTGCTAATGGTTACGTTGCCATTACTCCGACCAAAGTGGATGTGACGGATTATGAGTTTATGAACGAACTGAATAAATGGTTTGAATAATGAAATATTATCTCATTGTTGGCGAAGCTTCCGGTGATCTGCATGCCTCTCATCTGATGGCTGCATTGAAAGAAGAGGATCCGCAGGCCGATTTTCGTTTCTTTGGCGGTGACTTGATGGCTGCTGTTGGAGGGACGATGGTGAAGCATTATAAAGAATTAGCTTATATGGGATTTATTCCTGTATTGTTGCATTTGCGCACTATCTTTGCCAATATGAGGTGTTGTAAAGAAGATATAGTATCCTGGAATCCGGATGTTGTTATTCTGGTAGATTATCCAGGTTTCAATCTGAATATTGCAAAGTTTATTCACTCTCATACTCAAATACCTGTCTATTATTATATTTCGCCAAAGATATGGGCTTGGAAGGAATATCGGATAAAGAACATTAAACGTGATGTTGACGAGCTTTTTTCCATTCTTCCCTTTGAAGTTGAGTTTTTTGAAAAGAAGCACGGCTATCCGATACATTATGTTGGCAATCCTACGGTGGATGAGGTGACTGCTTTTTGTCATTCTCATTCGGAGAGTTTTGGAGATTTTATTCGCGACAATAATCTGGAGGATAAACCGGTTATTGCTCTTCTTGCCGGAAGTCGGAAGCAAGAGATAAAAGACAATCTTCCCGGTATGTTAAAAGCAGCTTCTGCTTTTCCTGATTATCAGTTGGTGCTGGCGGGAGCCCCTTCTATTACTCCTGAATATTATCAGCAATATGTAGGCGATGTGCAAGTGAAGATTATTTTCAATCAGACTTACCGGCTTTTGCAACACTCTGATGTAGCCCTGGTTACCTCTGGTACAGCAACATTGGAAACAGCACTTTTCCGGATTCCTCAAGTTGTATGTTATTATTTGGCATGTGGCAAGTTTGTGTCTTTTTTGCGTAAGCATATTCTGAAAGTAAAGTTTATTTCTCTTGTTAATTTGATAGCCGATCGTGAAGTTGTAAAGGAACTTGTTGCTGATACAATGACGGTTGAGAATATGAAAATAGAGTTGGAACGACTTTTGTTTAATAAGGAGTACCGCCGGAAAATGTTGGATGAATATGAATTAATGGCTCAACGTCTTGGTCCAGCTGGAGCTCCCCGGCATGCTGCTCGTGAAATGATGAAATTGCTTAAAAAATAAGCTATCTTTTGATAATAAATCTAAAGCCGGTGCAGTAAATGCCCGGCTTTTTTTATTTATCTGATAGAAACAAAAAAGAAAGGAATACATATATGAAAAAGTTGAATTGTTTTTTCTTAGTGTTGTTATTGGTATTAATTCCTACTTTGCAATCATGTGATGAGAGTGATGGATATTCTATCGGACAACGTGGAGGGAGTTGGGCTACAGTTCGTGTAGTGAGTGGTGATACGTATTATTTTGAGTCCGATAATTATGGGAGTCTTTGGCCGGCTGCAACAAATGTTTATGGATTTAAACCGGTAGACGGTAAACGTATGCTTGTTGTTTTCAATCCTTTGTATGATAACTATGGGGAGTATGATATGGCTATTAAGGTTGAGAACCTATTTCCTGTTACAACGAAGCAGGTGGAAGACTTAACCTCAGAGAATGAAGAAGAGATAGGCAATGATCCGGTCTCTATTCTTAAAGGTGATATCTGGATTGCTAATGGATATCTGAATCTTATATTCGAACAGAACAGACCTGTTTATGGGCCACACCGGGTTAGTCTGGTGCGTAATACGATAGAGGAAGCAGAAGATGATGGATATATCCATTTAGAATATCGTTATAATACGCATAACGATCTGTCCGGTTGGTTTGGTTATGAACCCGTTTCATTTAATCTGAATTCTCTGGACTTTGAAGGAAAGAAGGGGTTGAAGTTGAAACTGAACTCATCCGTAAATGGCAAAATTGAGTTGACATTTAACGTGAAAGAAACGACGTCTGTCCCCAAAATAGCTCTAAACCTTGTTTATAACACACTGGAAGCAGGTAAGACGGAATAGTGTTTTGCCGGGCTTTCAATTAAAACGGGCCTGTCTTTGCTGTTGGAGACAGGCCCGTTTCTGTATATGAATCTTTTTTAAATCCATGTCAATGCGTACAGATAAACTACTGCTGGAGGTATCGCCATCAATGCACTATCAAACCGGTCTAACATACCACCATGTCCAGGAAGAATAGACCCGGAGTCTTTGATGTGAAGTTGGCGTTTTAATAATGATTCTGTAAGATCCCCCCAGGTACCAAAAACTACTACTACCAATGCGAGTCCCGCCCATTCTGCTACGCTCATAATCGGGAAGAAATGAGCAAATACAAAAGACGAAGCTATTGATACCATGCCTCCTCCAATAGAACCTTCCCACGATTTTTTAGGAGATACGTTCAAAAAGACGATGCTTTCCTATTAATGAACCTACACAATAAGCTCCTGTGTCACTCAACCAGATGAAGACGAAAATAGATAACGGCAATATCCGGTTGTAGCTTACAGAGGAATCTTCCGGATTATTGTGAAAAGCCAATGCACTCAATAAAGCGAAGGGTAATGCAATGTATAGTTGACTCAACATAGAGAAAGCCCAATTGAGCACAGGGCTTTCCTTCTTCAGATACAGTTCGCTAATCATCATGTAGAGAAGCAAAAGTAAATAAGGAAGGAATATTTTAGAGTCTGATGCATCAATGCAGAATCCCATTATAGCCAGAAACAGATAAGCTCCGCCCAACATGATAATGTTCTTATTGACGCTGACACCTTCTATATGATTGACCAGGCTACCAAATTCCCGTATTGTTAGAGCACTGATTACTATAAAAAGTGCTCCGAAACTGAATGGGTGATAGAGAATGCATCCTACCAATATGGCTACAAATAGTACCCCTGTGATCGCTCTTTGTATAAAATTGTTTTTCAACGTGTTTAGATTTTAATTTTGTAATTCGGTAACCGGTGTTTCTGCTGAGGCTTCAGCTTCCTTTTTGGCTTCCTTCTCTTCGTTCATTTTCTTTTCAAGAGCTTTCTCTGCATCTGCAGCGTCTTTACTTTCTTTAGCTGCCATGATTTCTTCAGAGCGTGATGCCCATGGACGTTTACCAAAGATACGTTCTACATCCTCCGCAAAGATAACTTCTTTGTCTATTAACAATTGAGCCAATTGATTATGTCCGTCTTTATGTTCGGATAGAATCTGTTTAGCCCGTTCGTATTGTTCGTTGACCATCTTTTTTACTTCCTCGTCAATTAATTCAGCTGTCTTTTCACTATAAGGACGATTGAAAGAATATTCATCATTGTTATAGTAACACAGATTAGGCAGTCTGTCGCTCATACCAAGATAAGCAATCATACCGTATGATTGTTTGGTGACGCGTTCTAAGTCGTTCATTGCTCCGGTTGAGATTCTTCCAAGGAATAAATCTTCTGCGGCACGTCCACCTAAAGTGGCACACATTTCATCAAGCATTTGCTCTTTGGTGGTGATTTGACGTTCTTCCGGTAAATACCAGGCAGCGCCTAATGCACGACCACGCGGTACAATGGTTACCTTTATCAATGGATTGGCATATTCAAGTAGCCAGGAAATGGCTGCATGACCTGCTTCGTGCAGCGCAATGGAACGGCGTTCAGCTTCGGTTGTTATTTTGGTTTTCTTTTCCAGACCACCAATGATACGGTCTACTGCATCCAGAAAATCTTGTTTACCAACAAAGCTCTTTCCATGGCGGGCTGCAATCAAGGCAGCTTCATTACATACATTGGCTATGTCTGCTCCTGAGAATCCAGGTGTCTGGCGAGCCAGTAAATCTACATCTACACTATCATCTATTTTAATAGGACGCAGGTGTACACCAAATACTTCTTTACGTTCATTTAAGTCGGGCAGGTCTACATGGATTTGACGGTCGAAACGTCCGGCACGCAAAAGGGCTTTATCCAATACGTCTACACGATTGGTAGCGGCAAGGATAATAACGCCACTGTTAGAACCGAAACCATCCATTTCTGTCAAGAGCTGGTTCAATGTATTTTCGCGTTCATCATTTCCTCCCATTGCCGGGTTTTTACCACGGGCACGTCCTACTGCATCAATTTCATCAATAAAAATGATACAGGGAGCTTTCTCTTTTGCCTGGCGAAAGAGGTCGCGAACTCGGGAAGCACCTACACCAACAAACATTTCAACAAAGTCTGAACCTGCCAGAGAGAAAAACGGTACATTCGCTTCACCGGCCACCGCTTTGGCAAGCAGGGTTTTACCTGTTCCCGGAGGACCTACCAACAACGCACCTTTAGGAATCTTACCACCAAGGTCCGTATATTTCTGTGGTTGTTTCAGGAATTCTACAATCTCTTCCACTTCTTGTTTGGCCTCGGCAAGTCCTGCCACATCTTTAAATGTGATTTTAATAGCACCACCTTTTTCAAAAAGTTGTGCTTTGGACTTTCCTACATTGAATACTCCACCGCTGCCTCCGCTTGCTCCACCACTCATTCGACGCATGAAGAATATCCACAGTCCGATGAGGAAGATGATCGGCAAGAAGTTTATCAGAATAGAACCAAATATGTTGTTCTTTTTATCGTAGCTTATGGAACCATCAAAATGGCCTTCTTGTTTTTGGGCATCAATGAAATTACCAAGACTCTCACGTGTGGGAGCTTCAGTGGTAATCATTGGGTTTTTGCCAACGCGGGTTGAATCTTGTTTGAATACCTTGCCCACAAACTGCGGTTTGATAAATACTTCAACCGAACTGTCGTCATATCCTACTACTTTACTCACATACCCTTCACGAACGTACTGTTGGAATTCGTCGTAAGGAATCTGTTTGCTTATAGTACCTCCCTGATTACTCCACCAAAGGCCCAGGAGCATTAGGGCTATAATCATGTACATCCAGTTCAGATTGAACTTGGGCATATTTACTTTATTGGGTTTCTTGTTTTTATCTTCCATATTGAAAAATTAGTCAATGTCGGGGATCGTTGTTAACTTGGCATCCGCCCAAAGATTTTCCAGATTATAGAAATATCTGGTTTCGGGCAGGAATACGTGTACCAGCACATCTGAATAATCCATAGCTACCCATTCGGCATTTCGCAGACCATCTATTGCAAATGGTTTAATGTCTGTGCCTTTCCGGGTGAAATCTTTGATTGAATCAACGATGGCTGTTATTTGGCTGGGTGAGTTACCTTGACAAATTACTAAATATTTGCATATTGTATCGCCAATATTTGTCAGGTCGGCTATAACGATGTTTTTACCTTTTTTCTCTTGAATTCCTTCTGTTATTTTTTCAATTAATATTTTCGTCTCGTTCATTTATCGGTTGAAATTTAATAATCAATGCTTTTACTTCTCTTTATAACAAGGAAGCTCTTGTCTTTGTTTCTTGCTATATTAACATAATATAGGTTACAAATATACGCTGAATTCTTGTATCAAAGAAAGTTATGTCGTAAAACTCTTCTTTTTTTGTGTTTTTTAGGGATGTATCTTTAAAAATAGGGAGGACATCATTGATTTTTTGCAAAAAAAAATATGTGAAATGTTTGAAATTCCCAAATTCTTTGTATCTTTGCACCCGCAAACGAGAAACAACGGAGTCGATCGTTGAAAAATAAGTATTGGGCTATGGTGTAATGGTAACACTACAGATTCTGGTCCTGTCATTTCTGGTTCGAGTCCAGATAGCCCAACAACACTACAGTTAATTACAGATAAAAAGCCGCTAAAATTGCATTTTTAGCGGCTTTTTTTGTATCCGATAGTAATGTAACCGAAAAAAGATAACAGCGATTCGGTGACATTTGCGGTGACAAGTATCGCTTCTTCTCATTCTTTTTTTAATGAATTCATCTAAAACCAATAACAGATGAATAAGAAGCAAACTTTTTCCGTGCTCTTCTGGATTAGGAAGGGGAGAGGCATCGGAAATCTGTCACCACTCTTTTGCCGGGTCACAATCAACGGCCAAAGATACGAAATTCCTACGAATTTTAATCTGAATCCTGAAAGCTGGTCATCAGCCGCCCAAAAGTCGCTTGGAAAAACAGCGACTGACAAAGGGGCAAATCGAGCTATTGAGGATATTAAAGTAGTCATCGAAGAAACTGTAGCAAAAATACGGCAAAAGAACTACACGCTCAATATTGAGAATTTTCGGCTTATGTTCCGCGCGCAGGATAATGAGTATTCCACTATTAAAACACTCTTCGATTACCATGCTGTCATGGAGAAAAAGAACCTACGCGCTATCACGTTTGTAGGTTACGCTATCACGAAGCAACATCTGCTTAATTTCGTCCGTATAAAATTTCACGTCTCCGATTTTGATATCAATGCAATTGATAAGGCGTTCGTTTATGAATTCTTTGCTTACTTGCAAGGATTCAAGAGGCAAGACGATGTACGTCTTTGTACTGTTAATGGTGCGCTGAAACACATACAACGCTTTAAAAAAGTAATGGGTATTGCGCTGGAAAATGAATGGATTAATAAGAATCCGGTTACTGCGCTACATGCTAAGAAAAATAAGGTAGAAAAGGGCTTTTTGTCTAAAAAAGAAATAAAAGCTATCGAAGAGGTGACGTTAAAGCCTAATTATGGCATTGTGAGGGATATTTTCCTGTTTGCGGTCTATACCGGTATCTGCTATGCCGATATCTGCAATCTTACAAATGATAATATTAGTATTGGAATTGATAAGAGTTTGTGGCTGAACTTTAACCGACAGAAAACAGATACCCGGGTATCTCTTCCTTTATTAGAACCCGCGCATACTATATTAACAAGGTATGAAGCCTATAATAATCACAGAAAGAATGGGCGGATTTTCCCGATTCCTCCCAATCAGGTCGTTAATCGTTACCTCAAAACGATAGCCAGGGAAGCCGGAATAGATAAAACGATAACATTTCACATGGCAAGGCACACATTCGCAACGACCATTACGTTAGCCAATGGTGTACCTATTGAAAGCGTATCTAAGATGTTGGGACACACCAATCTTACCACCACGCAGATATACGCAAAGGTGGTAGATACAAAAATAATGGATGATATGGCCGCATTGAAAGATATGTATAAGAAGAAAGAGTCAACAACCCCTAAAGCCGTAAACGAATGAAGGATAGCAAAATTGAAGAAGCCTTTAGAGGTTTAGGAAGAACAGAGAAAGCGAAGTTTGTTTCGCAGAATATTGATTATGCAAATGCTGATGCAGTTGCTAAGTATGTAAGTGGCTATCTATTCGATGTCCTTAATGATGTCGGAGATGATGAGTATATAGCAGCGTATCTCAGAAAAAAGGGATATGAAGTAAACAAAACAAGAATAACCCTCAAAACAATATAGAAAGGAGTAAAAATGGCAAGAACAATTTATGAAAACATTGGTGTTGAATTCGTTTTGGAAGAAATAGACGAATATGAAGCAAAAATCAAGGTTAATGACAAAACTCTGATTTATATATCTAGAGAACAAGAGGCTGAATTTGAGGAAGAACTTAAAAAGTTATTCGACAAATATAGAATTTAATTTATAATTAAATAAGGTATGAGTAAAGAAGTAAAAGAAATAGTACGTGTTGGCTTTGCCAAACATATAGCACTATTGGGCTATACAAAATCAGAGAACATTATGTTCCCGTCCAGTGCTCAAATGCAAATATACGATACCGAAGATGAACCATTCGAAGATTGTACAGAAGCGTATGTGGACTTCTTTACAGAAGAACAGGTCGATAATTTGATAGAAGCATTGAAACGAGTAAAGGAATCATTCAAATCAATACAGAATTGAACAAATTATCAAATAAAAAAGCAATAAAGATGAAAACCAAAAGATTGATTGAAATGCAAGCGCCGACGGCGCTGCTGAAACTGGCGGAAGTAGAAGTAGAAAAAGAATATCTACGGTCTGCGGATGTGATGAAACTGTTCTCCATCAGCGACTCAACACTGAAGAACCTGAGACGGTCTGGAGAGCTCCCTTGTTACCGGCTCGGGAAAACGTATCTCTATAAGCGTGAAGAGATTGAGGCCTGTATGAAGAAGCTCACCGAAAGTGACGAAGATTAACCAATGAACTAATACCATTATGAGTAAAAACGGATTCTCTTATTATAAAGCGGAAACAGACCGCTATCAGGATATCAAGATCAAGCGGCTGAAAAAGCGTTACGGGTGTGACGGCTATGCCGTCTACCAATATGCGCTCAATGAGATATATCGTGTCGAGGGCTGTTACATCCGCTGGACGGAGGATCAACTCTTTGATTGTGCAGACTACTGGGGGCTCTCGGAAGCACGTGTTAAGGAGATTATTGATTATTGTGCGGAGATATGCCTGTTCAATACGCTGATCTGGAAGAACCAGTGCATACTGACGGCACGCGCCATCCAGTCGCGCTACCTTGATATCTGCAAGGTGTCGAAGAAGAAAGCATATATCCCGATGGATATTATACTGGTAGAACCGCAACAGGAGATGAAACAGCCGGAGCCGATGCCGTTGTTCTCGGCAGAAGTGCAACCCGCTGCCGGAACGGGACAAAATGCACCAATGCCGGAAACTGTTTTCCAGAATCTTCCGGAAACATTCCAGAATACTCCGGAATACTCTGGAAATATTCCTGAAAAAAACGACAAAGAAAAGAAAAAGAAAGAAAATACCCCCTCTATCCCCCCGGTACGTTCCGGAGAACTCTCGGAGGAGGAGGCGAAAAAATTGCTTCGCTCTGTTGGATTGGATAGAAACGGGATATGCCCGGCACAGGCAGCTGCGCCGCCACCGCCATCGGATAAACCGCGCAACCCGCACGGGCTGCTGGAGGCGTTAAAGTCATTCGGACTATCACAAGTTGAGTTGGAGGAGGTGCTCCGGCTGTCACGGCACGGGGAGATAGATAACCCTGTGTGGGGGATTTTGAATGAAATCCGGACGAGCAAAAAAATTAAATTTCCGCGGCTATTTCTTTTGTCGAGGCTGCGGGGCGCGATGGGCGAAGTGGTGAAGAAGGCGGCGGCATCGTAACGTAAAGTGTTCACTTCCGGTAAGTTACAATTATAATAACCGTTAGTGACGGAATGATTTATCACGAATGTAATTAACAATAATACAGCGAATTATGAGTGAGACAAACGTGGTGTACTATCCGCGCCGAATGCGTGTAGGATGGTGCGTGGCCCACACTGTCAGGGTGATGGGCGTGGTAATTGAACGCTACGGACAGCGGGCAGCGACGTATCCGGAAGCCTGCCGGCTGGCCGAATCGATGAATAAACAGACCGGGAACGGCCATAACAAAAAAACGGAATGAGAGAAAAAGCAAGTACACTGACACTCAGGCTATATGCCGATGAAGCGGCCCAGCTGGAGATCGTGAAACAGCAGGTAGGTAAGCAGACCGGGAGTGAGGCAATCAAGTACGTGATTCGGGAGTACCCTCGATTCTGTGCACACTACAAGCAACAGGCAAAGGAGTGGCAGGAGAAGGAACGGAAGTACCAGGAACAGGAGTGGGAGATCAGGGAACTGAAGGAAGCGCTAAAGGTGGTGATGAAGTTCATCAGGGAGGACTGATAGCAGATCTCTCCGGAAGCAACTCTCGAGCTGAGCGAATCTGATAGCAGATTGTTGTGGCCAGGTTCGCCGGCTGCCGTGAAAGTGATAGCAATTCTATCGGATATCGCATTGATCAGGAAGAGATCCTGTCAGGTGGGTGATAGCAGCGTTGCATCTGAGTGTCTACCGCTCA
>BAJA01000021.1 GCA_000613465.1 Bacteroides nordii WAL 11050 = JCM 12987
CTAATACTACTTAAATGAACTATATTATTAGTGACAACATATTGTTTCACTAATATAAATAGCTATGATAGAAAAGTTTGAAACCTATCTTAAACAAGGAAACATGGCAGAGAATACCATATCGGCATATCGATATGCAGTAAACGATTTCTATTCTCACCATAAGGACTTGAACAAAAAAAATCTATTAGTTTACAAAACTTATTTGATTGAAACATTTAAACCTAAAACCGTAAATCTACGTATTCAGGCTCTAAACAAGTATTTGGAATTTGTGAATAAACCACGTTTACGGTTGAAATCTATTAAAGTTCAACAACGCTCTTATTTAGAAAATGTAATCAGTAATGCTGACTACATTTTTCTCAAAAACAAACTACGAAAAGAAAACAACCAAGAATGGTATTTCGTAGTTCGTTTCCTTGCTGCAACAGGTGCAAGAGTCAGCGAATTAGTTCAGATAAAAATAGAACATATAGACATAGGTTACTTTGATATTTATACCAAAGGTGGAAAGATACGCCGGCTTTTCATTCCGAAGAAACTGAGAGAAGAGACAAATACGTGGCTTGTATCTACCAATAGAGAAAGCGGTTATCTGTTTTTGAATCGCTTCGGAGAACGAATCACTACCAGAGGAATCTCCCAGCAACTTAAAAACTTTGCCCAAAAATATAGAATGAATTCTAAAGTCATTTATCCCCATTCTTTTCGGCATCGCTTTGCCAAAAACTTCTTGGAAAAATTCAACGATATCTCATTGTTGGCAGACCTTATGGGGCATGAGAGCATAGAAACTACAAGAATATATTTACGTCGTACTGCATTGGAACAACAAGAAATCGTAGATAAAGTTATTACTTGGTAAATATCAAGAGATAGAAATCATCAATTATGAATTGATTTCTATCTCTTACACTATCTAATTGATAAACAGATTATATCGGAATGGGAACAGGCAAGGCATAAATAGCTATTACACAAGCAATTATAAAGATTAATGAAGTTGAATCGGGAAAATAACAGGGACATTGGTTGTTCCTTATAGACAACCACTTCTTAATACCTTAGTAATATAAATAACAGAGCATAAATCTTATAGTATCTTTTTTGATAAATGCACTAATTACTAAGAAATTAAAAGTACAATAACCGTTCGGTTGATTGAGCACAATGGAAATAAATTTAGTTCATTAAAATTATCAACGAATTAAACCTTAATAAGCAAATCCAAGTAGAACAGCGCAAACGGCACGGGCTATGTTAAGCTCATACTTGGATGGATAACGATCTGAAAACCTTACTACTTCCTAAATCCACTTTTCTTTGCGTTTTACCTTTTTGTTCATTGACCTCGTCCGGGCACTGCAAACGCTTTATTAATAAGCCATTCAATGCCATTTTCCCCTTTTTATTCGTTTATTCCAGAGATTTTTTTGTAACTTTGGGTGCTGAGAGCATAAGCCGCTTCATTCAGATTTATAAAATCCAATACCTGACAAGACATGCCACGAATTAAAGAAGGATTCAAAGGAGAACGTGCTATTGTATTGCCGGATTTCCTGATCGAAGAGCTAAAACGAGACCCCTTGGGCCGGGAACTCCATATCACTGATATTGGTTATTACCCGCATGCCAGTTTTCATTATCGCGAGCGAAATGCCGAAGAAGTGAACGAGTTTGTTCTCATCTACTGCGTAGAAGGAGAAGGCTGGTTTGAGTTGGATCATCAACGATACAAAATCACCTCTAATCAATTCTTTATTCTTCCCAAACACCAGGCTCACGCTTATGGTAGTAATGCCACCAATCCATGGACAATTTATTGGATACATTTTGATGGGGATAAAGCAGCATTCTTTAGTGCAGGTTTTGACCGTCCACGTAATATTACTCCCGAAGCACACTCCCGTATCAAAGAACGACTGACACTTTTTGAAGAAATTTATTCTTCCATCAGTTCCGGATACAACAAGAATTATATGTTGTACGCCACCACCAGCCTGTTTCATTTTCTGGGTTCCATGAAATTTATCGGAGAGTACCGCGACTGTGGTTCTATGAACAACTCACGTAAAGACGTAGTACAGCTTGCCATTCATTATATGAAAGAAAACCTGAATAAGAAAATCCGTCTTACGGATATTGCCCGCGAAGTGAAGCTGTCTGCCTCTTACTTTTCGAACCTGTTTGAAGAAAAAACCGGATCTTCACCTCTGCGATACCTGAATTACCTTAGAATACAGGAGGCATGCCATTATCTGGACTTCACTGATATGAAAATCAGTCAGATAAGTCCGTTAGTAGGTTACGAAGATTCTCTTTATTTTTCCAGGTTATTTACCAAAACAATGGGGATTCCACCTTCAGAGTACAAAGCTAAGAAAAAGGGATAGTTATGAATACACTTCCCGGTCATCTATATCAAATTTATATATAGTTCGCTGATTATACGCTCGTCCCGAGGGCAACAAACAAGAGGGAAAATGAGAGTGTGAAGGTGTATCGGGAAAAAACTGAGTTTCCAGGCATACCGCTGTATCGGGAAGTTTATAATAACCTGCCGTGTAGAGCAGTACTCCGGGTAAATCAGTTGTTACAGTCAAACGCCGTTTAGATATGGGTTCGCAGAGACAGGCAGCTTGCAGCATATCGCAGGAAGGATGTTCCTTTAATACATAACAATGATTATATCCTCTATTATTGTGTAATTGCCGGTTATCAGCATAGAGTTCCTGCCCAATCTGTTTACAATGTGTAAAATCAAAAGGAGTATTTGTCACTGGTATTATTTTACCTGTAGGAATAAACGCAGGTGTTGTATCCAGTATTCTCCCGGCAGGAATAGTCAAAAGATGCGAAGTAACCTTCTCCCTTGTACCACTAAGATTAAAATAAGCATGATTTGTCATATTCAGATAAGTAGTCTTATCCGCCTTTCCGAAATAGCTAACCGTCAGCTCATTGTACTCATCCCAGCAATAATCCACCACCACATCAAGGTTTCCGGGATAACCGCCTTCACCATCAGGTGAAGTGAGTATAAAACGAACTCCATTGGGTAATTCCTCCCACTGCCACAGTTTCTGATCGAATCCGGTGGTCCCTCCGTGATTGGTATTACACCCATCATTTGTTTCCAGCTGATAAGTAATATCATCTATAACAAATGAAGCATTTGCTATCCGGTTGGCAAAACGTCCTATCGTAGCCCCCATATAATAAGTATCAGACAAATACTCTTCCAGCGTATCATAACCTACTATCACATTGGTCAGATGTCCGTTAGTATCAGGTACTGCTGCTGTTATCCATCTGGCCCCCCAATTCGTAAACTCAACATAAGCTCCGGCCCCATTGACCACTTTAAATAAAAAAACAGGTTCACCCGTCGCCGTATAAGCTGCTATTTCATGCGTTACTTTCATAAACAAAATATTAAAAAAAGAAGAGAGAAGGAAAGAGAGGGGAGAAGGATCTGCGCTGTTACTGTACAGTCTCATCCCTCTCTGAGGAAGTATCTTTCTGAAAGGAGAAGTATATTAACACAGCGCAGATCCTTCTCCCCTCTCCATTCTCCATTCTCCCTTCTAAATAAGGCCTCTATGACTCTGCCCTCCCTGGTGGTTAATGTCCAGTTCTATGACTTTGTCCAGAAATTTAATTGCTTTGGATGTTTCATTCAATCCTAAATAACCCAATCCCATCACATAATTACAATGAATACGATTACGCTTGTTCAAATCATCTTCCCAGATAGCCAGATCCGGCAACGAAACAGCAAAGTAATCTATGCGACACGTATCAAAGAGGTGTTTTTCACCATGCTTAATCAACTTATTAAAACAACTACGCGCTTTATCTTCATCACCTAATGCTCTCCATGCCAATCCCTGATAGAATATTTTATCCGGCTGCTGATCATTATAATAAAAAGCCTGTTGTGGTTCCGGGGAGCCAATCGTTGCTTTCTCAAAACAAGCTTTGGAGTTCTCCTCATCACCCAGCCCGCGGTAGGCTTCACCTTTATAATACCAGATATCATTTTCCTCTGCATTTGCTAGCTTACCTTCTCCCAGATTATAAGGATAGTTTTCAGTCTCTTTCAGCAGGGCCAATGCATCTGCATAACGTTGTTCACGCAAAGCTATTCTGGCAAGTTCTACCCGGCAAAGTACATATTGTCCCGTAATTTTTCCTTCTCCTCCTTCCCAAGGATGGAATTTACGACTTTCTATCAATGCTTTAGCCTCAGCATAACGTCCCAGTTGATTGTAAAGAGTGATACGCTCAATAGATAAATCATCCCTTTCTTCTGTTTCAGGCAAATGAGCTCCAAAAATGCAAGACGCTGTTCGTGCGAGTATCCCAAACGTTTATATAACTGGTCCAGTTCCATCAGAATGCGCGAATCGTGTTCATCCAACTGAAATGCCTTTTCCAAAGCATCCAGTGCTTTTGCTTTATCATTCTGCTTATTATAATAGGCCAATGACAGATTACGCCACACTGTAGGAAAGTCCGGAGCAATAGCAACAGAAGTCTCCCAGCAACTAATGGCGTTCTCATACTGCCGGGCAGCATACCAGAAGTTTCCTAAACTATAAGCTGCCTTAGCTCCCTGACTATTCAAAGCCAATGCATTTTGCAAAATCACTACTTCCTCGATACGGTTCGGGAAGCAATAAGAATGATCGTCTTGTTCTGCTTTCCGATAGCAATCCAATGCTTTATTGTTATCTCCCTGGCAAGCATAGAAATAGCCAAGAGCATAGTGAATCATAGGATATACCTTGCCGGCTCCAGCAACATAACTTTGTAAAAACAAGATGGCTTCTTCATACAAGCCTGCCCCCGCAAAGTCAAGCGCATATTCAATATAAGCATGTTCCCACTGTCGCATCAGTTCCTTCATTTCCATCAGTGAGTTCTCGTCTTTAGTCAACAGATAATACTCAAAACGGCATCCCATATTGAAACGGTCTATCTTCAAAGACTCCTCTATCAGGCTTAAAGCCTCCTCTTTACAGTTCAGCTTACGCAGAATCGAAGCTTTCAGCTGACGTGCTTTATGATTATGCCAGTTACGGATAAGAGAACGGTCTACTTTATCCAAAGCACTCTCATATTTACCCTTTGCCGTATCTATTTGTGCAAGTCCATAATAGGCAGCATCCTGCCAGGCGGCATTCCATGCCGATTTGAAGAATGCATCATAAGCTTCATCCGCTTTACCCTGCATCTTACAACTCCACCCTAAGTTATAGGATGGTTCTCCATCATACGGATTCGGATTACGTTCTGTCAAAGTAGCTACAGCCGTACGGAAATATCCTTCAGCTGCGGCAAACTGCCCTTTACGCATTAACAGCAAACCAATAGCGTTATTGCAACGCACATTACCCGGTTCACGACGTAAAGCTTCCTGATAGTAGTCCATTGGATTATAAGTAGCATGGCGATATTGTTCCAAATGAAGTCCGGTCAGGAACAACTGTTCGATAGAAGCAATATCTTTAGGATCTTTCGCTGCTTTGGCAGGGTCGGGCATCGGTTTTATTTCCGGTTTATCAGCCTGATAAGTAAGCATTACTTTCCCCTCGCAATCTCTGATTTCTATCCGGATATCTTCTTCCTTTAACCCAGTTGCCGGGAAAGTAACAGTAAACGGATCTGCCGGAGAAATCTGAATTATCTTATCCAGCAATATCTTACCTTGAATATCCTTTGCCAACAGATGTACATCTTTATTCACTCCTGTGGTATAAAGTATGAGATGAGCGTTATCCTCTTTTAGCTCTACATTCAACAGAACATCTTTGGTAGCATTCTTCACATAGCCCACTTCACTGTAAGGCATGAAATACTGTACCCACGATTTTTCTTCATAAGGTTGCAACCATGAGAAGTCCGGCTGATTATCCGTATACATACCTGTCATCAGTTCAATATAAGGTCCGTCCTCATCAGTCAGGTTCCTGTCCCAAGCCTTCCCAAAATCTCCATTACCCCAGGTCCATTGTTTCTTACCCGGAGATACATGATGATCGGCTACATGCAATAAACCACCCTGAACATCGGCCTCATAACCACCCACAAAATCATATTTCGACTGAATGGCCATATAAGAAGTAGGAACGGGAATATTCTTGTATTTTGAAATGTCCACTCCCGCTGAATAGTCTTGCTTATAATAAACTCCGGTAGCTATAGGAAAGGACGACACATCGCGCTTACCATGATCAAACACCGCATTTACATCGGGTGGAAATACCGAATGATAGTGGTCATTCACCACCACAGCCGGGTTAGCCCACCACAAGAATGTCTGGGGGAAAGCTGTACGATTGTAAATCTTCACATTGATTTCAATATACGCTTTACCCGGATAGAGGGTAAAGCCCTGCATCCCTTTGGTACGGAACATGCGTTCCACTTCATTACACCAGATTGTCTTACTACCGTCCGCATTCTCTTCTATAGAAAAATCAGTAGGAAGGAAAGTGGAGGGGCGATGGTGCTGAGGCCAGTTAAATTCAATTCCACCCGAAATCCATGGACCGGTAAGCCCTACCAAAGCAGGTTTCACCACCTGATTGTAATACACAAAATGGCGTTGTTTCACTTTATCATAAGCCATGTGTATGCGTCCACCCAGTTCCGGCAATATCATAACCTTGATATACTCATTCTCTATAAAAAGAGCATGATACTTCTTATCAACTTTATTATCGGATATTTTTTCTACTACAGGATAAGGGTATACAGAACCACTACTACCTTGATACACTCGCTTCTCCAAGAAAATGGGATTCTTCTCTTCCTTCCCTATTTCATAGGTAGGAAGCAAAATGTCTTCTTCCCAGGCACGTACCTCACTGGTATGTACCGTACTTTGAATTAAATATTGGGTTATTTTTTCCATTTTATATAACAACTATTTTATTAATTCTTTTTCTAATTCTTCCAGACTCTTACCTTTGGTCTCAGGCAGGCAGAACACAACAAAAATACCCCCGGCAAGACAGATGATGCCATAAAGCCAGAAGGTTCCGGCAGCTCCCAATCCGCTATTCAGTACCGGGAAAGTATATGTAAGAATAAAACAAGCCCCCCACAGAGCAAAAGTGCAGACTGACATAGCTACCCCCCGAACCCGGTTGGGGAAAATTTCAGAAATAATCACCCACATCGTTGTTGCCAGTGTCATCGCATAACATGCAATAGCCATCACTACAATAACGAGCAGTACAATACCGGTAATATGAAAATAATAGGCTGCACCCATAAAAGCATAAATCACAGTCAAACCGAATGAGCCTATCAGGGTAAGTGCCTTACGCCCCCAACGATCCACCACAAACATAGCCAGAATTGTAAATATCACATTAGTGATTCCGGTCACCACAATATTCATCAACACGTCCGAAACGCCATATCCGGCGGCCATGAATATCTCCTGTGCATAGTTGAATATCACATTAATACCGCACCACTGCTGCAAAACAGCCATCACGACACCAATAATCAGCACTTTGCGCATTGCCGGACGCAACAATTGCTTAAAACCTCCTTGTTGTTCGCTATCCGAAGAAGCCATAGCAATCGCTTCCAGTTCCTGACGAGCGTAATCACGCCCACCCATACGGCTGAAGACTTTAAAAGCAGCCTCTTTGTGGCCGGAAGATGCGAGCCAACGAGGGCTCTCAGGAAGTATAAAACTAAAAATAAAAAACAATGCCGCAGGAACTGTCATAGCCCAGAACATCCAACGCCAACCCATTTGCCCATTCCATGACTCACGTATCATCTCATAAGTCGCTCCTATAGCCACCGGTTCTGCAATCTGCCAATTTACTATCTGAGAAGCAAGAATGCCTAATACAACCGTCAACTGATTAATGGAAACAAAACGTCCGCGCAAATGAGCCGGAGCAATCTCAGCAATATACATAGGTGACAAGCTGGAAGCTATACCAATAGCAAACCCACCTATCAATCTGAAAATATTGAAAAAAGTAAAGGAGTGGGCAGCACCTGTACCAATAGCCGTACAGATAAAAAGTCCTGCTGCCAATGTAAGAATAGGCTTCCTTCCAAAACGGTCACTCATCTTTCCGGCACTCAGTGCACCCACCAGGCAACCTATCAGTGCACTACTCATTGCCCAGCCCTGTAAGACCGGACTATCCGCAATTTGAAAATATTGTTCGTAGAAAGGTTTGGCTCCCCCTATCACTACCCAGTCATAACCGAAAAGGAAACCTCCCATAGCCGATATTAAAGCTATCAGGAACAGATAAAGATTTGATTGTGTTTTCATTAGGATCATACAAATATTAATCATTAATTTGATGACCGCAAAGTAACCGGGATTTAGCCTATAAAGAAATAGAGAGAATTACTTAAAGTATGGACAATTTTACTTTTCCGGTTCAATCCCCTTTCCGCTTACATTCTTTTCGGAATTCATTGGGTGTTTTACCAAACTGCTTCTGAAACTGCTGAATAAAATTGCTTGTAGAGTTTATGCCTACCAGTATACTCACCTCATTCACCTGGCAATCTTCCTGTGAAAGAATAGTTGCCGCACGATTTAAACGAACAAAGCGGATAAACTCTACAGGACTCATATTCACAATTCCTTTCAGTTTCTTGCTGAAGTTTGAATGGCTCATGCACATTTTAGTAGTCAGTACTTCTACATTAAAAGCAGGATCGGATATATTCGCATTCACGATATCTACTACCTGATTCACAAAATTCTCATCAGCCTTATTAATCTCTACCTGACCGATAGGTACCAATGGTTTAGAGCTCTGCAAGCTGATATCCCGGTTTTTATTTATTATTAGGCTCTTTAGTAAAGCCGATAAATAGTTCAGATTAAATGGCTTTTCAATGTATGCATCTGCCCCGGCTTCCAACCCTTGAATCTTTGTACTGACATCATTTTTTGACGTTAACAACACTACCAGTATATGGCTGGTGTTTACTTCCGATTTCAAATTACGGCACAAAGACAATCCATCCATATTAGGCATGATAATATCACTCAATACAATATCCACCTTATTATGCTCTATCACATTCAGAGCCTGTACTCCGTCCGAAGCTGTCAGGATGGTATACTCCTCATATAGCTGTTCTGATAAGAAATCCACCACATCCGGATGATCATCCACGATCAGTAAAGTCACTCTTATACTGTTTCGGTTCAGCTGAATCTGCCCGTTGCTCATTTCAACAGCCTGTACGTTCTCCGTTATTTTCTGACGAACGGGAAGTTTCAGCACAAAACAGTTCAAACCTTCCATCTCCTGATAGGTTAAAGTACCCCGATGTTGTTCCACCAGGCTCCGGCAAAGCGAAAGTCCGATACCTACGCCTATATTCTCCTTACTGTTTTCTGCCCTGACAAAAGGTTCAAAGATTGCCTCATGCATATCTTTTGATACCAGCAAGCCATCGTTTATGATCTCAAGTATCAAAAACTCATCATCACGGCTCACCCGCACAGTAATACGCGTATCACTATACTTGATCGCATTAAAGATTAAGTTATTCATTATCTTATCAACCGCATCCTTATCTGCAATGACACATATATCCGGGGCCACGCGGTCCGCTATCACCTCAAACGTTTTATTCCGTTCCGAAAGCAACACAGAGAACCGCTCTTTCAAAGATTCAATCAGATGCAAAGCTTTAATTTCTGAGAAAATCAACGGCTTATTCATATTTTCGGCAGCCTTAAAGTCCAGTAACTGATTGACCAGATTCAACAGTTGTTCCACATTCTGCTTTATCAATCCCAGGTAACGTTGTACATTCTTCGGGAAAAGTACAGACTCCTGTATTACCAGATCCAACGGGCCGTTAATCAGCGTCAACGGAGTACGTATCTCATGCGTAATATTCGTAAAGAACGCTACTTTCGACTCGTAAAGCTCCTTCTCTTTTTCGATTGTATAGATGAGATTCTTTTCCTCATTTCTACGGGCTATCCTTTTCAGATATGTACGAATCCAATAGAAAAGTAATGAAAGTACTACCAGCACATAGATTACATAAGCCATAGGAGATGCCCACCACGGTGGCAATACATCAATGATCAACACCTTTTCAGTTTCATCCCATACCCCCATGTTATTGGCTCCCTTCACATGAAGCACATATTTTCCGGTAGTAAGTCCAGCATAAGAAATCACATTCTTATCCGTATAAATCCAATCATTGTCTACATTACTCATACGATAAGCATAGCGATTTGCCCCAGGAGAAGCAAAACTCAATGCAACAAAACGGATACTGATATTTCGTTCATCATAGTTAAGTGTGATCTTATAGTCCTTTTCATACTGGTTAATAACATTGGGAAGAAGATTCTTGCCATTCACCAGAAAATCGGTAAAATAGACAGAAGGGATTAAATCATTTCTCACAAACTGCCCCGGATTAAACGAAACCAATCCATGCATCGTTCCCATAAAAATGGTACCTTTATCTGTCATCGCCACTGAGTTATAGTTGAATCTGGAGACACTCAAACCGTCTTTCTTATCAAAAACCTGTACATCCTTAGTATCCGGTTCCAACCGCACAAGTCCGTGATTTGTTCCAAACCAGATATTTCCATGGGCATCTTCCACTGCTCTGTAAACAATATCATCCGGAAGTCCCTCAGCAAGCGAATAAGCTTGAAAAGCCCCGTTCTGAAAACAGCAAATGCCACCACGATCCGTACTGACCCAGATACGTCCTTTACTATCTTCCAAAATACTGCTGACCGAATTCGAACTGATAGACCCAGGTTTACCGTCAGCAAGATATTGCTTCGATTTACGGGAATGGATATTATATTTGTATAATCCATTACCCATCGCCGCAATCCAGATATTCCCCTGGCTATCCTCCATAATATCTTGTATGTAGCCGTTTCCGAATTCTGTTACTCTCTCAAAACGCATCGTCTTTCTGCGCCCTGTATACTCCTCCTCCATCACTGATCCAGATGGTACCCGTGTGATCTTCACAAAAGGCATAGATACTTTCTTCTCTCAAGCCCAGTTCAAAACTTGAATAGTGTGTTATCTTCATGGAAGGAGATATAATATCCAACCCATTCTTAAAATAACCAATCCAGATATTCCCGTTGATTTTTCGTATATAAGTGATGGGAGCTGTATGACGTGCACTAATCCTGCTAAACTCCGATGTCTTCTTATCAAAAACCGAACAGCCTTCATCTTCTGTTCCCACCCAAAGTTTCTGCATATCGGCATCCCAATACAAACCATGAATCCACTGGCTTTGTACGCTCTGCGGATGATCATTCGGTATATAAACCGTAAAGTTCCCGGCACTACGACTCTGATAATTCAGCCCTCCGTACAGGGTACCAACCCAGATACCTTTCTCTTTATCAATATACATATCAGTAACTGTATTACAGCTAAGCGAGTGTGAATCAAAAGAATCGTTCCTAAATACAGTACAATTTTCAGTCAACAAATTATAGATATACACCCCATTATTTGTACCGACATAGTTCTTCATCCTTTGGCATCATCAAACAGCGGATCATCACATTGTCTACTTCCGGAAAGTCATGCAGAGCCAGAGTCCCTGTCTCCTTATTATACCTCAGTAATCTCCCCTCGTGTAAAGCAACAAATAAAGATTCTTTGCAGGACAGCATTGCATACACTCCTTTCCCCCGGAATACCCCGGTTTCTTCCAGTACTTGTACAAAATCATCTTTCGTTTTGTCATACCGGCAAATTCCCTGGTCAATACATCCAACCCAGACAGCACCCTGTCCGTCCACTGTCAATGACAATGGTCCTCCTTTTTCAAACACAGTGTGCCCTAAATTTGAATAAAGTTTATATGCTTTTGTCTGTACATTCACTTTCAGTATGCCACAAGAAGGTAGAACAATCCACATATTCCCCTCCTTGTCAGCTACGATATTTGAAACCCAGTTATATAGAAAACCTGCGTCCTGAAGATTCAGCCAACGTTCCAGATAAGTAAAAGTCTCCACCACCGGATCATAGATAAAAACACCTTCATCCGTGCCTACCCACAATAGCCGGTTCATGTCTTCACACAAAGCAGCCGTATTGTTATTGCGCTTATTCGCTATCGAGTCATAACAATCCAATACCTTAAACTCACACCCGTCATAGCGGTTCAGTTTATTACGCGTACTGATCCACATATATCCGTAGCTATCCTGCAATATAGCCTTTACTTCACTATGTGACAAACCGTCTTCATTATTCAAACGGGTAAAATGAACCTGTCCCAATAATGACCAAACTGATAGATTAAGAAAAAGGATCAGACACAAAGTTGCTTTCATAGTTACATGTATATGAATGCAAAAATAGCTATTAAGTATCAGAAAATGTCTTTTTCCTGATATAAACACCGAAAAATATAAAATTTCGATACTAAAATATAATATATTCACTAAAAAAGGCACTTACATCCCACAAAATCAAAATCTGATACTTTTTCATTTTTATCGCATATCCATTGCAAAACCGCTCCCTTATATTTGTACCATGAGCAATAACCTTTAATTATTTTAATACTATGCTGAAGATCAAAGAAGGATTCAAAGGTGAACGACTGATAAGTCTTCCCTCATTCGTAATTGAAGAGTTCAAGAACGACGAATTAGGTAAGGAGTTGTATTTCTCCAATATGGGTTATTTTCCAAATGCCGAATATCATTACTGTCGTAGAGAGTCGGGAAACTCTACCGATTACATTCTGATATATTGTGTAAAAGGCGAAGGATGGCTCGAATACAATGGCAAAAAGTCAAAAGTGACAGAAGATCAATTCTTTATTATCCCTCAGGGAACTCCGCACGCTTATGGAAGCAGTAAAGGGAAACCATGGTCTATTTACTGGATTCACTTCAACGGTAAAAAAGCAGGGTATTTCAGCAAAGGATTCGATATACCTCAAGACATGCCTTATAATTCACAGTCGAGATTTAAAAATAAGATAGACATGTTTGAAGAAATATTCGATACATTACAACAAGAAAGCAGCACCGAACAGATGTCATATGCAACCAGTGTATTTTTCCATTTTCTGGGCATCATCAGATGTTCCAATCAGAATAAAAAGGAATCAGAAACCATTAGAGAAAGTAATATCATTGATACTTCCTTAAAATTTATGCGGGAAAATCTGCATAAACATCTTTCCCTAAAAAATATGGCAGAGCATGTAAACCTCTCCGTATCCTATTTCTCCAGAATATTCATAGCCCAGATCGGTACTTCTCCTTCCAAGTATCTGGCACAACTCCGTATGGAGAAAGCCTGCCATTATCTGGAAGAGACAGAAATGAAAGTCAATCAAATCAGCCCATTAGTAGGATTTGATGACCCGCTTTATTTTTCAAGACTATTTACTAATTATCTGAAATTATCTCCCACGCAGTATAGAGAGAATAAGAATAGAACCATATATTTCAGAACTACAGTACAAACATCCCATCATATTATGGCGGTATAGATATTTCGAGTACCGGGTTACGCGGATCTTTATAAAATGTGTAATCCGGTTTGACCATCCACGTTACCAGAATCTTTATTCTAAGACATATCATTCAATCTCACTGGAATCCACCAGAATAAATAAAGAGTTAATATAGCTAATATATTAGTTACTTTACTTGTTACTGTCCATACATTCATATACATTTGTAATCTGGATACTATAATAATAGTCCTCATCCTGGGCTATATCAATAAATCAGTAATTTTATGAAAGCAGCAGATTGGATAGAACATCTTAATTTACGTCGCCACCCGGAGGGAGGGTATTACAGAGAAATTTTCCGAACCGGAAAAATGGTAGATGGCAACAAACCCGCTATGACTTCCATATATTATTTATTAGAGAATAATGAAATATCAGCATTTCATAGACTTTCTTCGCCGGAAGTATGGTACTATCATGCCGGTTACCCATTAATGTTATATGTAATCCACCCTGACGGAAGATTAGTCACTCATTTGATGAATACCGATATTTCAGGTGAACAGCAAGTAGCCATCGAGCCCGGATGTTGGTTTGCCGCTGAACTGCCTTCACATTTCGGATATGCATTGGTTAGTTGTGCGGTTGCTCCTGCCTTTACTTTCGATAATTTCGAGTTAGGTACATTTGATGAATTATCTAAGCTTTTTCCGGAGCACGAAGAGGTACTAAGACGATTGTGTCAATAGTAATGGTTCTACTATTTACGATGATTTTCAAAGTCATACAAATAGGATATATATGTTGTTATTAATAAAAAGCTTCATTAATATATAGTAAGTATCCGATAAACAATGGGTAGTTTATCGGATACTTACAGTTTTTAGCTACTAAGGTTATTAATAACAGTACCCAAAGAGGAGTCATACAAACTATCCTCTTTGGGTGTTTTAGAGATTTCCATCAAATAATATAAATTTGAACAACCCATTTATTGTGGTTCTATCACCTTAACCTACTTTTTTGCAGTTATCTGAAACAATATTTTAATCCAATAACAGCATTTATTTGCAGAATTTTTATGTTCTTTTTGCTTTGCAACATCCATTGACTGTTTTTATTCTTTAGAACAACTCCCAATATACCGGCATCCAGTCCTATTCCCCATTGAGGGGTGAAATAATAATCCAGTCCAACCGTAACATTACCTCCCGCACCTGACAAATTTGCACGCTCGACGCTATTAATATATCTGCTTTTATTACTATATAAGGTATATCCTATCCCTGCTTCATAATGTGCATTAACTCCGCTGAAAAGTGTTTCTTCTTGTCGATAGGAAATTTGTGGAGCCAAGTAAATCAGTAGTATGTCTTCATGTATATTTTGCTCATACACATTTTCTACATGATACTTATCCTTATACCGATAACCGGAAAACAGAATTCCATATCCCCATTCGGCCACATACTCCAGACCTTTACCTTGTATTTCCCAAGCAGCCGGATAAGAGTTTTTATCTCGTTCATCCCATCGTGAAATAGCTTTATAGGGAGAAGCGATACCTGCCGATAAAGAAATGACATGGCTCTTTCCCTTTTTATCCCCAAAGGTTGCCTGTGCTGACAAAGTACCTATATAGAAAAGAAGGCCGATAACACATACAACTCTTGTTTTTATTTTTTGGGCTCCCATAATGCATTACTATTTTCTGCAATAGAAATCGATATACATAATACAGACTTGTTATCAGCTGGAATAGAAGAGCGTTTTATTGTATTTTGGAAATCAATAGTATATGCTCTTACATCAGATGATTTTTCCATGTCAATTATGTCCGTTACATAGTCCTCAAGCATATCCAACTCTTGTTTGTAATAGGGCATAGCCTGTTGGGCGTTTGCAACAAATGCTTCCATAGTGGAAAGCTTTCTTTGATTCTTTATGTAAAGAGTTAGTTCTTCTTGTTGTTTTGCATTTAACCCCTGATACCCTAACTGCACCATTCTAATACTCATTCTTCTTACGAGATCAGACTCCAAATACCGTCCTTCTCTGACATAGGAATCATTAAAAAATTCTTTTGCTATTTTATTATGCAAAACTCCATATTGATCTTCATCAAGTAGCCCGGAAGAACCATAATTTACATCCGGAGATGATTTTATTTCAAATTTTCCTACTTTGTCGATTATTAAATCAATAGTTTTATAACCTTTTGATACGTAGCTAATAGATGACAGTGCAGAACATATTATGCCACCGGTATTTCCTCCCCAATGGCTCTTTCCATAAAGAAATCCTTTAGCATCAATCCAAGCTGTTAAAAACAGATGCGTCCAAAAGTTCTTAATACCTCTTGTTTGTATTGTGTTGTGTTGTAAATTATATTTCTGTCTCAAACTATCAATTTGTTGCTGCAATTCTATATAAGAAATTGCATTTTCACCAAATGAGTATAATTCAGTATTGTATTTTTCCGTTATGGGTTCAATATTTACTTTTTCGCAAGATATAAAAACACATTGCATACTCACAAGGACGATAAGTCCCAATAGATAATTCTTTTTCATAATTTCAATTTTTAATTAATGCTCCATTTGTTTTGAATGTATGTACTTCAATTATTCACTATTCAGCTACTTTACTTAGAGAACAATGAAATATATTTAATCAATAGCTTCAAAATTAAAACATATATACACATTTTAGATCTTCGAAAGCTTGGTTTTAACATTCTTTCACTCGTTAATGCAATTTATTGTAATTCATCTATATTCATATTCTTCTATTCCATGCATGATAACTTCATTTTACTTTTGAATAAAAGTACAAGAAAGAGATAATGGTAAATTAGAAATATCCAGATAAGGATTTTGGTATACATCATGATACTTTCTTATACCCTATCACAGTATACTTTCTCTCTACAAAAAACCTGCTTTCTCCATCTTTCATCTCCAAAGGTAAGACTCAAGAACATCCCCATGTTTTGCAATAAAACATGGGGATGTTCTTGAGTAAAACACCCGGATGTTTTCAACAATAACACCCGGATGTTTTATAATAAGGAATCATACAACAAGCGCACAACACATTATGTAATAAACATTTAAATACTATACACTTAATCATTGCTAATATGTACACTTTAGCGGAGCTATTTCTCCACTCACAAAAGAACCATGAAAGTTCTTTTGTGTATCATTCAAAAGTTGGTATTAGAGAAAGAAAAAACAGAAGATCCGATTGGTGAGACAAATTATAACAACTTTGAATGTTTCCGGGACTTACTTCTCACGATAATAAAAAAAACAATCATTACCACATAATAAAGAATAGAAAAGAAAATAAGCAGAAAAGAAAGAAAAACATTTTCCTCCATAGAACTTAAACCCAGCAAAAGTACATAAAGCACAAAAGGACTGCCGACTTCCATCAACACCCCCTTTAGCCAATGTTCATCTTTAAACGAATTGAGAAAAGAATAGAACTTATAGTTACATCCCCTTTTACTATAAATATCCATCACGATACAAAATATAAGTAATACGGAAGGAATAAATACAAAAATATCTAATCCGTTCTTCCTACAAAAGGATTGGGTATACAATACAACAACAATAAAGAATTCAGATGTGAAACGAATCTCTCCCATATCGGTATGTTTCTACTATTCAAAATGCTAATCTTACTTCCTTACTAAAAATCCAATCAAACAATTCTGCGCTCACCTTATCCTTTATACGACTTTTGCGCATCTTAAAAGCTCCATCAGAAACGATATTCATGCAAAGTATAATGGTTGCCTTGGAATATCCCAACAAAGAAAAAATACAAAATAACAAATCATCATGATTCAATTCATTGCATGTACTTTTTAAATCAAGCATCACATCAACAAATGTTTCATTAATAACCTTACAGGTATCGGCACGTTCTAAGGCGGTCATTTTACAGAGTCTCTCATCTTTTGAACAGTCTATTACCCGTAAACGCTTGCAAGTACCCGTTGTCTGAAACAACCTTACACATAAGGAAAGCTTTTCCTTTCTCAATTTATCAAGGTTCTGCTCATTCTCAGCTTCATCTCCAGCCGTTAGAAATGTATCCGAACGTTTTTGCATCAATTCCCTCTGCAAAGTAATATATTTATTTTTGCGATTCTGTTCTATCCAAATCAGCCAAAACAAAACAATGAATACCATACAAAGAAAGATTAAAACCATTAACCATTCAATGTTTTCTTTTCCTTGTGTGCCTGCGATATGTGTCGAAGAGCAAGAAGTGAAAATGAAGATCAACAAAATTTCCAAAGCGATATATTGTATTAGCTGTCAATATGTATAACAAATATACAACTAATAAATATAATGAAGAAAAAACATAGAGAAAAATATAGATTCCAATTGAGTTCACCTCTACTCAATAATATCAATGAAAATCAAACTCTTTTATTTATCAACTTTAGCTCTTCCGATTCTCCATCTTCGCACATGCAAATATACTCCCATCGAATAATAGACAGCAGATAGAATAAAACAAAATATCGCAAGATTCCTTTGTCGTCCTTCCTGTAAAAGTTCTACTCCTAACAATAAAGTATAAATAAAAACAGGACTACTTATCAAAGATCCGGGATCCCACTTAAATGCTTTCTTAACTACATCATACGAATAATCATCCGATATTTCAATCTCTGACCTTGCTGATCGATGAGTGGTGGTTTTGTAGATACTATAATTATAAATACCTAATAATAGAATAGGAACAAATCCCATTACATTAAAACCAGAGTCAACAACTTCATCAATATAATTTAATAGTAAAAGTACAGTGACCAAGAAATAGTCTTTTATCAGCCTCTCCATAGTTCATTATTTTTTTAGTATCTGAGTTCCGGATGCAAATCAAACCCATTTCCAGAAAAAAAACAAACTATCTTGGTAACAGTAAAGTAACAATATTACTCAAGAAGTAACAGGAAGGTAACAATACACAGATTTTCTTATTATAAATATGAAATATTAATACTACAAAGCAACATAAACAAAACCAATTCCCCTTGGGCGAAATTTAGTTTAAACCAATAAAACGTAAGAAATACTCCGATATAAAATACCGGCATGACAAACAGAATGGATTCATATTGTAAACACAAACGATATTGCAGGTTCTCTTCTGGAACCTGCAATATCTTCACAGTAACCCAACGATTATGCTTCTCATTTTTGAATACACCCAATCATTACTAATACATACACTTCAGCGGTGCTCTTTCTCCACTCACAGAAACAAGATATACTCCTCTTTCCGACAAAGGAATAACCGTATTAGAAAAACCGGTATTCACAGTTCTACCGTCCATAGTATACACAACTACTTTGTGATTATCCATACCACGAACCATTACTCCGGTATCTACCGGAACAACCCTGAAATGATCGGATGATACGATTGACCGAATGCCGGTCGCAACAGATAAACCGGTGGTTGCAAACTTACTACCGGCGTATGACTGATCCAACGTCTGAACACCTACAGTATATCTACCATGCCGAACACACGCATCCGATAGGAGTTGAGGGCGGAAGAAAGAGAAGTTTGCAAGTCGGTACCTACTTTCAGCCTACCGGTTTCAATATCTACCGGGATCATTGTATATAATTCTCCGGTCGTTTCGTTACGAACATAAATATTGTAACGCAAAGCAACTTCCGACGTTTCCTTATCAGAACCGGGTAGCCAGGAGATAACAAGTTCGTCACCTTCCATCACAGCCGTAACTTTGGATGGCGGTTCGGGAAAAGTATTTCCGGAAAGTCCCACCTTTTGCGGATTATTCTCATAAACACGTAACGGAGCCGTATAATAGGAGGCAGGAGCCTTCTCGTAAGTACCCACATAGCCGCCAACAATTAAGTCCATATTACCATCTCCATTGACGTCACCCATGTTAATACCACCATCCTGATTGACAGGAACCACCGGATAGGATTTATCCATAACAAACTTACCCTCCCGCGTCTGATAATAAATACGGTTTCTAAAACCGGAGCCATCACTGGGCTCTCCATTGATCACCATATCCATCAGCCCATCGCCATTAAAATCGGCAACCAACGGATTGGCACGGCTCACTCCCAGAATATTACTTTCTTTTTCGGATACATACCGATAGATACATTTACCATCTTTATCTACAGTGTTGTAATACAAAGAAGAGAGACAGACCCAACCGTCTCCGTTTCCGGTACTGATGATATCCAATGTACCGTCGCCATTAATATCTGCGAGTGTAGACTGTCCCTGAAAAGCTCCGCGAATATTTGAAGGTGTTTCATCCACAAACGCACCGTCACGTTTATTAATATACGTTTTAAGCGCAGTAGAAGTTTTGTCACTATATCCGGTAAACTCAATATCGAGCCAACCGTCATTATTCAGGTCACCAAACATGACCGATCCATTGGTAGCTGCCTCAAACCCCTGTTGTTCCTGACGAATAAAGGTACCACTTCCACGATCATTAAGATACAGATCAATGCGGCGTCCGTTGTGATAACTCATCACAACTACATCCGTATATCCGTCATGGTTATAATCGCCTACGGATACAGGATTGAAGAATCCTTCATCCTTGTATGGCAAAAAACCCGGAGCAGCAACTTTCTCAAAACGATACCCATTCTCTTCTCCCAGATTCCGGTACAAAGCAACTATCTTAATATCACTACTGACATTCCAGTCTCCTCCCTGCCCCATGATCAGCAAATCAAGATTTCCGTCATTGTTATAATCAAAAAAGACAGCATTCGTATAGGTACTTACAGCCAGATAAGAGTCTTTCTCAAGGGTGAAAGTACCATCACCATTACGCCGGGCGAGGATAGCCAGTTCATCCCAGACATGAGCAACAGCTCCGATGTACGGTAACGTTGCAAGCAAACAAGCAATTAATCTCTTTTTCATAAACCACTCCTTTTATTCTTCTGTTACCAGACCGCCAGGGCCGTCAAATTTATATTCGAACGAATCGAACCAGGCGCTTCCACCCTCTTCCTTTGTATTATATGAATAAAGCCCTACACGAGAACCTTTCCAGTCACGGGAACCTTCCTGGAAGGAATCACCACACTCCAGATAGTTTTGACCATCCAGACTATAAGAGAATTGATGCTTATTATTCAAGCATCGATCGCCAATTTTACATAAATCACTGGATCACCGCCCTTTTCTACTGTTTTAATCAGCTTTATCTGTCCTTCGTTCTCGTAATAAACAACCGGGGTTAATGTTCCGGCATCCTTCTGCACCAGAACACCTGCTCCACAGAATTTATTACCAATGCACTCCAGCCCCGCACGTTGTCCTTCGGTCATAGCAGAATAATCCATCCGGATAACGGCTTCTCCCTTATACCCCATCGTCTTTTGAGTAAACTGATTACGGGAATCACGCACACTTTCTGCTTTCAATGCTTTGATCTCCAACCATCCCGGACGGGAAGTAAGCGACCAGTTCTCATTTGCCGGATTATGATTGAATTGCCATTGTACAGCCAGCTTGTCAGAAGAAAAATCATCACTGGCCTGCGGTG
The DNA here is from genome assembly GCA_000613465.1 of Bacteroides nordii WAL 11050 = JCM 12987. GTDB lineage: Bacteria > Bacteroidota > Bacteroidia > Bacteroidales > Bacteroidaceae > Bacteroides > Bacteroides nordii. The sequence goes on from BAJA01000021.1 coordinate 21,113, forward strand.
CATGCGGAGTTACATCACATTTAACAGCAGGCTTTTTGCAGACTTTCACCGGTTCACCAATTCCATTCTTGTCATAGTCCGTGCCGATAACCGGGAAACCATCCTCCCATACCACCGGTTGCAGATGCACCACCCGCCCTTGTGGATCAGCCGACTGGAAATGATAGAACCACCATTCTCCCTCGGGTGTATCTACCAAAGCCCCCTGATGAGGACCATTGACCTTCGTCACTCCCATTTCCAATACACGTTTTGATTCATAAGGTCCATAAATATTTTTAGAACGCATCACCGTTTGCCAACCCGAACTTACACCGCCTTCGGGAATACTGATGTAATAATAACCATCCTTCTTAAAGAGTTTCGTCCCTTCGGCAACAGGACCTTCGTATACTTTCTTGCCATCGTCAAGAAGCCGGGTACCGTCTGCACTCATCTTATGAATATAAATCGGACCGCCACCCAATTGGCTGCGCCCCACATAAGCCTGTCCGTCATCATCCCAAAGCGGACAAGGGTCTTCCCAACCACCGGCACTCTTCACACAATGTAAAGGTGTCCAAGGGCTGGCAGCGTTTGTAGCTGTAGACATAAACAATCCATCGTTTGGCATACATACAAACATCCAGAACTTTCCGTCATGATAGCGTAGCGCAGGTGCCCAACTGCCATCGCCATAGCGCTTCATTTCCGAAAAACCGGGAAGATCGATATGATTGTATATCTGACCAACAATGGTCCAGTTTACCATATCATCCGATTCCAGAACTGGTATACCCATAAAGTGGAATTCGGAACAAATCATATAGTATTTATTCCCCACCCGGATAACGTCCGGATCGGAATAGTCACCATTCAGAATAGGATTGGCAAACGTTCCGTCTCCCAAATCTCCCCAACGCGGATCTATATACCAGCCACTGGAACCTCCCAGATCCTGCCCGCCACAAAACAATCCCATATAACCGCTATTGGTATATGCCCCTAGTACCGGGCGAGCCCGGTGTTCACCCGGAAAAAACTCCTGAATAGATTCATCATCTGTTCCTACTCTTTCAAATGCCGTCATTTGCTGCGCAGTAATAGTGATAAAAGGTAAGCAGCAAAGAACAAGTGACAGAGCAGACCTGCTTTTCTTTAAAGAGAAAATGTTCTTCATAATTTTTAAAGTTGAAATTTGGTTAATAGTTAAAAAGATTTGCGGACAAATGTAGTATTATTGATTATTGAATAAGGGTCTAAATGTATCAATAATTATAACTAATGTAGATATTTTCAGTGTTTAAATATAATATAGAATTCGTTGATAGAGAATAAATTTCACCACAGAGTACACTAAGGCACAGAGTTATTATATAATTGATTTTAAATAATTAGAACTCTGTGCCCTGTGTATACCCTGTGGTGAATTACCCTATCCTTATTTATTATAAGGAGTTACCGCCAATTTATAAGAACCACCTTGCAACAGTTTCTCATCAAATGAAATTGTTACATTCTTTTTCTCACCTGCCATTAATATAAAATAGTTATCATTCATAATAGCGGGCAAAATACGTTCACCATCCGAAGTGCGATATGCCTGTACATGTACGGCAAAAGCCACACCCTTGGCTGAAGCCGGATTTGTAATTGTAGCCTGAATCTCGGCAACTCCGTCTTTCTTCACCATTTTAGAAGAAACTTTCAGGTCGGCTTTGGGTAAAGAATTCACAGCAGTGAAATCTAAACGGTCATTGCCGCGCCAATAATTATTTTCGGAGAGTACATTCCCGGATTTATCCTTCAAAGTCAAGCGGATAAAATGAACATCACTCAGGCCTTCACTTGGCTGCGTACCACTCAATACATCAAAGCTCCATAACGAATAACCGAACCACCAGCCCAATTCGATACCGAACATACGTACATAGCGGGCATCTACCTCAGGGAATGTAATTTCGTCTACACCACCACGGCCTTCATCCGTTTTATACACTTCTTTCCAATTTTGTGCGTCACTGGAAACCTGTATCTTATAAGCTTTTCCAAAGGAAGCTTCCCAATCCAGACGTACACCACCTACGGGTTGTACACTGCCCAGATCCACATAAATCCATTCATTATCGGCTTTAGCTGCTGCCCAACGGGTATCTTTCTTACCATCCGTAGCATCCGAAGGCTGTCCGTGAGTCACGCTTGATGCATAGGTCGGTTTACCTAAAGAAAGGTTCTTCCGTTCTTTATTGAAATCAATCGTAAAGCACTGTACAGTGGTGTTGCTTGGCGAATTCACCGTAGCCGACTTTGTATATGCTACCACAGGTTTACCATCCAGATTGTATACTTTCACTTCGGCAGTCAGTCCTTCCAGATCACGTGCCGTAGTATTGGCAACCTTTACACCATCCGTTACAGGATTCCAAAGAATATGTATCGGTTCGCAAGCAGATTTTGTACCCCAATAAACACCTGTCGGATCATAATAGTAATCATACGTCTGCCACACCATCGAAGGATAAGCCGACTGTCCCATCCAGGTCATGATACCTGATGCATCTTCCCACATACGATCCAGCCAGCCCTCATACATAGCTTTATTGGATTCAAGGTTTATAAGCTGTGCTTTACGGCAGTAATCCTCAATGCCATCGGGTTTGCCAAAACCTTTCTCGATAGAAGCATCATAACGTTCGGGAGCTGCATTGAAAGCATTCTGACCAAAATAGTGCTTGTTCCACATCTCATCACGTGGCCACCAGTTTTCTTCCGGCATAAACTTCTTAAAGCTTTCAAAAGTAGTCATGGCAGCAGTACCGATCTCTGTACGGAATCCCCAGCCACGTGCCGGATCGCCTTCCAGACCATCAGGATACTTGGTAAAGTAGAAACGTGGTTCAAAAGCTCCCCACGGGCCACTACCCGTCAAGCCCTGTGCATGAGAATTTGCCTGGAAATAACGGTCACCACCATCGAAAGTCTTAATATTCTCGGCCATCCAACCTTCTAACGGCGGTTGCGGATTAGATTCGTTGTCACCACACCATACGGCAATACTCGGGTGATTGCGTACACGCTTAATCTTCTCCATCATGTTATTATTGAACACATTGAGATCATAAGGCAGGTTCGGATTCGAATTAATCCAAAAATCATCCCACAACATAATTCCGTATTTGTCACAGGCTTCATAGAATTCATCATCGGTTACAGAGCCGAGCCAGTTGCGAATCATATTAAAGTTCATCTCTTTGTGCAAACGAATCTTTGTATCATACTCTGCACCACGACAGCGAAGCATATACTCCGACATACCCCAGTTAGCCCCTTTTACAAATACAGGAACGTCATTTATATAAACATGAAAAGTGTTATTCTCCTTATCATATGTATATTTTTTAATACCGAAAGTGACATCTTTTACTTCAGATACTTTTCCGTCTACTTTCACTTCAAAGGTACAAGTATACAAATTAGGCTCTCCGTATCCGTTAGGCCACCACAATTTCGGACTATTAATCATCAACTGCGGATAATAACGCTTATCGAAGCTAACAGTAGAAGTAGTATTTGCAGACAGATCTACCTCTTTCGTAAAGGTAACGTTACCCGGCTTGATGGTCCCTGTAACAATAGCTTTAACCGGTTTGCTTTCATTGTTTTTCACTTCCAGCTGAACAGATAAATCTGCACGGGCACGAGTTGGAAGATCTGTACGTATCCACGGATCAATCAGGGTTACGCCGCCGGTATTACTCAGAAATACTTTATCGGTAATACCCATATTCAATCCCGGAACATATGGCATCCAGTCCCAACCTCCACTCGACAGATAAGTAGGACTACCACAATTGGCCAACGGAGTTTGAGGCATGTGTACCAGTACAGCCAGTACATTCTCTCCTGTTTTATTTACAATATCAGTTACATTAAAACGTCCCCGATGCATAAAACCATCCAAAATGCCCAAGCTGTGTCCGTTCAGATAAACTTCAGCTTTACGGTTCACACCATTAAAGTTAAGCCAGATCAGTTCCTTGTCAAAATCAGCAGGGACTTTAAATTCAGTACGATACCAAAAGCTACGATCATACTTAGCCCGGTCCACCTTATGAATATTATCACCAAAATTAGGATCTTTTTCCAGTCCTGCATTTACATAAGCCGTAAAAGCCGTACCGGGAACTACTGCATCTACCCATGAAGATACATTATAGCCTGCATTGCACAAAGTGTTTGCATCCCCCTTTACTTCAGCCTGCGGCTTCAGTTTCCAATCAACAACGGGCTCACCACTATGTAGAAAAACCTGTTGTGCCTGAGCAGAAAACCCCAAAGTGGATGCCAGCAGCAAAAGTCCGGCTCCTAATGTGTTACTCATCTTTCTTTTCATTTCCATTTTATCGTATTTATAAATAATATCCTCCAAAAAAATCCTGAAAACAACATTACCTTTATATTATAAAAACTATCCATTTTTATATTCTATTAGCTGAGTGCAAAATAAGCAGATAGATAGCAAAAAAGAAATAGATAATCTTACCATCGATATGGATAATCTTACTTTCCAATATCGTTATTTCTGCAAAGGTAAAATTATCCATATCCAGAATAGAATTCTCCATTTCAAATGTGCCAAATGTGCCGTTTCTTTGTAGCAACCAATAAAAGAAGCTAATAGAATTTGTAATAACAATACTGAAAATGAAGAAACACCTTATTTTAACCATCGCTTTATACCTCACCGCGACCTTGCCAATAAAAGCGCAAGAAGAATATACAGTCAGTTCTCCTAACGGAAGTCTGGAACTCAAAATCAGCATGCGGGACACTCTCTCTTATCAGATATTCGCTGACGGCGAAGCCCTTTCGGAAATCTCTCCGATCGCAATGATAGTAGAGAGAAACGGACGTCGGATCACACTGGGAGAGAATCCGGCAGTAGAAAAGTGTTCCCGAAACTCCATCAGTCAGAAAATTCCCATGCATTTAGGCGAAAATGACCAGATTGATGATACTTATAATGAAATGATCCTTGATCTGGGTTCTCTCTATTCCTTGCACTGCCGTGCCTATGATGAAGGGGTGGCATACCGGATAGAAAGTAAAATAAGCGGAAGTATCACCATTCGGAATGAAATAGCAGAATTCAACTTTAAGGATAACCCGCAAGTATGGATTGCGTACGATGAAGACAAACGTACGATGAGTCAATGGGAACTTCCTTACAAACGTGAGTTGAGTGTCAAATCTGTTAAAACAGGAGATTATGGTATCAATCCCTGTTTCTTCCGAAATAATAAGAAAAATATAGGTATCACCGTTATTGAGTCCGATTTAGAAAACTACCCGGGCATGTATCTGCTTAAAAAAGAAGCCGGTAATAAATTGGTAGGCAAATGGGCCGAATATCCTAAAAAAATAAAGAACGATAGTAAATATGATTCACAGGCAGTATTGGAGCGTTATGATTACATTGCCCTGACACCGGGCGTACGTACTTATCCCTGGCGTGGATTCATTATCAGCCGCGATGATTCGGAATTAATGAACAATGACCTGATCTACAAACTGGCAAAGCCCCAGGTAGAAAGGGATTTCTCCTGGATATCGGCCGGCCGGACAGCTTTTGAATGGTTACACGACGGAGAACTTGAAGGAGACCTTGGATTTATCTACGGTCCTTTTGGAGACGGACGTCCGCATACACTTGAATTTTATAAATATTATGTAGACTTTGCCGCGGAAATGGGATTCGAATGGATGACTTGTGATGCCGGCTGGGGAGAAGAATACATCAAAGAGTTATGTACATACGCCAAATCAAAAAATATCAAAATCATGGTATGGAGCTACTTTAACTTCCTGCTGGTTGATGCACCGATGCTTGCCCGTTTCAAAGAATGGGGTATATCGGGGGTGAAAGCCGATTTTATGTCAAGAGATGACCAGGTGGCGTCCGGCTGGATACCTACAATGGCGGAACGCTGCGCCAAATACCAGTTGATGTTATTACTTCACGGTTGCCCGAAACCGGTAGCCTGGCACCGTACTTATCCGAATATCATCAGTTACGAAGCTGTGACAGGCGAAGAAAGTAACAAATGGAACGACAATTGTAATCCATTGTATCACACCGTTATTCCTTTCTTACGCATGCTTGGAGGAGCAATGGATATGACTCCGGGATCTTTACGTAACAAGACCCGGAAAGGATGGACCTGGAAAGGGACAGGTGCTCCTTGGAGTCTGGGTACACGTGCACACCAAATGGCCCAGTACGTAGTATATCATCAGACATTAGGATTCGTAAGCGATGCACCAACAGAATACCGTAAATTCCCCGAAATAATGGAATTTCTAAAACATGTGCCTACTATCTGGAACGAAACCAAACCGCTGCAAGGCAAAATAGGTGAATTTGCTGTCATGGCCCGTAGATCAGATAAGGAATGGTATGTAGGCGGACTAAGCAACTGGACGGAACGGACACTGGATGTCGATTTTTCATTTCTTACTCCCGGAATACCTTATAAAGCTTACATCATAGAAGACGTACCGGAAAAAAATAATGATACATCAAGTACAACAGGAGATGCAACAGCTTGCAAATGCCATACGATTGATGTTACCAGCCAAACCCGGATGAGCTTCAAACTGGCAGAAGGAGGTGGTTTTGTTATGCGCATTTATCCCGATCCCAACTATACAAGCGTCAAAAACACAGCACTCCGGGAAAAGGTGCAAATATGGTACGAGCAAAATAATGAAAGTATCTATGTACAACTCCCGGAACACGAACTAACAGCCGACATTCATCTCTACGATATTACAGGACGTCCGTTCTATCCGGATTATACAAAGAAAGATAATCCGCTCTGCATATCAATAGCGCAACTGTCAAGAGGCTATTACTGTGTGAAGTGTACTACTCCAGACCTCAGTCAGAGTAAACTCATTTACAAAAACTAAATTATTGAGAGAATGAATTTCATCTCCGATAAACGACTTTAATATTAACCATTAAATAGTTACATTATGAAAATTAGAAAATTACTTTCAACAATGGCATTAAGTGCTTTAGTAGCTTCGAATGCATTCGCTACCGAACCTGTAAAAGTAGAATGGGGAGATGTGATCAGACAACCATGGGGAGATCCCAGCGATCCTGAAGGTGCCAATGTCTGTTCCTGGTTTCAATGGGGACAGGACTTATGGTTCGACTACAACAACGATGGTTATCCGGACCGTTTCCTCATTGGTGGTAAACACCAGGATATGGGTCATGCATATCTGTTCAGAAATGAAGAAGGAAGCGAATTTACCAACATACCCGTTAATATTCCTAAGCTCGAAATTGCCGGTGCAGTTGTATTGGATTTCGACAATGATGGTATCATGGATCTTTATGTACAGGGGAAAAAAGTGACTGACAACGGAGAGGGCGGACAAAACAGAGAAAACTATACTGCTATCTGGAGAGGAACAGGAGATCCGGACAATCCTTTTGAGCATGCTGTTCAGCAAGAGATAGACGAACTGGGCATCGGAGAATCCGAAGGACAGCACCGGGGGTACTTCTGCGCAGCCGGCGACTATGACAATGATGGTTGGACAGATCTGTTTATGACAGGATGGGCACGTAAAGATGAGAGTTGGCACGTGATTCTATACAGAAATAACCAAGGTGTTTTCGAAGAAGTACAAAATCCCGTGGGAGAAGACGGAGAAGGAATTGAACCCTTCAAAACAATCACAACCGGTTCCGTTTATCTGAGTGATTTAAATAAAGACGGATATCTGGATCTCATCGTATCCGGTAATGACCAGACTAACGGCTGGGTTGCCACTACCACTATTTACTTTAACAATGGTGACGGCACTTTCCGTGAAACAACTCAGCAGGGCTTTTTCGAAGGTCAAAAGAGCGGTACGACCTTTACTGCAGACGTGAACAATGACGGTTATCCCGACATATTAGAGTTTGGAGATCTCAAGAACAATGATGTGGAAACTTACAATGCTGTAGGAAATATATACATCAATAATGGCGACGGCACTTTTGCTGATCCATTGAAAACTGAAGCTACCAACCTGCTGGCAGCCAGAGCTATGCCCGCCATAGGTGACATCAACAATGATGGTAAGATTGATATTATGATTCAATGTGGATGGTCATCAACAGACGGACAAACCGAAACAGACTATTCCCTCGCTAACTTATATTATAACAATGGAGACAACAGCTTCACCCGTGAATTCCTGAATGATAACACCAACTCTCACGAATCCGATGTGAACTTTATTGATTTCAACCATGATGGTGCGCTCGACTATTCCATCAGTGGATGGGGACCTAAAGAGCCTAACTGGTTCAACCGGTTAGTACCCAATAATTTAACCAGTGATCTTGCTATGAATGAAGCTCCCGGATTTGCAAGCAATTCAGATGTACAGGTTAAACAAGACGGTTCAGATGTTATTATTTTCTGGGGAAACGCAACAGACGATACAACTCCGGCAGAAGCCATCCGTTACAATATATACATTAAAGCTAAAAAAGCAGATGACTTCGGAGTAACTTACACCTATACCTATGCCCCGGCAAGCCTCCAGGCAAATAAAATGTTCGGGACTACAACTTATGATTCTAAAGTTGCAGCTCGTCTGATTAATAGCCATCAGATTCGTATGAAAGGGTTCAATACGACTGATTATGAATTCGCCGTACAACCTGTGGATAATGGCAACCTCGGTGGTAAATTTATCGTAGCGAATATAGCAGGTGGCAGTGGTATCGGAAATACTCAGATGGCAACTGCCAACGTATATGTAAACAATGATACCATTATTATTGAAAGCGACAGTAGTACGGCTTATGCCATTAACACAATTGACGGCAAACAGATCGTTAACGGTATATGTGACAATAAAGCAACCGAAAAAGTAAACCAGGGTATCTATCTGGTAAAAGTAGCCAATACCACTCACAAAGTTTGTGTACTACAATAAAAATTAGCCATGTATGGAAACAACCCGAAAAAGAAATCGTATTTTATTACATTGACAGGAAGCGATCTTTTCTTTTCCAGTTGTTTCTGTCAAATCTTATAAATATCCAATTCGTTTGTCGTAGAGAAAAGCCCTGTTTCTCTACGACAAACGAGTCGTTCCTCGTAGAGTTTCGATGCGTTTCTCGTAGAGAAAAACATCATTCTATAACGTATTGATAAACAACGATTTACAAATCCAAAGAATGTCATATCTATTTACTTTCAAGATTCATCTTTTCTTTGCCAATATCGATTGTTCATAGTCCATAATTATATACAAAACAGTTCTTATACACTTGTTTTTATATCCAGTCACTTTGCCATCTGTCCAGAGTAATACTTCCATAGTAGCTAATAACTATCTAAAAACCGATAAGCCGCACAATGCTTCTCCCAAAATGTGCTATCTTTGCGACAAAATTGTAAGAGATGCGTACGCGTAAAGTAACGATTATCACTCTTGTAGGACTTACATTAACTCTGATACTCCAAATCGGAGGGCTATTTTATGCCTATCGCAGTAACATGGAAATGATGAAACTCACAGTAAAAAAGAGTTTTTCCATTGCCTTTTACGAAACCATCGACAATCTGGTCAACCAGCTTCCCTATCCTGACGGAACAACCGTCACCTATATACCTATTGAACCATATGCAGACCTCCCGACAGACGAGCAGAATCTGCGAGGTAATGAGTATCTGGCCCGGATATTAAAAACTGAATACGGTGTAGAATTTCCTATTGATGAATTGGCAACCGTACTGAAAAAGAAGCTGAAACAAGATCATATTGACAGCGAAGTTGTAATCAACAAAATAGATACGAAAACTCACCGGACATTGGCCAGCACAAACCCGGCATTCAACCGAAGTATAGGTGTATTAGCCTCCGAACCTTTCTTTATAGACCGTGAAAACGATATAGCCGTACAAGCCGTTATTGTTTCTCCCTACGTCTTGATTTTAAAGAAAGTATCATTACTCTATCTGTTTACTTTCGGCCTGATGACCGTAGTAATATGCAGTATCATTTCACAGATAAAGCTCATCATTCGCCAACAGCAAACCATAAAAGTACAGGAAAACTCTTTTTATGCATTAGCCGGAAACATGGCTGCTCCGGTTTCTGCCATTCCGGCTAAAATGGCGCAAGAACAATGGCAGGAAATTGAGAATGAAAGCAATACATTGCTTACGATGACCGAAGAAACTCTGACAGCCGCCCGGGAGGCAACACAACGGAATCAGGGGAAAAAACAACGTTCTTCCAAAGCACTTTCTATACTCAGTCTGGCAGGTACATTTCTGCTATTAATAATCTGGATTGTTTTTTTATACAATACCGGACAAGAAGCATTTGCACACAAAATAAATACGTATTTTGAAGAAGCATTTTTCAACGAAGTAAGTTATCATCAGTTTCCTCATTATATGGCCAGTAAAGAGAAAAAAGTAATACTCAACTTCCCGGAAACCGGCCTTACCCCTTTTGCACAAAAGCAAAAAGAGGAGGCCATACGAACAAAAGCGCCTGTAACAAGGGTATATGTTTATCACGTCTACAACTCAATCGATGCAAACTACACGCTACGCTCGGCTCTTAAAATGCTTGAAGCAATAAACTCCTGTTCCACCCCTGCTCCATTTTCTTTGCACCACATGGATTCTGTATTTATCACCTATCTACAGGAAGCAGGAATCACAAACCCGGTCAGTATCAATATACTGAAATATCCCACCTTAGAAACAGAAGAAAGCACACGCCCCGGATATACAACCGGGGCACCGGATCTGATAACCCGGTTTATCCCTCTGAACAATGATAGCAGCAAAGTAGTACAGGCAGCAATATCTTCTCCACAACTATTAATACTAAAACCGTTGTGGCCATTACTGCTTTCACTGGGATTAATGTTTATCCTCATTGTTAGTTGCGTATTCTATCAGGTGAAAATTACCTTCCTGCAACGCCGCCTTGCACAGTTCCAGAAAGATCTTACTTATGCCATGATTCATGATATGAAATCACCCCTGAACTCTATTCTTATGGGAGCACATATATTGGGTACAGGAAGAATTAACGACAATCCGGTAAAAAAAGAAAGGTATCTTCGTACTATGTCCGACGAATGCGAGCATCTGCTTACCCTGTCAAACCGGGTAATACTGCTCACACAAATAGAAGAAGACAAGTTACAGTTACATAAAGAGAATGTGGATTTAGAACCTTTGATAGATGATCTTATAGAAAAATTCCGTTTAAAAGCTCATAAGCCGGTAGAGTTTTCGAAAGTATTCCACCGTTGTCAGTCTGTTTATGCAGATGCATTCTGCCTGCGTGAAATTCTCAGTAACCTGATAGACAATGCCATCAAATACTCTCACGAAGAAGTAAAAATCAGTATTATGTGTGAAGAAGAAAATGGCTTCATTAAAATTAAAGTACACGACAACGGGTTGGGCATCCCACTGAAAGAACAAAGTAAAATATTCAATAAGTTCGAGCGTGCTTCAGCCAATAGTCGAAGTAAAGCCAACGGCTTCGGACTCGGACTAAATTATGTTCAGCAGGTGATGGTTGCACATAATGGCAGAGTCAGGGTAGAAAGTGTAGAAAATAAGTTCAGCGAGTTCACATTATCTTTCCCGGTTTAATGTATCCTCCTCTCCTTTCGCTCTAAATAATTAATTACCAGATTATTCTCCTCGAAATATCTGAGCAGCCAAATTGTTTTATAATCATTGATACCCATCAGCAGAAACGGAATGCTGATTAAAAGAAAAATGAACCGTCCGGAAAACAAAGTGTAACACAGAGGAAGAACTCCTAAAAGAAGAGCAGGCATCAAAGATACTATGACAAACTGCCATACATATAAAGGTTCACTACACGCACAGTTGGCAAACAATAGCCTCCCCTTCATTGTCAAGGAAACAGACCGGAAACCCCGCTTCACAAAAAGCAGAAAGAAAAATGCACGAATAAGTTCGTATGCAATAAACGAATAAGCATACGGAACTGTCCTCAGGATAATCTGCGTCCCACCCGCTCCACAGCTAATGGCTAACAGAGGTTTTTTATTTTCTGTATCGGTCGTCATCTCATTCCATATAAATAAAGGAAGAAGGATTTCTATTTTTCTCTACTCCCGGCATTGCAAAGATAAAACAGAGTAAATTAAGAGTATGTTATTACAATGTTATCATTACGTTAACGCTACGTTAAGCACTTCCTATACGGGGAAATTTCCATACGTACAGAACATTCGACGTTACCAAATACTTAAAAAAGTGAATAATCACAAACTATTTTTCTATCTTTGCCAACGAATTAAAAGAAAAAAGCATGAATAAACCGCTATTTCGATATATTACTGTCATTGCTATCCTGGCGGTAGTAGCACTGCAAGGAATGTGGTTTTCCAACTCCTATCATTTGTTGGAGAATGAATTGTACGACAAAATCAATAATGCTTTTCTGGAAGCACAATTACAGGAGTCCTCAAAATCAAGTAAGCAATTTGAAGGGAATATCCCCAATGGTACCGTACTCCAACTGGATTCTACCAAAATACGTGCGAAAAATGATATGGCCGACAGATTGATTTTGATAACTGCCCTGCACAGCATTCATCACGAATATAACATCCCTCTCAACTATCAATCTCTTGACTCTTGTTACAGGGAAGAGCTGGACAAAGTAAATCTCGGAAAACTCCATTTCCGTATAGATTCCGTTGACATCGATTCTACACGCTATAAATATGTAGAAGACTTTGCAGAAGACAGTAGCCTTGTCCGGCTTCACAACGAAATGCAAACCCAAATATTCCCCATTCGGGAGGACTTCTCCAAAGGTATACAGGCTACCATCGACAATCCTTATAAATTGATTATCCTTCAGATGCGAATGTTCCTCATCGGAACGGTATTGCTTCTGTTCATCGTGATCTATTGCCTTGTACAACAAATCAAAGTGATTGTGAAACAAAACAAAATAGCCAAGATACGCGAGGACTTCTCCTATGCCATGATACATGATATGAAAACCCCACTCAGTTCTATCCTCATGGGTACACGTATCCTGCGCAGTGGAAAGCTGGATGATAAACCGGAACGGAAAGAGAAGTATTTCGACATCATGGAGGACGAAGAAGAACATTTGCTGGCATTGGTCAATAAGGTACTGACATTGTCAAAGCTGGAAGAGGGCAAACTGCTGCTCGAGAAAAAGGAGGTAAGCCTGCGTCCTATTATAGAAGATCTCACCGAAAAGTTTACTGCCAAAGCAGAAAAGCCTGTTGAATTCATTCTTGATCTACAGGAAGAAAAAGTATATGCAGATGAAGAGTTTCTGAAAGAAGCTATCAGCAATCTGATTGATAATGCCATCAAATACTCGGAAGAGAGTGTACAAATAAAAATATCTTCTTCGGCCTCATCCAATGGATATACACACATCAGTGTGAAAGATAACGGTATGGGTATTCCACTGAAAGAGCAAGGAAAAATATTCGAGAAATTTGAACGTGCCTCAGCAGTACAGCGAAATCGAAAAGGAGGAGCTCCGGGTTTTGGACTTGGATTAAACTATGTATTCCATGTTGTACGGGCACATCACGGAAGCGTAAAACTTGAAAGTATAGAGGGAGAATATAGCGAATTTACTATAAATATTCCACAACAAAATAAAGAGATAGTATGATAAGGTTATTATTAGTTGAAGACGATGCCAACCTAAGGTATATTATCCAGGGCGGGCTTGAAGACATGATTGGCGGATATGAAATAAAAGATGCCGCCAACGGTGTGGAAGGATTAAAAATATGGCAGGAATGGAAACCGGACGTGATCGTTTCGGACATTGAAATGCCTGTAATGGATGGATATGAAATGGTGAAACGCATCCGCGAAACCGATACAGATACACCTATTCTATTCAGTTCGGGACGGGTATCGCCCAAAGACGTAGTAAAAGGCTACGAGTTGGGAGTAAACAACTATCTGAAAAAACCATTTCTCCCGGAAGAACTGAATGCACATGTGCAGGCATTGATGAAGATGAGCCAAAAAGCACCGGAAAAGCCTGTAGCACCCACAAATACAGCAACAGTAGATGAAGCTATCTACCGGATAGGTAAGAATTATACACTGGATGCGGAACATGCTACGCTAAAGTACGCATCAGGAAGTAGCAGAACGCTGACAGTACGCGAAGCTGCACTTTTACAGATGCTTTGTGAAAAGAAAGGTGAAGTGGTAAAACGGGAAACTATTCTTGAAAAACTATGGGGTACAGAAGATGATTACTTTGCTTCACGTAGCCTGGACGTATTTGTCACTAAATTAAGAAAACTATTCGCAGAAGACGAAACAGTGAGTATCAAAACAGTAAAAGGAGTGGGTTTGACTCTGTTGGAAGAGTAAGAACAATACATTTGTTATTGTTTTCGTTTTTTATTTCCCATATTAACTACTCATACTTATTGATCTGCTATAATAAATACTTTAAAAAAAACAAAAATTAGAATACATAACTGGCATACTATCAGCAAAGTAATCGCAGATTTCATAGCATAATACGAATACCGGATCGGATGAATAATAAAAAAGACATTTTCATGCACGATGCACAGCTCATTAATGGAATAAGAAAAGGGGACCATGATACATTCAGATTCATCTTTGACCATTACTATGCCTTGATGTGCTCCATTGCATATGAATATGTAGAAGATTATCACCTTAGCCAAAATATAGCGGAAGATGTCATGCTCTCCATTTGGGAGAAAAGAGAACTACTGAATATTTCAACATCCGTAAAGTCGTATCTGCTAACTTCTGTACACAATAAAAGTATTGACTATCTACGCAGTTATTCCCGGGAAGCAGAAGTAGTCAGCTTTGAAAGCGAAATTGGCTCATCGAGTTGCTATATTCCGGACCAAGAGATGTTTGAACAAATTATTTTGTCGGAGCTGGAAGATAAAATAGAAGACATCATCCGGGAAATGCCGGAAGAATGTAGAAAAGTGTTTTTACTCAGCCGGTACGGTGACAAAAGTTATGCTGAGATTGCCGACGAACTAAATATTTCTGTCAATACCGTAAAATACCACATAAAAAAAGCACTCAGCTTGCTTAGAGAAGAGTTGAAAGATTACATTCTTGCTATTACAGCCCTATATTTCTATCTCTTTAATCAATAAAATCCGATTCGGACAGACTTCGTGATATCTTTTTCGATAAAAAATAAACTTTTTATCGAAAATATATCATTTCTCACTACCCTACTGAATTCTTCGGTCGTCCTACTTATAAAAGGCGACAAGTATGAATAGTAATATTGATGTTTTTAATCTTATAGACAAGCAGTTCTCCAAACGAATTTCAAAAGAAGAAGAAGCTGTTTTGAGAGCATGGTATGAAAGTAGTGCCGAAAACAGGCAACTATACAAAGAATACTATTTCTTAATCAAAAGCATGCGTATATCCAGAAACAGATTTTTCTTCAAATCGGATATAGAATCTGCATATATGCATTTTGTAAAGAAGACCGGATTGAAAAAGCCCCGGAAAAGCAAACTACACTTTATCACTCTTCACCCATGGATGAAATATGCCGCTGTATTTGTTATCGCATTCGGATTAGGAGTGGGCTCTTATTATGTATTTTCTCCATCCCCCTTTTCTTCTTATCTGGCACAAACCATCGAGATACCTTATGGCTCCAAGTCTAAAGTGACTTTGCCGGACGGAACTTCTGTCTGGTTAAATTCGGGTAGCCGCCTCTCATATCAGGAGAGCTTCGGACAATCTGATAGAAATGTTTCTTTGGATGGCGAAGCCTATTTTGAAGTTACTAAAAATAAACTTCTCCCATTCAGTGTTCTTTCCGGAAAAGTGAAAATTAAAGTACTCGGTACCAAATTCAACTTCAAATCATATGCAGAAGATGAAAGTGCCCGGGTTACTTTGGTTGAAGGTAGCTTGAATGTAGGCAGCATAGAAGGACAGGCAAAAAACATATTACTTATCCCCAACCAACAGGCTGTAATTAATAAAAAAGAGAATCGTGTAACTGTAAAAAGCGTAGATGCTCAAAGTTACGCAATGTGGACACAGCCCAAACAGGAAATACTGGATGCCATTTCGAGCAATGTAACCGGACAACCTACCGCAGCAATCCGGGTTCCCAGCGTAACATTAAGAAACACACTATTCTTTAATGAAGAACCTTTAAGCCAGATTGTACGCGATCTTGAACGTGCATTCAACGTCAAAATAGAAATAAAAGACAAACAACTATGTACGGAGCGCTTCTATGGTGATTTCCGAAACGATGAAACAATAACGAAGATACTCGATATTATGGCAGCTAACAACAACCTGCACTACACAATCAATGGAGATGAGATAATCATATCAAGAAATAATTAATTACAACTTTAACAATAGCGCCGATGTATGTAAAAGAATGGAAAGCCCTCATGAAGATGGCTTTAATCACCTGTTTTCTGGTCTGTGCACAAATCGTTTCTGCTCAGGAGAAAAATATATCTCTTGAACTGAAAAATGTAACAGTCAAAGAAGCTTTAGAACAGCTAAAAGCAAAAACTACTTATTCGTTGTGGTTTAATGTAAGTGAAGTGGACCTGGGACGAAAAATAACGATCAATTTCCAGGATAAGTCCATTAACGAAGCGTTAGACATTATCCTGAAAGGGCAAGCTTTGAATTATGAAATAAAAGATAAATACATTCAGATATTCAAGCCCCGGCAAAACTCTGAGAAAGGGAAAAACAAACAAATATCAGGTACAGTAGTAGATGATATGGGAGAGAGTCTGCCGGGGGTAAGCGTCAGGTTTAAAGAAGATGCTACGGTAGGTACGGTAACCGACCTCGACGGACATTTTCAGATAAGTATTCCTGAAAAAGCAAAGACCCTGATTGTTTCTTACATCGGAATGGAGACTAAAGAGTTACCTATCAAAGAGGGTAACATAAAAATTACGCTTAGTTCAGATTCCCAAATGCTGGAAGAGGTCGTTGTAACAGGTATGACTAAAGTGGATAAACGTTTGTTTACCGGTGCAACTGACAGGCTTAAAGCAGAAGATGCACGTTTGGACGGTATACCGGACGTAAGCCGTGCTTTGGAAGGACGTTCCGCCGGAGTATCTGTACAAAATGTATCCGGAACGTTTGGTACAGCCCCGAAAATACGTGTCCGCGGTGCCACTTCTATTTATGGTAGTTCGAAACCTTTATGGGTCGTTGACGGAGTGGTTATGGAAGATGCGGTAGAAATTGATGCCGACGACTTATCTTCCGGTGATGCTGTAACCCTGATAAGTTCGGCGATAGCCGGACTAAGTGCCGATGATATTGAAAGCTTTCAGATTTTGAAAGACGGATCGGCTACTTCAATATATGGTGCCAGAGCAATGGCAGGTGTTGTGGTTATTACTACCAAAAGGGGGCAAGCCGGTGTCAGCCGCATTAACTATACGGGAGAATTTACATCCCGATTAAAGCCTAATTATGACAATTTCAACATAATGGGTTCTCAGGAACAGATGGGTGTTTACAATGAAATGGCAGAAAAAGGCTGGTTGATTTTCTCCGACACTTACAGAGCTTCCAACAGTGGAGTATATGGAAAAATGTATCAACTCATTAATTCCTATAACCCCAAAAATCAATCGTGGGGATTAGTGAATACTCCGGAAGCACAGGCTGCCTACCTTCAAATGGCCGAAATGAGAAATACAAACTGGTTTGATGAATTGTTCAACAATAACATTACCATGAACCACTCAATAAGTATCAGTTCTGGTACGGAGAAAGCTAAATACTACGGTTCAATCAGTATTTACAATGATCCGGGATGGACAAAGGCCAGCTCGGTTAAGAGATATACAGCCAATGCAAACGCTTCTTTCAATCTTTCTAATAACCTGACGTTGACATTATTATCCAATGGTTCATACAGAAAGCAGAAGGCTCCCGGAACTTTAAGCCAGGAGATAGATGTGGTAAGCGGAGAAGTCAGACGGGATTTTGACATCAACCCGTATAGCTACGCATTGAATACTTCAAGAACATTAGCATTGAAAGATGCTGACGGACTTGTATATTATACAAGAAATTATGCCCCTTTCAACATCCTGAATGAATTAGATAAAAACTATATTGACCTGGATGTAGTAGACCTTAAATTTCAGGGTGAACTAAACTGGAAAATTATCAAAGGACTCGAAGCTAATGTAGTAGGAGCCGTAAAATATCAGATGACTTCACAGGACCATCTGATAAAAGAGAATTCAAACCAACCGGAAGCATATCGTGCAGCAGGGGACGCTACTATACGCGACAGGAATCCTCTATTATATAAAAATCCGGATGTCCCCAATTCTTTGCCTGTTGTCGTTTTGCCGGAAGGAGGTATATTCGATAAAAACGAATATAAATTATTAGGCTATGATTTCAGAGCCAGTTTAAGCTACAATACAAGTTTCAAAGACAAACATATCATGAATCTGTTTGCCGGAACAGAAGCCAACTCAGCCGACCGGACCCAATACTGGTCAAGAGGATGGGGATATCAATACGAAAAAGGAGGTATACCTTTTTATGATTATCTGATATTTAAGCAAGGAATAGAACAAAATAACCAGTATTACTACAACGATTTGACCTATTCACGCAACCTCGCCTTTTTCGGGATGGGAACCTATTCATATATGGGGAAATATACAGCTACCGGAACAATCCGCTATGAGGGTTCCAACAGACTGGGTAAAGCCCGTTCGGCCCGCTGGCTACCCACATGGAATGTAGCTGCTGCGTGGAATATGCACGAAGAAGAATTCTTTGAGAAGCTAACTCCGGCTCTGTCTCATTTTACCTTGAAAGCATCCTATAGTCTTACAGCCGACAGAGGACCTGCTTTTGTCACCAATTCTCGTGTTGTATATCGTAACTACTCCCCTTTTCGTCCTTTTGCAGGTGTGAAAGAATCAGGTTTGCAAATAGAAGATCTGGAAAACAGTGAATTGACTTACGAGAAGAAACATGAGTTTAATGTGGGTGCCGACTTTGGCTTCATTGACAACAGAATTAATCTGAGCCTGGATTATTATACCCGTAATAACTACGACTTAATAGGCTTATCAACACTCAAGGCGGTGGCGGACAGGGTACTAAGTATGCCAATGTAGCTTCCATGAAATCAAGCGGAGTGGAATTTACCTTATCAACAAAAAATATACGTACTAAAGATTTTCAGTGGACCACGGATTTCATCTTCTCAAAATCAAAGAATGAAATAACCGAACTGGATTCGAAAGCACGTGTAATGAGCCTTATCTCCGGTATGGGATTTGCAGAAAAAGGGTATCCTGTACGTGCATTATTTTCCATTCCGTTCCAGGGTCTGAATGAAGATGGACTCCCTACTTTTATCAACGAAGACGGAGAGGTTACAATTACAGATATCAACTTCCAGGAAGCCCTAAAGAAAGATTTTCTGAAATACGAAGGTCCTACCGACCCGACTATTACCGGAAGTTTCGGCAATATCTTTTCGTACAAGAGTTTTAAATTGAATGTTTTCATGACTTATTCTTTTGGAAATGTAGTTCGTCTTGACCCTGTATTCAAAAGCGAGTACTCCGATCTGGACGCTATGCCTAAGGAATTCAGGAACAGATGGACCGTACCGGGAGATGAAGCCTATACCAACATACCCGTTATAGCTCATACCCGTCAGGTGAAAGATATTCCAAACCTGAAATATGCCTATAATGCATATAACTATTCGGATGTTCGTGTAGCAAAAGGTGACTTCATCCGAATGAAAGAAATCTCTTTGTCATATGATTTCAATCCAGCCTGGATCAAACAGTTCAAGCTGAACAATCTACAACTTAAATTACAAGCTACAAACCTATTTCTGATTTATTCGGATTCCAAATTAAACGGACAGGATCCGGAATTCTTCCGCTCCGGAGGAGTTGCTTCTCCCGTACCCAAACAGTTCACTTTAACTTTAAGACTTGGATTATAAAAAGACTGCAATGAATATGAAACATAAAAATAAATACTCAACATGGTTTGGAGTCACAGTAATGCTCCTGATGATATCCTCTTGTGACGGTTTTCTGGATAAAATGCCGGATAACAGAACCGAGCTCGACAATAACGAGAAAGTACTGCAACTGCTCGTCTCAGCCTATTCTACCGGAACTTACGTACAAGTTACAGAATTAATGTCTGATAATGTTGCAGATAACGGTCCGCTCTATATCTCTTACAATAAAAGTGTGGAAGAAAGCTACAAATGGCAGGATTTTACAGATAACCAGCAGGATACTCCACAATTTATCTGGAATGAGTACTATAAGGCAATAGCCGCCGCCAATCATGCATTGGAATACCTCAGTACTTCCGAAGGAGACGACGAAACAGAAGTGGCTGCCAAAGGAGAAGCTCTTATCTGTCGCGCATACTCGCACTTCATTCTGGCCAATGTCTTTTGTAAAGCATATAATGCACAAACAAGCAGTGCAGACCTGGGAATACCTTACGTAGAAAAACCGGAAAAAATAGTATCCGGAAAATACGAAAGGGGGACTGTTGCGGAAGTATATGAAAAGATAAATCGTGATATAGAAGAAGGCCTGCCACTTATTGACGACACAAAGTACAAAAGTACTGTTATCAAATACCATTTTAATCAGAAAGCAGCTTATGCTTTTGCCGCACGATTCAACCTGTATTATGGCAATTATGATAAAGCTGCCCAATATGCAACAAAGGCCATTGGAGACAATCCGGCAAAAGTGCTCCGTAACCTTACGCAATACCAGAGCATTGCCGCTGCAAAAGATTGTGGTATTGCCTATGTAAAAGCTGAATTACCATGTAATCTCCTGTTAATGCCCGCTACATCTATGTGGAATTACAACCACTGGAGCTCTAAATATTGCAGATATGCAATGAATACAGCCAAACTGCAGGAAACCTACTGGAGCTTAGGACCCTGGGTAACTCCGGAATATCTTTATCATGCCAATAAGATATATGGAGGCGATCAGACATCCTACTATCCCAAACTCTATGGATTTATTGAGTATACGGATGTCATATCCGGCATAGGATATCTGAACATTGTAAATACGGTTTTCACTACTGATGAAACGCTTCTTTGCCGCGCAGAAGCATATATACATATGAAAGATTATGCCAATGCAGCAAAAGATCTGATCTCCTGGTATGATTCACACACTATAAAAGGGGTAAAACCGCTGACTGAAGATTACATCAATGCCTATTACAAAACAGCAGATAAAGCATTGCGTCCGGAGTTAAACCCAATGTTTGAGATTGAGAGTGACAAACAGCTAAACTTTATGTACTGTCTTTTGCACTTCCGACGTATAGAAACCGCACATGAAGGCCTCAGGTGGTTTGACATTAAACGATTCGGTATCGAAATCAAACACAACATATCCGGGCAAGCTGACGATATCCTGACAAAAGACGATCCCAGAAGAGTATTGCAGTTACCTGCAGATGCAATCGGAGCCGGTATGCAACCTAATCCCAGATAATAATAAATAAATGTACAAAAATATATGAAGAAGATTTTATTATACACATTAGCAATCTTTTTAACCGGAGTGATGATATCTTCCTGCTCTGATGATGAATTTGGAGAAAGTATTTTTAATACAACTCCTCGTGAGCGCACAGAGTTTGACAATTGGTTGCTTCAAAACTATGTGAAAGAATATAATATTGATTTCAAATACCGGATGGAAGACATAGAAGCAGACATGTCATACAATCTTATTCCGGCTGAAGTGGAGAAGTCAAAAAAACTAGCAAAAATTATCAAGTATCTGTGGCTTGAATCTTACGATGAGATATTCGACAAAACCGGAAAAAACAAGGACTTCATGAGAACTTATGCACCCAAAGTCATTCTGCTGGTTGGTTCATCAGCCATCAATGCCTCTTCTTCTACAGAAGTATTAGGTTCGGCAGAAGCTGGCATCAAAGTCATATTATATAAGGTGAATGCCATAGATCCTACAGACGTAGAGATGTTGAATGAATACTATTTTGAAACAATGCATCATGAATTTGCTCACATCCTGCACCAGAAAAAAAACTATCCTACCGAATATAATCAAATATCTGCAGCCGACTACTCCTCTACCGGCTGGCAAAACAGAACGGAACAACAAGCCTGGAAACTTGGTTTCGTCACCCCCTATGCAGGTATGGAACCACAAGAAGACTTCGTAGAAGTAATAGCCAACTATCTTGTTAAACCGGATGGTTTCTGGGAGAACATGCTGGCAAATGCAGGAACAGAGGGAGCTACCAAAATACAAACCAAGTTCGATATGGTAAAAGAATGGCTAATGACTGCGTGGAATATTGACATTGATGAATTAAGAACCATTATCATCAGACGTTCCGGAGATATTGATTCAATTTTAAATGAAAAAATAGCATACAATGAATAAATTAGCTTATACTATCATTGCTTTGTTTACATTGTGCATTACTTCATGCTCAGATGAAAAAAACATATTTGACAGTTCTTCTGCCAACAGGATGAATGCAATGTTGCAACAGTGTAAAGAAATACTGACTGGATCGGAAAACGGATGGATTTTTGAATATTACCCCGAAGATAACAAATACGGAGGGTTCCGTTTCTACATGGTCTTCTCTAAACAGGGAGAAGTAAGTATTACTGCAGAGTCGCCCATACTGGAATCACCGGGTGACCAAGCCACAAGTATGTATCAGATAAAGGGAGACATGGGCCCTATATTAAGTTTTGATACATACAATCACATACTGCACCAGTTCTCCGATCCCAATCCGGATGGACTTGGTTACGAGGGTGACTATGAATTCATCATTCTTAATGTAGCCAAAGACAAAATCGAGTTAAAGGGAAAAAAGAATGGGACTAAAATGCAAATGATCCCTCTGCCCAATGATATGACATGGGAAAGTTACAGTAGTAAGCTGGATAAGATGATAGAAGCTTTCCCGGGATTCACCATGCGTTTGAATGTAAATGGTACTACTATTGAAATGGAAGAATCTGAAGAGATAGGACGTTACCAGACTTTCAACCTGCCGGAAGGAGTCAGCTCATCAGCCGAAGGGATGGCCTATATCTATACTACAGATGGCATCAAATTCAAAGAGCCTATAACCATTGCAGGAAAAACAATACAGAATTTCACTGCTTCGGAAGATAAAACTCACCTGACTTGTACAGACGAAGGAGCAGACAATGTACAAATCACACAGATGCCTTTAGGAGAAGCATTTGTAACAAAAAAAGGTAACTGGTTCTTTGACACGAAACAGATGGGGCCGATTTACTACCATGTGGAATACTGCTGCCGAAAACATGAAAAAAGACCTTTATGGACAAGGTCCGGAAGAGTTACAACAGGCCTCTTTACAAAGTCCTTATCAGGTATTTACTATATACAGTTATTCAATTAATGACAGAAAATTGTATAGTGCTAATTTTTATATGGACTTCGTTCCGATAAAAGATGCCGACCAGGTGAAAATAATTTTCGCTGGAGGAGGAGATGATTTCGCCAGATACTTCTATATGGAATATTTCAAAATGATTCTAGGATACATGAGTGATGACGAACCATACAACATGACTTATAACAACCTGAAAAGTCCAAGTGAAATCACATTCAGAAGAAACGATAATCCCGACGTCGTTTGGTTCAAAACAATCAGATACATTAAATAACCACATAAAAATTACGAATATGAAAAGAAAGAGTTTTTACATTTTTATTCAGATGGTTTTATTCATCTCTTTTGCTTGTTCACAGGTGAATGCCCAACAAATCAAGCCACAAAGAAATAAAACGGAGAAAGTAGGTACACCGGAAGTAACAAACTCCCGGACAGTAACAACGCGGGCCACTACATTAGGCACTTTACCCTATTCTAATGATTTTGACAGTTATGAGATTCGGACTGTCCCCGAAGGATGGGTTTGTACAGGTGACAAAGATGCTTTTGCCATCACAACTTTCAACGGTTGGAAAAATATATATTCCGAACCCAATTGTCTGGGTGTCTATTCTTCTGCAACAGAAAATAACTGGGCATATACTCCCGGATTTGAAATGAAAGCCGGAAGAATCTATCATGCCAGTTTCTGGCTATTGGCTCCCGGGCTTTCTGAATCGGCCAATAAGAGCGAAAGCTTACGCTTTACTGTTGGTAAAGGACAATCAAAAGAAGCTGATTGTATCACATTGGTAGATTTAAAAAATATAAAGTACAAAGAATGGAAAAAAGTAGAGGCTGATTTCATACCTGAAACCGATGGTATCTATTACTTTGGAATCGGTTTTACTACGATCGTTGCAAATGGTGTAGGAATAGACAATTTTGAAGTCTATGATAATGAAAATCCTTTTCCGGCTGTAGCTAAATACGTTGCGTACGGTGGTCTTTGGTCAACTCATGCTAATCACATAAAAGAGCGTCTGCGCTATGTATATCCGGAACAACCCATTTCATTCATTAATCAATCAAAATATGCAACTGATTACCAATGGAACACATTCGGGAATCCGGCTACTACTACCGAAGAAAGTCCGGTTGTAACCTATTCGGAGAGTGGAGATTACAAACCTCTGTTGACTGTAAAAAACTCTAAATCCACTGATTCATTCTCAGACATTGTAAATGTAGGTATTTTAGGAAAAGAGGATGTTACAGACATTGTCGCTAACATATCGGACATGTATGACGAACTGTTCCTGCCGGAAACAGATGTTCCCGGTTCGAATGACTACGTTAGTGGCATAAACAGATATTATACCACCTTTGCTGAAAGATTTGAACTGCCTGCTGACGCTGAAGCAACCGTCAGTGCCGTTCATTTCAGATTGTATGTATATAAAGCAGCTACCATTAACAAAGGTAAACCTGTAAAAGTCAGATTATATGGAGAGAAATGGGGAGCACCGGATCCGGATAATGTATTTGGAGAATATGTTACAACAATGAGCGGTGCTTTCGGTACTACCTCTGTAGACTACGAAAATGTCATCAGAAAAATTAAATTTGCAACTCCTATAAAAGTCAAAGGAACATTCTATTTATCTATAGAACTGGACGAATCTATCGTACCGGACGCAACTACCAAATTAGCTTTGGCTTGTGATGCGTACAGAGCAGATAAAGTTGCTTCTGCTTATGTCCGGATTCATGCAGCAGGAGCCGCAGAGTTGAATCTTAACGGAGGATGGTATTGTGTACCTGATCTTCCCTGGCCGTTTAACGAGATTGATAAAACCGGATTCTCTTTCTATCTATCACCGGAAATGACTTTCCATCAGGTAAAAGGAACTTCTATCAACAAGGTAGAAGACAATAAGATCAGCGTTTATCCAACGGTATTCCACTCTGACTTCAACATAAAAACCGGAGATAATACATCGAAATTAATTCGTGTATTCAATGCTAACGGACAAACCGTTTATGAGAAGACTACAAATGAAGCTAATATAACTGTTACGGGGGCAAACTGGGCCGAAGGCATTTACCTGATAAGAGTTGGAGGCGACTCTATCAATGCTTCTATAAAAGTCATCAAAAAATAAAACTCTCTCTCTTTACTTTATTCTTAACAATTGTCCGGGCGTAAAATCCCGTATTTGACGTCCCGGACAATATTTATTCACTAATACACATCGGAAGATATGAAAAAACGACTACTTATTACCTGTCTTATGTCACTGATAGTCATTGGCGTATGGGCGGAGAAAAATGAAGATGAACCTATTATCAACATGACTTGTACTGCCGGTAAAATCAGTTTTAAACTGTATGCAACTGAAGAAACAGTTTTCCAGGTAGACTTTGGTGAGGGAGCAATAGAACAAACGGTTAAAACAACCGGAACAGCAGTCAATGGTTCCGCTTCGGGTACTTCAGTCAACGTATACGGAGATGCCAATAAGCTGAAAAAGATTGAAATCTCTTCCAATAAACTTCTAAAAGTGCTTGATTTCAGTAAATGTTTGGCATTGACAGAACTGTCCTGTTCAAGTTGCCAAGGTGTAACTGAAATTATTCTCCCTTCCTCTACAGAGAATCAATTGACAAAGATCAACTGTAGATATCTCAATCTGGCTTCTTTTGACGCAAGTAAATGTACAAAGCTTAAGACACTTGCCTTATTCAATGCAGATGCAACATTAGAAACATTGATACTTCCGGAAAATACAGATATTCTGAATGACTTAACGTTACAACAATGTGGTCTGACGACATTGGATATCAGT
Organism: Bacteroides nordii WAL 11050 = JCM 12987; assembly: GCA_000613465.1. Taxonomy (GTDB): domain Bacteria; phylum Bacteroidota; class Bacteroidia; order Bacteroidales; family Bacteroidaceae; genus Bacteroides; species Bacteroides nordii. Next base: position 47,520 of record BAJA01000021.1, read on the forward strand.
AAATATACCAATCTGACAAATCTGGATTGTACTTATAACTTTCTTACCTCTATCCAAACTCCCAATTCGGATAAAAATCTGTCTGTAGACTGTTCATACAATTACATGATCATGCCTAATTTTCCCGAAGGTGAAAACATCACTTTATACTATATGGACCAGCGGGAAAAAGTATCACAATACACTTTGAATGAAAGTTATACAACAAATGATATTATTGACCTGTCTGAATTTTACGTTTCTAAAAAAGGAATTAGCGGTTCCTATTTTACAGATGGAGTTTATCCCACCTTCACTTGGTATACAAACGGAAACAGCGATCCCTTGGAAGAAGGAAAGGATTACACAACAACTGAACCTGGAAAATTCAAATTCAATATAGTTCCCGAAAACAGCGTTTATTGTATCATTGCCTCCAAAGCCTATCCGGCTTATCAGAATTACAATTCTCCGTACCGGACTGCCGATACTACTATTGAAAAAGCAGCTGAACCAACTATCATTTTAACTACATCCAATGAAAGAACTATTGGTTTCTCCTTAGGAGCTACTGAAGACAATACTTCTATACAGATAGACTGGGGAGATGGAAACCTCGTTGATAAAGTTATAAACTCCGCAAAGACTTCTATACAGGGTACTCCTGCAGGAACAAAAAATATTAAAATTTATGCAGATGCAGCTAAGATAAAGGAAGTTTCTTTAGCTTATTGTGATTACCTCACAGGCGTCGATTTAAGTAAATGTACAGCTTTGCAAACCTTATCAATAAAGGAAAGCTCTAAAATTACTTCCATTGTCTATCCGGAAGATATAACCACACTGGAGAATCTCACCATTGACAATAGCAGTATAAAAAATATAGACTTACATAATTGGTCTGGCCTCAAAAATCTAAAATATAGTCCTTACGGTGCCAGTACCATTGTGTTGCCCGACGAAGCCGGAAATCTGGAAAATATCGTTCTTAGTAAGTTATCATTAAAAGCTATAGATTTAAACAAATATGTCAATCTGGCTTCTCTTGAAGTAACCTCTCACTCTGCATTGGAAACACTGGATGTGGGTAAATGCAACAAGTTAACAAAACTAATTTGCAAAAGAGATACCAAACTGGCGACTCTTATTCTACCGGAAATCAAAACAACTTTAACAGAACTGGATTGTGAATATACTGCACTAACAGCCATAGACTTAAAAGAATATAGCAAATTGCAGGTATTAAATTGTAGCGGGATCAAAGAGACAATCCTCCCCGAAGATCCGTCTACTTTGACTTCATTGACTTGCAAAGAAAATGGCCTGAAAGTACTGGATATAAGTTCATGTACCAACCTGACGTATCTGGATTGTTCATATAACGAACTGACAGAGATAAAAGTTCCCGGGAATCCGAACCAGGATATCAATATCGACTGTTCTTACAACTATCTGTTTTTACCCAATTTCCCGGAAGGTGAGAAGATCGATTTGACCTATATGGACCAGAGAGAGAAAGTTTCACAATACACTCTAAGTGAAAGATATACCACAAATGATATAATAGACCTATCCGAGCTTTATGTTCTTAAACAAGGTATCAAAGGCTCTTATTTCCCGGAAGGAGTTTATCCTACCTTCACCTGGTATGTAAATGGAAGCAAAGAACCACTGGAAGAAGGAAAAGATTACTCTGTGACAGAACCTGCAAAATTCCGGTTCAATACAGTCCCTGAAGGCAATACCTATTGTGTTATTGCTTCTAAGGCATATCCTGATTATCAGGATTATAACTCTCCTTATCGTACTACGGATGTAATTATCGAGAAAGCAGCCGATCCGGTTATCAGCCTCACTACATCCAATGAAAGGAGCATTGGCTTTTCTATTGGGGCAACAGAAGATAATACAACCATTCAAATAGACTGGGGAGATGGAAATCTGGTTGATAAAGTTATAAATTCAACAAAAACATCTATACAAGGTACACCTACAGATACAAAGATAATTAAGATTTATACAGATGCAGCCAAAATAAAGGAAATCTCTTTAGCCTACTGCGATTATCTCACTGGAGTTGATCTAAGCAGATGTACAGCACTGGAAATACTTTCTATAAAAGAAAGTTCTAAAATCGCAACAATAACATACCCTGAAAATATAGCAACTATAACCAGTCTGACTATTGAAAACAGTAATATAAGAAATCTGGACATACATGATTGGTCAGGACTGAAAAATCTGAATTATGCTCCATCCGGTGCCGCCACAATTGTTCTGCCGGACGAAACAGAGAATTTAGAAACTGTCATCCTGAAAAAACTATCCTCAAAGACAATAGATTTGAGTAAGTATACCAATTTAACTTCATTAGAAGCCACCAATAATTCTTCATTAGAAGAATTGGATGTTAATACATGTAGTAAGCTGAGTAAATTAATCTGTAAGAGCAATACCAAACTCGCAACCCTTACTCTTCCGACTGTAAAAACAGCTTTAACAGAATTAAATTGTGAATATACAGCATTAGCCAGCATTAATCTGAAAGAATACACCAATCTACAGATGTTGAATTGTAGTGGAATAAAAGAAGCGACTCTTCCGGAAAATGCAGCTACCATGACCTCTCTGACATGTAAAGAAAATGGCTTAAAAACACTGGATATAAGTTCTTATATCAACCTGACGTATCTGGATTGCTCATATAACGAGTTGACAAAGATACTGGTTCCCGAAAGTCTGAATCAGATTCTGGAAATCGACTGCTCATACAATTATATGATCATGCCAAACTTTCCCGAAGGTGAGAAGATAAAAATGTCATATATATATCAGAAAGATAAAGTGATGAAATATGAATTGGCAAGCAGTTATAAGACTGATGAAACAATTGATTTTTCGGACTGGTATGTGAAAAAGAAAGGATTGGCCGATTCATACTTCCCAAATGGGGTCTATCCTACTTTTGAATGGTATCTTGCCAGTACGGGTGAAAAACTTAGTGCAGGAAAAGACTACACGGTAACAGAAGGATGTAAATTCCGTTTCAATACCATACCAGATGGTGCAATCTACTGTGTTATCTCTTCCAAAGCATATCCTGATTATACAGATTACAATGAACCCTATCAGACAACTTCCTGTGTAATAACACAAGGAACAGGACTGGAAAAAACGAATGAGAATATAGCCCGAATTTATGCTACTGATACCAATATTACAATTATCCCTACAGAAGATTGTACTTACTCCGTACTCACTTCTACCGGACAAGTCATAGCAAATGGTGAAGCTAATCAGAGCATTGAAGTAGCTGTAGGCTCAACAGGTATATACATTGTATGTATCCGAACAAAAGACAATACAATTAGTACTTATAAGATAGCTATTCAGTAACAGAAAAGAAAGAATCCTTTTTAGGCACCCCATATAATTTAGTACTAAATTATATGGGGCGCTATTTTTTATGTAGAAGTCATTTGACAGACATCGTTATTTATTATTTCCCTCCTGAAGAGAGCAATCGTTTACTAAGATAACGCACCGGATACCACACCGAAAGAAAGCCAACGGCAAATACCGTTACAAACACCAACACTACATCCCAAAAGTGCACACTGACCGGATAGGCATCCACCAGAAAGTTTCCTCCACCACCTAAAGAGATAATACCAAATTTTTGTTGTATCAAACAAAGAATTAATCCCAATACAATACCGGATATAGCACCAAAAAGAGAAATCAGACGCCCTTCAAAAAGAAATATTCTGGAAATCAAACGATCATCCGCTCCCAAATTGCGCAAAGTCACAACATCCTCTTTCTTATCAAGAATCAACATAGAAAGAGAACCTATTACATTAAAACAGGCAATCATCAAAATAAACGTGAGAAAAAGATATGAAATCAATTTCTCTATCTCCATAATCCGAAATACGTCTTCTTGTTGCTCATAGCGATCCTGCACAACAAAGTCATCACCCAATATCGATGCAATCTTTGATTTGGCGGAAGAGGTGCTCACACCAGGATTTAATTTCAATTCAATAGCAGAAACTTCGGTTGTATAATCAAGCATCCGACGCACAAAATCAAGGGAAGTAAGAATATAACGGCTATCATACTTTTGCTGATTGACCACAAAGACAGTACCCGGAGAAAAAAGATACTCCATATTAAAAGAAGCAGAAGGATTTGCCATATTCACCTTAGCATTCCGCTTAGGGGTATAAATCTGCAACGGATCAACAAACTGTATACCTGTACCCAGCGTCGAAACCAATTCGATACCCATCACAGCATAATCTACTATGGAATCATGAAGTAGAAAATCCCCTGCCCCATAAAGAATGCTGTCAATAGACGTAAGATCCTCAAAGTTATCTTCCACCCCTTTTATTACAGCCATTGTCTGACGGTCTTTATACTGTACCATCGCATTTTCTTCCAACGTTTCGGTGAATACAGCGACTTCCGGCAAGGCACGAATCGCTTGTATGCGTTCGTCTTGTCCATCGAAAACCTTACCTTCCCGGATACTAATCTTCAGTTCCGGATCGAACGCTGTAAAAAAGCTGGCCACCATATCCTGGAAACCGTTAAATACAGAAAGTGTACAGACAAGCGCCAGCGTAGCAAGTGCTACCCCACATACTGATATGCCGGAAATAATATTAATGGCATTGTGCTTCTTCTTTGAAAAGAGATAGCGCCGGGCTATATAAAAGGGCAGGTTCACTTCAAAAGAGAATCTATCTTTTCTATATAATCCAATGAATCATCCACAAAGAATTTCAGTTCGGGAATGATACGCAACTGGTGACGAACCCGCGTTCCGAGCTCATACCGGATAGATTTCATGTTGTTATTGATATTTTTTACCATCTCTTCTCCCTTTTCAGAAGGAAAAATACTAAGGTATACACGCGCTATACTCATATCAGGACTAATACGAACTGCACTTACTGACACCAGTATACCGGGCATCGCCTTAGTTTGTAACAAGAAGATTTCACTCAATTCTTTTTGCAACAAACGGGATATCTTATTCTGTCTGGTTGTTTCCATAAAGTTATTTATCAGGTTTATTAAATGTAATTATTCATATTGAGCAGGCGACCTTCACCTACTCATATAAAACACAAAGTTACAGAAATATATCGCTTGACAGGCTATTTATATGATATTTTTAGTTTTCATTATCGAAATAGCATACCCACTAAGTTAGCACTATTTTTTACGGATAATCGTCAGCCCATCCCGCAAAGGAAGTATCACCTTCTCTACCCTTGTATCTTTTGCCACAAGATCATTGAACGCTTTAATACCAATTGTTTGATAATCGTTACTATGCGGATGCTCTTCCAGAACATGGCCATCCCATAAAGTATTATCAGCTATAATATAACCTCCGGCGGAAAGATGTACAAGCGTCATTTCGTAATATTCGATATATTTACGCTTATCCCCATCTATAAAGGCAAGATCAAACACAATACCCAATCCGGGAACAAGTTCAAGGGCATCACCGATATAGAACTTTATTTTATCAGCATAAGCCGATCCTTCCAGCCAGGGACGTGTAAAATCCTCTTGTTCATCATTAATCTCAAATGTGTGAAGCATTCCTCCTTCCGGAAGTCCCTCGGCCAGGCAAAGAGCAGAATAACCACTATACGTACCTATTTCAAGTATCTGCCGGGGGCGAATCATCTCACAAACATCTTCAACATTCTTCCCTGCAAATGGCCGGAAGCCATACGAGGACGAAGTAGTTTAACATGTGTGTCACGATACAAGGCTTTCAGATAATCGCCTTCATCATCTATATGGCTCAGGATGTAATCGTCTATAGTATCCATGGAAAGAGAAAAAGGATTTACGATTGGACGATTTACAATTTACGATTGAAATAACTCTTGTTTATCAGAAGTAATTTCAATCGTAAATTGTAAATCGTCCAATTATAAATTATAAATATCTGTTCTTATTAGGCAGTACCGTTTCTTCAGCGTGTTTCAAAGCATCTTCCACAACGTTGATTTCAAGGAAAGAAGTTTGGGTTCCCGCTTTACCACTACTCAAATAACCTACCATATCCGAAGGACACAAACGTCCTTCTTTCAACAGACGGCGTAGTGCAGCAAAGTAATACTCCTGTCCGTTAGCCAATTCGGGCATATAGATCGCTTCCACCCCATAAGAAAGAGCCAGATGACGCATGGTTTTCTCCTTGTAACAAATGGCCAGCACAGGATATTTACCACGGAAAGCAGCAAGGTTACGGGCAGTACGTCCACTATAACTATCAGTAATAATAGCACGCATCTTCAGCTTGGCTGTAGCTTTCACAGCTTGCTTGGCAAGGAATGCAGTCACATCATTACTATTTTCATCCAACGGAATGCGGATATCGTTCTCTTCCAGTTTATCTTTTTCAGCTTGTGCGGCAATAGCAGTCATCGTTTTCACGGCTTCTACCGGATATTTACCATAAGCCGTTTCACCGCTCAGCATCAAAGCATCAGTACGATAATAGATAGCATTAGCAATATCAGTTACCTCCGCACGAGTCGGACGCGGATTATTAATCATAGTGTGAAGCATCTGTGTAGCTACAATAACCGGCTTCTTTGCCAACACGCATTTACGAATCAGTGTACGCTGGATACCCGGAATACGTTCTTGTGGTACTTCAATACCCAGATCACCACGCGCTACCATCACACCATCAGCCACTTCAAGGATTTCATCGATATTATCAACACCTTCCTGATTTTCAATCTTGGCAATAATTTTAATATCACTATTATGCTCGTCAAGAATAGTACGAATATCAAGCACATCCTGCTTGTTACGTACAAACGAATGTGCTATAAAATCGATATCCTTCTCTATAGCATACAATATATTATTACGGTCTTTCTCTGTCAACGAAGGCAGGTTGATTCGCACCCCCGGAACATTCACACTTTTACGACTACCCAGGACAGCCTCATTTTGCACTTCACAAAGCAAATGGTCAGTTGTTTTATCAATCACACGAAGTTCAAGATCACCATCATCAATAAGAATCGTTCCACCGATATTCAGATCATGTACAAAATTGGGATATGAAACAGCAATACATTCGCGGGTTGTTTCCAGGTCAGGATTACCAACAATCTTCACTTTCTCTCCAATCTGAAAAGGAATAGGTTCGGCATTAGCAGTAGTTCGTACTTCCGGCCCTTTGGTATCCATCAGGATGGCAATACGGTTGGAAACGGCACGTACATTAGCTATCAAAGCTTCAAAACCTTCACGGCTGGCATGCGCGGTATTCATACGAACAACGTTCATCCCGGCATCAAACAACTGTTTTATAAAGTCTACGTCGCAGCGTCTGTCTGAGATGGAAGCTACGATTTTAGTCTGTTTCAGCAACATCTTAAATAATTATTTAATTTTGATAATGTGCCCATATGCCAATCGTCCTCCGGCTTATTTACACATTAATTATATGAATCTATTTTATTCTCACATTATTATCTTAAAGCCTCAAGGGCCAGACGGTATGAATTGAGCCCAAAACCACAAATGACTCCTTTACAGGCACAAGCAATCATAGACACATGACGAAAATCTTCACGACTGTGTACATTAGAAATATGTACTTCGATTACCGGGGCAGTCACCGCACGAATAGCATCTTGTAAAGCAATAGACGTATGTGTATATGCCCCCGCATTTAAAATAATACCATCTGCTTCAAAACCCGTCTGCTGAATGCAGTCAATCATTTCTCCCTCAATATTCGATTGAAAATAGTTAATTTCTATATCCTTATACGCTTTGCGGAGTTCTGCCAGATAGTCTTCAAATGTAACACTACCATATATGGAAGGTTCACGCTTGCCCAGCAGATTAATATTGGGGCCATTAATAATTTGTATCCTCATAACACAATCCTACTAATTTTAATACCTTTGTCTCGGGAACATTATTTCAGGGTGCAAAGATAGCGCAAACCGAATGTAGAAGCAAATTTATTTGTATTTTGCTGAGGTGCAACCTATCTTCGCGGAGCAAAGGTAGAAAAAAGAAATGAAAATAAACGAAAAAACCGAGAAGAAGGATACACAAGAGCAGATAATTAAAAAGTACCAACAATATCTAAAGTTGGAGAAGTCTCTGTCTAAAAATACGCTGGATGCTTACATGACCGATCTGAGTAAGCTACTCAACTTCCTGCAAGCAGAGAATACCGGAGTTCTGGATGTTTGTCTGAACGATCTGGAACGCTTCTCTGCCGGACTGCATGATATTGGTATTCACCCACGTTCGCAGGCACGAATTATTTCAGGTATCAAATCTTTCTTCCACTTTCTCATTATGGCCGACTATATAGAAGCCGATCCCAGCGAACTGCTTGAAGGCCCCAAAATTGGCTTTAAAATACCAGAGGTACTGACAGTTGAAGAAATTGATACCATCATCTCAGCCATAGACCTTAGTAAAAACGAAGGCCAGCGCAATCGTGCCATGCTGGAAACCTTGTATAGCTGCGGTTTACGCGTATCCGAACTGACCAATTTAAAGCTTTCCGATCTTTATTTTGACGAAGGTTTTATCAAAGTAGAAGGTAAAGGCAGCAAACAACGTCTGGTACCGATTTCTCCACGAGCTATTAAAGAGATACAACTATACTTTATTGACCGGAACCGGGGAAAAATAAAAAAAGAATATGAGGATTTTGTTTTTCTGGCCCGATGGGGTAAAAACATATCCCGCATTATGGTCTTCCACCTCATCAAAGAACTCGCACAGATAAGCGGTATCACCAAGAATATCAGTCCACATACATTTCGTCATTCATTTGCCACTCATTTGCTGGAAGGAGGAGCCAATTTACGAGCAATTCAATGTATGCTTGGGCATGAATCCATTGCCACTACGGAGATATATACTCACATCGATCGGAACATGTTACGGAGTGAAATAATAGAGCATCACCCGCGTAATATTAAATATCGTCAAGAAAAGAAAGGCTGATTTCATTAAATTATAATAAAAACAATACTTTAGCTATATATATATCTTAATATTTAATATCTTTGCGTTACTTTTTCCGGGTTAAATGGAAAAGGCATGAATGGACGAATATTTCAATTACAAACATTTAATTTATACCTAAAATGATTAAGAAGCTTTATTTGCCTTTCCTTATGGCATTGATTGTTGCATTTTCGTCTTGCAGCAAAATGGGTGAATTATCATCTGACTACTTTACTACAACTCCGCAGGTGTTGGAAGCAGTGGGTGGTAAAGTTCCTGTAACTATCAACGGAAAGTTCCTGAAAAGTATTTCAAAAAGAAAGCCGTTGTAGAAGTAACTCCGGTTTTAAGATGGAATGGTGGCGAAGTTAAAGGCCAACCTGCAGTATTCCAAGGTGAAAAAGTTGAAGGTAACGACCAGACTATCTCTTACAAGATGGGTGGTAACTACACGATGAAAACTTCATTTGACTATGTTCCTGAAATGGCTAAGTCTGAATTGTACCTTGAATTCAATGCTAAAATCGGCAACAAGACAGTAGCTATCCCTGCTGTGAAAATTGCTGATGGTGTGATTTCTACTTCAGAATTGATTGAAAACACGCTGCAAAGTGCTAACCCTGCTAACGGTGACGACGCTTTCCAACGTATCATCAAAGAGAAACACAATGCTAACATTATGTTCCTTATCCAACAGGCTAACATTCGTGCAAGCGAATTGAAGACTGCTAAAGAATTCAACAAGGAAGTAGCTAACGTAAACGATGCTGCTAACAAAAAAATCAGCAACATTGAAATTTCTGCTTATGCATCTCCTGATGGTGGTGTAGGTTTGAACACTAAGCTGGCCGAAAACCGTGAGGACAACACTACTAAGATGTTGAGCAAAGACCTTAAGAAAGCTAAGATCGATGCAGCTATCGATGCTAAATACACAGCTCAGGACTGGGAAGGTTTCCAGGAACTGGTTTCTAAATCAAACATCCAGGACAAAGAATTGATCCTTCGCGTACTCTCTATGTATCAGGATCCTGAACAAAGAGAACAAGAAATCAAAAACATCTCTTCTGTTTACAAAACTTTGGCTGACGAAATCCTGCCGCAATTGCGTCGTTCTCGTTTGACTTTGAACTATGAGATCATTGGTAAGTCTGACGACGAAATCGCTTCTTTGGCTTCTTCTAATCCTAAAGAACTGACTTTGGAAGAATTGCTGTATGCTGCAACACTGACTAATGACAACGGTAAGAAAGAAGTAATCTATACAAAAGCTACTGAGTTGTTCCCGAATGACTACCGTGCATTCAACAACCTTGGTAAATTGGCTTATCAGGCTGGTAACATTGACAAAGCTGAATCATACCTGAAGAAAGCTGCTAACATTCAGGCTGCTCCTGAAGTTAACATGAACTTAGGTCTTGTAGCTCTGGCTAAAGGTGATAAGAGCGCTGCTGAATCTTACTTAGGTAAGGCTTCTGGCGCTAAAGAACTGGGCGAAACAATGGGTAACCTGTACATTGCACAAGGTCAGTATGAAAGAGCTGTAAACTCATTCGGTGACGCTAAGACAAATAGTGCTGCTCTTGCTCAGATCCTGGCTAAGGACTACAACAAAGCTAAAAACACATTGGCTGGTGTAGAAAAACCGGATGCTTACACAGACTATCTGATGGCTGTATTAGGTGCAAGAACTAACAATCTTTCTATGTTAACAAGCAGTCTGAAAAGCGCAGTTGCTAAAGACTCTTCATTAGCTAAGAAAGCTGCAACTGATCTTGAGTTCGCAAAATACTTCGTTAACTCAGACTTTATGAATATTATCAAATAAACGAATCCTTCGTATTTTATTTGAAAAAAAGGAGTTGCTCATCATTTATGGTGAGCAATTCTTTTTTTTTATCCATAAAACCCGTACTTTCGCAGAAAAGATGCAAAAATGAAGAAAATAAATATCTTGCTCATCCTGATAATCTGCCTGACAGGCTGCAAGAAAAATGCAGATACAACAAGCATAACCGGAGAAATTAAAGGACTGGGAGACGATACAATCTATTTATATGGCATCGACGGACTCTACCAGCATATAGATACTATATATGTGAAGGGAGGCAAGTTCTCTCATTCATTAAAAGTAGACACCATCACCACAGCCATGCTACTCTTGAAAGGGGAAACAGAGTATCCGATTTTTCTTGATAAAAAAGAGAAAATCAAGGTACAAGGGAATGCAAACAACCTGGACCACCTGAATATTGAGGGAAATATTTATAATGAAGAGTTCTCAGCCTTCCAAGCAACGCTGCAAGGGCCGGGCATACCCTCCGAAAAAATGCTCGAAGCAAAAGCAGAAGAATTTATCCGCCAGCACAACAATTCTTTCGTCAGCATTTATCTGCTGGACAAGTATTTTGTACAAAAGGAAACTCCTGACTTTAAAAAGATAAAAGAGCTGATTGATGTGATGGCAGGAGTACTTCAAGATAAACCTTCCATTGGACAGTTGACCGAAAATATCACCCAAATAGAAAAAGTGAATGAAGGCAAGACAGCTCCTTTCTTCAGCCTTCCCAATCAAAAAGGAGAAAAAGTAACACGCTTAGATAAGTTCAAGGACAAATATATGCTCATCAATTTCTGGGCATCCTGGTGCGAAGAGTGTGATTCTACAAATGTGGAACTGCGCAAGATAAACAACAAGTATAAAAAGAACAAAGAATTTGGCATATTAGGTATTTCACTCGACATAAATAAAGAAGACTGGAAAAATAAGATAAAGCAGGATACACTAACCTGGGAACAGGTATGTACCTTTACTGGGTGGAATCTGGAGACTGCCAAACAATATACCATACTGAAATTACCAACCAATATACTCGTATCTCCAGGCGGCAGGATACTTGCAAGAGATATCCCAACAGACAGTCTGAGCCATGCAATTGAGAAAGTACTAAAGAAGGAAAAGAAATAACGTTTTCCAAGGCATTGTCCACAATATTATGGAGAGTGCCTTCTATCTACACAAAATAGTGAACAGTACCATATTAAAGTCCCTATTCATCAATCCTAACAGAAGCATAGGGATAAAGGACAGCTGTATGCGCTGCTTTTCTTGCTAACAAAACCTCTTGCTCTGTCAATGAAGAAGGACTATAAGAGCTCGTTTCGGGATTCTGTCCGGTTATTATCTCAAGCCAAGTACATGCCGCAGTATAACGTCCTAATCCCAAACTCAAATGATAACCATCACGACAAAGAGTATCTCCAACAAAAGTGTTACGCAAATTCTGAATAGCAGTTCCTGAAGGTACCACAAACGCTATCTCATTAGCATGGCGTTGAGCTACTATGGAAACAGCCGTTACGATAGCTTGGCACATGTCTATTTGACTGTTACCATATACAGAGAATCCAGAATGAGTCGAGTTCTGAGCGTAAGCCCAAGTTTGATGTAACCCTATTTTTACAGTAGAATTAGTAATATATCTCCTTACATATTCCAACAAATTAGATAACCAGGGTTCATAAGATTCCAGTAATCCTGAATCATAACTGGCTTGCTGGAATGTAATATAATCCCAGTTTTCATCTGTAATACACTCATGCATTTTCTTATGAACATTCGTTTTCTTTCCATTCTCAATTTTTCTATACTCGAAAGCTTCTTCTGAAATAGCCATTTTCCAATGTGACTGTAGACTTTGCCCAGGACGATAAATATTTCCAATAATCAATGTATCCCCACCACCAACAGCCAATTCATACAGATTCTGCTCAACAGCATCTTCAGAAAAGCTATTCCCAATAGCCAAAACCTTTATTATTCTACCTTGTACAGATACAAAGGGCAACAGAGAAACCCAAAATAGCAGTTTCAAGATTTTCATCAGATTCACTTTTTTTAATTCAACATCAAATTAGTAACATCAACAATTTATAAAAAAGGGGAATGCTACACCTATACATATAACAATAAAAATCCCCTTCTTTTTACATCGCTAACATAGATTCTAGCAGACACAATACTATTAACAATGACTACCTCCCTTTCCTCCCGAATTCATCCCCCCTTCTCCGAACATCCATTTTCTTTCTCATGTTTATTCATTTTATAAATACTACATTATTACCTCAACTTTATAAGTACTACCGGCTAACATCGCTGGAATGAAAGAACCTTCAAGTTTTTCACCGTCCACTATAATTTGCTTAACTCCTTTCATTTTTCCTTTTGGATTATTTATTACGATATCATAAATAGCTCCCCTAAATCTGCGTTTCACCCTAAATTTACGCCATGAAGAAGGTATGCACGGATCAATCAACAGACCGTCATACTCTGGCCGAATACCTAAAATATATTGCGTTATGGCAAAATAATTCCAAGAAGCTGTTCCTGTTAACCATGAGTTTTTCGCCTCACCAGGTTTATAAGCATCTTTTCCTGCTATCATTTGAGAGTAAACATAAGGTTCCATTTTATGAAGTTCACTGATACTCTCAAGATAAGCTGGGCATATTTTTTTATAATATTCCCAAGCGTTATCTCCGCGTCCACGAATGGTTTCACCTATCATAATCCATGGATTGTTATGACAAAATATTCCAGCATTTTCCTTGTATCCTTCAGGATAAGTCGATATTTCCCCATACTCTTTATAGTACTTTGAAAAAGCCGGGTTGTTCAATACTATACCATACTGGCAATCCAATCTTTCTTTCACCGCATCCAAAGCCTTTTCCACCATTCCCTCTTCCAATCCGATCTGAGCCATTGTACACCAACCATTCGATTCTATAAAGATTTTCCCTTCTTCATTCTCCTCCGAACCGATCTTCCGCCCCCAATAATCATAGGCCCGTAAAAACCAATTGCCATCCCATCCATATTTCATCACCGCCTTTACCATCTCATCCACATGTTTGTATGCCTTTTCTGCCTCAATATTCTTATTTAATATCTTACACAGTCTTGCATATTCTCGTCCATACATTACAAACAATCCAGCTATCATTAAACTCTCAGCTTTTGTACCCTCCGATTTATTTTCCGTAGTTTGAAAACTCTCATCCGGATTACTTGAGAAACAATTCAAATTTAAACAATCATTCCAGTCCGCCCGCCCTATTAAAGGCAAACCATGAGGCCCTAAATTATTCACAATATGCTCAAAAGAAACTTGAAGATGGAAGAAGAGTGAAGCTTCCGATCCTTTCTGATTATCAAAAGGAACCTGTTCATGTAAGATGGAAAAATCACCCGTTTCCTTTAAGTAATGTATAGTGCCAAAAATCAGCCACATAGGATCATCATTAAACCCTTGTCCTATCTCATTATTTCCTTTCTTCGTCAGAGGTTGATACTGGTGATAACAACCACCATCAGAAAATTGTGTCGATGCAATATCAATAATACGCTGACGAGCTCGTTCTGGTATCTGATGAACAAAGCCAATCAAGTCTTGATTAGAATCTCTAAACCCCATGCCACGCCCTATACCACTCTCAAAATATGAGGCAGAACGAGAAAAGCAGAAAGTTATCATGCACTGGTACTGATTCCAGATATTCACCATTCGGTTAAGTTTCGGATCCAGTGATTCCAGTACATATGCACTCAACAAATAGTCCCAATACTCTTTTAATTCATTAAAAGCTCGGTCTACAGAATCAACAGTATTAAATCTATCAATTACTTCATATGCACACTTTTTATTTAGTTTCTGTTCCTCGTCCCACTTCTCACTTTCACCATTTTCAACGTATCCTAAAACAAAGATCAAATCTTTTAACTCTCCCGGTCCCAACTCAATTTCAATATAATGAGACGCTATTGGCAACCAACCATGTGCTATGCTGTTACATGCCCTTCCTTGAGTTACCGCCTGAGGTTGATCAAAACCATTGTACATTCCTAAAAATGATTCACGATCCGTTTCAAAACCATTTATAGGTACATTCACCGAATAATAAGAATAATGATTCCGTCGTTCTCTATACTCTGTTTTATGAAATAGAATTGAGTTTTCTACCTCCACCTCACCTAATGAAAGATTACGCTGGAAATTTTCCATATCACTTTGAGCATTCCACAGACACCATTCAACAAACGAAAATACTTTAAATCGTTTTATTTGATTTGTTGTATTCTTCAACGTAACTTTCTGAACTTCTGCCCATGTATGCAATGGTACCATATACAAGATCTCTACCTCGAGACCATTTTTAGCCCCGGTAATAACCGTATAATTCAACCCATGCCTGCAAATATATTTATCCAACTCTGTTTTACAAGGTTTCCAACCCGGACTCCATATATTTTCCCCATCATTGATATAAAAATATTTCCCTCCGTCGTCTATTGGTACATTATTATAACGATATCGTGTAATACGCCTATATCTTGCATCCTTACAAAACGTATATCCGCCTCCTGTATTAGAAATCAAGCTAAAGAAATCTTCTGTTCCTAAATAGTTAATCCATGGCCATGGAGTTCGTGGGTTTGTAATCACATATTCACGCTTATCGTCATCAAAAAATCCAAATTTCATAATCTGTAATATTATTTATTAAATTCAATTTTCCAGTTTATTAAACCAATTCCTTTTTAATATTACTGAAGTAATTATAACAATAATAACTGCTACAATAAAATAAATGAATTGCTGTAAAACGAGATAAATCGACGCCGCCACCAGAGCTGTCTGCCAGATAATCCCAACTCCAACATTAATAAGATCTCTACAGCAATCAGAATTTTCCTTAAAATCAGGAGTTTCAGCTTTAACAAGTACATCAATAGGCTTCCAAATTCCCCATGGACGAGTTGTTTTATAAAACTCCTTCAAAACCTCTAAATCGGTAGGAGGTACTGAATAAGTTCCCCATACACATCCAACAATAGAGCAAATAAAAATAATCGGAAAATAGTATAAAGGTAACACTCCGTCAAAGTAAGGAACTATCGGAAGAATCAATGCCGGAATCATGCCTGCAGCCATACCTAAGGCAAAACCACGTCCATTAAATCTCCACCAATGCCATTTTAAGATATTCGCCGCAATATAGCTACCATACAATGCACTAGTAACCCATTGTAACACACTATTCACATCTTGTGCTAATACTCCAAAACAAATACTGACAACAACAACAATTAAACCCACAACAATATTTGCACGATTGGCTTGTCTGGGTGTCGCATCTTTCTTAAAATACTTTATATAAATATCATTAACAATATATGCCTGAACTGCATTTAAAGTTCCTGCAAAAGTAGACATAAATGCAGCCAGTAATCCTGCAAGAATCAACCCAGTTATTCCAGCTGGAATCCAAGGGTGATTAATTACTGCCGGAAGAACTAACTCAAAATCAATCACACCGGCAGGAGTAGTAATTTGCCCCTGTATCTGATTAAACAAAATAAGCCCTAATATAGCAAAGCCTGTAATCATTATATAACGAACCGGCATCAATACCAATGTGACCGAGCCACTCATCAAAGCTGCTTCACGAGGAGAACGAGTTGACAGTATTTTTTGCATATCATAAGTAGGAGCCGGGCCAGCAACACTAGCTAACACACCTTTCAAAAGAACTAATCCAAAGAAAAGGCTGAAAAGCTGGTAACCATCACTACCTATTTTATTGTTAAACTCAACAAACTTACCTGTCCAAGTCATATTTAACTCTTGCCCAAACCACGGAGAAAACCAACTATTTGGTAACCAAGAAGAAAACTCAATGATATCTAAATGCAATATCGCAATAATAGCTACAGCCACGGAAGCTAAACCCATAATGATGTATTGTGCCACATCTGCCCAAACAATACTCATCATTCCACCCATCAAAGCATAGAATACTGCAAACAGAGTAAAAATAACACCCCAGACATGAGGAATATATGTATCAGGAAGAAAAGACAAAAAAGGAAAGACGCTTTTTAATGGCATAAATATCTCCACAAATTTACCCATACCAATAAAACCGTAAGCCAACATGCCCAGTCCAACCAAAATAGCAAACACAACAATAATCCAATGAGAAGTCACAGCACCATTATCCGTTCCGAAACGAAAGCGAATCCACTCTGCTCCTGTCGTACAATTGGAACGACGTAACCAAGCCGATAAATAAACCATCAGAAATATTTGGTTAAAAACAGGCCAAAGCCAAGGTATATAAATACTCTTAAGTCCATATACAATAGTTATACCAACCAGCCATACAGTACCAGAAATATCAAACATACCAGAGGCATTAGATAATCCCAGCAAATACCATGGGATATGTTTACCCCCCAACAAATATGATTCCAGATTCTGAGATGCACGACGCTTCAAATGAAATCCTATAAAGACCAATACCCCCAAGTAAACGGCAACAATAGTAAAATCAATACAAGAAAGAAAAGAATGATAATCCATTAAATTTATTTTTACTTTCAATATTTATAATAGTTGTACAAAACCCTCTATCATTTATTTCAAAGCATTGTTCAGTCTCAATACCCAGGTATTTAAACACAGAAGCTTATTTATATTCAGCGACGGTAATTCAAGATGTACATACGAATCATTACACTGATAACCAACTTCTTTATTATCAGACCCTAATAATACATTTTTCATACTATTAAAATTTAAAACAACACTATACTTTATTTCCAATGATCTGTCCTAAACGGTGAGGCTGGTAAATCAGCCCCGTTATACAAATTACATTCTGGATTAGCAGCCCAAGCATACCTCACTGCAAGTGGATAAGGAACATTAGGAGAACTAACCACTACTTCTTCTCCATCTATTTCAGCTTCTGCCCAATAAAACTTGTGATCCGGACCAGCTATTGAGAAACCTTTTATCAAATCCCCTCCTTTAATCTTTAGCCCGCCACCAACGTGATCAAACTTAATCCTCACCTGATTATTTTCAATGATATATGAATTATACAGAGGCCCGGAATAAACAATATCTTCTCCATAAGTCTTAGCCCTTGCTATTAATGCCAACCTGTCACCGACCTCTTTCTTTCTTTTGGGATGTACATTCTTGCTTCTCCCAGTTCTATGGTTACTGCCATCCCAGTATTGGCCATACACAATGTTTCAAATTGAGCTTCTCTTAATTCAGCATTGTGCACCAGTCGGCTCCTCATTTCTTTCTCCAAAATTAGGTAACTGTACAAAATAAAAGGGCAGCGTTTGTTTCCATTGTTTACGCCAATCAGTAATCAAGAGCGGAAATATATCTTTATACTGTTCTGCACGGGCACAATTATATTCACCTTGATACCAAATGATTCCCTTTAAAGTATAAGGAATGATAGGATGAATCATTGCATTAAAAAGTACAGAATGGATATTAGGACCATCTCTATCAACGGAATATTCTTTGAGAGTATCCTTTTCACAACTATCTAAATCAGTTATCCGGGTTATTGCTTCTTTACTAATCCACGATTCTGCAATAGTCCCTCCCCACGAGGCCGTAATTACTCCAATAGGAACATTTAAATGGCGATGAAGATTCTTAGCGAAAAAATACGCAACGGCAGAAAAGTTTGCTGCAAACTCCGGCAAACAAACCTGCCAAGTCCCCTTACGTACCTTCTTCAAATCACTGAGTGGTGACAAACTTGCAGCACGTTCAACATGCAAAACACGTATTTCGGGACATTGAGCCAAACGAATTTCTGCTTCATAATTATTTATTTTCCCCCAACTTCCGATTGGCATCTCCATATTAGACTGTCCAGCACAAAGCCAAACTTCACCAATTAATACATTATCCAAACGAATGCTCGTTTCATCTGAGACAATAATATAATATGGACCACCTGCTTGAGGAGTAGATATTCTTGTCCGCCACTCACCTTTATCTGATGAATTAACCAAATACTCTTTATTGTTCCAAGAAGTTTTAATTGTTACAGTACACCTCGGAGTAGCCGTTCCCCAAAAAGCTACTTCAGTTTGTCGTTGTAATACCATATTGTCCGTAAACATAGCGGGTAATACAATTTTTGCATGCAGGCGCCAAGAATAGCCAACAGATAGAAAACATATTAACAAGAAAAAAAATCGTATTTTCATATTATTCTATGATATTTTTTAAACCTATACTAATTAACCAATTGTTCCGGGCATAGAACTGTTTCAAAAACCGCTTCCTCTCCAGCCGGAATAATAGTTTCAAATCCTATCAAAACAACATTAGGGTTTGGAGCGTCATAACTATTACCGGATTGTGCAGACCATTTTTTTATTTGAACCTGATTCTGACTTTTAATTTTCACATTCATCCTTTTCCCATCTTGCTCCAGTATAAAGCCATCCTTCTGTATCCCTCTTATCTGAGTTCTTGTCAACATTGTCCAACGTAAAAGAGCTTGCTTTGTAGTATCTGTTTTCACACTATCTTTCACCACTACATAAGCGCCGTTTACCATTGTAATTTCTCTTTGACAAAAGAGCAGTTCATCCTTAAAAATAGTAGTCAAGTCAATCGTTGCAGATTTCAAACCCTCACTATCAACAAACGATTTCCAGTACGCATACCCTTTTACATCATGTAGTTTATTATTAATAGTAAGGGTATTATGAGCATAATTATTATAACGAAAAACCTTCCAACGCTCTGAATGTTGATCATTACTCCAGATTTGCATTTTTTTCGATTCCAAAGATTCATAGTCTTGCATTCCCAAATCCATAGCCCATCGTATCCCCATAGCATCCATCACAAAGGATCCAGCATCCATATGTGAATGATTACTACTGGAAGTTCCTCCTTTAATGCCCACATACAAAGCATTTTTATCAGTCCAAGAAGTACGCATCAATGCAACTGGTGTAATGCCCCCTCCTATCCACATCATCTTTTCAGGAGGAACAATTTTGTCTATTTCTATATTTCTACCCCATAAAAATATTAGCGGAAACAGTCTATTTGCCAAATAGCCAGAACATTTATCTTTTTGCATGAAGCTTTTTTCTGTCCATAATAAAGAAAGATCCCCAGTTTTCTTTGCAAACCAAAACATAACAGGTGCTAACCCATGCTCATCACCACAATCTGCATAATTAAAACTATACCCGGTTGGACCAACCATCTGCTCATAATAATAAGGGGTATTCATAAAACCTGACGACAAAGCTGGCAACAAATCCCAATCACCAACTTTCTCCAGGGTTCCCAATAAAAGAACATTAAAAGTTGTTCCATACCTCCAATATGAATACCCTTCAGGATATGCCCCGTCAGGTGCATATTCAGCCATAGGGAGCTTTACAGATTCTACTGCCTGCCGAATAAGAGATCTACACATTTCCGGATTTTGTTCATAAACCGCCAAAGCAGCAATTGCTATACCTGCATTACATACTTGATTCCAATTATGATTTGCTTTCAAATACCAATTATATCTCTCATCCTGTGCAGGTAAGAGCCCTTTCGTCATGATAGCTTCACTAATGATTCTGCGTGAATCAGCCGATAACTTAGTATACAACCAATCAAAACCAATGGCAACTCCTAAGACCATTTCAGCCACATCCAGAAAATGAGATGGATTCCAATCAGAAAAACGACAAACAGTAAGTAATTCTTCCTCTGCACGTTGAAAATATATTTCATCTCCAGTAATACGATACGCATAAGACAAAAATAATATTCTTCGAAGAGCTTCTCGAGAAGTAGCTAATAACCGCATACCCACCTTTTTCCTTTCCAACAATGGCCGATTAAGCAGATTATTACATTCTTTGAGGAAATTTCGATGTAAACCAGTCCAAAGAGTATCCATAGATAAAGCTTCTTTAATTTCTATTTCCTCTCCACCAGACATTAATATACGGGGATGTGAAGGTAATACTTGTGCATACATATTTAATTCCCCCTGAAAAAGTAAAAAGAATATCAAAAGAAAAATAGTTCTCATATGTTCTCTGTTTTTAATAATTTCGATACCGCAAAAGAGCCTCTATGAAATAATAATCACCATAACTCAAAGGAGCATCCAATTCTGAATTCTGAGGAATATTTCCTACTCCATGTTTTAATATAAAAAAACCATTTGTTCCTACTTCAGCCATATACTCATCCGAAGCAAGCATACGAAGTTGCTGTTCCGCTACTGTGTAGTACCTTTCACAACGATGACCCTCCGAATATTTACTCAATTCCAACAAAGCGGAAGCGATAATAGCAGCAGACGAAGAATCTCTATAATCATCAGGTATACCAGGAGAATCAAAATCCCAATATGGAATTTTATCTTTCGGCAGATGTGGGTGATTCAGTATAAAATCTGCGATATGCCATGCTAAATTCAAATAATCTTCATTTCCTGTCTCACGATACATCATCGTATACCCATAAAGTGCCCATGCTTGTCCACGTGCCCAAGAACTATCGTCACCATATCCCTGATCAGTCCCTCGCTGCAACACTTTACCACTTTTCAAATCATAAGCAACCACATGAAAGGAGCTATAATCCTCTCGAAAATGATGCAATTTCGTCGTATTCGCATGAGAAATGGCTATATTCTTAAAAGTATCGTCTCCCGTTCTCTTATAAGCCCACATTAACATCTCCAGATTCATCATATTATCTATAATTACAGGATAAGAATAATCACGCCATTTATTCCAGGAACGGATACACTTCACAACCGGATTATACCTTGCAGATAAAGCGTGTGCACCGTTAATAAGAACTCCCTCTGATTCAGATGTCGGATTCAATCTAAATCCATTCCCATAACTACAATACAGCATAAACCCCAAATCATGAGTACTCGTGTTGAACTGTTCCTTTTCAATACGTTTAGTATATAAATTAGCATAATCAAACAGTTCTTCACTACCCTTATTATTTTCATACAAATACCACAATACACCAGGGAAAAAGCCACTACACCACCAATCAGAAGAAGAGGTCACTAGTTCTCCATTAGAGTTCAAAGAGCGCGGTAATTTACCTTCTTTATCTTTCAGATGTCTGGCCATCAATAAAGCCTGTTTTTCGGCTTTAGCAAGTGCTCCATCTACCCAATGCCGATAACTGGTAGTAAGATATTTTTCTACTATCTTCATTTGCGGAGCATCTTTCCCACCTTTTGGTGTAAGGCTAAGAGGATATTTACCCCACCATGGACCTGCTGCCCAATAGGTAGCATTCACACCTTCGCTCTGTAGATAATTTAAAAAGTTATCCATAGTGACCAACCAACGCTCATCGTCATCCGGAACACCATATTCACCAACAAACCCTTTTAACTGATTATTTTTAAGCCAATTAACAAATGGCCGAACCCTTTCTATCCCTCGTGTAGGAGATCCTTTCTCCGTATCATATGATCCATTATAACTTCCCGAAGCATCCGCATCAAAATAAACATGCGCCTCATAAATCAAATTATTCACAGGATCCTTTAAATATTTCAATGTATCACTCTTCTCTACCCATCTCTCCGCAGAACTCCAATCGTCCCCCCCAATAATTATTGGTCGTTCTTGATCACTTTTTCTTATTGCCTCAATACCTTTCTGTGCCATTTGAAACCAGGAAACCGAACTCCCTAAATCATGAGGCTCATTCATTAATCCGTAGCCATAGATATTGGAGAATGAACTCATTTCCATGCAAAACGCCGCCAAAAATCTGCAAAGTGATCTAAGGTTACCCCATTAGTACCAATAATACATTTCACTCCTTGGTGATAACGTCGTGCATAATTATGTAAATCAAGAATCACGCTTATACTTCTTTTCTCTGCCTCACCTACAAAATCTTTAATCCGTTTCAGCTCTACAGAATTAAGTTCACCATTCAACTCATGCTGTATCCTTTCCCACTTAAAAGGAAAACGAATCAGTTTCAATCCTTTATCTTTAAAATAATCCAATTCTTCTACTTTCGGATAAGTATAATGCTTATCATATTTACCTGGTAAATTTGCTTCATCAAATTCTGCACATGCCAAATTCACACCAAATGGTTGATACGAATTCTGATTATATACTGCAATTGGTTTTTCATAATCAGTTTTCATCCGATAGGGCATTTCGTATACCTGACTCCCATTTTTGTCTGTAAAATAAAGTTTTGACACAGACATACTATCAGCATTCCCGTCTGCCCAGAATGCATAAAAATCATTATGAGCATATAAAGGACGACGAACATACGAATGGTTTCGTGGGCTATTCTTAGTAACATTTGCTACTTTAGTCCAGTGTTGGCCTTCATCCCAACTTTTCCACAAAGCAATTTCTCCTCCGGTACCAAATTTTTGCGGTCCATCCTCTGTCGGTCCAATCACTGTCCAGACATCATTATCTACATAAATAGACCCCATATCATAATTATGAGAAGAAGAGCATAACACATGTGAGTACCACTGTCCGTTTTTTCTGTGAAGTACAACCCATTCTCGGGGATCTCCTTTGGGGCCCGGTTGATAATGTTTACTTATAACTGCCAGAATAATAGGATTACCATCTTTATCAAAATTCAAATCATTCAAGTACACTAATTTATTCTCTTTTTGATAATCATATACCAAAGCTGCACTTTGCGGAGAAGTCAATGGAGTAGTTAATGTCACACCATCACTGTTTGCCAGGTTTGTCCCATATCTTCTGTCTGAACCAAATAAACATTAGTCCGAGAATCTGCTCCTCCGTCAGGATGATAATTAAAAACAGTAACAACTTTGTTCTTCCATACATTACTAAGCTGATAATGTCCTCCCATACCAGCTAATTTCTTATCCGGAGCCCAGTTTATTCCATCAGACTCGTCGACCAATAAAGTTCTCTACCAAACGTACGTTCAGCAGTATACTTCGTAAAAAGATGAATAAATCCCTTACCTTCTATATACCAAGGCTGAGGATAAGTTATTACCGATTGATACTTTTTCTCAAAATGATCAATACAATATGGCATTGTACTTTTGTATACTTGTCCCAGACGACTAACATTCCTCCCACTTACAAATACCCAAATAAATCCATCGCTATCTATAGTAAGAGAAGCATTATCATGAGGATCATCCACTCCCATCTTATCACACACAACAACTGGGCGGGCCAATGTTCCACTTTTATGATCATAACAAGAAATCATAATCAGTAAATGCTTATCTTTTTCACTGGTGGTCCCTCCATAAACAAAAAAGGTTTTATCAACTTTTGAGGCATAGATAGCCACAGGAGTATGATTAGCTGTATAAGTAGCCAATCCACCAGAATATTTGTCTCCATACTCCGACTTTTGGCCAATTGTATACCAAATCCCCTTATATCCATCGATCCGGAGATTCTGAGCTTTAGAATATAAAGTAATACCCAATAGAATAAACAGAGAGAATAAACGAACACTTTTCAATGCCATATTATTTATATTAAATTACAAACCTATTAAAAATGAGAATAGAAAAAGGGGTTACATGAGACAACTAAGGTTCCATAGCAAGTATACTTCACCTTAGTGTCTCACATATAAATTTTGAAAAAAACGATTATTTCACTCGCAATCGTTTAACGCTAATTGTCATTGTTTTTTTTGCATTATCCACTTTATTGACATAAATAAAAGCACGATATATTCCATCAGCAGTTTCAACCCATGTTCCTGCATCTTTCTTTATGTTAACAATAAAATTGGAAGCATTACTAAAATTCATCTGATAGAAATCCAAATCATCAATAAATGTTCCATATTGATCACGAGCAAGTTGTTGGTCAATAGCTCCAAAAGTTCTTTGTAATGATGTCATCCGATTCACTCCTTCCGGCAAAACAATCTCTGGTAAATAATCCGAGCCGACTCCTGGTGAAACTAATGCATGCAAAAAATCAATCCCGGAAATCCTACGATATAGATATACCAAATCAATCTTGTCCGCTTTAGTTGGCATATTCTCATTGGTATACACTGCCATATCCGAGATAGAAAGATAACTATCCGTAGGAATTATCATATCAAGTTTTATATCCATATTAGATATAAAATATGTCCCCATGTCGTATGAGACACTTCTACCATTACTGTCTGTCGCATAAAAACTAAAAGAGATATTCTTACCACGAGCTTCTTCAGGAATCACATAATAGTAACGTAACGTTGCTGCACATGTATCTTTCGTAAATGTAACTTCCGTCATCATTCCTTCTGTTACTGACGGGCTACCGATCTCAACTCCTTTATCATCTCCTCCCTGATCCGTATAAAACGATCTGTGTTCCAGATAAGTACCGTCTGCTCCGGCAATAGAAGCCTTGACCTTTGCAGAAATCAGCTTTCCTTGAGAAGGAGGAAGTGCCATAGCATAAGCAAATTCTATTTTCGCCCCCACCAGATTAGGTCCCAATGAACGCTTTATACAATCATTTTGTAAAGTTGTTCCAGCCGCAGGTACCTCGTATTCATTCTCACAAGATGTAAAAACGAAACATAAACCAACGATAACCATTAAAAAATAATATTCAATAGACTTCATCGTATTCATTTTATTTCTGTTGTACACTAACATAAACTGTATATATTTTCCGAACTTTTCTATTACCCGAAATAACCGTATATTGCTTAGGATTTGCCAAATCCGAAAAGTCAACTTTCCCTTCTATCTTAGGTTCCAATTTAGCATCTGTTACCAAAGAAAACTGAGGATAAAGATTCTTCAGATCAGTACCATACAGTACTTCCACATGAATGGTTTGCTTCATCGTATCAATAACGGCTGCTCCATGTCTCACAGTCTGATAATCAACGCCCAAAAGTTCGAAACTACTTACATAACATTCTGAACGTTCGGTAATTAACAATCCATCTTCATCAATCGGAAAATTTGTACATCCGATCCAGGTTAATACTATAAAAAAAATAGCTATATATTTTTTCATTACTTTCAATATTAATTTGAATTCAACATTCTTTATAGGCCTTCTGGCTATTATAGCCAAGGAGTATTTTGAGTTAAGTTCGGATTACGATCACGTTCTTTAGGTGGAATCTGAAAAATATAAGCTTGTTGATACAATCTCTCATTCAAATTCTTATACCAGCTATATACTTTATCACTGTGTGTATCACCCATCCAAACCTCTTCTGATCCCGGTTCCCCCCACACTCTTTCAATAGCTCTCCATCTACGCAAGTCAAAAGCGCGATGTCCTTCAGCTATCAGTTCTATAATACGTTCCTGCTCGATAGCGTCGAAGAAGGCTTTTTTGTCAGAAATCTTGTCAGAGGCCAAAGGAGGTAAATTCCCCCTATGCCGGATTCTGTTAACCAAAGCAATAGCATCCTGCTGTGGTCCGTACAATTCATTTGTCGCTTCCGCATACATCAGATAGACATCAGCCAAACGAACTACCGGCCAGTTATAGTCACCTTCACCACGATCTGCACCTTCGTAGTTACGAACAAATTTACGGAAAACGTATCCAGAGTTTGTACCATCGGTATTATACGATGTATACTGTTTCCCGTCAATTGTAACTTTTGCATTCCATGATTTATATATAAATGGTACCCAATCTGTTTTCTTTAAAGATGCTAATCCTTGGATCATTTCATAATCCCACAACATTGATGCTTTCATACGATAATCACGATTCAAATAACTTTCCGGATTCACTGCTGAATTTTTAGTAGTTCTTGCATTTGGCGCATTCGGGTTCATTGGAATCAACGGATCTGTGAAATCACCTGTTACAGTAGATTGATAACGATCTGCTAAACGAAATGTAGGTGTCACCCAACACTGAGAATTCTGAATGTTACGCCCTGCGAAATCACGCATCAATGATTCCCCTTGTCCAGTTCCTGGTCCTCCATGAGTGAATGCAAAAATAATTTCACCATCAGTATTGACGTTACCTGTAGTAGGAAGAAACAAATAGAAGTAATTAGGTAGTACATTTGCATCACCCAGTTCTCCCCATTCACCAGGTTCACCATTCCTAAACAAATTTAATCCATAGTCATTAATTACTGCATGGAAATCATCAGCAGCAGCCTTATACGCCTTTCTCGCCTCCTCTTCGCTTGGAGTAAAAGTATCAAGTTCCGGCCATCCGAAATGATTCCAACAAGCCCAATAAAGTTCGAGTTTACCTTTAAACGCTAAAGCTGCAGCTTAGATGCCCGCCCTATCTGCTCTGATTTTACTGGAAGTTTCTCAAAAGCATAATTAAAATCTTCAATAATATAATCTTTGATTTTCGCAATGGAAGTACGTACTATTTTATCCATCTCCGTTTGATTGTACACCACATGATCTATATACGGTACATCACCCCACATAGAAATCAATCGAAAATAAATCATTCCTCTTAACAACCTGGCTTCACCAATAACGGTTTCAAGCTTCTTCTTCGATTCTTCTGTTTTGGCATTCGGAATCATTTTCAGTGTATTCTCTATCACATAATTGACCCGATGTATGCCACCATAACAGAACTTATAATACGTATCGAACTTTGCTCCAAAACGGTAAGACGGATCAGGAAAATAACATCCTCCTTTATAAGCAGCCCCCTGTGTTATATTAGTAGTAGTATTACTCAAACTACCGCTACCATCTCTGACACGGACATATTCACCTTGCCCATCAAAATAATAATCTCTACTAAAAAGACCACGTACATCAGCATACGCCCCCATTAAGCCATTCGTTGCATCCTCTTCTGTTTGCCAAAATTCCGTATTACCTAATTCAGTTGTAGGAATTTGGTCCAAAAGACTATTTACACACCCCATTAAAAGTATTGATGCTCCACCCAGTAATATACCCAATATATAATTTCTTCTATTTTTCATGATATTAAATTTAAATACCTACATTAATACCAAAAGTGAACGATTTCACCAGAGGATAACCATCATTTATATTACCTTCTTTTTCAGGATCTAATCCACGAAATTTAGTAATTGTAGCCAGATTATCTGCAGATACATACATTCTGATAGAACTAAGTCCGATTTTTTTTAACCGGTTTTGAGGAATAGTATATCCTAATTGCAGATTTTTCAGACGCAAATAAGCCAGATTATCCAACCAAAAGGTAGATTCTTTTCGATTATTTGCTCCCCCTAAACGAGTCCATTCCCCTCCTCTGTTCTCCAACGACCAAGGTTTAGTCCAATGATCCCAAGTAGTAGCTTGCCGCGCTTCTTGCAAATCGGGATTATTATTGGCAGTTAACCAAAATGTTTTACGGCCAGCAGCTCCCTGGAACATTATAGAAAGATCAAATCCCTTCCACTCAAAATTACCACTTAATGCAAAGTTTGTAGTGGGACGATCACGTTGAATGCGTGGAAAAGCCTTCATATCATTATCATCAATCTTCCCATCACCATTCAAGTCTTTATATAATAAATCTCCCGGTTGAGCACCTTGTGGAGTAGCATTATACACATCATTCCAACTTTGTGCAATACCAATAGCTTCATAGGCATATACATAGTTATATGGCATGTTGATAAATACATAATCATTGCTGTTTTTCTGATTACGCCCTAAATACTCATTCCACTTTTCCAGTACTGTAGCATTATAAGAAGCATTAGCATTCACAGTATAATTAAACTCATTAACCTTCCACGCCAGACAATGTTGGCCTCTACTCCTTTATTTCGCAGCTCACCAATATTTTTACGAGGAGCAGAATACGCACCTGTCAGATGAACAGACATATCTGAAGGCCGAATCATACCACTAGTTAGCCGGTCATAGTAATCAAGTTCAACCGATAAACGATTATTAAAAAACTTCATATCCAACCCGATATTGGTAACTGATGTTTCTTCCCAACTCAAATCACGATTTACCATTTTCTTATTGACATACCCTTTCAATATCTTGCCATCAATCATATAATTATTGGTAGTCAAAGTCTCCTGTTGTTCGTAGCGTCCCACACCACTATTATTTCCTAACACACCATAAGATACACGCAACTTAGCATGATTTAGCCATCCTTTCACATATTTATTAATGAATGGCTCTTCTGAAAAAATCCATCCCACTGAAGCTGATGGGAAATATCCATATTTAGAACCGTCAAGAAATTTAGATGAACCGTCACAACGCAAGTTGAATTCAAATAAATAGCGTTGATACGCCGCATAATTGATACGCCCGATATAAGAAACCAATCCTTCAGCACTTGAATTCCCTCCCGTGTACTGTTTCTCTGTAAGAGCTGCATCAATTTCATGAAGAGATGAATGCAAACGATCATTGCGTCCTGACATCTGATAACGAGTATGCCAATACTCTTCACTAAAAGCAAACATAGCATTCAGCGTATGATGTTTACAAAAGGTAATATCATAATTTAACCGTGCACTAAACTGAGTTTTATAGCTATTATTGGTATAATTATAAATCGGAGCATTATCTTCTACGAAATAGCGAGCACCAAAATCATTCGTTTGAAAGTTATAAGCACGATTAGGAGTATCTGCCTGATACCTAAAATCATTACCATAATTCAAAGAATAGTCCAAACGTGCAGTCAATCCTTTTACCGGACTCCAATCCCAATAGACATTACCATTCAATTCCTGTCTCTCTTTCTGTGTAAGCTGCGTATTATAAGCACTATAAGGATTAAAAATCTGAGGGTCTTCACCATAAGCCATCACTCCTCCGTAATATCCTGTAATAGGATCATAAGGTGTTACTCCCGCAATAGCATATCTCATTTCATTGGCATCGATAGTACCATCAAAATTACTGGTTAATGCATACTGCAGATCCGACCAATTACCTGCAATTTTTACTCCTACATGCATATTCGAACGAATTTTAGCATCATAATTCACACGCAAATTATAACGAGTATAATCATTATTAATAAGAAGACCTTTCTCGTCAATAACTCCGAGAGAAATATAAAAGTTAGAAACTTTATTTCCCCCTGACGCAGAAAGATTATATTTCTGAACTTGTGAATTTCTTAAAATAACATCATACCAGTCAGTATTCGGATAACGAACTGGATCGATCATTCCTAATGCCATCCACTGATCGATAGTACCATCCTTGAACCTTATATTACCAGGTAAAGTAGAAACAGCAGCATCACGTTGCAACAAAGTCAGTGACCGTGGATAATCTGCCATAAACTCCCATGCATGGTAGGAGTACCTATAGTATAAGAAGCCGAAGCATTTATTTTGGGGGCTGATTCATGCCCGGATTTAGTAGTAATCAAAATAACACCATTGGCCGCACGCGAACCATAAATAGCAGAGGATGAAGCATCTTTCAGCACAGAAACACTTTCAATATCATCTATATTAATACGATCGATATCAACATCAGGCATACCGTCAACGACAACTAACGGATCAGCATTATTCACCGTTCCCATTCCTCGAACAAGCATTTTAACATCATTACGACCAGCCATACCAGAATTCTGCGTTATTGATAATCCTGGCACTTTCCCTTGCAAAGCCAATGATGTACTTGTTAATGAACGACTTGCCAATTGTTCATCCACTTTTACAGCTGACACAGCGCCTGTTAGATTTACCTTCTTTTGCGTACCATATCCTACAACAACTACTTCATCTATACCAATGGAGGCATCTTCCAATGTCACATTTATCAGATCTTTTCCTTTAATATGCACCTCCTGAGTATTCATGCCAATATAGCTTATAATCAATACTGCATTTGAAGCAACATTACTTAATGTATAATATCCATCTAAGTTAGTTGTAGTACCTGCCGTTGTGCCCTTTACTAATATTGAAGCACCAATAATCGGTTCACCGTTTACATCCCTTACATTACCTGTAATTGTCCCGCCTTTATCCTTCTCCTCACTTACATTTTTTTGCGCATACACATATGTATTATTCAATTGAATTAACCCACCCAATAATATCAACAATGTAATTTTACAATAAAAAAAATGTTTTACGAGAAGCACTATAACAAACTTTCTGTATTAAACTACTTTCTCTCATAAACTTTAGTATTAGATTATTTAACGATCTTAACCACTTTCAGCAAATGGTCACCATAATATAATTTAAGAAGGTACAAACCAGATTGTAAATCAGTCACATCTATTTCCGAAATATTTGTTTCAGCAGTTTTCACTTCTGAACCAGAGGCAGCGATAAATACAACTCTACTACAATCACCTTTAACAGCAACTGTTTCCGCTCGTTTATCATAGTGAACATAAACAGAGGATGTATCTGTTTGAGATAACCCGGAAGGAGTAGCTGTACTAAAAGTTATTACACCGCAGGCATCCATATTATTATAAGGTTCAGTAGGTCCGATATTCTTCCAAACAGCTCTTTTACGTCCTTTGCCATCATTGTCATTATCAACAATTATTACATCGAAGCCCATACCTTGAGGTAAAGAAGTAAGTTTATCTACATCCAGCTCTTCGCCTTTATCATTAACAAATGCATAAATAGGGATCTGGCACTCTACAACATATCCTTTTCCGTCGGGCTTCATATCATAACAAACTGTAGCCATATCACTCATAGTCCCATATAATACTCCCTCTGTTACAAATGGTTCTCCATAACCTTCTTCTGTCAATGCAGGTGCTATTTGGTAATGTCCAGGTGCCATTACACCATCAATGTAAGCAGGCCCTTGCCCATCTTTCAGATTATCGTTAATATCAAAATAAATTTCTACTTTATCATATTTCCATTGATTTTTTACATCGTTGGCCAACCAAGCCGGATAATGAACATCATCAGTGACATCAACCAAGACATAAATATATTCATCGGTGTAAAACATCTTAAAGAAAGAGGTTACCGTAGGCTCCTCATAATTAAAAACGTTGGTTATATCAACCGGTGTAATATCCTTCCAAATATTATCATCCGCCTTTCCATTCGGATCAATATCTGTTCCTTTATAAATCACGACATCTGAAGCCACTTGCGCCGTAAGATTAGTGGTAGCAACCCATACGGCCAACAACACGAATAAAAACTTTTTCATAATAATAAATTTTAATGTAAGTAAAAACAACTATTTCATTTGTAACTTTCTTTTAAAGAATTCTCCTTGTCGTGTGAGATTGAAGTCAAAATCGTCCAAAAGCGCAGGTGCCCAAGAAGGATCAAAACACCACACTGTGTATGAAATTCCCTTTTTATCAAGATAATTAATAATAGCTTCACCATATTTTTCATCACCTATACATGGAATGTGTTCACCACGTTGTCCTTTCACCACATATCCCATTTCGGTAGCCACCACCGGATAATGGTCAGCGACATGCCCCCAGTTTCTTTCCCATTTATCCTCCCAAGGTGCATCTACCTTTTGAGGATAAGGATGTGTCACATAAGCAACATTATTACGATCTACCGGTTTTTGCACGACTTCATCAAGTAAATAAGCCCAATTCATTCCAGCCACCAAATATACTTTCTGATCATCAATCATATTGATACTATCTATCAACTGTTCCATCAGGGGCTGCCACGCATCCCAACTCAATGGTTTTCCTTGATCACATGGTTCATTAAACAACTCATAAAAAGCCACAGTAGAATTACCCTTATAATGTTCAGCTATAATTTTCCAAAAGTTTATAGTTTCTGCCCAATTGGTAGCATAATTAAAATGAGGATAAACATTTTCCGGCAGATTACCGATAGCATGCCAATCAATAATAACATACATATTGGTTTGCCTGGCCCATTCCACTCCCTGATCCAGTATTTTTAGATAATCTTCTACTCCGCGATAGCGCCATGTGTAAGGATGTATTGGTAAACGTATCACATTACATCCCCAACGCCGCGCTTCTTCAAAATAACGTAAATTCCATTGATTCTCTTTTTTCAACTTATCCGGATCTGAGAAACTCACGCCACACAATCTAACAATCTTTCCTGAATCATTAATAAAAACATTCTTTTTTACTTTTAAGGCAGATGGTTCTTTAAAGGATTGCTTAACTGTTTCCTTACAAGAAACCATTCCTGCCATAAAAAAAAATAAAACAATACCTATTATATGAGAAACTTTCATCTTTTAATATTTTACAAATTTAAAATTCCTAACACTTCCGTTTTCTATAAGAATCCGGATCAGATATACACCCGGAACTAATCCGTCAGTTACAATTCTTGCTTCAGATGAGCCAATACTTTCCTTCTTTATACACTGCCCGGACATAGTAAACAGGGCAATACTTTTCATAGCCTTATCCGCTTTAACGTACACATGATCAGCTGTTACATCAGAATAAATTTCCAAATCTCCAGATTCATTATGTAAAATGCATCCTGTTCCTGACGAAGTGTTATCATAATCTTTTGTGTATTTCTCAAAAATTCTCATTTGAGCTCTTTCCACAGTATAGTTTTTCAGCGGATGAATACTTACCTTATCATTAGATGACCATCCACCTGCTACCCAATATGTAGCAGCAACACGATTTTCTTTGAGATAAGCAATAACTTCATCCAGCAAATTCAACCAGCGAACATCATTTCCTGGTACCCCAAATTCACCTAAAATTCCACGTTGATTATGTTCTTTCAGCCATTCTACAAATGGTTGCAAACGTTTAATATGTTGTTGTGGATCAGAAACTTCCTTATCAAAATCTCCCAAATTATAATGCCCACTTTTATCTTTATCAAAATAACAATGTGCCTGAAAAATCAAATTATTAGCCGGATCATTCAATCCAATTAATCCTCCACCGGTTGAAGGCCACGTAGATGAAGACGCATAACTTTCACCCTCTATTACTATAGGCGTTTGCATATCTACAGTTCTAATAGCATCAATAACAGCTTGTGCTGTCGAATACCATACGCCCTTATCTAACCATAAGGTTCATTCATTATATCATATCCCCAAATATTCTTGTACATCTGACACTCAACAGCTATTTTCTTCCACACATCAGCTAAATGTTCTTTTGTCAATTTTCCAGAATCACTGATCTTACAAGTTACACCATCAACATTCCTACGACAATAATCATGCATATCAAGCATCACATACATACCGATACGTTCGGCCTCAGCAATTACCTCCTTGATCTTTTTCATATCAAGTTCCATATCCAACGGTCCATTTACTTCATGTTGTACACGTTCCCAACGAAAAGGAAAACGAATAAGCCGTACACCTTTTGATTTAAAATAGTGAAGATCCTTAAATGTTGGATAAGAATAGTTTGTATTAAATACACCATGAACTGTTCCCCCTGAACCTTGCGCCAGATTTACACCTAAATAAGCCTTCTCCTTATCAGGAAGAACATCATCTGCCGATGCCAAATTCCAGTCAACAGAAATAGTCCCTTCTTCTCCTAATCCCATAGCATAGTCACCTTTAAAAGCAAAAATATTATCAATATAGATATTACCCGAGCCACGGAAAAGTATTTTATCTATCTTAGAACAATCCAGTCCGGCTTCTTTCAACTCGTGAACCGGAATATTCACATAATTCCATTCGTCTGTTTTGAGAACAGGAAATAACGAGGAATAATAAGCCGTTTCCGATCCTTGGGCCTGGAATCCAATTTCAAGTGTACCACTCCCTCCTTCGCCATCACAATACATACTGAAATGTATATTCTCCATATCACTAAAGTCAAGTGTAGCAGTTGTATGGAGTGTCATCTCTTCAAGAGAGCATATTCTCAAGACTTTATCAGCCTCCGTAAGACGGTATACAAGATCAAAATCCGTGAGGCCAACAGTACCACCTTCTTCAAGATTGGCTATATTGTTGTATTTGTCCGTAAAAACAGACTTAACAGTTTTAGGGGCTAATATCGGCTCCGGCGCAGGTTCTATATATATTATGGGTGTCCCAACCGGATCACCTTTATACGTATATATATTATCAAAATACAACCTTGTAATAGCAAAGCCATTGCCGCTGAATATTTTAGAAACAATAATGTTAGTTAAGTCAGCACTCTTAAACACACTCATCGGTATGTCAAAACTTGTCCATCCGGCATTTAAGGTTAGAGCATCTGTGTTTGCTTGTGACGACCAATTACCAAGACCGAGTTTAATAGTACGTGTACTTTCTGCCCAAACATCAAAATGGAGATAATCCATGCCATCAAGATTTAGAGTCGGGTCAAATTTAACCAAGGCCCAGTTTAATGAATTGAACCTAAGCATATTATCGCCTTCAAAAGGTGTTACTACTGCCATTTCCGCTGCCGGGCTGCCGGGATTGTTTAAAATTAAATTAGTAATGTTGTCATAGGCATCACTAAAAATCGATTTTACATCCGTATCTTTATGCTTAGGTGTAGGAGCAGCCACCGTAGGTGCATTCGGATCCACTGAGGGATTATCGCCGCCTAAATCCCCATAAGCGTAAATGTTATCAATATAGACAGTCCTATCATATCCACCGCCATTTATAAAACCTATTTTACTTATCTGGGTAAGATCAGGTATTTTTCCAGCAGGCAAAATTCGGTAATCATCCAGTTTAATCTCGATTTTATTCCATCCTTCTACTAAAGGTGTTGGTATTGTGACAGAAGCACCCTGTCCAAAATAAACTTTTAAAGTAAATCCGGTTTTAACTACATAAATGTCAAAGCAAAGTGCTTCGCAATCATCAAGATTTATCGTAGTGCCTAATTCGACAAAAGACCATCCGCCAAGACCCTGATCAAAATAAATCATATCATTCCCCATCACAGACTTTACAGTTGCAGTAGCGCTTCCTCGCCCACTAAAGCCTTTAATAGATGTAATATCAGTATATTCATCACAAAAAATCGATTTGACAGAAGCTGCTTCCTGAGTTGGGGGAACAGGGATTGTTTGGGGTGGATTACTAACGTCTGCGAAAATATCTTGCGTAGCTAGCAATAAGATAGCTACCAAATAAAGAATTTTAGTAAATATTCCTTTTTTCATAATATTACTTTTTAATAATTAATACCGGCAACAAATATATTAGGCTTTTTATTCATCAGAGGACAATATCCGACAGAAAAAAAACAATTGATAACAAACTCACGATTTATATTCCCCAAGATATACTGCATAAGTACAATATCAATATAACAATCTATATATCAACGAGATAGCAGCCACAAAAGGAATTAAAGAGTAACCAAAAAGAACAAAATATAACAAGAAAAGACAAACATATTACAACTAATAAAGTAATGTAACAAAGAAATAAATCAATCTTATCATTTTCTCTACCCAATAGAAGGTAGCCCCATAAAAAAATAGATTCTACACCAGTGAAAGAAATATGCGCCTTTCACATTCCATTTTTTTAATAAAATATGGTATTCCATTTCATACGTAAATCATATTTTTGTTTTCTTCTTGCAAATTCAGGATTTTCTTAATAACTTGCCACTGTGTTTTTTTAATCCATTGAATAAATGCTATTTCAAATCGGTAACTAAATTCAAGGTAAAAAGAAACACTATTTTTATCTCAAACTTTTAAAATTAAACAGGTTCTAAATAAAATGTTTAATTTTGCTTACGTTTTTCAATCAAAATAAAACTATGAAACATACGCTTGTCCTGGCAATACTTTGTTGTCTAATACAATTCGACGTGCAAGGTTCCTGCTTCCGAAACTATCAAAAAGAAAACGGCTTATCTAACAACTGTGTGTGGGCAATCATGCAAGATAGCCAAGGGTTTATCTGGGTTGGAACGAATGACGGGCTTAATCGTTTTGACGGGAAAAATTTCAAAATATACAAAAATCGTCTTCAAGACTCCTTATCAATTGGGCACAATTTTATACATTGTATAAAAGAAGATTCAAAGCATCGAATGTTAATAGGAACACGCAGAGGACTATATTATTATGACCGGGAATACGATCACTTTCATCATATTGCTTTAAAGAAAGAAAAACAAAATGATATCACTGTGAATGACATAATGGAAGATTCCCATGGCAACATTTTGATCGCAACTCATGGTGAAGGATTATTCCAATTAGACAATAATCTTCGTGTTCAAAAACACTTTGTAGCCTCAAAAACGCCCCAAAGTATTCCATCAAATTTTATTTGGACAATAGTAAACGATCAACAAAATAATATTTGGCTAGGAACAGCAGGGTATGGTCTTGTGCTTTTCAGTTCATCAAATGACACATTTACTCCAATAAAACATCCTAAACTCGACGTAAACAAACAATCAATATATTCCATCTATTGTGATGAAGATAATAATTTGTGGATAGGTACTTTCACAAACGGTCTTTTTAAATATAATCCTACAAAAAATGAATGTAGCCATTATCTTTCCAATATTGGTAATATAAAATCGATAACCCCCTACTCAGACAAGGAACTCATCATGGGATCAGACAAAGGCCTCATACTCCTGAATAAATCGACAGAAAGCTTTCAAATAGTAAAAGAAGAATATTCCGATAGGAGCATAGTCGATAACTCTACATTCTGTATTTCTCGTGACAAAGAAGGGGCATTCTGGGTTGGAACCTATTTCAACGGAGTCACTTATTTCGCTCCAAACGTCAATAAATTTATATCCTTCTACGATATAGAAGAAGCAACTGCTCAAAAACATTCCATCACCAGCAGTATGGTGGAAGATAACAAACAGAATATATTGTTATCTACCCATAATAATAACATTGTATACCGTTACAATCCCCAAACTAAACAATTAGGTAATACCTTTATGTTGGATTATCACAATATACAAAACCTTTATTTATCCAATGACACATTGTACGTAAGTATTTACGGAAGAGGAGTGAGAATCATTTCTGCTACAAATGGTAAGGTAATTGCAACAATCCCACTCAATACGATTGAAGGAAAATCAATATTTAAAACCCAAAACGGTACTCTAATATTTGCCCTGGAAGAAGGCGGATGTGCCATCATGTGCCCCGGACAAAAATTAAAAAGGCCAGAAGCTTTATCTGGTCGTCCTATTGCAGATATGACAGAAAGTGCATCAGGAACAATTTGGTTTGCTACACATGCTTATGGGCTTTACTGCTTATATCCCAATGGAGAATGGCAACATTTCTCCGACATTTCCAATAAAATTGATATAAATAACCTCAGCTGTTTATTATATAACAGAGAAAAAAATGATTTATGGATAGGAACTAAAGAAAAAGGAGTAATTGTTTTTAATATAGCTCAGAAGAAAATCAAAAACATATTCAATCTTGAGAATGGAATGCCTTCAGACATCATTTACTCAATCATAGATGACAAATATGGGAATATATGGATTAGTACTCCAAAAGGATTAGCACAGATTGTTCAAAACAGTACAACTGAGTATATCAAAACATTTGGCTATATTGGACAAGAGATACAATACAACTTTAGATGCTCCCTACGTGGATCTGCCGGCCTGCTCTATTTCGGAGGCACGAATGGATTTATTTCAATTAACCCATCGGAATTTACAGAAAATAACATCACTCCTCCTATACATATCACCAGTTTCAAAGTTTTCAATGAAGAATTACCTATAGGTCAAAGTTCCCCTTTAAAAAAATCAATAAGCAATACAAAAGAAATTGTGCTCTCTTCCAAACAATCAACCTTCAGTTTGATTTTATTGCATTAAGTTATATTTTTCCGGAAACTAACAAATATGCATACATGCTAAAAGGATTTGATAAAAACTGGAATTACACATTAAATAATACAGCATATTACATGAATATACCTCCAGGAAAATATACATTTACTGTAAAAGGAAGTAATAATAATGGAATCTGGAATAATAATGGTTATAGTATAGCGCTCCGAATCAGACCTCCTTTTTGGCAAGAGTATTACATGATTATACTCTATATCATCCTATGTACCATCATCGTAAGCTATGTTATCAATCGATACAAAAAGCATTTAATAATTGAAAACGAAAAGAAACAATACAGATATCAGGTAGCTAAAGAGAAAGAGACATATGAAGCAAAAATTAATTTCTTTACTAATATAGCTCACGAAATAAAAACCCCACTCTCACTTATTACCGGACCACTAGAAATGATTATTGCCACCAAAGATGGTAATATGCAAACACAAAAATATTTGTCAGTTATTAAACGAAATACGGACCGTCTACTAATACTTATTAATCAATTACTTGACTTCAGAAAAATAGAAAACGATATGTTTATTCTGAACATCAGTCAACAAAATATAACCCAAATCGTACAACAAGTTTACAATCAGTATAAGCAAAGTTCTTACCAGCAACAAATAAAAATATCATTCGAAGCAGAAAATGAACCAATTATTGAAGATGTAGACCCTGAGGCTCTCTATAAAATAGTGAGTAACCTTGTTTCTAATGCTGTAAAATTCACTAAAACACAAATCAACATAAAACTACAAAAAGAGAATGATTCTAAAATTCTTATTTCCATCATTGATGACGGAAATGGTATCAGAAGTAGCGAACAACAGAAAATATTTCTTCCTTTTTATCAAATACAAGAAACAAAACAGCATTTTCAAAATCTTGGAGGGACAGGAATTGGTCTTTCTTTCTCAAAAGCACTGGCACGTAAGTTAGGAGGAGATATTCAAGTTCAGTCCGAATATGGTAAAGGAAGTATCTTCACATTAGTACTGCCGGCCAACCCGTTAAAAGAAAAACTAATAATGAAACATGAGATTATCGAAACAGAGATACCTCCTACAGAATCCCCCAAATCAGTCCACCAGAAATCAAAACAGGTCATTTTGATTGTAGAAGACAATGCAGAACTTCGGACCTTTATAAACGACTGTTTATCCGATAGCTATACTGTTTTAGAAGCAAAAAACGGAGTAGAAGCAATGAGTATTCTGAATAGTGGCAATATGATCGATATCATAGTTTCGGACATACTAATGCCTGAAATGGATGGATTGGAATTATGCAATCAAATAAAAAGTAATATTTCATTCTCCCATCTTCCTCTTATTTTGCTGTCGGCAAAGACTGATACAGGAACCAAAATTAACGGCTTAAAAAAAGGCGCAGATGTATATATGGAGAAACCATTTTCTATAGAACAATTAAAGGCACAAATCAATAGTGTTCTTGAAAACAGACATAATATACATAAGAAGTTCATCGAATCACCTTTAGAGTATTATAAACTAAACAATGAAACAGATAGCGAGAATGCACTATTTATCAAGAAGTTAAATGAGCTCATCCTGGAAAATATGTCATCAGAGGAATTTTCTATAGATAATATAGCTTCTGATTTTGCCATTAGTCGTACTAGCTTACATAACAAAATTAAAAGTATTACTGGAGTAACTCCTAATAATTATATTAAACTTATTCGTTTAAATAAAAGTGCAGAGTTGTTGGCCACAGGCAAATATAGAATAAATGAAGTTCGCTTTTTGGTTGGATTTAATTCAGCATCTTATTTCGCTAAATGCTTTTATGAACAATTTGGTAAATTTCCAAAAGATTTCACACAAGATATCACACAATAAAGTGTTATTTTTCAAATAAAAGAAATTATTCAACAACATATCATTATTATTTCCGGTTTATTTAATTACCTTTACCGGAATATTATCAAATTCGTACAACAAACATAAACAAAGAATATGTTAATAAAGGTTTGTGGCGCTGCCATACAAGGTATTGACGCAACGATCATTACCATCGAAGTAAACAGCTCAAGAGGCTGTATGTTCTACCTGGTTGGTTTGCCCGACTCTGCTGTGAAAGAAAGTCATCAACGCATCATTTCTGCCTTACAAGTGACCGGATACAAGATGCCTACCAGCAATATTGTTATCAATATGGCTCCGGCAGACATTCGCAAGGAAGGATCAGCCTATGATCTCCCCCTCGCAATAGGTATTCTTGCTGCCAATGAAACCATTTCCTGCGAGAAACTCCCTCACTATCTGATGATGGGTGAGCTAAGCCTTGATGGAAGTATACAACCCATCACCGGTGCATTGCCCATCGCTATTAAAGCACGTGAAGAAGGCTTTGAAGGTCTGATCGTACCGCAGCAAAATGCACGCGAAGCAGCAGTTGTTAATAACCTGAACGTGTATGGTGTAACCAATATCCGGGAAGTAATTGAATTCTTCAATGCGAAGCAGGAACTACAGCCTACCATAGTCAATACCCGGGAAGAATTCTATGCCCAGCAGGAAAACTTTGAATGCGACTTCTCTGATGTAAAAGGGCAGGAAAATGTAAAACGCGCTCTTGAAGTAGCAGCAGCCGGCGGACACAATCTGATTCTCGTTGGCGCCCCTGGTTGCGGTAAATCAATGATGGCTAA
This sequence comes from Bacteroides nordii WAL 11050 = JCM 12987, assembly GCA_000613465.1. Classification (GTDB taxonomy): domain Bacteria; phylum Bacteroidota; class Bacteroidia; order Bacteroidales; family Bacteroidaceae; genus Bacteroides; species Bacteroides nordii. The sequence continues at coordinate 88,858 of BAJA01000021.1, forward strand.
GCGCTTACCTTCTATACTCCCCCCTCTTTCCCTGGGCGAAAGTCTGGAAACCACCAAGATACACTCTGTTGCCGGAAAATTGGGACGTAATGCCTCACTCATATCCAAACGTCCTTTCCGCGATCCACATCATACCATCTCACAAACAGCAATGGTAGGAGGAGGTAGTTTCCCTCAGCCGGGCGAAATTAGCCTGGCACATAATGGTGTACTCTTTCTGGATGAGTTACCAGAGTTTCAAAGAGGGGTATTAGAAGTACTACGCCAGCCATTGGAAGATCGCCGCATCACCATTTCGCGGGTAAAATGCAGTATTGATTATCCTGCCAGCTTTACCTTAATCGCCTCCATGAATCCTTGCCCCTGCGGATATTACAATCATCCTACAAAGGCTTGTGTTTGTTCTCCCGGACAGGTACAGAAGTATCTGAATAAAATATCCGGTCCCCTACTTGACCGAATTGACATACAGATAGAGATAGTCCCCGTTCCTTTTGAAGAAATGGCCAGTAAACGACCGGCAGAACCAAGCTGCGAAATTCGCAAACGTGTGATAAAAGCCCGACAGATACAGGAACAACGCTTTTCCAATCATCCCGGCATCTACTGTAATGCTCAAATGACGAGCAAACTGATCTCTACCTATGCACAACCCGACAACAAAGGACTTACTTTACTAAAAACCGCCATGGAACGCTTCAACTTGTCCGCCCGTGCCTATGACCGTATATTGAAAGTATCACGTACCATTGCCGATCTGGAAGGAAGCGAACAAATACTCCCAGCCCATCTGGCGGAAGCTATCAGCTACCGCAATCTGGACAGGGAGAATTGGGCGGGGTAAGAGAAGGAAACTCATCTTTTAATTCTAAATTTTCAAAGTTTCACTTTTTTAATCACTGATGTCCCCACTATCTCATGATATGATTATTACGATAAAAATCAGCCTTGCATCCTAATATTTATGCGGATAACTATCATAGAATCCTTTTAATACAACAAACCTCTGTGATATAAGGAAATGTTGTCGAATATCAGGGCCTGGATTATTTGATTAAGATCGCATATGATTAACCATTCGGACCTAATAAAAAATAGCCGAATTAGTTATCATTAAACCCCATTTAGAATACTTCTTAATCAAACCAAAATCTTTTATTTTTCTTTGAAGGCTCTCTTTGAAATCCTTCAAATAGTATTTTCTTCCTTCCCTTTTCCTATGAATAGAGACTAACAAATATAGAATCAGTATCTATATTCAATCGACTTTTCTTAATCCTTATAAGGAACTCCGGATTTGTAGCTATTAAATCAGAAAAACGAATCTTCTTCCCATTATTCGGACATCTATAACTATCAGCCTTATAATCATTCCAGTATATCGCTTTAATAATATCATTATGCAATTTTCTAATAAAAATGATTTTTTTGTCTGTTTTCGAATCCAAACAAATAATTGTATCGTTTTTGTATGCCACACTTCCTTCAGCCCAACAGATCGTTTGACTATCATAATCTACCGGATAATCAAAATTACATCTTAAGGTCAAATTC
>BAJA01000020.1 GCA_000613465.1 Bacteroides nordii WAL 11050 = JCM 12987
CGTCCGCGTTTTAACAATAACAACGAGGGTGGCGACCGTCCACAGCGTTCTTATGGCGACCGTCCGCAACGTCCTTCTTATAATCGCGAAGGTGGTGACCGTCCGTATCGTCCGCGCTTTAATAATGGAGCGAAGGCCGTCCGCAAGGATTTGCCCGTCCGCAGCGTCGTACAGGTGACTATGATCCCAATGCGAAATATAGTAAGAAGAAACAGATAGAGTATAAGGAACAGTTTGTTGATCCGAATGAACCGATTCGTTTGAATAAATTCCTGGCTAATGCAGGTGTTTGTTCACGTCGTGAAGCCGATGAATTTATCACAGCCGGCGTTGTTTCGGTGAATGGTGAAGTGGTAACGGAATTGGGTACTAAGATCAAACGTGCTGATGTCGTGAAGTTCCATGATGAAACGGTAAGCATTGAACGTAAGGTGTATGTGCTGCTGAATAAGCCGAAAGATTGTGTGACTACTTCTGATGATCCTCAGGCGCGTCTTACTGTAATGGATCTTGTGAAAGGAGCTTGTAGCGAACGTATCTATCCGGTAGGACGTCTGGACCGTAATACCACTGGTGTGTTGTTGCTGACGAATGATGGCGATCTGGCTTCTAAGCTGACGCATCCTAAGTTCTTGAAGAAGAAAATCTACCATGTTTATCTGGATAAGAATCTGACAAAAGCGGATATGGATCAAATTGCTGCCGGTGTTGAACTGGAAGATGGTGAAATCCATGCAGACGCAATCAGTTATGCCGACGATATTAAACGTGATCAGGTGGGTATTGAAATCCATTCCGGAAAGAACCGTATTGTTCGTCGTATTTTTGAATCACTGGGCTATAAAGTGGTAAAACTGGATCGCGTATTCTTTGCCGGTCTTACTAAAAAAGGGTTGCGTCGTGGTGAATGGCGTTATCTGACAGAACAGGAAGTAAATTTCCTGCGCATGGGATCTTTTGAATAATATAATAATGTATATACAATAGTTATGGAAAAGATTAGTAGAACAAAAATTGTCGACCTGATGAAGCGCGAAGACTTTGGCGCTATGGTCAATGTGAAAGGATGGGTTCGTACCCGTAGAGGTAGCAAACAAGTAAACTTTATCGCACTGAATGACGGTTCTACAATAAATAACGTACAGGTAGTAGTTGACCTGGCTAACTTTGATGAGGAAATGCTGAAACTGATCACTACAGGCGCTTGTGTAAGTGTAAATGGGGTGATGGTTGAGTCGGTAGGCTCGGGGCAGAAAGTTGAGGTGCAAGCTCGTGAAATAGAGGTGCTGGGTACTTGTGATAATACATATCCGTTGCAGAAGAAGGGACATTCAATGGAGTTCCTTCGTGAAATAGCACATTTGCGCCCCCGCACTAACACGTTTGGTGCAGTGTTCCGCATTCGTCATAACATGGCGATAGCTATTCATCAGTTTTTCCATGAGAGAGGATTTTTCTATTTCCATACGCCGATTATTACGGCTTCGGATTGTGAAGGAGCAGGCCAAATGTTTCAGGTTACTACCAAGAACTTATATGATCTGAAGAAGGATGAAACCGGTTCTATCATTTATGATGACGATTTCTTTGGAAAACAAGCGAGCCTGACTGTCTCGGGACAGTTGGAAGGTGAGTTAGCTGCAACTGCTTTGGGGGCTATTTATACATTTGGACCGACATTTCGCGCAGAAAACTCGAATACGCCTCGTCATCTTGCTGAGTTCTGGATGATTGAACCGGAAGTGGCGTTCAATGATATCACAGATAACATGAATCTGGCCGAAGAGTTTATAAAATACTGCGTGCAATGGCTTTGGACAATTGCGCCGATGATGTGAAGTTCTTGAACGACATGTTTGATAAGGGCTTGATAGAGCGTTTGCAAGGCGTGTTGAAAGAAGATTTTGTACGTTTGCCTTATACAGACGGTATTAAGATTCTGGAAGATGCCGTAGCTAAAGGGCATAAGTTTGAATTCCCTGTTTATTGGGGAGTTGATTTGGCCTCTGAGCACGAACGTTATTTGGTGGAAGAACATTTCAAACGTCCCGTAATTCTGACTGATTATCCGAAGGAAATCAAAGCTTTCTATATGAAGCAGAATGAAGATGGAAAGACAGTACGTGCTATGGATGTGTTGTTCCCGAAGATTGGTGAAATTATCGGAGGTCAGAGCGTGAGTCTGATTATGATAAGTTAGTTACCCGTATCGAGGAACTTCATATCCCGATGAAAGATATGTGGTGGTATCTGGATACGCGTAAATTTGGTACTTGTCCTCATTCAGGTTTCGGACTTGGCTTTGAGCGCCTGTTGCTCTTTGTGACAGGTATGGCTAATATACGTGATGTTATTCCGTTCCCGCGTACACCGCGTAACGCTGAATTCTAATAAAACAGTTTCTCAATAGAGGGGCTTGTATCTTTTTAAGGTACAAGCCTTTTTTATTGCTTTACATTTGTTTGATTCTCAAAAGATTTTTTTATATTTGTAAGCGACAGGCCTTGAAAGTATTAACTAAAAATAATACGGCGATGAAAAAACTCTATTTCTTTACCATATTGATGGCGATGCTGTTGATGGTAACAGGTGTTATGGCTCAGAAAAAAGCGAAGTTTCAACCTGCTAATCTGAAAGGAATCTGGCAACTGTGTCATTATGTGTCAGAGCTTCCGGATGTTCCGGGAGTGTTAAAGCCCAGTAATACATTCAAGGTTTTAAGCGATGACGGACGGATTGTGAATTTTACCATAATTCCCGGACAGGATGCCATCATTACCGGATATGGTACTTATAAGCAAGTGACGGAGCATTCTTATAAGGAAAGTATAGAGAAAAACATTCATCTTCCTATGCTTGATAATAAGGATAATATTCTCGAATTTGAGATAGAAGACAATGATCTGCTCCATTTAAAGTATTTTATAGCAAAAGACCTGAACGGTAATGAACTGAATTCCTGGTTTCATGAAACATGGAAGAGGGTGGAGATGCCGGCTGTATTTCCGGAAGATATCGTAAGGTAAGAAAATGAATGGATGACATAGAAAGAAGAAAAGAGATCAGTTTTTTTGATTTTGATAAGAATTTGTACAAAATCTAAATATCTTAGGATAAAAATAATATTCAAGTATTCGATTACTGCTTACTTTTGTTGTCGTGCTATGATGGCAGGCGGCAAAACTGAATACATCTATTATTTTTATATATGAAACATCATTTCTTTTCTTTGTTAACGGCATTGTTCTTTTCGGGAAGTCTTTTAGGACAGGAGCAAAGTTCTTATATTCACTACCTGACTTCAAAAGATCATCCGGTGACTATCCATTTGTCAGACGCTATGTTGATGCATGAAATGCGGGAAACTCCCTCTCCACTGGATAATGCGGTGGTTGGTGAGCGGGCTGTTTCTTTGATGTGGCCTTTGGCTGGAGATAATCAGATACATGGGAGTGGACTCGATGGTATGGAGACACCTAAAGTAAGTAAATCATCTCAAATGTACCGGGTTCGTCTTTCACAAGACCGTAATTTTAAAGATAATGTAATAGAAGCAGTTTGTTCATGGCCTTTTTACAATCCCGAAATTCCTCTTGTAGATGGTGTCTGGTACTGGCAATACGGATATGTGGAAGGAGGAAACACTTCCTGGTCGGAGGTTTTGAAATTTACGCAAGAACCGCATCAGGATCGTTTTTCTCCTCCCTCATTCAAAACGTTTATAAGTAAACTACCATCGAGGCATCCACGTGTGTTGGTTGCTTCGGACGAGTGGGATACCTTTATTTCTCAAAGCGAGGATGCTCCTGAGCGAGCCTGGTATATTGCACGTGCAGAAAAGACATTGAAAGTTCCGATGAAACATATTGATGACACGGATACAAGTAAAATGGCTGATTTGGATAATGAGGTAAAACGTAATGCACTTCTTACCCGGGAAAGCCGGCGTATTGTAGATAAAGAAGAGGTCAATGCTGAGGTGTTTGTACGTGCTTATCTGTTGACTAAGGACGATCGTTATTATAAAGAAGCAATGAAGCGCATCCTCGAAATGATAAAGTGGGAGGAGAGTCCGAATTTTGTAGGTGACTTTAATGAATCGGCATTGCTTTCTCTTTGTTCTATGGCTTATGATGCTTTTTATGATAAGTTGGATGCTTCGCAAAAAAGATTATTGTTGAAAGAGGTACAAAAGAATGGAACGAAGTTTTTTAATCGTTTTAACAATCATCTGGAGAACCATATTGCCGATAATCATGTGTGGCAAATGGCTTTTCGTATCTTTACGATGGCAACTTTCAGTGTGTATGGTGATCTGCCGGAAGCCGAAGTGTGGGCTGATTATTGTTATAATTTGTGGGTGGCTCGTTTTCCCGGATTAAACCAGGATGGTGCATGGCACAATGGTGATTCTTATTTTCATGTCAATATTCGTACACTAATAGAGGTGCCTTATTTTTATAGTCGCATCAGTGGGTATGATTTTTTCTCTGATCCATGGTATGAGGGTTCGGCTATGTACGTTATCTATCAACAACCGCCTTTCTCGAAATCAGCGGGTAATGGAAGCTCTCATCAAAATGTGTTGCAACCTAATGGGGTTCGTGTGGGATATGCCGATGCATTGGCCCGGTTAATAAATAATACTTATAGTGCCGATTATGTACGGTGTATTTTGCAAAAGGAACCGGATTTGTTGCGCAAAGCTTTTATGGCTAAGACGGGAGATCTTTCCTGGTTTCGTCTTCAGAATCATACCCCTTTGCCGGAAGGTAGGAAAATGAAAGATCTTCCTCTTGCTTATGTGTTCCCACAAACGGGGGTAGCGACACTGATGTCTGATTGGGAGAATTTCAGCCGGAATGCAATGCTTACTTTTCGTAGTAGTCCGTATGGGTCGACCTCGCATGCTATTGCCAATCAAAATGCTTTCAATACATTCTTTGACGGGAAACCTCTCTTTTACAGTAGCGGACATCATATAAGTTTCACGGATGAGCATAGTGTATATTGTCATAGAAGTACACGGGCGCATAATAGTATTCTTGTCAATGGCATGGGGCAGAGAATAGGTACCGAAGGATATGGATGGATACCAAGATACTACACTGGTAAACGAATATCTTATTTTGTAGGAGACGCTTCCAATGCTTATGGTGAGGTGATTTCTCCTCTTTGGCTGGCTCGAGGGCGGGACTCTGGTCTTGAGTATTCACCTGCTAATGGTTGGGATAAGAATCGGTTGAAAACTTTTCGGCGACATATTGTTGAATTGGGAAATGCGGGACTTATTTTCATTTATGATGAATTGGAGGCCGACACAGCTGTCACCTGGAGTTATCTTTTGCACACAATAGAACATCCGATGATTATAAAAAATGATAAGGGGGTGACGCACATTACTGCAACGAATGCAGGAGGGGTGTCGGATGCTTATCTTTTTGCAAATGATAAACTGGAAACAAAGCAGACAGATCAGTTTTTCTACCCGGCTGTCAATTGGTTACGTGCAGATGACAAAGGATATTTTGCTCCCTACAAAAATCACTGGCATTTCACCGCGACATCTCCGCATAGTCCGGTATACCGCTTTGCTACTGTTGTGAGTACGCATGGGCAGGGGAGTGCCGGTGTTGTTCCTGAAAAAATATCGAAAGATACCTTAAAAGCCGGTGGATGGATAATAAAGATGAATATATCTCCTAAAGGAAAAGCTACTTTCACAATAGAGAATAAAGCGGAAAACATAGTTCTGGAATATGATGGAAGTACAAAGATAACAGAAGAGGGGCGAACTGTGATTTTGAAAGATCAGGTTCCGGAGCTGGAAATTTAAATATACTGATACAGTGTCCCTTTTTAACTATCCCTTACACAACTCTACAAGATTTTGTTCATAAGAGTGACAGGGGGTAAGGGAGAATCCATGTAAAAAGAACTTCGAATATAGGTAACATGGATTGGAGAGGTCTGAATGGGGGATATTTCCGGATGGGGATTATGTTTTTCTTACCCTTGTCTTTCAATCTGATAAATCCAAAAAAAGATAGAAATACTTTGCCAATTCAAAGAAAAGCCGTACTTTTGCAAGCCGATTATTATCACAAAAGGATAAGAGATTAATTCATAGCAAGTTAATCTTCCTTTGTCCGGGGAAGATTAATAAGTGGTGAGCAAATTTTTAGTAGTAACATTTAAAAAACAAATTAAGAGTGGATACTTTAAGTTACAAGACCATTTCTGCAAACAAGGCAACTGTAACCAAAGAATGGGTTATTGTTGATGCTACAGACCAAACTTTAGGTCGTCTGGGCGCAAAAGTTGCGAAACTGTTGAGAGGAAAGTATAAACCAAACTTTACTCCTCATGTAGACTGCGGTGATAACGTTATTATCATTAATGCAGACAAAGTTAAATTAACTGGTAACAAATGGAATGACAGAGTTTATTTGTCATATACAGGTTATCCTGGTGGTCAGAGAGAAATGACTCCTGCCCGTTTGATCGCTAAACCTAACGGCGAAGACAGATTACTGAGAAAGGTAGTAAAGGGTATGCTTCCTAAAAATAGACTGGGAGCTAAATTGCTGAGCAATATGTATGTATACGCTGGTAGCGAACACAAACACGATGCACAGAACCCGAAATCAATTGATATAAACTTACTTAAATAAGATATAATGGAAGTAGTAAATGCATTAGGCAGACGTAAACGTGCTATTGCACGTGTATTCGTAAGCGAAGGTACAGGAAAGATTACTATTAACAAGAGAGACCTTGCAGAGTACTTTCCATCAACTATTCTTCAGTATGTAGTAAAACAACCGTTGAACAAGTTAGGTGTTGCTGAGAAGTATGACATCAAAGTAAACTTGTGTGGTGGTGGTTTCACTGGTCAGTCTCAGGCACTGCGTTTAGCTATTGCCCGTGCACTGGTTAAGATGAATGCTGAAGATAAAGCTGCTCTTCGTGCTGAAGGATTCATGACACGTGATCCCCGTTCTGTTGAACGTAAGAAACCGGGTCAGCCAAAAGCTCGTAGAAGATTCCAGTTCAGTAAGCGTTAATGTGCTGCCTGACGGAATATGTTTAGTATCTAAACTACCGGGACTCTTTTATCAGGCTACCCGGCGGTTGGTTTAGAAAAACAAAAAAGAAAGTAAACGATTTAAAGAAAAAACAAGATGTCAAGAACAAATTTTGATACATTACTGGAAGCCGGTTGCCACTTCGGACACCTTAAAAGAAAGTGGAACCCTGCAATGGCTCCTTATATTTTCATGGAACGCAATGGTATTCACATCATTGACCTCCACAAAACTGTTGCAAAAGTAGATGAAGCTGCTGAAGCTTTGAAACAAATTGCAAAATCAGGCAAGAAAGTCCTTTTTGTTGCTACTAAAAAACAAGCTAAACAAGTTGTAGCTGATAAAGCTGCATCTGTAAATATGCCTTATGTTATCGAACGTTGGCCGGGTGGTATGTTGACTAACTTCCCTACTATCCGTAAGGCTGTGAAAAAGATGGCTACTATCGATAAGTTGACTAACGATGGTACTTACTCTAATCTTTCTAAAAGAGAAATTCTTCAGATCTCTCGTCAGCGTGCTAAGCTGGACAAGACATTGGGTTCTATCGCTGACCTGACTCGTTTGCCGTCTGCTTTGTTCGTTATCGACGTAATGAAAGAAAACATCGCTGTTCGCGAAGCTAACCGTTTGGGAATTCCTGTATTTGGTATCGTTGATACTAATTCAGATCCTTCAAACGTAGATTTCGTAATTCCGGCAAATGATGACGCTACTAAATCAATCGAAGTAATTCTTGAAGCTTGCTGCGCTGCTATGCAGGAAGGTTTGGAAGAAAGAAAAGCTGAGAAGATTGATATGGAAGCAGCTGGTGAAGCTCCTGCTAATAAAGGTAAGAAAAAATCAACTAAGGCCAGACTCGATAAGTCCGACGAAGAAGCAATCAATGCAGCTAAAGCTGCTGCCTTCATTAAGGAAGACGAAGAGGCTTAATATATTGTAAGTAGTCAGTAGTAAGTAGTTAAGTAGTAAGTAGCAGTACTTCTACTTTATGTAGCCAACATTCTACTTGACTACTTAACTACTTAATACTTGACTACTTTTTTTATAAACGAACTTAAAATAGGAAAATATTATGGCTGTAACAATGGCTGATATAACCAAGCTGCGCAAAATGACCGGAGCTGGTATGATGGATTGCAAAAATGCGTTGACAGAAGCTAATGGTGACTTTGATGGCGCTATGAAAATTATCCGTGAAAAAGGACAGGCAGTTGCTGCAAAACGTTCTGACCGTGAAGCTTCAGAAGGTTGTGTACTCGTGAAAGTTGCTGATGGCTTTGGCGCTATCATTGCTTTGAAATGCGAAACTGACTTCGTTGCTAAAAATGAAGATTTCATCAAATTGACTCAGAATATTCTGGATGCTGCTGTAGCTAACAAGTGCAAGACTCTGGAAGAAGTACAGGCTTTGCCAATGGGTGACGTTACTATTGCTCAGGCTGTAACAGACAGAAGTGGTATCACCGGAGAAAAAATGGAACTGGATGGTTACATGACTTTGGAAGGTCCTGCTATTGCTACTTACAATCATCAGGGTAAGAACTTCCTTTGTACAATGGTTGCTTTGAGCAAAGAAGTAGATCCGAAAGTTGGCCATGAGGTTGCTATGCAGGTTGCTGCTATGAACCCGATTGCAGTGGACGAAGCTGGTGTACCTGCTGATGTATTGGAAAAAGAAAAAGAAATTGCAGCTGACAAAGCTCGTCAGGAAGGTAAACCTGAGAACATGATTGAAAAGATCGCTATGGGTCGTATCGGTAAGTTCTATAAAGAGGTTTGCTTGTTGAAGCAAGAATACATTCAGGATGGTAAAATGACTGTTGCTGAATATCTGAAGTCAGTAGATAAAGATCTGACTGTTACTGCATTCAAACGCTTTACTTTAAGAGCTGAATAATTCAGTAGTAAAAAATATAAAAACGGCCGCTCGGAAATAGTTCTATAGCGGCCGTTTTCTTTTTTTATAATATATTATTCATCGCCTGTCGCACCTCCCGTGCGGGAAGCACCACTAACCTATGGGTTTGGTTCTTGTATAACCTTCTTTTTTTAGGAGTTCAAGTATTTTTTGTTTGAAATCGCCTTGTATCATGATTTCTCCATCTTTTGCTGCTCCTCCTACGCCGCATTTGGTTTTTAGTTGCTTTCCCAATTCTTTCAGATCATTGTCGGTACCGACAAAACCGGTGATGAGTGTTACTACCTTTCCGCCCCGGTTTTTACGATCCAGTTGTACACGTAAGTTTTGTTGGGCGGGGGCAAGTGTTACCTGTTCCTCATCGTCATCCATTTCATAATTGAAATCCGGGTTTGTGGAATAAACCACATTCAATCGTTCTTTCCAGTCATTATTCTTCATATCATTCATTCTTTTATATAGGTTCAAAGATAATGCAAACCGAGAGTAGAATAAAATGAACTCATTCATTTTTTATGTCGGTGTGCAGCTTATCTTCGCTTTTGGGCAAAAGTAATATTTTGTATTGACCCTTGCAATCTTTTGTGCTTTTTGTCGTCTAATACATATATTATGATAAATAGTAACTATGACAGCTTTTTATTGAAACGCAAATGATCGCAGATTAAATGGTTGCGCTATACTTGAGCGATGATATTCTTTGCGTAAATCTGCGTTTCAATAATAGTATCATATAATTTAGAATGATTACTTAGAAAAAACTGGAATGAAAAGATATTTATGGTTTATAATATTCAGTTTCTTGACTTTATCTTCTATAGCACAAGTGTTTAAAGGGAAAATTGTAAATGAGAAAGGAGAACCGGTACCTTATGCATCCCTTTATTTGAAGGAATTGAGATGGGGATTTACTACTGATGATAATGGGTGCTTTCAAACAGAGCTTAAACCAGGACATTATACTTGTGAGATTTCTTCACTGGGATACACAGGACAGAGTCTTTCTATACAGATGCCTGCCGGAGGATTAGAAAAGAATGTTGTACTTGCTGAACGTATCTATTCTCTGAATGAAGTAAGTGTGGTAAAAGGAGCGGAAGACCCTGCGTATGCCGTTATGCGAAGAGCGATAGCCAATGCACCTTATTATCGGACTCAGGTAACTGGTTTTACTGCTGAAACCTATTTGAAGGGTACGGGGAAAGTGAAAAGTATTCCTGCAGTGTTAAAACTGTCCAAAGAGGTAAGAACGGAATCGAAAAAAATGTTAGGGAAACTGTTCTTGCTGGAAGAACAGCGGAAGGTTACATTCAAAGCTCCCAATATCTGGAAAGATACGGTAAAAGCTTACAGTAATACTTTTCCGGAAGAGATTCAGATAAACATGGGACTGGCAACTGTCAATCTCTATAATCCTACCATTTTTGATAAGATATCTCCATTGAGTAAAGGTGCTTTTTCTTATTATCGTTTTAAGATGGAAGGCTTCTATGCCGAAGGTGGGCATATGATAAATAAAATTAAGGTGATTCCTAAAAAAGATAATCCGCAATTGGTGGCGGGTGATCTGTATATTGTTGAAGATCTTTGGTGCGTTTCTGCAACCAGTCTTTCGGTTCGTATGGGCGGATTAAAAGCCATGGTAAAAGTGACTTGCAAAGAAGTGCAGCCCTCGGCTTTTTGGGCTACTTCTACCAGTATGGAATGCACTATCGATATGATGGGGTTCAAAGCGGAGGCATCTTATTTAGCTTCGGTACATTATGAATGCGTAGAAACGGTTGGTGGATTTAGGATGCAGGAACAAAAGGCATCTAAGGCTACGGTAATTCATGCAAAAATCACGAAGAAACAGGAAAAGGTACAGAAGCAGATAAAAGAACTCTCTGCAAAAGAAGATTTGACAATGAATGAGGCTTATAAGTTATCCAAGCTGATGGAGAAATCAATAACAGCGTCCGATACGCTAAAATCTGAGCATAAGTATGAGCGGAGATCACTTGCCGAACGTTGGAATGTAGCAACTGACTCATTGGCAGATAAAAAAGATTCTCTCTACTGGGCAGCAATTCGTAGTGTCCCTTTAAAGCCGGAAGAGGTACAGAGCTATATTAATAAAGAGAAATTAATGGCTCCGAAAGATTCACTTCGGAAAGACAGTATAAAAAGACATCCTGTCGCAAGAAAGGTCTTGCAGGCTTTCTTTGTAGGAGATACATACCGGACTAAGAACAAGAAGGCCTGGTTAAGTTTGTACGGACTACCTTCATATATTCCTGAATATAATTTTGTGGATGGATTCTGGTTAGGAGCGCGCTTGGAAGGGGGAATTAAATTATCGGAGACTACAACTCTTCGGCTATCTCCATCTATCTATTATACTACTGCCCGTAAATCGCTGGTAGGAGAAGGGAAAGTAACATTGAATTATGCTCCGCGGCGTAATGGACAACTTTTGTTGTCGGGTGGTGTGCTTTCTGCCGATTATAATGGAGAAAACGGAGAATCCAGATTTATAAATTCTATTGCTTCCTCTTTCTTTGGGCGTAATGATGTGAAGTTGTATGATAAACGTTTCTTGCTTATTGGGCATGAGATAGAGTTGACCAATGGATTGCTTTTTTCTGCCTCACTTACCTGGCAGCAGCGTAAAATGCTGGAGAATCATATATCGAGGAGTTGGTTTAAGCGAAAAGCAGAACCTAACATTCCCGCCAACAGTTCTTTTGTACTGATGCCAGAGAATGAATTATTAAAAGCTTCGTTTGCGTTGGAATATACACCGGCGCATTATTACCGAATGATACGTGGGAGAAAGGTTTATGAAGAATCACTCTTTCCCACCTTTACACTCCGTTATGATCGTGCATTTCCTTTGGATGGAGCGAAGCTATCCCCTTCTTATCATCTGACTGAGTTTTCAGCTCGGCAAATGGTTGGATTCGGCATGTTTAATCGTTTTAATTGGTATGTGAATGCAGGTGCTTTTTGGGATATTGACAAGATGCAATTTCCCGATTTTAAACATTTTGCAACAACAAGTCTGCCGTTTACGGAACGAACGTTTGATACGGGTTTCGCTTTGCTTGATAATTATGCTTATTCCAATAACACCCGTTGGGCACAAGCCAATCTTTCCTGGTATACTCCTTATCTGTTATTGAAGCAACTTCCTTTTCTGAGAAAAAAGAGGTTTGATGAAGCGTTACATCTCCGTTCGGTAGTTGTATATGGCCGGAAACCTTATACGGAAATAGGCTATTCTGTGGGAGTTTCTGAAATACTACGGGCGGGAGTTTTTGTAGGTTTTGATTGCCTGAAATTTCATTCGGTTGGAGTATCTGTAAGTATTCCTTTGTCAATGTTCAGGGAGTATTAAGTTGCTATGTAGAAATAATGTTAAGCTTCTGTGACATCTCTGTTGTATTTCAGAAAAAATAATGTAAATTTGCCAATCTCTAATCTTAAAGCATGAAAGAAGTGACAATGGATCGTCAGATACAGCATAAAGATAATATGAGGGTACCGGAACCTACTTTGCGCAGATTACCGTGGTACTTGTCTAATGTTAAATTGCTGAAGCAAAGAGGGGAGCGCTACGTCTCTTCTACACAGATATCCAAGGAAATCAATGTAGATGCTTCACAGATCGCGAAAGACTTGTCTTACGTTAATATTTCCGGGCGTACGCGTGTGGGCTATGAAGTAGATACCTTAATTGCTGTTCTGGAACACTTTCTTGGCTTTACAGATATTCATAAAGCTTTTCTTTTTGGTGTTGGTAGTTTGGGTGGAGCATTGTTGCAGGACTCAGGCTTGAAACACTTTGGTCTGGAAATAGTGGCTGCTTTCGATGTGAATCCTGCTTTGGTAGGTACCAGTCTGAATGGTATTCCTATTTTTCATTCGGATGAATTTGCAAAGAAGATGCAGGAATATGACGTACATATTGGTGTGCTTACTGTTCCTATTGAGATAGCGCAATGTATTACTGATGTAATGGTAGCGGGAGGCATTAAAGCTGTTTGGAACTTTACACCGTTCCGTATCCGTGTTCCTGAAAATATCGTAGTACAGAATACTTCCCTTTATGCCCATTTGGCTGTTATGTTTAACCGATTGAATTTTAACGAAATCAAATAATGAAGATTATCGCTGTAGGAATGAACTATACTCAGCACAATAAAGAGCTGGGACATACGTTAATAAATCAAGAGCCGGTTATCTTCATGAAGCCCGATTCGGCGATACTGAAAGACGGTAAGCCATTCTTTATCCCCGACTTTTCGGACGAGGTGCATTATGAAACAGAATTGGTAGTACGCATTAACCGCTTAGGTAAGAATATCGCCCCACGTTTTGCGCATCGTTACTATGATGCAGTGACCGTTGGAATTGATTTTACTGCTCGTGATCTGCAACGTCGTTTTCGTGAATTCGGCGGACCTTGGGAACTCTGTAAGGGATTCGATAGCTCGGCAGCTATTGGTACATTTGTCCCGGTTGAACGCTTTGCTGATATTCAGCAGTTACATTTTAACCTGACAATTGACGGACAAGAGGTTCAGAGCGGATGTACAGCAGACATGTTATTTCATGTGGATGATATTATTGCGTATGTGAGCCGTTTTGTGACATTGAAAATTGGCGACCTGTTATTTACGGGTACTCCCGCAGGAGTAGGCCCTGTTAGTGTAGGTCAGCACCTGCAAGGATACCTTGAAGGAGATAAGCTACTCGATTTTTATATAAGGTAATATGCCTGTTTGCCAATAGAATGTTGGCTGCGTGATAACATTTGCATGGTAACCGGCACATTAGCAAATTAATCTATGCTTATTATGTACAGGGTACTTTACATTCTTATATTGTTTATCGTATTTCCGGTTTCAGCTCAGGATCGTTTTATTACGCTGGATTGGCAGAAGTTACCTGCTGTCCAAACTCTTCCGGAAATTTCTGAAAGCATTCCTTTGTCTGACGATTTCTATTTAAATAACTATGATGTAAAGATTGAGTTTCCGGAGTTTGTAGATCTGACTCCCGAAGCTGTCGTTGAACTAATAGCGAAAGGGGTAACTTTACCCGATTATCCTCAGGCTGAGGTTTCTGTTGCCACATCTGCTGATAAGGCTTCTTTGAACGTACGGTTCGTTCCGGTAGTTTACCGCAAGGGGATTTATCAACGCATTAATTCTTTTAAGCTTTCTGTTATTAGTACACCGATTTCTGCCACTACCCTTGCAGCAACAAGAGCAGCCACATTAGCAACTACTGAAAATTCTGTTCTTTCTTCCGGACGATTTGTGAAAATACGTGTTTCAGATACCGGAGTTTATCGTATTACGCAGGCTGAATTAAGGAAAATGGGATTCTCTAATCCGGATAAGGTGCGGATCTATGGTTATGGGGGGTATCTGCTTTCGGAGAAATTCTCAGAACACCCCGCTGATGATCTTCCCGAGGTGCCTTTATATCGTGGAGGCGATGGAGTCTTGTTTTATGCCCGTGGTACCCTTCATTGGAAGAAAACTGGTGATACTTTTGTCCGTATAAAGAATTTCTATTCGGATGATGCTTATTACTTCCTAACAGAGAGTGATGAAAAACCGGCCGAGTTTCCTGTGGAAGATGGTACTGGTAGTAGTTCCAATATTATTGAGACTTTCAATGCATATGCTTTACATGAGACAGATGCCTATTCATGGGCGGCTTCGGGGCGGGAGTTATATGATTCTTATGACTATGTGGTAGGTAATTCACAAAGTTATTCTTTTACTCTTCCCAATATCACCGATGAAAGTGGCCGTATCCGGGTTGTTTTTACGGCAAAGTCTTTGGGGGCAGGCTCTTCCGGTAACACTACAATGACAGTTGCTATTGATGGACAAAATATTGGTACACAAGTTATTCCTGGAATTAATTCGAATAGCGTTAATGCTCATTATATAAAGGCGGGTGAAGGTACATTAGATCAACTCTGGACAGGTGATAAGTCGGAATCTGTTACTGTAAAGCTTACTCATAATCGTGCTTCCGGTATTTCAGGACGATTGAATTATATTATCTTGAATTATAAACAACGGCTACAGATGAATGGAGGGGCTCTTGCGTTTCGTGCTTTACAATCTCAGGGACAAGCAAGTACATTTGTTATTTCCGGTGCAAATTCTTCTACTGTTGTATGGGATGTTACTTCGCCTTCAGAATATAAACAGATCAAAGGAACTTTGAGTGGAGACACTTATACCTTTACTATTCCAGCTAGTAATATCCTGCGTGAATTTGTGGCAGTTAATACTTCGGCTTCTTTTGGTGGAGTAGAGAGTATGGGAGATGTTTCTAATCAGAACCTTCATGCATTGAAGGGTATTGACATGGTGATTATTGTGCCGGACAGAACTGCTTTTGTTCAGCAAGCCGAACGTTTGGCAGAGGCACATCGTGACAAGGATGGGCTTACTGTAGAGGTAGTGAAAGCTTCACAGGTATACAATGAATTTTCATCCGGAACTCCGGATGCTACGGCTTATCGTCGTTTTATGAAGATGCTGTATGATAAAGCGACTTCTGCCGAAGATCGAATTAAGTATCTATTACTTTTTGGAGATTGTAGTTATGATAATCGCATGATTACAGCAAGTTGGAGGAATTATAAACCTTCTGATTTCCTGCTTTCTTTCCAGTTTCCAAACTCGGTGGATGAGACACAGTCTTATATGACTGACGATTATTTTGGTTTTGTAAAAGGTGAAGTGAGTTCGCTGACCAGTGGTATTCCTGATATTGGTGTAGGTCGTTTTCCTGTTCGTGTGGTTGATGAAGCCAAAGCTGTGGTTGATAAGACAATTGATTATATATATAATAAGAATGCAGGTCCTTGGAAGCGGATGACTTGCTTTGTTGGAGATGATGCGGCAGGGAATGATGATGATATAGGCTTTATGGAACAGGCCAGTGATCTTGCCGATAGAGTAAATAATACCCTTTCTGGTATGCGCGGAGAACGTATCCTTGCAGATGCTTATAAGAGAGAATCTTCGGCTACAGGTTATAGTTATCCTCAGGCAAATAAACGATTATTGCAATTATTAGATCAGGGTTTGATGCTCGTTAATTATACAGGGCATAGTGGTACAACTTCCTGGTCATCAGAAAATTTATTGACTTCTGCTGATGTTGTAAATCTGTCATCTCCTCGTTTATCTATATGGTTTACCGCATCATGTGAGTTTTCTCGTTTTGATGCAGAGGCTACTTCGGCTGGTGAGTTAGCATTGCTGAATGCAAAGGGGGGGGCTATTGCGATGGTTGCAGCCGCACGGGTGGTATATGATGGTCCAAACAAGACTTTGAATAATAACTTTGTGGATAAGTTATTTAATTTGCAGGATGGCAAACGGTTACGGTTGGGAGATGTGCTTCGATTAGCTAAATTGACAGTTAGTGGTGATGGAGGAAATAGATTGAATTTTAATTTGATGGGGGATCCTGCCATAATGCCTACTTATCCTGATTATAAAGTGGTAGTGGATGAGTTCGATGGTCCTCCGTCTGATGAATTGCCTTTTATGAGAGCTGGTGCTAAAGTGACGGTAAAAGGACATATTCTTACTCCCAATGGTAAGCCTGCTGATGATTTTACAGGAACGGTTCATCCCTTGGTTTATGATAGCAAGGAGACTATTAGTACCCTTAATACGTTAGACAAGGGAGCTGTGACTTATACTGATCATAACAAGATTCTTTTTTCCGGAATGGATTCTGTACGTAATGGCCGCTTTGAACTGACTTTCCCTGTGCCGTTAGATATTAATTATTCCAATGAGCAGGGGTTGTTGAATCTCTATGCTTGTGATGCCGATAAGCGAGAGGCCGGTGGTGTTTTTGATCGTTTTCTCGTAGGAGGAACAGCCGATGATATTCCTACCTCCGGTGAAGGGCCTGATATAATGGTATATCTGAATACTCCTGATTTTCCATGGGGAGGCTTGGTGAATGAAACACCTTATTTTGTAGCGGAATTGGAGGATGAAGATGGAATCAATACTGTAGGAAACGGTATTGGACATGATCTTTCTCTTTGTATTGATGGTAAACTTACTTATTCTTTGAATGATTATTATACTCCGGTTGCAGGTAGTTATACCAAGGGTACAGTTGCATTTTCAATTCCGGCCCTTTCAGAGGGTAAGCATACTCTTACTTTCCGTGCCTGGGATATTATGAATAATTCTTCTGTGAAATCTTTGGAATTTGAAGTTGCGAAAGGATTGCGCCCCGGATTGTTCTCTATAACTTGCAGCAAGAGTCCGGCTCGTGAAAGTACTACATTTATTCTTTCGCATGACCGCCCTGGTTCAGAGCTGAATGTACGTATAGCTGTATGTGACTTTGCAGGTCGGGAGTTATGGGTACACAATGAACAGGGAATATCTTCCGGTGGTTATTATTATGTAGACTGGGATCTATGTAGTAACGCCGGTCAGCGTCTGTCACCGGGTATTTATCTTTACCGTGCTTCTATTACTTCCGGTGATAGCAAGGAGAGTACGAAAACCGAGAAAATAGTCATTCTGGCACAATAAATCAGTGAAAATCCGGTTTATATGTACACATCCATAAGATTGGTTATGAAGAAAATATTTATATCATTTCTATTGTTTTTTGCTTTCTCTGTCAGCTCATGGGCACAGAAAGATCTGTTCAATCCTATCAATACAGGTGTCAATTCACTTAACATTGCTCCCGACTCACGTGGTGGTGGTATGGGAGATGTAGGTGCTGCTACCGACCCGGATAACAACTCACAATACTGGAATCCGGCGAAGTATCCGTTTACGATTGGACGCGCAGGTGTATCTATCTCCTATACTCCCTGGTTGCGTAAACTGGTTAATGATATTGACTTGGCTTATCTGGCCGGATATTATCGTATCGGTGATTACCAGGCTATCAGTGGTTCGTTACGCTATTTCTCTTTGGGTGAAGTGCCTATGGGAGGAGATGCTACAACAGGTCCGACCTATAATATCAGTCCTTATGAAATGGCAGTAGATGTGGCTTATTCGCGTATGCTATCCGAGCGTTTTTCTGCTGCTGTTGCTTTGCGTTACATCTACTCTGATTTGGCTTATAAACAGGATGAAGAGGTTTCTCCCGGTTCTGCATTTGCAGCTGATATTGCTTTCTATTATACAAATTATATCATGCTTGCACAGCGTGAGTGTATGTTGTCTTTCGGGTTAAACCTTTCTAATATTGGTACGAAAATCTCTTATGATGGAGGAAATTCCAGCCAATTCCTGCCTACTAATTTTCGTTTAGGTGGTTCGTTGTTGGCTCCGATAGACGATTTTAATACAATAGCTTTCAGTCTTGATATAAACAAGCTGATGGTTCCTACGCGTCCTACAGAAGAACAATATCGGGCGGCAACCGGTGCTGAAGAAGGGGACACGGATGGATATAGAAACTGGTTGGATTCGGAGGGTTATAATGATATCTCTCCAATCAAAGGTATTTTTAAATCCTTCAGTGATGCTCCCGGTGGTTTCAAGGAAGAGCTGCAAGAGATTCAATGGTCTTTAGGAGTAGAATATACTTATCATAATCAATTCTCCGTTCGTGGTGGTTATCACTATGAACATGAGAACAAGGGTAATCGTAAGTACTTCTCTTTTGGTGCCGGATTTAAGATGAGTGTATTCTCTCTTGATGCTGCTTACCTGGTGTCTACTGCGCAAAGCAATCCGCTTGACCAGACACTGCGTTTCACATTAGGTTTTGATCTTGACGGTATCAGAGATTTATTTGGTCGTCGGAGATAACTTCGGAATAATACAAATAGAACAAGAGGATGTGTCAAAGATTTTACTGACACGTCCTCTTCTTTTTTAGTAGCTTTTCTTACTTCTGCTACGTGAATAATCCTAAAAAAGCCATCCAACTTAGATGTAATCCGGAGAAAAATGGATAGCTTCGGGCTGAAATTAATTTTTTACTGATTTTAAAGAAAAAGATATAAAGATGAAGATACGTGTAGGCTTTGGGTTTGACGTTCATCAGTTGGTAGAAGGACGTGAATTATGGTTAGGAGGTATTCTCCTGGAACATGAAAAAGGATTATTAGGGCACTCTGATGCAGACGTTCTGATACATGCAATTTGTGACGCTTTACTGGGAGCTGCCAATATGCGTGATATTGGTTATCACTTTCCCGATACAGCCGGAGAGTTTAAGAATGTTGACAGTAAGATATTATTAAAGAGAACTGTTGAATTGATTGCAACCAAGGGGTATAGAGTAGGAAATATCGATGCTACTATCTGTGCAGAACGTCCGAAACTGAAAGCACATATTCCTGTTATGCAGACGAAACTCGCAGAAGTGATGGATATAGATGTGGATGACGTTTCTATTAAAGCTACAACAACAGAGAAGTTGGGCTTTACAGGTCGCGAAGAAGGTATATCGGCCTATGCCACTGTATTGATTGAAAAAACGGATTGTAAATAAACTACCCAAACACATATTCTAACCTTTAAATTATTAGTATCATGATTAAATTAAAAGTACTGTTTGTGCTGCTTTTCTCCCTTTGGGGTGCTACATCTGGCTTTGCCCAAAACACAAAACTTAAGTTTAACAAGGATGGTAAGTTTAAGATCGTACAATTTACCGATGTACACTTTAAATATGGTAATCCGGCTTCAGATGTTGCTCTCGAACGCATCAATGAAGTGTTGGATACCGAGCATCCCGATCTGGTTGTATTTACCGGCGATGTTATTTATGCTGCTCCTGCAGACAGTGGCATGCATAAAGTATTAGAACAGGTTTCCAACCGTAAGATTCCTTTTGTGGTGACTTTTGGTAACCACGATGATGAGCAAAAGATGACCCGTGAACAACTTTATGATTTAATTCGTGAGGTTCCCTACAATCTTCTTCCCGACCGTGGTAATGTTTCATCACCGGATTATGTGTTAACCGTAAAGTCATCTTCTGATGCAAAGGAAGCTGCTTTGCTTTATTGCATGGATTCTCATTCTTATTCTCCGATGAAGGATGTTGATGGTTACAATTGGTTTACGTTTGATCAGATAGCCTGGTACCGCAATCAGAGTGCTGCCTATACAGCGGCCAATAATGGTCAACCGTTGCCTGCCGTTGCTTTCTTTCACATCCCCTTGCCCGAATACAACGAAGCTGCCGAGGATGAAAATGCGATATTGCGTGGTACACGTATGGAAAGGGCCTGCGCACCGAAAATAAATTCGGGTATGTTTACTGCGATGAAAGAATCGGGTGATGTTATGGCTACTTTCGTTGGACACGATCATGACAATGATTATGCGGTAATGTGGAAAGGCATCCTTTTGGCCTACGGGCGTTATACCGGAGGAAACACCGTATACAATCACTTACCTAACGGAGCGCGGGTGATCGAACTGAATGAAGGTACCCGTACTTTCACCTCCTGGATTCGTTTGAAAGGAGAGGTTATAGATAAAGTATCCTATCCGGCCAGCTTTGTTAAAGACGACTGGCGTAAGCGCTAACTTCCTGTAATTTTACGTGGCTCAGGCGGGTATACTTCGAGCCACGTATTTTGTAGATACGTGCCACGCGCGCTGAACTTATGTGTATTATTTCATCTGTTTGATATGCATGTTCCGTGGCGGGTATCCGGCAGGATTCTCCACTTGGGCTTTTAGCCGTGAACCGGATAACTACCAGATTTCCGGAAGTATCGGTTAGTGTTACAATCTGCCGTATATAAAACTGTACGGTTGTACCGTTTATCCGGGTTTTATATGGGTCATCCTCTATTTTTACCTTTATGACTTTTAAGGTCAGATCTGCTACCTTATCACCTATGTTACCCAGAAAACGCCCTGTTTCCTGATTTTGTTTTGCTTTCCGTAGCATGAGGTCCAGGTGTATGGAGTGGTACACTTTGGCAATTTCCACAAAGCGTTCTTGTTTAGGGATTCTTGGGGTATATTTATAAGCTATCCAGCTCATATATACGGGATCTATTTTAAGTATTTCGTGTAAATAGTGGCCACGGTATTTTCCGAAAGAGATAATATCATCTCCATTACTCAACATTCTTTTCTTATTATATTCCACAATGAGCAGGCAGCGTCTTGAGAAGTAAAACATGGTACTGGCCATTCGTAATGCTTCATAGATATCTGTCGAAAGATCGTGTATGAATAAGATGGATTGTCTTTGGGGTTCCGGTGAGTAAATCCACAGCGAATAACTATTATATCCCGGATGTGGTAGCACTATGAGATAAGCACCTGCTTCTTTGAAAGATGTTCTTCCCCGATTGTACTCATTTAGTTTGGCGTACAAGAGGATTTCTTCAGTTTCGGGTATTCCCGGCAGTCTTGGATTAGCCATATTTATGAGATTTCTTATTTTCAAATATAGTGTTTTTTCCCGAATAATCAAATTATGCCGGGATTATTTTGTAATACTTCAGAGAAATGGATAGATTTGTAGTCAAAATATAGAATACAAAATAACGATGCAGGACAGACATACCAATCGCAAACGCTACTTTGATGAACTGGCTGTTAGTAGCCGAAAGTATTTTCTTCCCTACCTGGAAGAGTTTTTTCCTATCACTTCATCTACCCGTATTCTTGAGATAGGCTGTGGCGACGGGGGGAATCTTTTGCCCTTTGCCGAGCGACAGTGTTCTGTAACAGGCATTGACCTGGCTGAAACACGTATTCTGCAAGCCCGTGAGTTTTTTGCTGAATCGGGTTGTGCTGCACAATTCAAGGCTGTGAATGTTTTTGATATGACTCCTGAAAAAGAGAAGTATGACGTTATCCTGATTCATGATGTAATTGAGCATATTGGTGATAAAAAATCAATGTTGCAGCATATCCGGCAGTTTCTGGCTCCCGGCGGAGTTGTATTTATTGGTTTTCCTGCCTGGCAAATGCCTTTCGGAGGGCATCAACAGATCTGTCATAGTAAAGTAGCTTCTCACTGGCCATTTCTGCATTTATTACCGCGTCCTCTTTATCGCAGTGTGTTGAAAATCTGTGGGGAGAGTGAAGTCTGCATTGCTGAGTTGCTTGACATTAAATCCTGTCGTACCACCATTGAAATGTTCGAGCGTCTGGCTCGTAAAACAGGCTATTCCATTCGCCAACGTAAGTTCTGGTTTATTAATCCACATTATGAAGTGAAATTTCGGTTACGCCCTTGTGTGCTTTCTCCTTTTATTGCAAACATCCCCTATGTAAGGAACTATTTTACAACATCCTGCTTTTATATACTTGATGCCTCTGCGTGATATTCACCGGATATCTGGTTTATATAGCAGTTGTTTCACTTTTTTTTCTGCTCCGTATGGCTATCTGAGCGGAATACTGTACATTTGCATGCATACAATAATCAGACTTTGCATGAAAGAACCAAATAAGCGGGTATTAGTAGGTATGAGTGGCGGTATAGACAGCACAGCCACCTGCCTGATGCTACAAGAACAAGGATACGAAATAGTAGGTGTAACCATGCGTGTGTGGGGAGATGAACCGCAGGATGCCAGAGAACTGGCTGCGCGAATGGGCATTGAACACTATGTAGCCGACGAACGGATACCTTTCAAAGATACAATCGTAAAGAATTTCATTGATGAATATCGTCAGGGGCGAACCCCTAATCCCTGCGTGATGTGCAATCCGTTGTTTAAGTTTCGTGTATTGACGGAGTGGGCGGATCGCCTGAATTGTAATTGGATTGCTACCGGACATTACTCCCGGTTGGAAGAACGTAATGGGAATATATATATCGTAGCGGGAGATGATGATAAAAAAGACCAGTCCTATTTCCTTTGGCGTCTGGGTCAGGATGTATTGAGGCGTTGCATTTTCCCTTTGGGAAACTATACCAAGCTGAAAGTACGGGATTATCTGCGTGAAAAAGGGTATGAAGCCAAATCAAAAGAAGGCGAGAGTATGGAAGTCTGCTTTATCAGAGGAGATTATCGTGATTTTCTGCGTGAGCAATATCCCGAACTGGATACGGAGATTGGTCCGGGATGGTTTGTCAATTCGGAAGGAGTGAAGTTGGGACAGCATAAAGGGTTTCCTTATTATACAATCGGGCAGCGGAAAGGACTTGAGATTGCTTTGGGTAAACCCGCATACGTGCTGAAAATCAATCCACAGAAGAACACTGTAATGCTGGGGGATGTTGAACAGTTACATGTCGGATATATGCTCGCCGATCAGGATCACCTGATTGATGAGCAGGAAGTATTATCATGCCAGAATCTGGCGGTACGTATTCGTTATCGCAGCCGCCCGATACCCTGCCGGGTGAAGCGATTGGAAGATGGACGGCTGTTCGTGAAGTTCCTTGCAGAGGCCTCGGCTATTACTCCCGGGCAGTCGGCAGTGTTTTATGATGGCCGTCGGGTGATAGGTGGTGCATTTATAGCTTCACAGCGGGGGATTGGCCTTGTGATTGAAGAAAACAAAGATTTTTAATAGAAACCGAATATAAAGTATGAGAAAATTAATTTTGGGCGCTCTGCTTCTTGCTACTACCGGAGTATCGGCGCAACAGGACACATTGAAGTATCGCATCAGTCTCAGAGATAAGGCTGTCACCACTTATTCATTAGATCGTCCGGAAGAGTTTCTTTCAAAGAAAGCTATTGAACGTCGTCAGAAACAGCGGTTGGCAATAGACTCTACCGACTTACCGGTGTGCCGTAAGTACGTGGATGCTATTCGTAAGAAAGGTGTGAATATTGTCACTATGGGAAAATGGGACAACTTTGTTACTGTGTCCTGCAACGATACGACATTGATAGATAAGATAGCCAAACTTCCTTTTGTCCGTGCTACCGAAAAGGTATGGATTGCGCCCGATCCAAAGAATCCTACGATGGCTACCGAACGCGATTCATTGGTAAATACCCCTTTGTGGATAAAAGAAGCCTATGGACCGGCACTCCGCCAGATCCGGATAAGCAATGGCGACAAGCTGCATAAAGCAGGATTTAAAGGACAAGGGATGACGATTGCTGTGATTGATGCAGGTTTTCATAATGCTGACAGTATAGATGCGATGAAGAATATCAACATTCTGGGTACAAAAGATTTTGTAAATCCCCAAGCTGACATTTATGCCGAGAGCAGTCATGGCATGTGTGTACTTTCATGCATTGGTATGAATCAGCCTCATGTGATGATTGGTACGGCTCCTGAGGCTTCTTTCTGGCTCTTACGTAGCGAGGATGAATATTCCGAACATTTAGTGGAACAGGATTACTGGGCGGCTGCCATTGAATTTGCCGATAGTGTGGGAGTAGATGTGGTAAATACTTCATTGGGATATTATGCTTTTGATGATAAATCAAAAGATTATCGTTATCGTGATCTGGACGGTCACTTCGCTTTGATGTCCCGCCAGGCTGCAAAGGCAGCAGATAAGGGTATGATTGTAGTGTGCAGTGCCGGGAATGCCGGTTCGGGACCTTGGAAAAAAACGACTCCTCCGGGAGATGCAGACAATGTACTTACGGTAGGTGCTATTAGTAAAAAAGGTGAACTGGCTCCCTTCTCTTCTATCGGAAATACAGCCGATGGCCGTGTAAAACCTGATGTAATGGCAGTAGGTTTAGGTTCGGACGTAATGGGGACGGATGGTGTATTGAGAAGAGCCAACGGTACTTCGTTCTCTTCACCTATCATGTGTGGTATGGTGACTTGCTTGTGGCAGGCACTTCCCAATCTGACGGCAAAGGAGATCATTGAACTGGTTCGCCGTTCGGGAGATCGTGCCAAATATCCCGACAATATTTATGGATACGGGATTCCTGATATGTGGAAAGCTTATCAGTCTGCAAAATGAAACAGGAAGCGCTGACTCTCTTTGATCTCAATGCGTTGGTGCGACGGAGCTGGAACAATGCTTGCCCGATGAATACTGGATACAGGCGGAGCTGAGTGATGTGCGGTCCAACAGTACGGGACATTGTTATCTGGAGTTTATACAGAAAGATCCTCGTAGCAATAATCTTATTGCCAAAGCGCGGGGGATGATCTGGAGCAATATATTTCGGTTGCTGAAACCTTATTTTGAAGAAGCAACCGGACAGATGTTCGGTTCCGGTATCAAAGTATTGGTGAAGGTGACTGTTCAGTTTCATGAGCTATATGGCTATAGCCTGACTGTGCTGGATATTGACCCAACTTACACGCTGGGCGATATGGCACGCCGCCGTCGCGAGATATTGCAGCAGCTGGAAGAAGAGGGAGTACTGACCTTAAATAAAGAACTTGAAATGCCTCTGTTGCCGCAGCGTATAGCTGTTATCTCTTCGGCTACTGCTGCCGGTTACGGAGATTTTTGCCATCAGTTGCAGCACAATTCCCGTGGCTTTTTCTTTTATACGGAATTGTTTCCAGCTATGATGCAGGGTAATCAGGTAGAAGAATCCGTTCTGTCTGCACTCGACCGTGTGAATGCCCGGCTAGGCGACTTTGATGTTGTTGTTATCATTCGTGGCGGAGGAGCGACGTCCGATTTATCCGGTTTTGATACTTATCTGCTGGCAGCTGCCTGTGCACAATTTCCATTACCCATAATTACCGGTATTGGGCACGAACGTGATGACACGGTGCTTGATTCTGTGGCGCATACCCGGGTGAAGACACCGACTGCCGCTGCCGAATTACTAATAAACCGTATGGATGAAGCTACGGACCAACTGGAATATCTGTCTACCCGTCTTCGCGAAGGTGCTTCTGCTTTTCTTGAACGTGAATCCGGAAGACTCTTGTCTTGCCAGGCGCGTATTCCCGCATTAGTGGTTCATCGGTTGTCAGATGCACGTTTTCGCCTGTTGACAGCAAGCAAAGATTTAATGCAAGTCTCTGCTGCTTTACTGGCTCGTCAGCGCCATCGCCTGGAACTGTTTCAGCAGCGTATCACTGATGCCTCTCCCGATAAACTCCTTGCCCGTGGCTATAGTATCACTCTGAAAGAAGGTAAACCCGTCACCGATGCTTCCCAGGTATCTCTCGGTGACGAAATCATCACTCGCTTGCATCACGGAGAACTAACTTCAATCGTAAATTCAGAGTTACTTCAATCATCTAATTGTAAATCGTCTAATCGTAAATAAAATTATGTCTGTAAAAAAAGAAACCTATTCTCAGGCTATGGAGCGCCTGGAAAAGATTGTTCGTCAGATTGACAATAATGAACTTGAAATAGATGTGTTGGCAGAAAAAATAAAGGAGGCCAATGAAATAATTGCATTTTGTACGGAGAAACTGACAAAAGCTGATCGGGAAGTCGAAAAATTGTTGCATGAAAAGCTACAATCTAAAGAATAAAAGTTATTTTTGTTGTCTGATAGCAGAATTTAACTAATATACATACTAATATGAAAGAAATAGATTGGTCTAATCTGTCATTCGGCTATATGAAGACAGATTACAACGTGAGAATTAATTATCGCGATGGTGCATGGGGCGAATTGGAAATAAGCAGTAGCGAAATCCTTAACCTGCACATGGCTGCCACTTGTCTGCACTATGGTCAGGAGGCATTTGAGGGCTTGAAAGCTTTCCGTGGTAAAGATGGTAAAGTTCGTATTTTCCGTCTTGAAGAGAACGCGGCACGTTTGCAATCTACTTGTAGAGGAATCCTTATGCCGGAACTTCCGACCGACCGTTTCAAAGAGGCTGTTCTGAAAGCTGTAAAACTGAACGAACGTTTTATTCCGCCTTATGAAACAGGAGCTTCTCTTTATATCCGCCCGCTACTCATTGGTACCGGTGCGCAGGTAGGTGTACGTCCTGCTAACGAATATCTCTTTGTAATCTTCGTAACGCCGGTAGGTCCTTACTTCAAGGGTGGGTTTGCAACTACTCCTTACGTAATCACACGCAAATATGACCGTGCAGCTCCGCTGGGAACAGGTACTTATAAAGTAGGTGGTAATTATGCTGCCAGTCTGCGTGCAAGTATGGAAGCTCACGAAGCTGGATATTCGGCTGAGTTCTATCTCGATGCAAAAGAGAAGAAGTATATGGACGAGTGTGGTGCAGCCAATTTCTTTGGTATTAAAAATAATACTTATATTACCCCATTATCAACATCTATTCTTCCTTCCATCACCAACAAGAGTCTTATGCAGCTGGCAGAAGACATGGGATTGAAAGTAGAGCGCCGTCCGGTGCCCGAAGAAGAACTGGCAACTCTTGAAGAGGCCGGTGCTTGTGGTACTGCTGCCGTGATCAGCCCGATACAGCGTATTGATGATCCGGAAAATGATCATTCATATATTATCTCTAAGGATGGTAAACCAGGCCCGATCTGTACAAAATTGTACCATAAACTACGTGCTATCCAATATGGCGACGAACCGGATACACACGGATGGGTAACTATTGTAGAATGACATTTATTTAATTAAATCTTATATATTATGTTGAAACAAAATTCAGAATTGCGTGCAGAAGCACGTGTTGCTCTTACTGACAAATGGGTGATGGGAGCAGTAACTACTCTCGTATTTGGTGCTGTATCGGGTGCTGCTTCTTACATTCCGGTTGTTGGAACTATATTGGTTGCATTGCCTATGATGTATGGATACTCTATTGTGATGCTGAGCGTAATGAGAGGTGGTGAAATGAACATCGGAGGTCTGTTTGATGGATTCAATGATTTCGGCCGTATTGTTGGTACTAAATTGCTTCAGGCTATTTATACATTTTTATGGACGCTGTTGCTCGTCATTCCTGGTATTATTAAGAACTATTCGTATGCAATGACGGACTTTATTCTGAAAGATCAACCGGAGTTGGCTAATAATGCTGCTATCGAAAAAAGTATGGCTATGATGGATGGTAACAAGATGAAATTGTTCTTGCTTGATCTTAGCTTTATCGGTTGGGCTATTTTGTGTCTTTTTACTTTTGGTATCGGATTCCTTTTCCTACAACCTTATGTACAATCTGCTCATGCTGCTTTCTATGAAGATTTGAAAGCGCAGACAGTTGTAGAAGAAGAGGTTATTATTGAAGCTTAAGATAAAACTCTTATATAATATGGATAAATGGAGTGCGGAGAAATCTGTACTCCATTTATTTTTGCGATAATCTGCGTTTTTTTATGCCTCTCTTCATAGATTCATTAAAAATAGTATGATAGTCATTCTGTTTCATAATATCAGAATAAGATATCAGATTATTTTCCAAACCAGTTTGCTGGATTTTTCTATTGTTGGTACATCCTGTACAAATCAATATAATTAAAATTAGCCATATTACTTTCATACTTATCTATCTTTTAGGGACTATAAAATGAAGTCTCTTATTATTAATGCGAATCAGTAGTTGAAAACCGGACTCAGCTTAATTGCATATATTTGTTCAAAACAAGGCGATATGAACTACCTTTTATCAGGAAAAAAACTACTATTCTCTCTTTTATAATCTATAACCAAAACTTCTGATTCTATAACCGGAACTTTTGGTTATAAAACTTAAAGTTTTAATCTTACAACTGAAACTTTTGATTATAGTTTACCTTTAATTGTCCGTAACTTTACTTCCTATGAAAAGGTATTAATTTAAGAAAGAAGCAGATTTTATATATAAATGTCTTGAATGACTATTTGACATCTATGAAATATTCTTCCTACCTGATTGCCGTTTCCGTCGAAAGTAAGTAACTTTGCAGACAAACCAGATTGATTATATGGGAAAAGGAAAATTAGAGAAGTTTGCCGATATGGCAAGTTATCCGCATGTGTTTGAGTATCCTTACTCTGTGGCGGACAATGTGCCTTTTGAAATGAAGGGCAAGTGGAATGAAACATTTTTTGGTAATGATCATCCGATAGTGCTCGAACTGGGTTGTGGTAGGGGAGAGTATACCGTAGGACTGGGACAGATGTTTCCGGATAAGAATTTTATTGGTGTAGATATCAAAGGATCACGTATGTGGACCGGAGCTACCGAAGCCTTGAAAATAGGTATGAAGAATGTGGCTTTCCTACGTACGAATATTGAAATAATAGACCGCTTTTTTGGCTCGGGTGAAGTGAGTGAAATATGGCTTACCTTTTCTGATCCGCAAATGAAGAAGGCTACCAAGCGATTGACTTCTACTCATTTTATGGAGCGTTATCGCCGCTTTCTCAAACCAGATGGAATCATTCATTTGAAGACGGATAGTAACTTCATGTTCACCTATACCCGATATATGATCGAAGAGAATAAGTTTCCGGTAGAGTTTATCACCGAAGATCTTTATCATTCCGGTCTTGTAGATGATATTTTGGGAATCAAGACTTATTATGAACAACAATGGCTTGATCGTGGTTTGAATATTAAGTATATAAAATTTCGGCTTCCGCAGCAAGGTGAATTGCAAGAGCCGGATGTTGAAATAGAACTCGACTCGTATCGTAGCTATAACCGTAGTAAGAGGAGCGGGTTACAAACAAGTAAATAATCAGATTTACGATTAGACGATTGACGATTTACGATTGAAGAATCTTTCTTCCTGTAGTCATAGGTAATCCCAATCGTCTTATGGTAAATCTAAGTAATTTCAATCGTCAAATTGTAAATCGTCAAATCGTAAATAAAATGACTCTTTATCCAAAGTTAATACTCGATGCGCTGGCAACAGTGCGTTATCCCGGTACCGGTAAGAATCTTGTTGAAGCCGGTATGGTGGAGGATGATATCCGCATTGAAGGGATGAAAGTTTCTTTTTCCCTTCTTTTTGAAAAGCCTACCGATCCTTTTATGAAGTCGGTGGTTAAAGCTGCCGAAGCAGCTATTCTTACTCACGTAAGTAAAGAGGTGGAAATTGTAGGCAATATTAGTGTAAGAACCATTCAGGCCGCACGTCCGGAAGTAGGAAAACTATTGCCGCAAGTGAAAAATATTATTGGTGTTTCTTCCGGAAAGGGAGGGGTCGGTAAGTCTACCGTAGCGGCAAACCTTGCTGTGGCGCTTGCCAAACTTGGCTATAAAGTTGGATTGCTTGATGCTGATATCTTTGGGCCCTCTATGCCAAAAATGTTTCAGGTAGAAGATGCCCGTCCTTATGCCGAAAAAATTGGAGGGCGTGATATGATTATTCCCGTTGAGAAATATGGGGTGAAACTTCTTTCCATTGGTTTCTTTGTCGATCCCGATCAAGCTACTTTATGGCGTGGTGGTATGGCAAGTAATGCACTGAAACAGCTTATTGGTGATGCCGATTGGGGCGAACTGGACTATTTCCTGATTGACTTGCCCCCCGGAACCAGTGACATCCATCTGACTGTAGTACAAACATTGGCCTTGACTGGTGCAGTTGTAGTGAGCACCCCACAGGCTGTGGCATTGGCAGATGCTCGTAAGGGTATTAATATGTTCACCAATGAGAAAGTGAATGTACCTATCTTGGGGTTGGTCGAAAATATGGCTTGGTTTACTCCTGCCGAATTGCCCGAAAACAAATATTACATCTTTGGGCGTGAAGGTGCCAAGAAACTGGCAGAAGAGATGAATGTGCCTTTGCTGGGACAGATTCCTATAGTTCAAAGTATTTGTGAAAGCGGTGATAAGGGAACTCCTGCTGCATTGGATGAGAATACAATTACCGGTCGTGCTTTCTTATCATTGGCTGCTGCTGTGGTCCGCCAGGTAGATCGGCGGAATGTAGAACAGGCACCTACACAGATTGTAGAAATGCATAAGTAATGCGAATCAGTAGTTGAAATCTGTTTTACCACAGAGTACCACAGAGTTTTAAATCTTTATTGAAACGCAGATGAACGCAGATTTTCGCAAAGGGAAACCATATAAGATAAAGAATTACAGTCTTTTAAATCTACGTTCATTTGTGTTAATCTGCGTTTCATCAGATAATTAGTACTCTGTGAGACTCTGTGGTGAGTTGTATTTATTCTTATTTATTGAGTACTTTCAGTAGTTCACTCTTCATTTTATCTACTCCGGGAAATCCGGTTGTTTTATAAGTGATGTTTCCTTCACGGTCAACGAGCAGATAGGTAGGCACTCCTCTGATCTGGAATGAATTCATCAGATAACTCCATTGATCCGCTGTTACCCGGAAGTGTTCTCCATGAATGTCGGGTATCATGTTCTCCCATGTACCTTTTGGAGAAGTTTCTCCGGTCAGATAAATATAAACGATATCCCTGTCTTTTAACTCTTCCTTCATGGGGATCATAGCTTTGTTTGCCATGCGGCATGGTCCGCACCAGGTTGCCCAGAAATCCACTAATAAGGTATGCCCGCGATACTTGGAAATAATAGAAGCGAACAAATCTTCGTTACTTACCTCACCGGCCTCATTTATGGTAAATCCGGTTTTCTTTTTGTTCTCTTCTATTTTTGCCAGTAATTCATCGTTTTTCTCTTTCACAGCTTCCAGATAGACGGGAGTTGATAAAGCGGATATTTTTGCCAACTGTTCTTCTGTGACAGGTGTAAAGTCGTTAATTCCGTTCAGTACATCGGCTACTGTAGAAAGTTCAAAATAAATCCCTTTGTCTGTTCCTAATGCTTTGCTGAATGCCGTCCTGAACATGGGGCTTCCGGTGAGACGCATATAGAGCGGAACATACATGGCCCGTGTGGTATTAAGAGAGGGAAAATCCCGTAATACATTCAGAAAATCATCCGGAAGACTGACAGGATTATTCTTTATATATTCATTTACTTGCTCGTCCTTCAGCTTATAGTTAGTGATATGTACACGTTGCATGATTCCGGGAACGAACGTGAGAAGTGATGCAGCCGATGCGTCTACAGCACAACAAAGCATCTCTTTGCAGGCTTTTGTTGCTTTAAGAGCATCAATCTGCCGGAGTTTCTCTTTATGTTTATTCAGGATATACGCTTTTACTTCTTCTGCATTTTTGTCTTTCAGGTCTTTGATGAACTGAGGATAGTCATCATCTATATTGGTTTTAAAATTCAGTTTAGCAATTTCTCCGGAGGGTCCGGCAAGATATCCTCCGTAGTAGACGTTTGCTTCATTGGATTTTTTGTCTTTATGCAGCTTGGATTGCCGACGGCAAATCTCACGTTGGTTGATGAAGAGATTTGTCTTTTCTCCGGGTACTAATAAAAAATCAATTGCTTCTATTCCGGCATAAAGAGTAGCGGGTGTTGTTGTAATGACTGGTATTTCGCTGGAGAATTGTCCATTATCATTTACTTTTATGTCTACTTTTTGTTCCAGGTTAACAGCGCCTCTAAGGTAGATAGTGAAGTTTGAAGACATTCCCGGTTCAAAATCAAGTATTTGCCCTTCTAAGAGAGCTTTGCCTTTTTCTATTTTGGGTGTAGGTAGGGTAGTGAGCTTCTTGGTTCGTTCTGTTGCTTCAGCTGGTAGTTTTAGCTTAGGCAATTTACCATCCAATTGTATTCCCCAGATTTTGAAAGCGCCTTCTGTATCTCCTTCGGAGAAGTCGATAGAGGTAATATCTTTTGGCAGGGGTGGAAAGACAAGTTTAAATTCGGCTTGTCCGGATTCCGGCATCCAAAACTCTTGATCGGGAGTGATGCCGATACCGTGGCGCAGAGGATATAATTCGCCGTCACTTCCTTTCAGAAAGCTCCCGGAAGCAATTCTTATCCAGTTTTTAGGACGATAAAAAGCTTTGATATGTAGTACGGTTGCTGTGTCACTCAATGCTACTTTATCTATTTCAATGCTTGTAGAACTCCAGGCGGTGAAGGGAGGTTGTTCTATGATTCTTTCCTGAGCTTGTGTAAATGTTGTCAGACTTAGCAGAAAACAAGTGATAAGTACGAATGGTTTCATGGTGTTGTTATTTATGGTTATCTACAAAAGTAAGAATAATATAGTTATTATTTACTACTTTTTTGGTAAAAAAGAAAGAGGTAACCACTATGATAAAAGGCGATTACTTCTTTCTTTTCAATGAATGTATTAAAAGAGAGTTATTGTTGAAGTTTGAAGGTGATAGGAAGTGTATATTGCACAGCTACCGTTTGGCCATCGTTTTTACCGGGTTCCCAACGTGGCATACCCATTACTACACGTATAGCTTCGGCATCCAGTGAAGGAGAGACACTTTGTATTACTTTCGGACTGATAACATGACCGTCTTTGTTGACTATCATCTGGATAACAACACGTCCCTGCGTTTTGCTCTGTTGGGCATCAAATGGATATTTGATATTTCTTGCCAGATAACTCATTAGTCCACTGGCTCCACCCGGATATTTGGGCATTATTTCTGCACTTTCAAGAACAACTTCCGGGGTTATGATGTCATCTTTGGGAGCATATCCTACAACTACCACTTCCATCAGTTTACTGTCTTTTATTTCTTCTACTTCCGGTCCGCTCAGTCTGAAAGCGATGGGAACTGTATATTTTACACGTACCTCTTTTCCTCTTTGTTTACCCGGAGTCCATTTAGGCATTGTTGACAATACACGTATGGCTTCTGCGTCTAGTTCGGAACTAGCAGAGCGTCGTGCTACTGCCAGATTGCTAACCGATCCGTCTTTTTCTACAATGAAACGTGCTATGACACGTCCTTGTATACCTTCTTTTTGAGCCTTTACAGGATAGCGCAAATTTTTAGCAATAAACTCCATCAGACCTGTTTGTCCGCCAGGAAAAACGGGCATCTCTTCTACAACATCAAAAATATCATCATCATCTCCGGTATTCACTTTTTGCATGATGGCAGAAGGATCTTTGTCGGTTATGTCTATATCGGCAGGAATTTCTTTCGGGATAGTAACTTCTTCTACTGTGGCCTGTTCTGGTATTTGTCCGGTAGCCTTTGTTACTTGTTCTGTTGACTTTTCAACAGTTTGTATTACTTCCCGTGCAAAATTTTTCGTGGTTCGGGCTACTGCTTCGATATTACTGATTATTAGTAGCAAGGCAGCCAATGGAAGAAATAGCAAATATTTAGTTCTTCCTATTTCTTTTGTTCTTTTCTTGTTCATCATTTTAATTCGGTTTTTGAGTGGTAAAACATTGAAACTATTATAGAGAGTTGCTGCAGCCTTGTTATGAGCCAGTCCCAACAGATGGTACTGGTATACTTTATAGTCGTATCCGGTTTGCAGGACGCGTTGATCGGCCATGTATTCCAGATTATTTCGTATTTCGCGCTTCATGAGCCAGATAAAAGGATTAAACCAGCAGGCGATACATATCAGTTCACTGAACATTATATCTGCCGAATGTAACTGGTGGGCATGGGTCTGCTCATGAGTAAGAATTTCGGCAAGTTCTTCCTGAGTATGAGATTCAGGATGGACAAATATCCAATGGAAAAAGGAAAAGGGGCCACTTGCTTTGTTTAATATCTGTACACGTACACCTTGTATCTCTGTTACTTTGCACTGAATTCGTAAGAGGATAATACTGGTCAGTTGCATTATAAAACGGATAAATAGTAATATCACTCCGCAAAAATAGATGATACTTAGGGAATTGGTGGCAAATTCCTGCCAGTTTGTATGAGTTGGGGTTATTGTTTCTTCAAATACCACTTCAGGGAGTAGTGTTGTTGCATATAAATCGGCTATTACCACCATTGGCTCATGTGCCTTTACCCATTCCTGAAGGTTGAGCATTGGATAAAACAGAGAGACTCCCAAAAAACAAAGCAATGCTGTCCGGCGCCAATGAAAAAATGTATCTTTATAAAAGAATAACCGGTAAAATATATAGAATACTATAATTCCTACGTTTATCTTTAGAAAATAGGCAAGTTCCGGAGTCATGATTTTACTGTTTATTCGTTATTCTTCTTTACCTTTTTCAATCATGTCGATGATCTCTTTCAAGTCGCTGGTCGAGATTTTCTGGTCTTTGGCAAAAAAGGAAACCATCTCTTTGTAAGAGTTTTCGAAGTAATTACGTACTACTCCGCTCATGAAACTGCGTTTATACTCACTTTCCCGTATGGCAGGAGTGTATTGATAGGTGTTACCTACGGCGGGGCGTGACGTATCCTTTTCGTTCAAGATTCTTTACTATGGATGCTACGGTCGTATAAGGGGGAACCGGTGCTTCAAACTTGGCTACTATCTCTTTCACAAAACAGTTTTCCAATTCCCAGATGTAGATCATCACTTCTTCTTCTTGTATAGTCAGCTTTTCCATGGAGTATGTTTAATTACGATTATATTGCAAATCTACGAAATATTCGTAATTAAACAATAGTCAGTGGGTTAAATAATGTAAACTCAGTAAAGAAGCCATTGAGAAGCATGCCGGGCGGTGTTCATTATTGTACGGTATTTCACCACAGAGGTCGCAGAGGACACAGAGTTTAAATCTTTATTGAAACGCAGATGAACGCAAATTCTCGCAAAGGGAAATAACGATAAAATAAAGAACTACAGTTTTTTAATCTGCGTTCATCCGCGTTTCATCAGAGAAAATAATATCTCTGCGCCCTCCGTGTCCTCTGTGGTGAACTTATTCATTTCTGAACAGATTTGAACCAACTATCCAACTACAGATTCGCATAAATTACTTCTTTAATCAGACAGAGAGGTATCTCTTTGTTTGTTTACTTCTCTGTATTCTCTGGGTGTCTGATTGTAGCGTTTAGCAAATTCTTTGTAAAAATGAGAACGGTTCGTGAATGCAGTCTTGTACATGACTTCCTGTATTGTAAGGGTAGTAGTCAGTAGTAACTTGGCTGCATAAGTCATTCGTTGCTCTTTTATAAAGTCTTTTGGAGACGGTTGATTCAGGTTTTTGAATTTGCGATATAGGTTGCGGCTACTCGTTTGCATGGCGGCTGCCAATTCTTCGGGGCCGAATAGTGTATTATCCATATTCTTATTTATCAGTTCTCTTGCTGTTTGCAGATATTCTTTGTCTTCTTTCTGCAATAACTGTCCGCCTCCAAAGTCAAAGGCACTGGCCGAAGAGTTATAATATTGTTCTAACTCTCTTTGTTTTTTGATAAGCTGCCTGATCACTGTTACCAGATATTGGGTGTTGAAGGGCTTTGGTATATAGGCATCAGCCCTGATTCAATACCTTCTATTTTCTCATCTGTTGTGTTCTTAGCCGACAGAATAACCAGAGGAATATGCACTGTGTGCTTATTACTCTTTATTTGTTTAGTCAGGGTGATTCCGTCAACTTTAGGCATCATAATATCTGTAATGATCAGGTCAGGAGTTTCTTGTTTTAGCAGAGCTAATCCTTCTTCTCCGTTTTCTGCTGTAAGAATGGCGTATTCATCAGATAATATATCTTTCAACATCCACAACAATTCTTTGTTATCATCAATAATCAGAATAGTTGCTTCCGGTTGTGCACATTTATCTCCGGCAGTTGCGTTTTCGAGCTCTTGCCTGTTCATACTATTTTTTTGAATTAGTTTCGGAACATCTTCCTGCTTCTGGGAAGAATTCTCTGTAATTTCCAGCTGAGGTAATGTTACGGTGAACTGGGCATACTGATTTACCTCACTTTCTACTTTTATTATACCTTGAAGCAATTCTACCATACTATGGCAGATAGCAAGTCCTAATCCGTTTCTGGAAGATAATCCCTTGATACTATTTTCTTTGATATTATCCAATACACTGTAACGGTTGAATATTAGAGGGATATTTTCTTTACTGATACCTTTGCCTGTATTGTATACTTTAACTTCCAGTTTTGCGTCTATTACTTTTACGGATATTAAAATAGTTCCTTTTTCCGGAGTGTATTTAAACGCATTGGAAATGAGGTTATTCAGTATTTTCGTAAAACAACTGTTATCACTTCTCCATATAATATTGGGGCTAACATCAGTTTGGAGAAGGATATTATTTTGCTCAGCCAATTCGCTGAATGATTCGATAATTTCCTGTGATAATTCGCTGATATTTAATTCCTGTATATGGCATGTCTGATTTCCTGTTTCCATACGGCGGAAATCTATCACTTCCTGAATCAGACTGTTGAGTCGTTCTGTATTTGATTTAATAATTTGAGCGTACTTTTTGATGAATACATCACTGTTTTCATGATGTAAGATACGTTCACACGGTCCGTAAATAAGAGTTAACGGAGTACAGAATTCATGTGTGATGTTGGTGAAGAAACGCAATTTACCCTCATACTGGAAAATCCAGTGTAAGATGCCCCCTAAAACCAAGCGATTCTATCCCCTTGTGCCCAAATAATCCTGCCCATTGATTCCAATATAAAAATGCCCCTGTCAGACAATGTCCGTCAGGGGATTTTTTTCGTAGATTTGATACCCGTCTTGACCGGTGGGATAAAATCATTTCTACTATGACAACAAAGATAGCAAACATTCTCCAGTGTTATGCATTGGGGATGGGGATAAAGCAGATAAGCAGGAGCTTTGAGCTGTCCCGCAACACGGTGCGCAGATATGTGCGCCTGTTTCAAGAGTGTGGCATACCGATAAAGGAACTGGCAGCCATGCCTTCCGCCCGCATCCAGGAGATGTTCTCCGAGGGTGTTGGCCGCAACAGGGTTCCGTCACAACGCCAACTTGAGCTTGAGGCACTTCTTCCTGAGTATGCCGCCCGACTTAGCCGCCGGGGTGTAACAGTGAAAAGCCTGTACGAAGAGTACCGCGAAACACATCCTAACGGATACAGACATGCCAGTTTCGGCAACTATCTCATGCGCTACCGCATGGTAACGCATGTTGTAGGGCATGTCGAGCATTATGCCGGAGACCAGATGTACATCGACTTTGCTGGCGATAAACTAGAGGTAGTTGACAGTGAAAACGGCGAATGCCGCAGCGTTGAAGTGTTCGTGGCCATACTTCCATGCAGCCACTATACCTACTGCGAGGCGGTCTGGTCTCAGTCAAGGCAGGACCTGATCAGGGCGTGTGAGAACGCTCTTCATTTTTACGGCGGGGTTCCGATGGCGATAGTACCTGACAACCTCAAGGCCGCCGTGACCCGTAGCGACCGCAACGAGCCTGTAATCAACGAGGAGTTTACAGCATTTGCCGAACACTATGGATGTACCGTATATCCCGCACGGGTACGTCATCCAAAAGACAAGGCCTTGGTGGAAAATGCCGTGAAACTGCTTTACCGCTCTGTCTATGCTGATATCGAGGGGCTTGTATTCAACTCGCTGGAATCTCTGAATGCGGCCATCTCCGAATCGCTCTCGGCCTTCAACGGGCGCAGGATGAGTGGACGTCCCCTGTCCAGACGGGAACAGTTTGAACAGATTGAATCCGACTGCCTCCGCCCACTTCCCGTCATACGTCATCAGATGAAAGAACGACGCTCCGCAACGGTAATGCGGAACAGCTACGTCACCTTCCGGCTTCACCATTACAGTGTACCAAAAGAGTATATAGGCAAACGTGTCGAGATTGTATATGATGCCGACACGCTGGATATATATCATGGCCTGCGTCTGGTGACCACACATCAGCGTGATGACACGCCCTATGCCTATACGACTAAGGATGCCCACGGATTGCCTGGACGCCATGGAAGTTACGAAAAGGACCTGGAACAGATTTACGAACGAGCCGGTCAGACGGATAACGTCCTGTTGCTGTATCTGCGCAAGGTGGCGGAACTCAAGAAGTATCCTCCCGCGGCATTCCGTTCATGCAAAGGAATCATGGCACTGGAGAAGACCTTCGGACTGGAACGGTTGGTGGCAGCAAGCGCATGCGCCACGCAACTGCGCCAATACGGATATCAGGAAATAAGGCAAATCCTTGAGCGTGGGGATGATGCAGACTTCCTGTCAAAAGAAGACATTGATGATGAAGTCCCAGTAACATCTACCCACAAAAACATCCGCGGAGCAGCCTACTTCGCAAAATCAAAACATTTAAATAAGAACAACAATGGAAACAAATAATCTTACCCCCCAATAGCAGTCGAAAAAGACCGCAATACGTTGACAATCGAGCTGATGAACCGTATGAAGTTACATGGCATGGCAGCCGCCTTCACTGAAAGCCTGGCCTCCACCATGGCCGAAACAATGACAATCGACTCTTTCCTACACATGTTACTTGCCAGGGAATGGGACTACCGCGCCAATGCGGCCATCCAACGTCTTATACGCGGAGCTTCGTTCCGCTACAAGGCCTGCCTCGAACAGATAGACTATACAATCCCGCGTGGCCTTGACCGTAACCAAATGGAGCGGCTTGCTTCGCTGGAGTTCATTCGCCAGGGACAGAACCTCTTCATCACCGGTTCATCCGGTACCGGAAAGAGCTTCCTTGCCACAGCCATGGGGTATGAAGCCTGCAAGAAGGGTATACGGACATATTATGCGAATGCCCCGAAACTTATGGGTACGCTTAAAGTGGCAAAATTAAAAGGCACATTGGAAGCGGAACTCAAGAGAATCGAACGGAGCACACTGCTCATATTGGATGATCTATTCCTTGTGAACCTTGACGCCAAGGAACGTCCCATCCTGCTTGATATAATAGAGGACCGGCATGGACGCAAGTCTATCATCATTACCTCGCAACTGCCGACGGATAATTGGTATGACGCAATCGGGGATCCTACCGTGGCAGATGCCATAATGGATCGTATTATACATACGGCTCACCGAATTGAGTTAAACGGAGAAAGTGTCCGGAAGATGGCGGCATACAGAGGGAAATAAACTAAAATAATAATAACCCCATCGGTCAAGACTTTTTGAGGGGGCATTATTGAATATTTTCAGGGGATAGAATCGCTTGGTTTTAGGGGGCATCTTACACTGGATTTTCCAAACGGTACTTTCTTTGAAGATTGGGAATGCAGAGGGTCTGCTTTGCACAGCTCTTATCTGTATATTGGTACTTGGTTTATTGAGGCATTGGGTGGTATTCAGCGTCCGGAAGCAGGATTCAAGGAGTTCATCATAGCCCCTTGGATCAATGAAAAGGGACCGAAACAGGTACGCTCACACTACAACTCTATGTATGGTACCATCGTTTCCAACTGGGAAGTGCGGGATGGTAAACTGGATATCGAAGTGGTGATACCTGCCAATACCACGGCTCTTTTGAAGTTACCGAATGTCCGTCTGGCTTCTGTAAAAGAAGGAGGTATCGGATGGAAAGAGGCAAAGGGAGTACGTTTAGAGTCTCAACAAAAGGATACGGTTACTTTCGCATTGGAGGCAGGAACCTATCACTTTTCAGCAATGATGTGCTTCCTGCAGCACGGGGAGGTGCGTCAGGCGATGATTGAGTGAATGTAGTATAATATTACTATCTGTGTGCGTTTCGGAATGCTAAATGATGTGTTTGTAATGTGCTGATAATCAGCAATTGTATAGCTCGTTTTCCTCCCCGGAGCCGAGCAGCTTCCTCCCCGGAGCCGAAGGATCTTCTCCTCGGAGCCGAGGTACCCTCTCCCTGGAGCCGGGCATGACGTGCGGCTTCGGGGAAATGTTTTGTGTAAAATAATAATCAAACGCTTTGCCTTTTCCCAACCTCTCTCTTTACTTAATGAATTTTATTTCTTACCTTTGGGGAGTCTTAATTTCAGTAACATATGAAAAATTACATCCTTGCAGTAGCTTTGCTATTTTGTACGTTGGCGTTAAGAAGCAGCTTGTGTACCATGATGCTTCCGCCTTTCCATTGTTGGGTAAGGCAACACAAAATTCAGCAACCCGCTATGAGAGGCTGCCCGATTCTCTAAGGAATATCTCTCGCAAGCCTGTATGGGCATTGGGCCAAAACAGTGCCGGGCTGGCACTGCGCTTCCGCTCCAATTCCACCACTATTGCCGCGAAGTGGGAAGTACTTCTCAACCGGAACATGAACACATGACCCCGACGGGTATCAAAGGGCTCGATCTTTATTGCCTTCAGGATGGCAAGTGGGTATTTGTCAACAGCGGACGTCCGTCCGGTAAGGTAAACGAGGCGAAAATCATCTCCCATATGAAACCGGTGGAACGGGAATATATGCTGTATCTTCCACTTTACGATGGTGTGACTTCACTTTCCATTGGAGTTGATTCGCTGGCAGAGATCTCCCAACCGGAAATTAATCTTCCGATACGTGAGAAACCGGTAGTGTTTTATGGTACCAGCATCTTGCAGGGAGGCTGTGCAAGTCGTCCGGGAATGGCGCATACCAATATTATTTCCCGTTGGCTGAACCGTGAATGTATAAATTTAGGATTTAGCGGAAATGCTTTGCTCGATCTGGAAATAGCGGAGGTAATGGCTGGCGTA
The DNA here is from genome assembly GCA_000613465.1 of Bacteroides nordii WAL 11050 = JCM 12987. GTDB lineage: Bacteria > Bacteroidota > Bacteroidia > Bacteroidales > Bacteroidaceae > Bacteroides > Bacteroides nordii. The sequence continues at coordinate 41,266 of BAJA01000020.1, forward strand.
GATGCTTCCGTGTATGTGCTCGATTTTGTGCCCAATGCCAATGTGCAACAAATGAAGGAACGTGCCGATAAGTTTTATACAATCATCCGCAGTAGGCATCCCGATACTCCGGTTATCTTTCTGGAAGATCCGATCTTTACCCATACCCGTTTCGATCAGCGTATTGCCGAGGAAGTGGCACGGAAGAACGAAACGGTGAATGCCGTTTTTCAGTCGCTCAAAAAGCGGGGAGAGAAGAATATCTATATGATCTCATCAAAAGATATGTTAGGGCATGATGGAGAGGCTACCGTAGATGGCGTTCATTTTACCGACTTGGGGATGATGCGTTATGCCGAACTGGTCTGCCCCATCATCAAAAAGCATATCCGATAGCACCATTGCTTTTGAAGAAGGTGTGTTGAAAGCCGGATAAAGCTTCAATATGCAACTTTTAGAAACGCAGATGATCGCTGATTGACGCAGATTTAATTGAATCTTTGCGTCAATCAGCGATCATCTGTGTTTGGTTGATAACGAGTTTTACTTTTGATACCCTCTCTATTGATGGCGAACTCTTTCCTTACTTCTCCCTTCTCAATTCTCCCTTCTCCCTTTCTTTCAGCTCTTTATACCGCTCGATCGCGTGTTTGCGGCTCATCAAAATCTGCCAGCGATATACGAGGCAAGTGGTAAGGAAATAGAATCCGGTTTGCAGCCACAAGGCTTTGTATTCAAATGCTACTTCGCTAAGCGTACCTCCCATATTGTTGATGCGTACAAACCCATTAATGCCGAACGTCGACGGGAAAATATAGGAGAAGTACTTCCAGAACGGAGGGATGGCGGCTCCCGGCCAGGATATTCCCGAAATGAACAGCAGGGGAACGGAGGTGAATACGAAAACCAACATACACGTCTCCCGGTTGCGGATAGCTATGGAAGCGGTCATGGCAAAGAAGATACAGGCCGCCAGATAGGGCAGCATGAACAGTGCCAGGGTACCGGGTTGCCCGATTTGATTCAGACTGAATATGCGCGGAACTACGCAGAGTACATATACCGATACCAACGAATAAACCATGTAGTAACTCAATCCCTTTCCCATAACGATACGCAATGTTCCGTTGTAGTGCCGGTTGATGGGTACAAGATCTTTGAAACGGTTGTTCTCCCGGGCAGTTCCTGCCGAGAGACCGATACCAAGCAATAATGTCTGTTGTATCAGCAGAATCAATACGGCCGGGATCAGGAAAGCGGCAAAACCATTGGTGGGATTGAACAAGGCAACATCTTCGTACTCTATCGGATAACCGGTGATTTCGTCCTGCCGGGCAGTGGTGTTGCCCGCGCGTTCTATCTTGATGTCCCGGTTCATATCCAGAGACACGGCTGTATTGGCAAGCAGCATACTCTTGTAATAGAGCAATCCGCTCATGTCACAATAGATGCTGACTTGTGTTTGTTTGCCCCGTGCAATATCCTGGCTGAATTCCGAAGGGATATAGATGATACCATAAGCCAACCGGTCTTTCAACATCTGTTGAGCCTCTTCCATATCGGCACAGTAGGCCACAATATTGATATCCGGAGTAGCGTCTACTTTCCGCAGATACTCACGGCTTAGTGAGCTTCGCGAAGCATCCACGACAACGGCGGGAACTTCGCGTACCACTTCGTTCGTATAAATGAATCCGTAGATGAGCGGGTATACCAGTGGTACGAGTACAAAGAAGATAAGTACCCCCTGGTCACGGAAAGTAGTACGGAACTCTCGCAGCCAAATGTAAAACAGGTCGTTGATGCCTTGTTTCACTTTCTCTTTGAATGTAATATCTTTCATTAGGGTACGTATTTATAGTATATCAATGCTTCTTTCAGGCGGTGAACCACCAGGAAGGGAAGCATCATGAATATCAGTAATGCCATATAGTTGGGCCATGAATAGGCCATACTGTAACCGTTGAGTGCCTGGTCTACATAGATCAGGAAATAGTGGCGCAGTGGAAACAGGTTACTCAATGCCTGAAGAATCGGGTGCATTGCCATTACCGGGAATGAGAAGCCGGAAATGGAGAACGAGATAACTCCCCATAAGGAAGCAAAACTCAATCCGAGACGCAGCGTAGGAAGTGTACCTATCATCACCACCCCACAACATTGGGAAGCAAGCACTAGACAAAGGGTAGCCAGTATCATGGGCAGGATGCCACTATTGCACGGGAAATGCAGAAAACCATACAGGTACACATTATAGAAGATACCCATAATGAAGAATACCACCGTGTGGGGCAGTAACTTACCCGCCAATGCAATGTATATGGAGTTGTTACTCATACGCAGCCATTCACGGGCGGTGCGGTCTTTTATTTCCGTACCGATGGAGTAGACAGTGATCATGAAAATCATCAGCATGAGTACGCCGGGCACCAATGTGTTGCACAGATAGACGGAGTAGTTCAACCAGGGATTGTTCAGCGGATGTGTATCAATCACAATGGGTTGCAACAGAGCCATTGCCTGGTCTTCGGTAGCTCCTTTGGCATAAAGTACCGAACGGCCGGCAGCTCCGGCCGCCAGTTCGCTCATCATCTTCATATCTTTGAAGAGTAATGAACCGGCTATGAGGTAGGAATTGTTGGTATAGAATGAAATCTTGGGCTGACGCTGGCTTTGCGCATCTGCCGATAGTCCTTTGGGGATATAGAAGAAGCCATAAATCTTTCCTTCCTGCACGGCAATACGGGCATCGGCCACGCTTCCGTAATGTGCTACTACTGCCGTCTGTCCGAAAGCATCCAGATTACGGATCAGATTTCGGGAGGTGGCTGACTGGTCCATATCTACCGCACCTACAGGCAGGTTGGTAGGCAGCCCCGAATCCATAAGTGTAGTAAAGAATATGTAGCAGAACAGCGGTGCAATAACCATGCAAAAGAGATAAAGCGGACGTGACACGAGGCGGCGACATTCGCGCTTCATGACCAGCCACAAGGCTATGTATTTCTTTTCTCTTTCTTTCATATGAATAGTGTTCTAATTAATAATGTGTCAATTAAATAATATGCCAATATGCCAATTAAATAATATAAGTAATCGTTCATCATTATATGATACTATTATTGAAACGCAGAAACTCGCAGATTCACGCAAAACATATCATCGCTCAAGTATAGCGCAGCTATTTAATCTGCGAAAATCTGCGATTATTTGCGTTTCAATAAAACGCTGTCATAGTACGAACTAAATTTGAAGTACTACTTACCAATATATTACGCGACAGCAGTACACCTTCCTTGCCTTATTGCACAGCATCATAGCGCAGCCAATTGGCATATTGGCACATTATCCAATTGGCACATTATTCAATTATTTCTTAATAATCACCGACATGCCCGGGCGCAACCCTTCTACAATTTCCATGGGGCGGGCACGTACTTCAAAGGTCTTCAAGTCAAACTGACCGGTTGTCTTAGTTGCTTTCCAGGCTGCATAAGTACCCAGGTCTTTCATATAATCTACCTTTAGTTTGATGGCTTTGTTGTCCAGTGCAGGAACAATGGCCTCAAATTCTGCTCCCATAGTGAGGTTCTTCAACAGGTCTTCGCGTACGTTGAAGGTTACCCACATATCTTTCAGAATGGCAATGTTCATGATGGGCGCTCCGGTACCGACTAACTCACCTACTTTAGGGAATATTTCGGAAACCTCTCCAGCCGCTTGTGCAATGAGGAAAGTCTCTTTAACGTAAGACTCTACTTCTGCCACAGCTCCTTTAGCACGTTCTACAAGAGCGGCAGCAGCCATTTTATCTTCACGTTCGGCACCGTTCTTCGCCATTGTGTATTGGGCTTTTGCTGCTTTCTCTGTAGCAATAGCCGCATTACGTTGTGCAGTCACTTCATCTAATTTCTGTGCTGGCATAACTCCTTGTTCAAACAGGTTTTTAACCCGTTTGTATGATTTCTCGGCAATATCAACACCTGCCTGAGCCTTCTGCCACATTTCGTATGCAGCCTGTATTTGTTCCTGGCGTGCTCCTTTGATTGCTTTTTCATTTTGTGCCTGTGCAGCAGCTTCTGCGGCACGTGCCTGCTCCATTTTTGCAGCAATGTCCGGTGCTTCAAGAATAGCGAGGGTATCTCCCGCTTGTACGGTTTGTCCTTCCTTTACACGAAATTCAAGGATACGTCCCGGGACTTTACTCGATACACGATATTCATCTACCTCTGCCTGCCCTTGGATAATCTCCGGTCCTTTGCGGAGCACGAAGAAACCAACGACTGCAACCAATGCAATAACTCCCAACAGAGTAAGAAATGCAAGCAGCATATTGCTGTTCTGTGATTTTTGTGATGCCATTGTTATTTAGTTATTTAATTGACAATTGACAGTTGACAATTGACAGTTGCTATGCAGGTGTGCAAAACAACTCGTTTTCAACTATTGTTATTTACTTATTTAATTTACAGTTTACAGTTATTTAATTTACAGTTTACAATTGACAATCGTAAATTGATAGTTGACAGCGCAGCTAACTGTCAATTGTCAACTGTCCACTATTTAAGTGTTCCTAATGACTTCTGTAGATATATCTCCGTCAGTTTTACATCTATCTGAGCGTCTATTTTCTCTGATTGGGCAGATAGCCAGGCGGTCTGAGCTTCGAGTACATTACTGGTAGCTATAACACCCTCTTGAAATCCCAAACGGGCATAGCGCAGATTTTCGTCTGCCTTCTCCTGATTCTTTTCAGCCATTACCAGTTTCTTGGTGGCCTCGTTTACTTTAAAGGCAGCTTGGTTAACCTGTAACTCTATTTTTTCTTTCGCATCCTCCAACTGATATTGTGCGATGCGGGATTCTGCTTTTGCTGCTTTTACTTTATACATTCCCTCTCCCCAGTGCCAGATAGGTAATTGTACCATAACACCTACATTCCACATTCCTTTGAATTTATTTTCAAAACCGTTGAAGACAGAAGGGTTAGTAACCATGTAGTTTCCCATTAATGCTACCGAGGGCAGATGTTCGGCACGGGTTACGTTTATTTTCTGCTTATATATTTGAGTTGCAAGTTCCAGGCTACGTATCTCCGGACGATTGGCATAAGCAGTGGTCATGTCAAATTGTACGTTTGATTTTAGCAGCGGCAAATCTCCTATATTTTCATCAGCGAGCACGATGGGAGTAGTTAAATCAAGGCCACATAGTTGACAAAGCAACATTCTTGAAAGACTGAGTCCGTCCTCTACTTTAGTCAGTGTCATTTCGGCTTCGTTTACTTTCACACGTACAGATAATCCATCGGCTTTAGTTGCTACCCCTTCGGCAATCATCTTCTCTACATCGCTATCTAATTTCTGAAGAAGCTCCAGATATCCTTCTGCCAATTTCTTCTTATTTACCAGTGAAACCACTTGCCAGTAAGCTTGATCTGTACTTAAAATAACTTCTTGTAAGCCAGAATGGTGTTGCTGGCGCGCTAGCTCTTCAGCATATTTAGTGATTTTGTTGTAAGCACGGATTTTACCTCCCATATATAGGGGTTGTGTCAATGTAATGGCACCTGCATATACATTTCGGGTGTCAGTGCGAAAGGCATCTACCAAAGATTCTCCTGCTCCGTTGAGAGCAGGGATCATTTCGTTTCCCATTTGTGTGATGACCGGGGCGAGCTTTTGTGCTAATTCAGGGGGGAGTTGTCCTAAAACGGCTTGTCCTGCTTGTTGTAAAGGACCTCCTATACTGTTACCTAATCCTGATAACGCACCCTTTTGAGCATCATTTAATAGCGAAAACTCTTTTTGATTTCTCATGTAGGCTCCCGTTGCCGAGATATTGGGAAGGTAGTTGGTAAAAGCAGCCTTTCGCTGGTAATGTGCAGCATTTATTTTCTCATTACTGATGAGCAACTCTTTATTATTAGCCAAAGCCAATGCACGGCAACTATCTAAGTTGAGTATACTCTGTGCTTTTGTTGAAAAGAAAATGCTTAGCAGAATTGTCAGAATGAATATTTTTTTCATTGCATCTTGCGTATTATAAAGGTGATACTTCTTTTTTTACAACATAAAATTCAAGTATTTTGTTTATGAAGATTTCCTGTTTTTCTCTTGCGATTAGCAGAATATTAATTGCATAAACAACGAAACAAAAGTAGAGGCTTTCTATGAATTGACAAAATGATTTAAGTTTTTTTGAGTATAATAATAAAGATACTTCTTTTATAGGATAATAAGACGGAATTACGGAACTAATGATAGATACTATCTTTTGTGTGTTGATCTTACTCATCAAAGGATTTACTTTACTTAGTTTGCTACATTTATTTTTCAATAATCAGGTTTGGGTACAAAAAATTTAATAAAATACTTTTCTTGTTTAGTATCATTTGTTTTTGGATTGTAATATTAATATATAACCTTAAAATGAGAATTAAAATTAATATATATTGTTTTATATTGAATAATGAAGAACATGAATGAAAAAAGTTAATGGAAGAAAATTTGTATTTGGTACAAAATGTACATCTACGATTAAGGTAATAAGTATTTTGTTAACGTTAAAAAATGCCCAATGAAAAAAAATCTAAAGTACAAGATTGAACTCTTGTTGTTTTCCCTATTTCTTTTTGTTCCATTCTTTACATATGCTACAGCACAAAATGATGTAGAAATAAGTTTGGATTTTACGAATGTTTCTTTAAGTAAAGTATTGAATGAGATTGGTCGTCAAGCTTCATTACGTATCGTGTATAATACTAAAGATGTGAATCCGGACCAAATTGTTTCAGTGAAAGCAAATTATCAGAAACTGTCTTCTGTTATGGCAAATTTACTGGAAAACACTAATGTAACATTTACGGTAAAGAATGATTATCTGGTGCTTTATTCTTCTAAAGGTACTAATGCTGTAAAGGAAGATGTTCAACAGAATAAGCGTATTATTAAAGGTTTGGTTTCTGATAATTATGGAGAGCCATTGATAGGGGTAAGTGTATTAGTGAAAGGAACTGCTACGGGAACTATAACTGATATTAACGGCAATTATTCTATAGAAGTTCCGGATGATAAGGCTGTACTTGAGTTTAGTTACATAGGTTATCAAAAGGCTATATTATCAATAGCTGGTATTAGTTCTTTTGATGTTGTTTTGAAAGAAGATACTCAGGTTTTGAATGAGGTGGTTGTGACAGCTATGGGAATCACCCGCGAAGCCAAAACTCTTACTTATGCAGCACAAACGATTAAAAATGATGAAGTAACTCGTATTAAAGAAACCAATTTCATTAATTCACTTCAGGGAAAAAGTGCGGGACTTACTATAACTCCTAATAATGCGGGTGCAGGTGGTGGAGCTTCTAAAATTGTACTCCGCGGTTCCACTTCTATTCTTGGAACCAATCAGCCATTAATTGTTATTGACGGTGTACCTATGCAAGATGGTATGGGGTCCCAGGTCACTGATGGAATAGCTTATGGCGGTGGACGTAGTGGCGACGATTTACTGTCTACTATTAATCCTGAGGACATTGAAAATATGACTATTCTTAAAGGACCGAATGCTGCTGCACTTTATGGTAGTGCTGCTAATAATGGTGTGATTGTTATCACCACCAAATCTGGTGCTTCCGGTACTGTAAAAGTAGATGTTTCCAGTAGTACATCTGTTGAGACAATCGCTATGTATCCTCATACTCAGCAACTTTTTGGTATTAGTGATAATAATCAGTGGTCGGCATGGGGACCTGAAATCGGTACACGTTCGGCAGATGATGTGGCGTCTGCTCCATATCTAATGAACTCTGCCCGTAATTCTATAAAAGACTTTTTTAATTTAGGTGTAACGCTTAATAACGGTATAACGCTAAGTGGTGGTACGGAAAATTCCCGTACATATTTCTCTTATAATAATACGTATCAAACAGGACTTATTCCTAATAATGATTTCCGTCGTAACAATGTGATGCTCAAGGAGGCATTCTCTTTGTTTGATAAACGTGTCAATATCAGTACAAGTCTTAACTGGATACATCAAAAAACAAATAATGCTCCGGTAGTTGGTAAGGCTTTGAGTACGCTTTATCCATTGTATCGTACTCCTGCTGATATTGATATGCGCTATTTTAAGCATAATTATAAACATATTGGAACAAGAGCGGATAATATAGTAAGCGATCCGGAAAAAGGAAATCCTAAGTTGGCAGGACAACCTGTACAGACTTGGTATTGGTATGATCAATATTTAAATAATCCATATTGGGTAGCTAATATGTATAATGATGTACAGAAGCGTGATCGTATAATGGGGAACATCACTTTGGATGCTATCATCTGGAAAAATATAAAATATCAGACGCGGTTTAGTGTAGACTATGTACTTCAAAATAATCTGAATGAAGAATATGCAGGAATGAATCGTGTAGGCTTTGATTATGTAGGTGGTAAATATTATTCAAGTGACTCACGTACAAGTGATATTTATAACGATCATATGGTTTCCTATAACGAACGTCTGGATGATAAAGTAGATGTTAATGTAGCAGTGGGTACTAGTTTTACTCGACATTATAGTCGTAATACATCTATCACTACTAATATTGATACTTGTGGTATACCCAATGCATTTGTTCCTCAAAATAGTAAGTATAGTCGTCCCAATAATCCAAATGGTAGTGCGACATCCGCTAATGATAGTTGGAATTATTCCGATTGGAGTACAGCTGTTTTTGCAACAGCTTCTATTGGACTGTTTGATAAAGTGTACTTGGACGGTAGTTATCGTTTAGAGTGGGCACAATCATTTCAACAGTTTACTCAAGGGTCTGGATACAAGTCTTTCGATTACTATTCAGCTGGTGTTAATGTGCTTCTGGATAAATTCTTACCTCATTTAGATTGGCTTAATCAGTTAAAATGGCGTGGAAGTTGGTCTGTTGTGGGTAATCCTATACCCAACACTCTTTTTTCCCGCCAAAGTTATAATTTCAGTAATGGTACTATAAATACTCGTCCGCCATTATTTGATGATCCTAAACCTGAAACTACGACTTCTTTTGAAACAGGTCTTGATGTATGGTTATTTGATAATAAATTCAATTTTGATATTACCTATTATAATTCTACACTTCGTAATCAATTTCTTTACGTTAGTACAGCCAATGGTGAATCTAAACCTGTGAATACTGGTAAGATTCGTAATTATGGTCTTGAGTTTTCTGCAGGTTACCGTTGGAATATTAGTCATGATTGGCGTTGGCAAACAGGTTTTAATTTTGCTTGGAACGACAATCGTATTTTGGAAACTTATAAAACAGAAAGTGGAGCACCTTACATCGTAGAAATGGGAACCAATGCATTTAAGATTAAGTATATAGAAGGAGGACGTTATGGAGATATTTATGTAAACTCTTTTGCTCGTGACGAAAACGGACATATAAAAATAAACGGTGCAGGTGATTATGAGAACGCTGTACCTGTGATGGAATCTGGTAAATATGAGACTTATGTAGGTAATACCACTTCTCCTGTTACTCTTGGATGGAACAATACTTTCTCTTGGAAGAATTTTAATTTGTATTTCCTTATTGACGGACGTATTGGTGGAAAGGTTATGTCTCTTACAGAACCTGACCTTGATTTGTTCGGTCTTTCCGAACGCTCGGCTCACGATCGTTTGAAAGGTGAGCGTGTTACGCAAAACGGAAAAGAATATGTTTTAAAAGAGCTTCCTGATGGTTCTGGTAATAAGGTTCCTGTTGAGAACTATTATACTACTATTGGTGCTTATCCTATGGAAGATCATGTTTACAATGCTACCAATTTGCGTATGCGTGATATTTCTTTAAGTTATAACTTTTCTAACTTACTTGGTAAGAATACGGGATTGACTGCACAGTTTTCAATAAAGAATGCATTCTTTATTTATAAAGATTCGCCAATTGATCCAGATATCTCTGTATCAGCGGCTAATGGTTATTCTGGTATTGATTGTTATTCATTGCCAACTACACGTAGTTATGCATTGACACTAAAATTCAGCTTCTAAATAAGTATGACTTCTTAAAAATAAAATACAAAAATGAAAAAAATAATATATTCAATTGGTTTCATTGCCGGGTCTTTACTGTCAACAGGTATGTTTATCAGTTGTGGTGACCAGTTTCAGGAAGAATATCCTTGGATGATAGGCAAGCAAGAAGATATGGATAATAGCAATGAAGCGGGTGCGGGAGCCACTGATATTACTGTTCTTGAGAAAGAACTTCGTGGTGCTATTCCTTTTATGATTAATTATTCTCATGAACCTAATGGTAGTTGGGCTCCTCATAAGTATCAATATTATCGTGCCAATAGTATTGACAACTATGCCGGATATTGGACTACTTCGAAAGGTACTTTTACTTTTGGTGGTCCGCTACCTACTCTTTATACATATCCCAATGACTACCTTGGTGGTCCTATGGATAATCAGATTTTTACACAGTCCGTTAACGCTATTTTCCATGCTACAGAACTAGGGAAACCAGAATGGCGTGCTGTCGGGTTGATAATTCAAGCGTATTCTGCACATGAAATTGTCGATTTTTATGGGGCTGCTCCTTTTACTGACTGGCGTAATGTAAATCGTATTCCACCGTTGACTTATGAAAAAGGAGCTGATATTTATGATATTATTTTTAAAGATCTTGATGAGGCTATCACTATCCTTAAAGAACGACAGCCATCAAAAGCTGAATTAGAAAAGATAGAAGATCCTAATAAGACAATTTCTTATGGTGATTGGCGACGTTGGGTGAAGTTTGCTAATAGTATCAAACTTCGTATGGCTATGAATATAGTGAAGTATGATGTTGGTAAAGCCCAACAAAAAGCTGAAGAAGCAGTAGCCGATGAGATCGGTGTCTTAACCCTAAACGATGATAAAGATATAGCATACTATCCAACCAGTGAGATTTCATGTTGCTTATGGAGGATTTGTAATGAATGGCATGATCTTCGTTTGGGTGCGTCATTGGAAAATATTCTTAAACACTTTGGAAATCCACTATTGACACGTTGGTTTGATACGAATGCATATCCTATTAAAGACAAAAATTCGGGTGTGGCGGCTCCTATTGACGTATATGGGATGCGTCCTGGTATTAATATGAGAAATAATAATACTACGGGAAAAGATAAAGGTGGTTATGGCCCTTTTGCTACATTAACCGACGAATTTAAATATATGCATCAGTCTTTTTTCAAGCGTACAGAATGTTTGTTACTACGTGCCGAAGGTGCTCTAAGAGGATGGAATATGGGAGGTACTGCTAAAGATTTTTATGAAGCCGGTATTCGTCTTGCTTTAGAAGAGAATGGAGTTACTGATCAGAATACAATTAATGAATATATCAATCGGACAGAGGTTAAGGATGTAGATTATAAGGACCCGCTTAATGAAATTCATAATATTAAAGGGCGTGTGAAAGTGGATGTAAAATGGAATGATGCAGATTCTGATGAGCTGAAACTGGAAAAAATCATTACTCAGAAGTATATTGCTAATTTTCCGATGAGCGCAGAGGCATGGACTACATTCCGTCGTACGGGATATCCGCGTTTGTTCCCTGTTTTTCTTAACAATATGCCGGGAGTGGATACTGAACTTCAACTACGTCGGATTCCTTTGGTAGAAACCTCTAATAACACTCTTGAGATAGCTTCACTTGTGGAAGCCCTTGGTGGTCCTAATAACGGTGGTACGCGAGTATTTTGGGATGTGCCGACTGAACAGCGTGGGGAAACGAGTGAAGATAATGATTATCAGATAGTAATTCCAGTAAACTTTTAATAAATATATCAGATGAAACTATATAGAAACATAATATTCTTTTTGATAGCCATCCTATGTATGGGGATTTTCGTCGGATGTAATGAAGACGATACGCTTGACGGTGCAACTGAGGTATATATAACCCTTAATCCAACGGATATTATTTTGAGAGTGGGGGATACGATAAAAATATCGGCATTAGTTACTAATTTGAGTGGTGATCGCATCAATACACCGGTTGTATGGTCTGTGTTGGATGAAAAAGTTGCAAAAATACTTGGTGATACAGCAATCGTTTGTGTGTTAGGTGCACAAGGGAAAGAGACTAAACTTAAAGCGGAGCTTGTAAATGGTAAATATGCTCTTACTTCTGTGACTGTTACTACCAATCTTCCTAAAGGTATTACTCCTGTAAATGAAGAGGGGCTTGTAATTTCCTCCAAACGTAGTTATGATATTACTCATGATTCTGTATTATTTGCAGTTTCACCTAAAGAACTTCTTGAAGATTTTACACCTCAATATACAATAGAAGGGCTTGAAGAGTACAAAATTCCGATGACAATAGATAAAGAAGCGGGACTTGTGGCGATTCATTATGCTGCCCCACGTAGTGCCGGTGAAGGTAAAATTACTGTTTCGATAGGGGAACAGGCCACCGCTCAGAGTGCAAGTTGCAGTGTTCTATTAATGCCGGTGATTTATGCTACTTTCTATGGTGAAAAATATGCTGATATGCCTTATCTTGATACAAGACCTGATAAAAGTGTACTACCACAATGGTTTGCCTATACTAATGAAACGAATATGGATATAAATTCGGAAGCTACGATACGTGTGGCCATGAATATTGAAAGCGGGGCTAAGGAGGATATTGAAGCTGCTTATAAGGCATATCGTTGGGAAGTAATATCAGGTAGTTCAGTGGTAGTTACAAGAATGGAGGAAGAATTTGTTGAGAACCAAGGATTTGATGCCGTGTTGACTGTACGTTCGGGGATTGATGAAGGGGAAGCGGAATTTCATTGTATTACTCCGGATACGGTACTGGTGGCAACTTTTACAGTTCAGAATTATAAAACCCGTTATCCTGTAGATGAAATTACAGTAGATCGTTCTTCGGTTTCTATGTCTATGGGTGATGTACTTATGTTGACTACAGGAGTTGTTCCTTCTACTTCTTATGCTTACCATAAACCAAAAGTGATAGCGGAAGATCCTACGGTTGTAGAAGTAGGCAAATATGATGGAAATATGATAACTCTGAAAGGACTTAAGGTGGGTACAACAAAGCTTGTATTGACATCCAGTGACAAGACACTCGAAATACCTGTTACTATTACTGAATCCATCAAGAGTGTATTGTGGGAATCTACTAATAATCGTACTCTGTTTGTCGGCCAGTCTGTTGAGTGGGGTGTTAATGTTACTACAGTTTCAGGTGGGCCTAATCCTTATGATGTGATTTGGAAATCATTTGATCCATCCATACTTACTGCGACCCCAGTAGAAGGAAGTAGAGGTATAATTACTGCTATTGCTGAAGGTACAACTACGGTTAGGGTGGAAGTAAATGGTGTTAGATCTGATGCAGCTTCTGTTAAAGTGATTGGTTTACAGGAGAATCTGTTGTATACTTCTTCTAATACAGATTATGAAAATACCGTTGTGTATTCTGACAAAGATGATCTTGTGATATTGGTTACTCCTGAATCCGGCTATGAACTTATTATGATTACATTGGCCGGTGTGGGTAAAGATGATAACTATGATGGAACTTATTCTGTCAGTGATCACCAAACAGATATTGAAATTGATGGGGCAAAAGTAAGTGCGACTTCAGGAAGTGTGACTATTGCTTCTCGCAATGCAGATGCATTGATTTCGTTTGATCTTTCATTTGAAGTTGATAATAAAACATTTACGCTTAAAGCAGAAAATGTATTAGGAGTTCGATAACACATTGGTAGGAGGTTTGAAACTTAGATATTTTGAGCCTCCTGCTTCAATATGAACAAATATTTGAAATTACTTCCAATTTGTTTAAATTAATTATTTTTTAACTTAAAAACTATTCCCATGAAAAGAAATTTACTTTTAATTTCCGGAATTGTGGCACTTTCTTTTTCTGCCAATGCGCAGCAACTGAAAGAAGAGTACATGTTTTGGCCTAATAGCGCAGGTTTAGCTGGCTATGTGAATGATTGGACTCCCGGTACTCCTTTATTTGAAGATGAAAACTTCTACATTTCTCGTGTGAAACCTAAAGAGCGTTTTCGTAATTCTGCAACTCAGATTAATGAATCTTTAACTGAGGCTAATGACAAAAAACTTGTTTTTTGGGTTCCTGTAGGTACTGCTACCGGAGGTAATGTGAATGCACGTCCAAACGGTGTATTTGATTCAGAAGTATTTAGTACATGGTCTTATGTAACTCATTATGGTAACTGGACTTCACCTCATGGTTGGGTACCTGGTGGTTTTGCAGATGTTGCCCATAAAAATGGTGTAGGTGTATCTGGTGTTGCAAGTATTCCTAATGCAGGTATTAGTGCAAATGACGGTGCTTGGGGACAAGCTTTAAATGATCAAGTTGCTCTTGATAATGAAAAATTGGCAAAATTTCTTTATTATCATGGATAGATGGACTTGGTTATAATTCAGAGTTTTATGGTATGGCCAGTGCTTTACCTCTTCTTCGTACTCAACATGAATTTATTCATAAATATCTTGTTGAGCATGGTAATCAATTGGCAGAAAACTTCTGGTATGACGGAACCAATGATAATGGTGGTATAAGTTTCGATACAGGTATTGGTAATCATAATAAAGAAACATTTGGAGATGGTGAACATATACGTACATCTCTTTTCTTTAATTACAATTGGTGGAGTTCAAGAGTATTAAATTCTCTTTCCAATATTGAAACTGTTGCTCCCGGTCGTAATCCATTGGATATTTATGCCGGATTCAATATGCAGGGAGGAGATCCTTCTACTTGGACTACTCTTACTCAGTATCCGATGTCTATTGGTCTGTGGGGAGCTCATGATTACAACATGCTTTGGGCCGGACGTTCTAAAAAAGGTAGTTCGGACATGGCTAAACAGGCTACATACCAAGAGATTCTTGATATGTTTTTTACTAACGGTAATCGTAATCCGGTGAAAGAAATCGAGGTTTATAATTCACGTAGTCACTTCCCCGATGAAAAGTGGTTTGGTATGTCAGCATTTATGTCTGCACGCAGCTCTTTGAAATGGGATCTTTCTGAAGAACCGTTTGTAACATTCTTTAATCTTGGTAATGGTCGTTTCTTCAATTGGAAAGGTGAACGTCAGAATAACAATGAATGGTATAATATAGGTGTACAAGATTATCTTCCTACGTGGCGTTATTGGTTTGCTTCTTCATTCATGGGTAAAGAGACTGTGGCTAATGGATTAGATGCCCAGTTTACGTGGGATGATGCTTATGTAGGTGGTTCTTGTCTTCGTATCTTCGGATCGAGTGCCAATGAATATCTGCATCTTTTCAAAACAGAGTTTGGGTTGAAAACTAATGATGTAATTACTGTTCGTTATAAACTTGTGAATGGACAGACTGATGTTAACTTGATTTTATCTGCTAAAGGTAATGAAACAGAAATTTTGCGCGAAAGTAATCTTAAGATAATTTCTGCTTCAGACAAGGCCGATGATGAGGTTTGGGTTGAAAAGACATTTAAAGTTAGCGGTACTCTTATAGCACTTAATAATAAAGAGATCGCGATGATTGGTCTTCATTTTACGAATGCTGAAAATCTGGAACTCTATCTTGGAGAGTTTTCTATTACCCGTGGTGCAGTTACTGTTCCTTCCAAACCTGAAATTACTGTAGCGAAAGTACTTGGTAATCACTATAAAGGGGTTGATGCTAAAGTGATTTTCAATATGGCTAACAATAAAGAAACCAGTTCTCCTGTTTATAATATCGATGTAAACGCTTCTATGTTTAAGTTGTATGCACAACAAGAAGGTGGTGAACCTGTATTTATGGGTATTACTACTTCTTGGGCAGGTATGTATTATTCTATTCCTACTGACATGGAGGGAGTACAACGTATACGTCTTGGTGTGTCGGCTGTATCGGTTGATACTAAAACTGACTCTGAAATAGCATGGAGTGACTATATGGATATGGGTGACTATACTACTATGGATGATATCCAGATTAATAAAACTACAATTAAACCAGGTGAAGATTTTGAAATCTCTTATGTAGATCCTCGTCATGCTGCTGCTGACTGGAAACTTTATAATAGTGATGGTAATGTTGTGGCCCAAGCAAGTGAAACTGTTAAATTTTCTGTAGCAAATGGTATTGAAGAACTTGGCGGATATGATCTTGAGGTAATCGAGTCAAACGGTACCCGTCGTTTTAATTATTACGTACAGATTACAGGTTGGGATGTAGGTGCTTTGCCTCAAATCCAAAGCTTGACAGTTGGTAGTGAGGAAGCAGGAGAATCATCTGTTAAAATCGAAGTCGGTGATAAATTGACTCTTGGCTATACAGGTAGAAAAGCGAATGGTGCTGCATCACGTGGTGTAGAAATTGATGAAGGTTGGGTAGGTGGCCCGGTTCAACCCTTAGGAATAGGTTCTTACCAGTCATTCTCTGTGTCTGCATGGGTAAGATTTACCTCTTTACCAGGTAGTACGGCATTCTTTAGTATTGAAGACCGTACAGCTACTTGGCCTGTTAATAACTGGGGTTGGTTCTGGTCTAATATTAACTCTGAAGGTAAATTGGATTCATATACTTTCCGTAGTTCAACTGCCGGTGGTTCTGCTGAACTTAAATATGTATTCCCTGAAACTATAGTTACACCTAATGGATGGAATCACATTGTATTGACATTTGAATACAACGAGGATAGTAAATTCCGTTCTAAATTCTATCTTAACGGTATTTTGCAGGAGTCCACATGGGAGTTTGCTAATGCAAAAGGAACAACTGAAGATTGGTGCTCTATACGTTTTGCTCTTCCTTCCACCTATTGGATGGGCTTAGGTGGAGGTCGTGGATCGAATCCTACTTTCAATAATGGTATAGTGGACGAATTGCAGGTTTGGAACGGAGTTATGAGTGAAGAAGATATTCAGGCTTCTAAAGCTGGGCTTAATGCTGATAATCTTCCGGAAAATGTATTGGCTTATTGGGATTTTGATACAGATACAGATGAAAGTAACTTCTTTGCAGCGAAGGGTACTAAACCTGAAGCGAAGGCTTGTGTATTTAAAATTGCCGCAGGAGAATTGGAAGGCTCAGGAACTCAAACTCCTCAGAATCCTCTTTATATTTCCGGTACTCCGTTTATTCCCGGATCTGCATATAAGATCGAAACATTACCTACGTGGAAAACTAAACGTGCTATAATCAGTGACGCTACCGGTAATGATATTGTTGGTTCTGCTAAGCTTACTTATGCAGAGAAAGGTGATTATACTGTAACTTTGACACTTGAAAACACACTTGGATTAGATTCTAAGGATTATCCGGTATTCTCCGTTATTGATCCTACGGGAATTGAAGAAAAAGAAGCGGGTGAGCTGCATACTTATACCGTAGATGATGTTCTCTTTGTAGAATTTGCTGAAGATGGTAACTATCAGGTTGCTGTGTATAATGTTTCCGGAATGCTTGTTACCCAGAAGGCAGAGGCTATTTATGCAGGTCAAAACATGCGTATTACTCTTGGAACTAATGGAATTTACTTGATTAAAGTAATGAAAGAAGGTAAAGAGGTTCGTACAATCAAAGTTCTTAAGAATTGATTTGCTATAAGATTAGATATTATTTGTAATAAATAGAGACTGAAAACATCTCTGTTGAGTTGGACGAATTAATATTTCTAACGAGTATAAGAGCCTGGTATTATACCGGGCTCTTTCCTTTTTTACATATTAATATTTTGATAATATAGTAGTTTCCTTATTTTTTTATTTGTCGATTTAAATTCAATAGGACTATTGATTGGTAACATTACCTCTTCAAATGTTTTATATAAACACGATTGTATCATCCTTTAAAACTTACGTTTATGAAAATCACAAAAATTATGTTATTACTTTTGGTCTTTTTATGTACATCCAACCTATGGGGGCAATTGAATAAAGATTGGCCTCAAAACCTTATTACGGAAAATAGAGTCATAAAAGAGATGAAAATCTATGTATCTAATCCCAACTGGAATGGGATGTTGATTATAGAATTAGATGGAAAACCATTGTGTACGGATTATGGTCAAGGAATATTGCTGTTGACTGGTCAGAATTTAATTGAACGCACAGCAGAAATTGATGTTTATTCAGGTGGTATACTTTCAATTCGAGCTTACAGAGACGGTATAGGAAATACCAATGTAATTTCATTGATAATTCCAGAAGATGAAATAGATCCAATATTAATCGTAGAATGTACCCCTAGTACCCATCTTCCTCTAAAAGCATATTTCGGCAAATACTGATAATTGTAAGATACTTATTTGAATAAACAGGCTGTTCGGAAAGTTTTGGTGATTAATTACGGAATCATCTTGGAGCTGACTAAAAAACTTTTCTTGGAAAAAGATCTTTTATCCGCTGATATGAGAGAATTTTAAAATATATCTGGACAGCCGGGCAATATAAATATACGAATCACATTTGTCATTATATACAACGTCCCATTACATATATTGTTATTTGCAATAACATATATTGTAATGGGACGTCAAATATATTGGTATTTTCCTTACAAAATCATTTTTTGAATAAATACTTTAATTGTTTGTCATACCTTTGGCGTATGGAAAAGCATTTATTCGAGGGTGAACCGTTGTGAACCAATCATAGTACCATCTGCAAAAATATCTACGCGGTATGTACCAGCAGAGAGATACTCTTCTACATTCCAAAAAACGGTGATGGGCTGTTCTTCTCCGTTGTATTCAATATACTTTTTGATAGAGTAGGGGAGTGAACGATTTTCATATTCAAACGTATTGGCAGCGTTCTTTGTCAGCACTTCATTGTTGGGCTTGTAGATATTGATATACAATGTACGTTCACCTGTTTCTGCAGTAATGTTCTTGACAATGGTAAAACCGATAGTAAACTTTACTACATCTTTTACCTTTTTCACTTTCTTGTCACGTTTGTTCTTGGGTTCTACCCAAATATTGGTAGCATCCAGTTGAGCAGCCAGAGTTACTTTCTTATTCAGATTCTTCTTCTCTTCCGACAGATTGTTTATCTGGCGTGAAGCAGCGTTATATTTCTGTGTTACTTCAGCGATCACTTGTTTCTGTTGGTTGGTCAGTTTATTGAGTGAGTCAATCTGGTTGATATAGCCAATCATAATTTTACGTAACGAGCTTAACTCTTTTTTCAGACGGCGAATTTCAGTGGCGTTACTACTCTTGACTGTACGTAGCTCTTCAAGAAGACGCTGGGTTTTAATTTGCTCCTGCTCTAATAAGACGGACAGTGAATCATTGGATACTGTAAGTTTCAGTTCATCATATTGCTGGGCAAAACGGGTATATTCGTTTTCCAGATCCTCTTTCTCAAGAGCAAATTCTTCAACCAGTTCGCGATTATTCTGCTTTTCGGTGAACAGTAGATACGTGATGCCGACAAGAGCAATCACCAATACCGATACGGCGATAATGAGCAGGGTCTTTTTATTCATGTTTCTTTAGTTAGATGATAATTCGCCGCAAATTTAATCATTTCACTACATAGTAACACAGCGTTTCACGTAGTTTTTTCTTTTAAGAGTTTGTTTAAGTTTTCTTTTCCTGAACACGTAAGTTAATAATCGGATGAATTGTAGCTGTTATTCGGACGGAGTACGATTGGCACTCGGATGAAGTGTAACTACTGATTTAATAAAAGAGAAGTATTAGTACAACTACATATTGGCAGGAGTTGTCTCTTTAACTAAAATTATTACGGAAATATTTCTTTAATAACGATTATCGTTGTACTTTTGTCGTCGCAAAAAGATAGAACTAATTATCAACTTTTTAAAATATAAGTATTATGTCAAAAGTAACCGTAGTAGGCGCAGGTAACGTAGGTGCTACATGTGCAAATGTACTTGCTTTCAATGAAGTAGCAGACGAAGTAGTAATGCTGGACGTAAAAGAAGGCGTTTCAGAAGGTAAGGCAATGGATATGATGCAGACAGCTCAACTGTTGGGATTCGACACTACCATTGTTGGTTGCACCAATGATTATGCTCAGACTGCAAACTCTGACGTTGTTGTTATCACTTCTGGTATTCCTCGTAAACCGGGTATGACTCGCGAAGAACTGATTGGTGTGAATGCTGGTATCGTGAAATCAGTAGCTGAAAACATCCTGAAATATTCTCCTAACGCTATTATCGTAGTTATCTCTAACCCGATGGATACAATGACTTACTTGTCACTGAAAGCTTTGGGTGTACCCAAGAATCGTATCATTGGTATGGGTGGTGCTTTGGATAGCTCACGTTTCAAATATTTCTTGTCTCAGGCTTTGGGTTGCAATGCTAACGAAGTAGAAGGTATGGTTATCGGTGGTCATGGTGATACTACTATGATTCCTTTGACTCGTTTTGCTACTTACAAAGGTATGCCGGTTTCTAACTTCCTGTCAGCAGAACAGTTGGAGAAAGTTGCGGCTGACACAATGGTAGGTGGTGCTACACTGACTAAACTATTGGGTACTTCTGCATGGTATGCACCGGGTGCAGCAGGAGCATTTGTAGTGGAATCTATCATCCGTGATCAGAAGAAGATGATTCCTTGCTCTGTAGCTTTGGAAGGTGAATATGGGGAAAACGATCTTTGCTGTGGAGTACCTGTAATTCTGGGTAAGAACGGTATCGAGAAAATCGTGGAACTTCCGTTGAACGAAGAAGAAATGGCTAAGTTCAAAGCAAGTGCTGAGGCTGTTCGCAAAACAAATGCAGCTTTGAAAGAAGTAGGTGCTCTTTAATAAAGAAGGGGTTATATACTTGAAATAATAAAAAGGACGGTTCTTCTGTAAGGGGGGAATCGTCCTTTTTCTGTCTGGTCTTTTGCTTTTAAAACCCTATTTGTAATCCAGCTGAAATATAATCAATACTAAGAAGAGTTACCTGAATTTAAGGAATAAATTTACTTAACTTTCCACAATGGGTTATTGTTAATTTATGCATAGCTCTTGTCACTGCTACATAAAGCATACTTTTATCAATTGCCGAACAATAGTTTCTATCATTCATCTGTGGTATAATAACTTCGTCAAACTCCAGTCCTTTCGCCATGTGCGACGAAGTGATGAGGATACCTTTTACAAAAGCCGAACTTTGGTTCGACAGGAAATAAACATTTTCTATGTATGTCTGAAGTTTTTCTGCAAGGGATTTTGCCTGAACTTCTGTTTTACATACAATCCCAAGTGATTTATAATTTGATTTCTTAAAAGTGAATATTAAATCTGTAATACCGGATATCTCTTCTTCTGTATTTCTGTATTGAAGAATCACTGGTTGTTTACCATGTCTTACGATAGGTTCTAACTCTTCATTGAGCAGAATTTTTTGTGCAAAACAGGTAATTTCAAAAGTAGAACGATAACTTTTGCATAGTTTCATCACCTCTCCCGTTGTAAATACTCTTTGAATCATATCAGCAGTGGATGAGCCATAGGGATTGACTGATTGGGATGCATCACCCAGAATCGTCTTCCGGCAAGGATAAAGTTTTTGAATGACTTTATACTGTATAGGAGAATAATCTTGCATTTCGTCTATCAGGATATGCTTGACATGACTGTGAGTTTTTTTTCCCTCCAATGCTATATGTAGGTATGCTAAAGGAGCTAAATCAGAATATTCCAACGTATGACTTTTGCGCATCCTTAACATTTCGCTTTTTCCTGCCCATTCAAAAAAGTTCTTATAGACCTGAATATCATTATTGCCGGCAAACATTTTTCTTACTTCTTTTTTCAACAGATTTTTCTCTGCGGTAGTAACTGTAAAATTGTATTTGATTGTCATCATTTCCAGAATATAATCGGTCATCGTCTCAAAACGTTGGCGCATTGGGTAGCGGCTGAATCGCCTGAATTGTTCATCAATAAATTCGGCCGGAATAGTGATGTGTCTGGTTAGTTTTACGTCTGTTGCTCTGAAATAGTTATTTTCCATATATAGAATAAACTTATCGAGGAGTGAGATGAAATCAAATGAAGCCTTATACTGTATCCTTTCGATAAATCCTTCTGTAGGCTTTTCAAGTAATTCTGTTACTTGTTCAAAGAAGTTCTGGTATTTATATTTGTGACCGAGTACATCCGAAAGAATATATTCCATACTGGTTTCGGGAACAGTCTCCTCACCAAGTTCCGGGAGTACATTAGAGATGTAATCGGTAAAAACTTTGTTGGGCGAAACCACCAATATGTTTTTGGAGGAAATATCTCCTTTCAGTGTATAAAGAAGATAAGCGATGCGATGTAAGGCGATGGAGGTTTTACCCGATCCGGCAACTCCTTGTATGATAAGTACGTGTGCATCTTCATTACGAATAATGCGGTTCTGTTCCCGCTGAATGGTTGTGACAATGTTTTTCATTTTATCATCAGCGTTCGAACTTAGTTCTTTCTGTAAAATATCGTCATGTACAGTCAGAGAGCTTTCAAGCATATATTCCATTTTGCCATTACGGATATGGTACTGACGTTTCAGTAAAATCTCTCCGCTTATTTCACCCAAAGGGGATGAATATGTAGCTTTCCCCAGTTCATTGTCGTAAAACATGCCTGCGATGGGAGCTCTCCAGTCATATATCCGGTTTATCTTTTTGTTGGTGTCATAAAATGTGTGTATTCCTATATAAACCGGTATTGTCGTCTGGCTTTTCTTCCTTTCTTCTTTAAAATCTATCCGGCCGAAGTAAGGACTGTCTACTATTTTATTCAGTCTTTTGCGCTTGTCAATCACATTTTCACCCAATGCAAAATGATTTAAGATACTTTCTCTCATAGAACGAATTTCATGTGGATCAATATCTTTATTTGACCATAAATACTCTTTGTACTCTTGTAGTGTATCTACGTGTTCTTTCACTGATACACTCGTATTATTAATCACGTCGTTGAGGGTATTAATTATCTCCTGCAAATATTCTTTCTCTTGCTCTTCTGTTTTATTAAATACCATAACTCTTTCATTATTATATTAAAACGGTCTGAAAAGACAGCAAAGTTAGTTCATTCCATTGGGGCGATAAATAGTTATTTATAGCTATATATCCAGCCTTTTTTCTACTTTTGTATACTTTATTTCAAATGCGGAAAGATGGATATTCTTGATATGGCGGGACGGAACCAGCAAAAAGCCTGGGAGATAATAGAGAGTACCGGTGTTATCCCGATATGGGAAAGTATTGGTGCAAAAGTGAATTTGGTGGGTTCCTTGAGTACAGGGTTATTAATGAAACACCGGGATATTGATTTGCATATTTATACCTCGCCTTTGAGCCTGGCTGACAGTTTCCGGGCAATGGCGAAACTTTCAGAAAATATAGCTATAAAGAAGATGGAGTGTGTAAATCTTTTGCATACTGTTGAAGCCTGTGTGGAGTGGCATGCCTGGTATCAGGATTCTGAGAGTGAACTTTGGCAGATTGATATGATTCATATCCGGAAAGGTTCCCGATATGATGGCTATTTTGAAAAAGTGGCGGAACGTTTGAGAGCTGTTTTGACTGACGAAACAAGACTGGCTATTTTGAAATTGAAGTATGAAACTCCTGAAACGGAAAAGATTATAGGGATAGAATATTATCAGGCTGTTATTCGGGATGGAGTAAGAAGTTATGCGGAATTTGAGGTATGGCGGCAAGAGCATCCGGTTACAGGCATTGTAGAATGGATGCCATGATGTGTCGATATGAGATTTAACTCAACAGCCCCAGTTTCAATCCGGTATTAATGGCTTCAATAGAATTTTGTACACCTAATTTATGTAATAGATTCTGCCGATGGATATGAACCGTATGGATACTGATACAAAGTTTGTCAGCTATCTCTTTACTTAGAAGCCCTTTCTGAATATACTGTAAGATTTCGGTTTCACGTTGCGTCAGAATTATTTGTGTTGTTGATAATAGAGAGGGAGAGAATATTTCTCCGTTTTTAAGATTTAGTACAGCACAATCTACTTGATTGGATTCCTTTTGATTGGGGGCAATATCCATATTTCCTATTATGAGCCAGGCTTTTCCGTTATGAGCCTGTTCTAAAACCTGCTGTTTGCTGATAACTCGTATATATTGTTGTCTGGCATTACGTACCCGGAAACTATAGATATTACAGTAATCATTCCTTTGTTCGATAGGTAAACTGAATATAAACTTACCAAGATCAACCTGCAACCGTTTTAGTTGTGATAAATCATCAGGATGAATGCGTGATTCTAAATAATCACCTTGTCTTTCCAATGTGGCTATCTTGTGGCTGTCATATCCCAGTAAATCTACGAAGTTGGAGGATGCGAAAGCATACCTGCATTTATAAACATCAACAACAAATGTACAGTTGTGACTTAGTTTAGACATGCGGTGAAGCATGCTTTTGTCACGTTCCCAAAGACAGTAATCAATGTCTGATGCTGATAGATGCTGCTTTGCCCACATTTCTTCCCTGGTTATATTCATTGACCTCATATAGTATGGCTATAAATTATTGTTTTTGTTCCACAAAGGTAAAATTAATCTTTAATGATGGAAATAATTATAGAGGTTAGATACTGTTTTATTATTGGGAATGGTGTAGTTTTACTTTAGCTAAGTTTTCTTTTATACTCATTTAATGATAGAATAAAGAAAGAATACACTTATCTTTGTATTAGTGATTGTTTGTAACCGGAATATTACAATAATGCCGGGTGATAATAAAATTATGAAGACAAAAGAAATAGATCGTTTTTCGGAAGTTCCACAAGACTATCCTCTGTGCATTAATTATCAATGTCCTCGGGCGTCTACTTGTTTGAGGCAATTAGTTGCACAGGAAGCTGCTGATAGTATAAAGTTTTTAATGATTATCAATCCGAAGCATCAAGCTACTTTGAAAAAAGATTGCCCTTATTATCGTTCAAGTACCAAAGTTCGCTTTGCCAAAGGTTTTATGAATATCATAGAGAATCTGACTCAAAAGCAAATACGGGAAGTTATTCCTCAACTGATAAATCGATTCAGTGAAAGAACATATTATCGTATTCGTAAAGGAGAGCGCTTACTCTCACCTGCCGAGCAACAAAGTGTGGTGAATATTTTCAAAAAGTATGGGCTGACCGAGCCGATTGTATTTGATGATTATATAGAGGACTATGAGTGGTAGAACTGGCTATAGTATAATGTACTTTTTGCCATCACATTGGCAGGACTCTGCCAATGTGATGGCAAGGTGTTGCCAATAGGTTGGCAAAGTCTTGCCAGTACGATGGCAAAAGAGGATATAATATCTGTGTAAATATCGAATTACGTATAGGCTCTAAGAAAATAATAAAAGTTGGTTATAAAGGTTTGAAAAACCTTTATAACCAACTTTTATTATTTTTCAATCCGTATTTGTCGGATAGGCTATGATTAGAAAATCACTTTAATACCATCGATTATGTAAACACCCGGATTAAGGGTAACCGTGTTAGAACCGGGTTTAACGGAGATTGATACGACAGGTATACCTGAGATGGCAAATATGTCGATATCTTGTTCCACATCCGAAATTATCACAAGGTTTGAACCTTCTTTGATAAGTTTTATTTTTTCTCCTTGAGGGAGTGTCTGGTTGTCAGTACCTGTAATGTTTACTTTACCAACTTCGAATGAATCTTCGACTCCGAAAGTATTAGCCTTAGCATAAACCGAGAAAGGCGCGATCATAAGGTCTGTTTCTTCATCGGCGATACGGTTAAAGCTGTAACCTTCATCATCAAGTAAGTATGTGTCTGGAGCAACGTTGGTGGAAGTATAGTTACCAAACAGAGTGAAATCCTTACCCGCTTTTGTGATAGATTCTGCCACCGGAGTCATAGGTACGTCAAACATAAGCGATTCGTCTGCTTGTGTGGCAGGACTACCATTCGCACGGAATGTAAAGTCGACAGTATCATCCACTTCTCCGTTAAGATGTATCATATAAGGTTTATTAGCTTCAATCGAGGGCTGGTTCTCAAGTATTATAGCGTCTTCGTTGAATGATAATATACTGACTGTATGGTTACCCGAAGTACCAATCGTATAGTCATTACCTTTTCCATCCGACATGTACTTGGGTACGAACGGTAAGACTATACCTTTCCATTCTTTACTTTCATTTCCGGTTGGGTAGTTCAGTTTGACTGACAGTGAGATATTTTTTTCACCGAGATTAAAACTTGCCGGAGCATTGAAAGCAAAACCGTCAGTGAGGACAATGTCGGTTGAAGCCACGCGTGAACCACCACTGTTGATCACAATGTTTGATTTTGAAGAGATTGATTTTTCCAAACCTTCTGCAAGATATATTATACAGTTGGGGTTTATACCCTCAAACGATTGATCGTTTATGCCTGTGGTATTACGTACACGGGTAGAACTTTGATCCTTGTCAGACTGTGAGTTTCCAAAAAGCGTGATACTCGTCAACGAAGAACATCCGTCAAAAGCTCCGGCGTCTATCGCATCGACCGAATTGAGTGTTAGCGATTCGAGTTGCGAACAGCCGGCGAACGCATTTTTTCCTATAGAGGTAACGTTTTCCGGAATCACTACATTTGTGAGGTTTTCCATTCCGGCAAATGCATTTGAAGGTATTTCGCTGTTTTCAATGGCAGACATGTCAATGGTTTCCAAAGACGTGAAGTTTTCACGTATGTGTTCAAAGGCCTTATCGGTCATTTCTCCCGACAATCCGAGTTCAACAATCCCATCGGCTTCTTCTTTATCAATATGGATCACTTCTTCCGGTTTAAGAACCGCACCTTCAACAGGAACCATCGTGATTTCAACTTCCATATCCGACTGTAGGTTAGTGATCACATAAATACCGTTTTCATCTGGAAGAGCAACTTCACCGGCTATTTTGACTTTAGGAGTCATATTCGGAGTTTCGGAAACGACCGTAAATTTGTAATCGCAACCTTCCTTGTAGAGGGTTTTACGTTCATTAGAACCTTGAACAAACAGAGCCATATTGACACCATTCCATACATTTACCTCATTAAGGTTTACAAAGTTGACTTTAGATTTTCCGGACACATCTTTGACCTTGATATCATAATGGAACACCACGTCAATGATATGGTTTTGCGGACAAGATAGATATTTCGGATCTGTTACATTACCATAGAATTTCACTAGATAATAACCGCCGGGATTGAAGAAATCAGTGGGATCGAGTGGATCAAGCTGATTTGTTACATCTTGTTTATTGTCATAAAGTTTAAATGCAACTCCAGGACGGTAGGTCGGATTGGGTTTATAAGAGGTTGGCTTAAAATTGGGCAAGCCAAGCATTACAGTTTTAGTTGCACTTCCTACAGGTCCCTCAATTTGGGTCAATGGTTCTCTTTCCGAATATTGGAAAGTTCTGTCCGGGTCAATCTGAATGTTATAGAATACTTTTGAAGTTGTATGTTGGAGTTCTTTCCAGAATTCACTGTTCGTATATGCCGATTCAGTACCTTTGGGCACTTCAAGGGTTATTTGAGTATTCGTTGGGAATGGATTACTTTTCAATGGTACCGGAGTTTTTGACAGAACAACTATCTTTTCAAGTTTAATGCATGCTGCGAAAGCGCCACTTCCAATATAAGCTACTTTTTCCGGAATTGTAATTTCTTTTACATTGATACAACGATAGAATGCATTTTCTTCTATACTCTCCAGATTCTTAGGCAGAAGGATTGTTGACAGAGCCGTTTTTCCCATCGGATTTGATGCTGCAAAAGCATTTGTAGGCAGTGAGTTTGGAGTGGGCAGACTTTTTATTGTCACATCGGTCAAGTCAAGAGCTACAAGTTTATCTGCATTCTTCTGCAATGTCGCAAAATCGGAGGCATTCATCTCACCCATTAGTTTGAGTCGTGAAGGGAAAACTTCGGAAGTTTTTGATGCAAGCTCTCCTGCATGGAGGTTCATAGCTGTATAAGTTTCGTCTCCGGCAGCCACTACTTGTATGGCTATGTCAAGATCTTCACGTACACTTTCAACCTTTATTTGGGCTACTCCCTGACGATCAGCCACAATCTTACCATTGATCGACACCGTTATTGCGTCGGCAACAGAAACCGGCATGATCTTACATGTAAAGTCCATACCATGGACGATCTGATCAATAGCCCCCTGGATAGTGGCTCCCTGAACAGAAGATGGCATAGTGATCTTGTGGTACAACACCTCATTACCTACAGCCTTGATTGAATCTTTTACGTTTTCATTTATTCCTTTGACGAGATGCCATTCTTTCTTGTTGTACGAAGTTGCGACACGTACAAGATTGCCCTCACGTACCGAAGCTTCTTTCACCTGACAACTGAAGCTACATGGCAGGTCGCCGTAATTCGTTCCTGAGTTAGTAAACACAGGCGAAATGAATTCTTTAATAGCACCATTAGCATCCGTAAGTACGGCAGCATAGAACATTAAGCGTCATCCTGAGGAATAGCCAATGCGTTGGCACGTATGGTAAATGTCTTGCCGGAAATAACATTGATTGCGTCGGTTACCAGTCCTACACCACCCCTTGAATCAGTTAACTTCCACGAAGATATGCGAGTAGTAGGTTGTGGCTGAACAAAATTAGCGTGAATCATAGTGTTGGCGTTGACGGTGATGGTATATCTGTTATCAGTTCCGGCATTCAATTTGGTTGTATTGGCGAAAACTTCCATTCTGGCATCACCAAAACGATTGTCAGTTTCAACGGTGAATGAGAACAATGAACCGGGTGTCACTTCAAGACTTTCGGAATCAGGAGTGATCTTTACACCTTCTGTCTCCTCAAGAACAATCATATAGGAAGAAGCCGGAACAGGATTTTCTTCAACGATCTCTTTGAAATCCTGCCAGTTCTCCTTTGACGAATATGCTGTTTTTGCGTTAACCGGTACTACAAGTTTAGATTTAGGTGTTCCTGTGAACACACACCAGTTGATCCATGCCGGCGATTGACGGCGTACAATGACTTCTCTCAGATTACTGCAATTTAAGAATATATTGTATTCGTAAGTACCCACTGATGCCGGAATTTCGATTTTTTGCAGACCAGTGGCATTGAAACAGCCATTTTTCAAAATGGTGAGAGACTTTGGCAACTTAATATGTTGTAACGAATGGTAGCCACTGAATGCTTTAGTGGGGATAGCGTTAGCAGGATTCGAACCATTGGCTACTATGTTCACACCAGAAATATCAAGCATGGTTAGCTTCATACGTTCGCGTATAAATGTGAAATCACGGACGTCGATCGTTCCATAAAGTGTCAGTTCCTTAATCGTTCCGGCATCGGCTTCACTGATAAGCTTTTCAAGGTTACCGGCAGTTACCCATAGATTACGTTTATTCACTACATCCTCCATTGACTGTACGATAATACGGATTTGCTGGTCAGTGGTGACATTTTCAATTTTGTAAACATTATCGGCACTTGGAGTCAGGATGAATCCGTTTGCTTTGACTGTAACAACCTTGTCAGGGGAAGCGGATTGGACTTTAAATGTGTAGTCGCGACCTTTGATTACTTTTACATCGGCATACGATATGATAGCTCCGTCTACGTTGAGCGGTATGTCAATTGAAAAATACGGTATGGAATTGTTTTTTGCTTTAATCTCATTTATTGTGATGAGGTCGCCGGTAACGGGCAACCACTCGTCAGAGCCGTTGGCTATAGTGACCATACGGATTATATCATCGTTAGCGACAACGGTTTCGGCAGGTACCGAACATGTAAAATCAGAATAAAGTCTTGGCATCATCACCTGCATTGCTTGAAGTGATAGCCCTTTACCATCATGCAGTAATGTTTTCAATTTCCCATTAGCAGAGAAAAGAGCCACAGAAATTTTTCCTGAGAAATTTTCATATGAAACGTTTTTAAAGGCACCTGCTCTTATGCTGAACTTCATTCCAGGGTTGATATCTACTGCGTCGGAAGTTATACCGATCTGACGTTCGTCGGCTGTGATATGAACAGGTGACCACTTGACTGTTGTTTCGGCAGGTTTGATATTATAGATGATAGTGGTCTGGTCGTTGAAACTGTGTGATGTACTTACAGTGGGGTTGAGAGCGTCGGAAGAAAAATAACCGTTGGCCGAACCACCCCAGCCCCAATTGATGTGGAAATAAGGTACTGAACCTTTTATCTCATATCCGTCGCACACAAAAGCATGACCTACTGAGACATCTTGACCACTATAGATCACTGGTCGTCCGGCATTGATCTCGTCAACAATTATGGCATCCCATACAGTACGGTCGGTTTCCGAACGCTTTTTATAGGATACCCCTGGGTCATATCCGAAAAATGATATAAGGGCGGCAGGAACACGTACTTCAAAGGCACTCGAACCATACATTCCGAAATCTGTTTTTATTGATATAGCACAATGAGCCATCAGTGTAGCCACAGCATCAGCTTCGGCTGTAGAATATCCTGAACGATAGTTATCCATTCTCATATTACCCCAATCATATTGGGTATTGAAATCAGTACCGTCAAGTGAGCCATTACCCATTGAGGGGTAATTATAATATTTCATAACGGTAGCCATGGCAGTACCAACGCAACCTACAAGGCGGCGGTTAGGTATCTGACTGTTGAATGGAGCTTCCTGACTCCATTCCGGAGTTTTGATAGACTTTGTCAGTGAAGTTTGCATACTTACACGCTTGCGAAGCTCGGTGATATTATTTCCAACCGGTTTTACAGCATTGTTAAGCATCATTGTAGTGACATCAGATATTTCATCTGGCACATATGAAGACTCATAGGAGTATCCAACAACCGGGATTGCCTTGTCATCAGCCGATATGATGATAAATCCTTGTCCATCCTTGGCATTAAATACATAATAAATAGGTGTTCCGTCACTTTTTTGTGAGGTATACACCAATTCAAAAGCACTGGGAGAGCTTAGTCGCGAAATGTTACCAGCATTAAAAAAATTAGCAGCGGCTTCAGCAGCTTCTTCTGTAGTCAACATTTTGGCATGGAGCTGTACGGGTAAACAGCACACACCAGAAGAAGCAGTACTTGTAAAAACTGTTTCAGCATAAGATAAATAGCTTTTAATTAAGTTATAAATAATATAAATGTTTAATATGAATACGGCAAACCTGTGAGGCGTATAGGTTATGAATCAATAAACATAAATTCGCTCATTATTAGTGTCTTATTTTATCGATAGGACACTTGATTTTTATCAAAAACTATTACGGGGTGCAAATTTAACTATATTTTCATAACAAACTATCTCATTTTTTTTATTAAAAAATACAAATAGATGTCCAAAATCAGGTGATATAATAAAGGATAAAAATAGTTATTCAGGTCAGAAGATGATAAAGAAATGGAAAACTCAAATCACTCAGTATGATTCAAGGTTTCGATCTGATTGTTAATGTCACCTAAAAAAACTTTATGCTTATAAATAAATTGGTGGAAGGGAAGCTTTCGAGTATATTGCCAAAGTATTCGTACGTTGTTAATGAAGAAATTCAAAATATTTTTGGCTGTTTTATAGAATAGTTAAGAACTGCCAGTCCATTTAAGCAAGATTATTTCGAAATTTTTGGGATACTGGATATTACTTATCGTTGATTAATATATCAAGGTATTCTATTCTTATTATATCGAGAGGGAGATAAATTCAATGGTGTATAATTGTTATGAAATGAAGTCTTTCCTTTTCAAAATTAAAGTAAAATGAAAAAGATTAATTACTATTATTTCGTTGCTGGATTTTTAGCGATTCTATTTTCTATAACGCATGAATTGAATGGACAACAAGTCTTACTTCCAGCTCTATATACCGGGGAATTAGATATAACAACTGTAACGACATTCAAATATATTTGGCATATAATTACAGCTGAGAATTTTGTTTTTGGTATTATGTTTATTATCATGGCATTTTATAAAAAACAAGAACAAGTGAGGTTTGCTGCATGGTTGATTTGTGTAATCCTGTTGATTCGTTTATTTGTTATTGTGATTACAACTTTGATGATGGGAGGTAAATGGACAATTTAGGCATTGATATAATTGCGATAATAGTCTATACAACGATTATTCTTTTGGGAACACGCGCCGGGAATAGAATTAAAGTAAATGGATAGAAATGAAATATTTAAATCGGGAAATAGAAACTCTATTAAAAAAAAGAGGAGCAGAATTGATACGATGTGTCAGCATATCCCATTTAGATCAAAGGCAAAGCAGGCGATTTTCTCATGCCATTGTTTTCACATTTCCACTAACCGCTAAATATATTAGAGAGGTGGCCGATACTCCCAATTATGTCCAGGCGCGAATAGATGATAATTTTAATTTTGATGATGATGAATACTTACAAGTTGAACTCAAAACAGGAAAAATAGCAGATGAATTAGCAAGATTGCTTAATGCCAAGGGCTATAAATCTATATCTCAATCTGATGAGGAATTGATAACAGAAGGAGCATTTGATTTTGATACAAAAACTTCTGTTTTACCTCATAAAACAATGTATTTTAATGTAACTCTCTGAAAATAAAGAAAATATAGAGAGTTTAAAAGATGCAGGTAACGATTTAGTGATGGAAGTCCTGCTTCGGGTTACACTGCTTTGCATAGTTTCAAATAACTCATATACAAATGTAGGCAAAATTTGGAATAGAACAAAATATACTGCTAAATATTTTTG
Source organism: Bacteroides nordii WAL 11050 = JCM 12987 (assembly GCA_000613465.1). Classification (GTDB taxonomy): domain Bacteria; phylum Bacteroidota; class Bacteroidia; order Bacteroidales; family Bacteroidaceae; genus Bacteroides; species Bacteroides nordii. The sequence goes on from BAJA01000020.1 coordinate 74,020, forward strand.
TATGAATCTGATTATTAATATATTAAGAATTTAGAGTGTAACTCATTGATGCTTACTTACCATAGAATAGCCGGGGACAGTGCCTCCCGGCTATTTTTTTGTCTCCAATTGGCGTTTTTCTGTCTTTTTTTGTCGGTTGCTCAACGGTTGAGTAACCAATGGCCTTATAATATCTCCGTAGTATTGCACCATAAACAATAAAAATAAGGTCAATATGAATAACAGAAGAACTGCACCGGGTGGACAAACAGCCCACATGCTTAGTGCCATACTTGCTAAAGTTACCAACATTGAAAAATTATTGGCTCCTGCCGTACATAATTTGCCGGACAGCGAGATACTGGATTCAAAAGGCGTGCGCCTGCTCACCAAGATGTCGGACAGGACACTTTTAAGACGGCGCAATGATGGGACACTTCCCTTTCACAGAGACAAGGGGAAGATATATTACCGCCGTTCGGACGTACTCCGTGCCATGTTACTGGAAAAAGAAGAACACTCTAAAAAATAAGCGTTATGAAAAAGATGATTAAAATTGAAAGCGGTTCTTTCGCTGCACTCGTGAGAAGTTATAAGAAGTCGTTGAACATGTTGGCCGTCCTGCAACATATCTGTCAGGAAAATGATGTGGCGCTTTCCATGCTGCCCGATGAAGTCTGCGAACTGATAAATCTCAATCCGGCAGAGATTGAGAAACAACGTTTGAGCGGACGGTTACGTTTTGCGGAAGAAGAGAACGGGACAAGGCATTATTCGATTGTGGATATAATCAATTTGAAGGATACGATTGATTGCAAGGCAATAAACAGGCAGGTTGAAGAGCTTTCCTTTGAGGAAGAAGAATGATGTGTTCCATTCCCCATAGACAAGGGAACGGCTGGCAAGGTCGGATTTATCCGGGTACCAGCCGTGCCTTTGTCTTTTCCTGAAAAGCGGCACATTGCTGTAACCTGCGGAAGCTACGCAGGCTTCACTTCCGCAGGTTACAGCAATGTGCCGTGGGAAAAGTACCTATATTAAGATTATTTTTTGCTGAGATTGCAACAATCAAGGGGATTCGGATTTATTTTGTTTTTCCAGTATTCGTAATGCTCCGTCACATCTTCACAAACAGTCAACTGCTTAAATCCGCTGATTTGTTCGAGGTATTTAATCTTCAGTTCAAGTGGCAGGTGCTGATAACCACTTTGTTTGAAAGTATATTCTGAATAGTCAATATTGAACCATTGTTTTATTCAGGTATTCACTCTTAGAAATTCCACTAATATTTTGTCACATTTGATTGTATTCAATTTTTTGAAATCTATGTATTGCGGAATAAAAGGTGATAATCTTAAAGATACGTCAAAATTATGTTGCTGTAATTTCTCAAGCGCATTTATCCTTTGTGACGGCACGCAGGCTCTTTCATATGTCCGTGACAGGTCATCGTCCATCGTTGTTATGGATATTTGGATATGTGCAAGTTTTTTGTCCATTAATCTGATATATTTATCATCAGCCACCATTGATGATTTGGTAACTATCAGATAGCCGATACCTTGTTTGTTCAGTTCCTTTATAGCTTCATAGGTTACGTGGCAGCGGCTTTCAATGGGCTGGAAACAGTCAGTCATACCTCCAAGCCTGACGATGGAACCGGATGGGATTTTACGGATAACCTTTAATACCTTATTAATATCTGCTACTGCCGGATGTTCCGCATCTCATAGTTTGCGGAAGTTCAACAATGATTTTGCATAACAATAGGAACAATCATGATAACAGCCTTTTCCGTAAAGGTCTAAACGTGTCGGATAATTACATTTTTCTCCTTCATTTCCTCCGACTGATTTATAAAAGGATTTATATTCGGAATGCCCCGGAGAAGACTGGATATTCTTTTGTTTTTTCAATTCCATAATTATGGGGTTATTAGATGATACATTAAATATATACCCGACATCCATAACGACAATCGGGTATATAAATTGAGTAAGCCGGTTCCCTGTCGGCTATACGACAGAAAAACTATTTTTCTTGCCTTTAGACTTAATGGTAGCAACATGCCGGGGTGTCTGCTTGGTTTCTTGTTGTTTGCCCTTTTTCGGTTCATCCAACTTCGGCTTGTATTCACGGGCGTTGCGTCCTATCAATAGTTGGTTGCTCTTGTTGCTGAAACGTACATCATCGGAAAATACCCTGCCTTTGTAGCGCATATTCTCAACGAACACCATTTCATGGTTTTGGAGCATCTTCTTCTGTTCAGGTGTAATTCTGGCACCCATGATAGTATCGTTGACTTTCAATTGTTCGCCGGACTGCTTGAATGCGATATCCATTATTTTCGGATCGACGAAAGCAACGCCGGAAAGCAGCGTGTCATTTTTACGCTGTATGTCGTTGATGGGAAGCTGGCCTCCTGACGCAAGGATTTGCTTCTGTTTGTCATCCAGCCTTTTTCCGTAGATATAATCGGGTATCTTGATGGCATCCACCGGCATGGTGATGATACGGTTGCTCGGTTCATGAAAGGATACATAACAGTTGCAGACCGTTCCCGTATGGGTATCTTTCATCTCTTTGATTGTCCCTAATATCCCGGTGTCTTTAAGCGACTGCTTTTCCTCGTCCGTGAATACTCCTTTATAGGCGGGCAGGTCGTACTGCGGTTTGTCGAGCCTACTTAGAGTTTTCAGTTGCACCTTGCCGTCCTCCCCTTTGACACAGAGAAAACAGGCTTCTCCCATATCCTTCTTTTCTCCGTTCACTTCCTTGCTGATGGGAAAAGCCATAGAGGTAATTCTACCTTTCAGCATCTCACCCATGCAGTGGTTATCAAAGAGTAATTGCTTGTCAACTCCCAATGCGGCAAGTTCTTTCCACGGGAGCTGGTGTTCGTCGAACTTATACCTTCGGGCAAGTTTGGCGATACGCCCTTCATCGTTGAGTTCGCTGTTCTCCACCAGTTTTTTACCGTCTGCTCCGGGGTCTTCCCCTTTCCGGATCTGGATAACGGCATTCAGTGTCTTTTCCAAAAGTACGAGAGGTACAAGGAAAAAACTGAAACTCGTGGGATTTTCGTACTGGTTTTTGAAATTCGTGAAGAATAGTTCCAGCGGTGAAGTACGATCCAGTTTGAGGAAGCTGCCGCTGTTCTTCTTGTCGGGTGGCACGATTTCGAGACTGCGTCCTGCTCGTTCATTTTAGAAACGACTGCGGTCTTGTTCGTTCGCTTGTCAAGGATGACCATTACATGCTCGTCCTGACTCTGTTCTTGTTGTTCTTGCTTTTTCTTAGCCATAAAATCAATAATTTAAGTGATACAATAATTAATCAATACCGGGTAAACTTTAGCCCGTCGGTGCGAATGTAGAGGTTTAATTGATAGGTTATTATGGTTTAGGACGCAGTGGGAATGAATGGCGGCATTTGGCATTTCTTGGCGAGTTATACAAATAAGATTTAGAGATTGCAATTCAGAAACTAATAGTATAAAAGTCAAAAAGTTATTGTTTTTTTGGTATATTTGTACATGAATATTTTTATAAAATATATCAAATGGATACAAATAACTTATCTCACTTAGCTAAAATAATTTCAGACTTAGCCAATAGTAATCTTGAACAGCTACAAGGTAAATGTCAAGATGAAAAAGATATGCAGGATTATTATTTAGGTATTTTACAAAAACAAGCCCTCTTATTGTTAGACTTATCTACAATTCTGAAAAATAGGCAAAGCAAATATATATCAACGCCATATATTATTCTTAGGAGTTTATTGGATGATTTCATGCATCTTATGTATTTGGAACTTTCTAACAATAAGGAAGAAGAGATTATTAAAATTAATGCCGAAGCATATAAACATTGTTTTGTTTCTTTGCAAAACTTAACGGATTCTAATTATGAACATTTTGATGGTAAATACCCTTTTTATTTAAAACAAGAAGAAGTGGAAAAAGTAAAAAATCAATTTGTTAATAAAGATAAAAACAAGAAATATTTTAAAGAGATTACAAGGTTTAAATTTAAGTCATTTATGACTTTCAATACATTGGTTGGTCGAATCAACCATTCTCGTGAAATAAAGATTTATAGGGATAGAGCATATTATTTATGGAAAGAGTTTTCTGAATTTGTCCATTATTCAACTTTCTCCTTTAAAATGGAGCAACAGGATACTCCTGAAAATATGAATAAAATAGATGAATCATTTCAATATTGTTATAATTCTATTTATCTGTCGTTTAAATATTTCGCCTCTGAATATGATCTAAATTTTATAGATAATGAGGCATTAAGAAAGAGATATGGTATTATACTTCCATAATTATGGTAAAAACGCCCAATTAGAGATAGGAGCATGGCAGGCCGGTCGGACTTGTCCGGGTGTCTGCCATGCTTTTATCCTTTCCTGAAAACGGCTCTTTACGGCAATCTACGGAAGTGAAGCCTGCGTAGCTTCCGGGATTGCCGTAATGTGCCGTGGGAAACATACTGTTATGACACTGTTTTAGGCCTGACCCGGTTCCTCTTCGTTATTTCCCAACAGATGTTTGAGTTCCGGGTCATTCTCTATGCGGATCAGTTCGTTTTCCACCAGTTCCACAATATCCTGCTTGATTTGTCGGTAGTTGGCTTGTATCTGCTGCTCCTTGTATCATTACCATCCTCGTCCAGAAAGCTGCTGATTTCAGGAATGGTTGATAGGCCGCCGTCTCTTTCTGTACCGCTTCATTATCCACTACTATCTGCGCATGGAAAATCTTCTGTTCTATCGTCTCTCCGAAATTGTCCGTTACGGCACCGACAAACCTCCCTTGCGAAAGTGTACTGATTTTGCTGGCAGGTATCAGACTGTCAAGTTGCGTGCTGATGGAAGTGGAAGTGTCACTGCGGTTGATGCTAACAGACTCACGTTTTTGCAGGATTTTTCCAAACCTTTCTGACAAAGTCTTGGCAGTTTCACCCACCACTTGACCGCTAAAAACATTACCCACAGTTGACATGATTACAGTAGCCTCCTTGTCTCCGTAATCCCTTTTCAATTGCGAAAAGTCCTGAAGGCCTAACACGACCGCCACTTTGTTGCTTCATGCCGTGGCAATCAGATTATCCAGACCTTTAAAGAAAATTGTTGCTAACTCATTAATAATCATGCAGCTTTTCAGTTGTTTCTTCTTGTTGGCGGTAGTAAATAGCTAAAAGAAGCTAAAAAGACGACCCATAAAACTAGATTGTCTTTTCTTTATATAATAATGTGACTCTCGCTAAAAAACGGAACGGGTGTTTCTTCTTTCAGTTTAATTTAACGCTTACGACGAGAAGAAGAGTAAATATTAAAAGAGCGTAGCTCAAAATAAATCTCTCTACGCTCTTTTTGGGGCTGCTTATTTTCTTTTTCTACTTTTTTCTCTTTGAGAGAGTGCACTTCCTGCGGCGGTTTTGCTTGCGGCACTTGTCCGTCCATCTCTCAATACTTTTGAAGCGGCACTAGCAGCGATTTTTCCAGTAACTTTTTTAGCCATTACTTTTAAATTTTATTTCCAATCCGAACAATGCAGGTGGATTGATTCCTGTCGAAAATCTTTCTTGTGTAGCGGATTTTTTGACGCTACGCTTAATGCTAAAATAGTGCAGCCCAGCCAGGTATCTTTTGGGCCAATTTAATCGCTGAAGAACCTAAATCTTTTATTTTAGATATAAGTTGGGCTTGTGCCAAATTATTTTTGGAAGCTTTCTCTACAACTTCAACTAATGCTTGATAGGTTTGCATACTATTTGATGCTGGTATGATCGCATCAATTTCTTCCTTTGATAATCCTTTTAACAGTTTTAGTTCAACACCATACATATCGTTAAATACTGCATCTGCATTCGCAAATGATTCAGAAAATCTGTTTGTTTTCATTTTGCTGTTTTTTTAGTTAATTCTTTGATTTTGTTTACTATATCTTCGATTTGCTGTTGAGCCTCATTGCTTTTAATATCAATCTGTTCCCCTTTTTCAAGAGCCATATCTACAAATCCTGACAACTCGACCAATCTGTTAGTAACCGTAGTGTCTAAACCATTAAGGCCAACTATGCTCAGTGCTTCGTTTTGACTTTCTTTGATTTTCTGAACCGATACAAGGTAAGCTGTAAGGGTCGTATTGGCGTATATTGTATTTTGATAGGATTGGTCAATTGCATTCAATATTTCTCTCTCTTGCTCTAATATAGGAAAAAGCAATTCATTCCTTTTTGCATTTATTTGTTGATTCGCAGCTTCTTGAAATTCCAACATAACATTCAAGGCTTCTTTCGTCTCAGCCTTACCACCCGTTTTTCCAGCGTTTTCTATAATGCCATATATGGATGCTTCCCCTCTTATATGCTGGTTTAGCTCTGCTTCCAAAACATGATGAATAACGAATGTAGCATACACATCGTCGATGAACGTATTTACATTGAGCTTAATTCTGTTATAATACAGTTGTACCATATTTCGGTGAGAGTCATGCAAAATCTGCAAATCTGAGCCTATCGTTTTCGACAGGATTATAGTTTCTTTAGGTATTGAGGCACACGATACCAGTAATAACGAAGAAAAAATAACGGTTAAAATCTTATTGTTCATATTTTCTGTAGTTAAATTATTCTTTTAATGTATTCCTCCACCATGCCAAGTACCAGTGGTTACCCAAATTTCATAATGAAATAACCATTCACTCGTCCACGGTATAATCGTTTTTGCAATCATTTTACGTTCATTCCATTCATTCATTAGTCTATGATATAAACATAAATGCTGCTTTTCGTGATTATAAGTATGGGGAAGTTTAGTCGCATCCTTTGCCAAAGGCAAAGGATTGGGGCTAATTACATATATATTGGGATTATATCCGATATTATACTCTATCCTAATATCATAAGTTATACTTAAATTAGTTGGTTGAAGCTTTCCTACCCAAATTAGCCCTTTATCATATCCAACGATTTTCAAGGTAGAGTTAGGGAAGAAATGTCGAAGCATTCCTCCCTGAGCATGTACTGAAATTCGTTTCTTTTTAGTCATTTCCATGAAAATTGTGGGTCGCAGCGGTCACAGAGCCAACCGAACTGAGAATACCTGTTCCTATTGCCATTTTCAAAGCTCCACTTTCTCGAAGATTAAGATTCCTTTCGCCTAAAGTGGAGAACGTTTTCGTAACAGTTTGTTCCCCGAAAGGCTTTTTCATTGCTTCAGCTATATATTGCAATCCTCGTTTGTGAACAATTGTTTGTACATCGTATTCTACTTGGTCGAGCCATTTGTAGAAGTTCTTTTCCCTCTGAGGATGCTCGACCCATTTATCTGCAAAATTTTCTTCAGGATTTACCGGGTTTGGAATCCATTTAACCATCCTGCCGGCATTTGAATCATAGCGGCTTTCGATATAGTTACGCATATTGGAAACTACATTTGTCAATGCATCTATGATAGATGTTTCTTTGTTATATCCCCTTGAAGCTAAAGTTGTAATAATAATGGATATGGGTTTGTCTTCATCTCCGTTAAACATCATATCCCGATGTCGTTTCAGAATTTGGACAACCCGCTGAAGTGGTAACTTCTCTTTATTATATTTTGGAACAGGATTTACAGCTTCCGACAACATTATGGATTTACGTAATGATAAAACATCGGCTGCATTGAAAAACCATCTACCATAACCGAATGGATTGCTTTTCATCCAGTTTTCGGCAATCGTATCGGTATAATAGTTGTTTTGCTTATTATCTGTTATACGTATTGCCAATGATTCGTAATCTTTATCCAATGTTGTATTCGAGAAGGCTTTTTCAAGCACAATATTATATCCATTACAAACAAGGCTGGGAAGTATATCCATGTGATAATTCGCACTATCGGAATACATCAATGTCCAACATCTTCGTCCCTCCTCATCAAGCATATTTTTGTAGGTTTCGTTATCTTTAAGTCGATTCCCTACCACTTGTTTGAGATGATATTGTGTCCACTGTGGATTCTTGCCGGTCAGTTCACACACTAAGTCAATATCCAAATCGTCTTCTTCACAAATAGGTTTAATCATTGTTCCAAGCATGAATGAACCTTGCGGACGAACGACCGGTTTATATGGAGCAAGTGATGATTCTGGTTTTGCAAGCCATTCACCTACTGCACCATAACTACTAACTGCGGCGTTATATTGGGTTTCTGTGATGTCCAATGTTTGCCCGAGTGTTTCTAAAATTTCACTGAATTGTTTTTTTTCTTCTTGTGTCAGCATATTTATTTTATTGTTATTGTCTTATAAAAATCGTTCTTTACCTTATTTGCATCATAGATTACCATAGGCATATCAACTTTAGGCATCCATACTCTACCCAATTCAACGGATGCAGAAACAGGCATAGCAGGAAAAATGTGTAGTTCCGTACAACCATGATGCGATTTGATTTTATCAAAAGTATGTCGGACAATGCGGCGAAAGTCAGTTAGTAATCTTTCTGTTTTCAAGAAATCGTTATATGGTGTACTATTTATTGTGATTTCCCATATACTTGTATTCTCACCTAATACTTTTTGTATTCTATCATGTGTTATTGTTGCACTCAAACTCAATATGAGAACAGGAACTTTCCTTTTTTCAATAGGCTCGTGAAGGATATATTCAATATCAGAAGGAATTGTTTGCCATTCCCAGGTAAAAGGTTCCCTATGCTTTTGATATACTTTTACATTATTCAAATCGTTTAATAGAACTCCAAATTTTATTAGCAACGGCTGTGGTGCAATGGCAAATATGGAATAGTGGTCTGTATTACCTTGCATCAGCCGATGTTTGATTTTTTGATTAAACTGTAAAATAAGGTTAGCTTCCTCTGCTGTCCAATAAGTATCTGTATCATCTGTGAAAGGGGAATTTCTTAATCCCAACTCAATGGGATAATCATTTGCTGGATAATAATTGTATAATAAAGCCTCCCGAGCCAATTGATAAGATAAAGGAGAATTGTTTGCACCTATGTTTGCTCCATAAAGAATTATCTCACTAGACATGTTAGAGGCAATATCTGTTATTCGTTTGATACGCTCCTCATGTTGTTGTTTCATAGCTAACAATCTTATCTCTGAATGCCCCTCTACATCTACTTTATCTATCAAATTGTGATGTTCATTGCATAATAACATCAAATTGTTAATGTCATCACAGAGTAACCCTGAACGTTCAATGTCACCTCTTGGCCCATTAGGCTTATCTGCAACTATATGGGCGATATAAGCACTATTATATTTCTTTTTAGTTAGGATATCCCTATGTAGGACTTTATTGCATCCTTTATATTCACATCTTCCGGCAGAGATTGCCCATAAAAGGTTTTGATTTTTTGTAGTAATACTTGTTACACTCATTCTATTATAGTTTTATTGATATTCATTTATAGAGACAGAGATATGTATGTTCTCACATCAATACTGCCAATTGTTAAAAGTTCAACAGCTTTTGAGAAATCTCCTCTTCTATACTAACATATGCTAAGCTTTTTGTTAAATTTGCCATTGAGTGGCGTTTTTTGTTTTTTAGATAGCATATTAAATTAGAAAAAGTGAATAATGACAATTGAAGAGGCAATTTTATCCCATGATATGGAAGACATTGTAAATAGAATGATTCTATATGCAAAAGAGAAAATAAGATTGATGGATGTCAAAGTCTTGGAGGGAAAGGAACCCTTTGACTTTGTACAAGATGTTATTTGTAAGTCTCTCGAAGGGAAACGAAATTGGGATGAATCCAAGTGTAGTTTTGTAGAATATCTATTCGGTTGCTTAAGAAGTGAAATAAGTAATTACTTCTCTTCTAAACAGGTATATTGCCGTGATATCCCAGATAATCTATCTGAAAGCAATGAGAATATTGACGAGGAAATTTTAGAAATTACAAGGGTTCTAAAACAGGAAGGTGCTGATGATGACGAAATCTTTTTATTTTCATGTTGGGTTGATGGGATTTATAAACCTGCTATTATTTCAGATGATTTAGGTATTGACGTTAAATCGATATTCAATATCACGAAAAAATTAAGAAGACGATTATTAAAAATTCAATCAAAAGTAAGACAATTCATATGAATAAGACTGTAAATAAGAAGATAGAAGACGCTTTGCTAGATTTTTATTTAGAAGCTGACAAGAATATAATTGAAGAGATTATACAAGAGGATATTAATGATATAGAGGAGTATAAAAAGAAAAGAAATAAACTCCTATTTATGATTAAAGCAAAAGCCAAGAAACAGGCTAATGATGCATTAATAGAAAAAGTTTTAAATTACTTCGAAGATGCTATCCAGAAAAATACCGCAAAGCCGATCGCATACCTCAAACAATTGATGTCTGAAAATCAGTCTTTTGCTTTGTATCACAATTTTGAAAAACTTTCCAAAGAGGATATTTTAGCAATTATTAAAGATAAGAATTTAATCGACATTATAGAACAAATAGAAAAACATGAAGCAGAATAATAATCCACAAAATAAGGCTCAAGAATTATTGGATAAGTTTGGGCTAGATGATATTATAGATATTCCAATGTCTGACTTTGTATCTGGTATTGATCTTATTTATATGGAAGAGCCTCTCAAAAATTGCGATGGGAAAATTATTTTTGGTGATAAAAAGACGATTATTAAGGTTGACTCTCAAATTGAATTTGAGCAAAGGAAACGATTTGTTGCTGCTCATGAGATTGGTCATGCTGTTATGCATCACAATATGTCTCTTTCTGATGATATTTTCTCCAATTTTAATTTGTTTAAAAATGTTGAAAAGCAATTAAGAAGTGGGCAGCAGGAAGTGGAGGCGAATTTATTTGCTAGTGAATTATTAATGCCAACCAGACTATTCAAAAAGGAAGCTAAAGGAAAGTTTTCTCCTTTATTGATAAAACAGCTTTCAGAAAAATTTAATTGTAGTTTAACCGCTGTTTCTTTTAAATATATGGAGATGAACTTACATCCAATCTGTCTTATTTTAACAGAAAGAGGACGAGTAAAGTATTGGAAGAAATCAGAGGATTTACATGTTTTTGTAAAAGAGTGTACAAAACTTGCACCTCCGAGCGATTCTGTCGCAATGGAATATCTACAACAGAATTATAAGTTTATCTATAATTTTGAAGAAAAAGCTCAACCAATAAATAAGTCAATATGGTTTGAACTAAAACCCTATGATGAAGATTCTGATTTTTATGAATATTGTATTCCAACAAAAAGTCATCAAACTATTTTGAGTATTATTTGGGAAGATTAAAGTCATACTTGCATGATATAAGAGCGTAGATAGGCTGGAGTGTAGAATGCCTTTCTATGCTCTTTTGGGTTGAAATAAACTGTTAATACTAATTTTCCTCCCCTCCCAACAAATGTTTGAGTTCCGGGTCATTCTCAATACGGATTAACTCGTTCTCTACCAGTTCGACAATATCCTGCTTGATTTGCCGGTAGTTAGCTTGTATCTGTTGTTCCATTGTATCATTGCCATTCTCGTCTAAAAAGCTGCTGATTTCTGGTATGGGCTGGTAGGCCGCCGTTTCTTTCTGTACAGCTTCATTGTCAACAACTATCTGCGCATGGAAAATTTTCTGTTCTATTGTCTCTCCGAAGTTGTCTGCTACGGCACCGACAAACATACCTTGCGATAACGTACTGATTTTGCTGGCAGGTATCAGACTGTCCAGTTGCGTGCTGATGGAAGTTGATGTATCATTGCGATTGATGCTCATAGATTCCCGCTTTTGAAGAATTTTCCCGAACCTTTCCGACAGTGTTTTGGCGGTTTCACCTACCACCTGGCCGCTGAAAACATTACCAACAGTTGACATGATTACGGCGGCCTCTTTATCTCCGTAATCGCGCTTTAACTGGCTGAAGTCCTGAAAGCCCAACACAACCGCCACTTTATTACTTCGTGCCGTGGCAATCAGATTATCCAAACCTTTAAAGAAAATTGTGGGTAACTCATCGATAATCACACAGCTTTTAAGCTGTTTCTTCTTATTTATCAGTTTAACGATTCTCGAATTATAGAGTCCCAACGCTGCCCCATAGATGGAAATTCTATCGGGATTGTTGCCCACACATAACACTTTCGGTTCCTTCGGATTGTTAATATCCAGCGTAAAGTCACTGCCGGACATGACCCAGTAGAGTTGGGGACTTATCAGCCTGGACAACGGGATCTTGGCAGATGCAATCTGGCCCATCAGCTGCTCGGCAGCTCCCCCTTTCCATGCATCGACAAAAGGTGAAAGGTAGTTCTCCAAATCAGGATAGCTTGTCAGAATGGTGAATACGTCTTCATACCTTTTATTAAGCAATTCAATGGCATGTGGGAACGTGCAATACTTGCCGTTTTCATACAATTTCAAAAACCATATAATGGCAGTGAACAGGACGATTGGAGATTCCACAAAGAAGTCTCCCTGCTTCTGTACCCAGCTTTTATTGAGATTAAGCATGATTGTGTAACTCGATTCGTAAGCATCGGAAATATCCGTCATCAGTTCCGGTGCCAACGGGTTACAACGGTGGCTTTTTCTCGGATTATCAAAGTTTATTACATAAAATTTAGGCGGTACCTTGTAACGGTGCCGATACTTAATCAGATGGTTATAGGCGATAATGGATAAATCATCAAACTTGAAGTCATATATGTAAAGTGCATAGGCTTTCTCGATAGTCTGTTTAATGAATTGATTGACAATCGCATAGGATTTCCCGCTGCCGGGAGTTCCAAGTATCATTGTCGCACGAAAAATATTTACTAAGTTAATGAACCCATTATACATTTTTCCCTTAAACCAGAATTTCGTGCGCAGGTTAACGGAATATTCATTTTCCATTAATTTGGTCTCTTGCAAAAAAGATTCGTTTTCCGTATTGAAAACGTCTTCAAGCAGATTGTTTTTGAGCAAACGGCTTATCCATAAACCGGACGCCAGCAGACAGAAAAAACCTCCGGTCAACGTCGTGGTATAAAGCACGGCACAGACACCGGATGAAGCATTGACGGACAGTAGCCACCAGTTGAAGAAAAACAACAGGGTGCCTGATATGGCCGCAATGATAATCCGCCTTCATGTGATTTCATGTTTCTTCACTCCTTTGTTGCCCATGCAGGACAGACCGAGGAAAAGGACACAAAACAGCTTTGTGTAAAGCAAGGATGAAAACAGTCCGGTGGTACGTTGGAAATTGGATAGTATCTTATTTACTATATCGAGTGTTCAGCCCATTTCGTAAAGCCAGCCGTAACAAAACCAATAAATGTGTATCGCCAAAAATAAAAAACTGATGGCCCGCATAAAATCCGTGACTTTGGCAAGACCTCTTAAATCATCTTCATTCTGCATAATTGTAACTATTAAAATTAAACTTCTTGTTCTATACCTTATTATATATTATAGCTTGCGCCTGCGCTTCTTCTTTTTCTTGCGCCCATAGCGGAAGGCCGGATCAATGTACTCGTGCGTATGGTCATCTTCCATAAGCACGGAGAAAATGTCAACGGCACCGAGTGCGGATGTATCAATCAAGCTGCCGGAAGATTCATTCTGATGATGACTTTGATTTTCCGGCTGCCGGTATTCTGCCTCTTCCTGCTTTTCTTCCGCTTCAGTGTCCCTTTCCTGCCGGGACGCTTCCTGCTCCGGCACCGGTATCAACCTTTTCCGGTCTGCATCCGGGTTGTTGAACAGTTCGTTGAACACATTGGCCGTAAAGGGCTTGCCCAGACGTGAACCGTTAAATACCGTCCGGCCCGCATGGTCTATAAAGGTAATGCCATAAAGACGCCCATCGGGATTGATACGGTAAATGACTTCTATATCCGCCTCTTTCAGCCTGCGTGCAAAGTCCTCTTTCGTGCTTATGCCCTGCATGGCTTTGACGACTTCCTTGCGTATCCTTTCGGCGAGATTATCTCTCTTTACCTTTTCAACGGATGCGGCAAATTTCTTTTGCAGTGCTTCATAACCGAATGCCTTACCGAATTTACTGGACTTGAAAGGTGTACCTGCCTGCTGACCGTTGTCATCCAGCGCTCCATACATGATGCCGTGGTATTCTTTCCCGTTCACACTTCCCCGGACTTCATAAACCGTCACGTTGTACAGTTCCAGCAGGGTGTTGTATTCGGCAAGGGAATGAAAATTGTAACATTCCAACAAGGTGCGAGCCGTATGCTTCACCTGCGCTTTCACGCCACCTTTCGGATAATCCACTTTTTGCAAGGCCAACAGTTCTCGCTCGCCGTGTTCTCCGAGTATGGGATGAAGTCCGTATTTCATTTCCATTTCACGACAGATATTCTGTGCCCGAATAGCTTCCCGGTTGTGGTCTATCTTTTCACCCTGCTCGTTGATACGTACCGATACGATGTGCATGTGCTTGCGGTTTATGTCTTCGTGCAGCCAGACAATATAAGGCTGGTTCCCGTAACCGAACTTTTCCATGAACTCCTGCGCCAATACGGTCATCTGTTCCTCCGAGAGAATGTCTTTCGGGGAAGGATTCAATGAGATATGAATAACCGGTTTCCTGACGTGCGAGTTCAGTGCGATGTAAGGTTCAAAAGCCTGTACGCAGTTTTCTATCGGAACATTGCCTGAAGTGTCCGCTGCAATTCTGGGGTGTCACAATACCTTCGCCGTACCGTCGTCCACCTTTATTTTATTATAGGCTATCACTCCGTAAAATGAACTGCCTGATGTAACATTCGGCACCATGACATTATTCCTTTTTAGTAAGATGCTCCTTTTCGTACCGCTTTGTCAGTTCGATTATCTGTTTGCACAGTTCCTCCAACTTACGTGTTTCCTCCGCCAGTTTATAAAGGAAGGCAAGCGATTTCTTCTCCCCGTAAATGGTATGGATGGTCTTTACACATTGATTGTAGTTGTTCCCGATACGGCGGAACTGCTGATAGAAAGCGGTTAGCTGTGCATAATATTCCTGCGCTTCCTTATCAATCTTTACGACCTTGAACTCTCAACCGAAGATACGGGCGAAGATAAATTCGGCCTTGTTCTTCATGCCGGACTGCTCGAACATGGAGATAAACTTTTCGTCTTCCTCGTCATTGAGACAGAGATAATAGCGGTGCGTGCGCGGGTCTGCCAGCACCTTGCGCCCTGCGGCGTTACGGATTCTTGTTTCATCTTTCATAACATGAAAATTTTAAAAGGTTCGACTTGGGAGAACCTTTGCCCCCGAAACACCTTTCGGGCGAGACTTTCAGCGGTTGGAAATATTTTCAACCGCTGAAAGTACACCTCGCTATATGCTGACGCATATTAAAATCCGGCTGGGCCGGATTAAAGGTCTGAAGGATTTGTTTTACGTTCTCTTACCGAGAACGGGCTCCGCTCTCCCGGCGACAAAGGTAGATAGTTTTTTCTGTCCGTGCATCATGCGTATCACGCCAACACCCGCCAATGAATGACTTTGGAGCCGGGGGTACTTCATGGATGCTCTTTTTGAGGTTTATTTGTAGCCGGATAGCTATTTGAACGGATAAACAGATATGCAATCAGGCAGATATTCAAACAGGCATTTATCCGGATATATAGCTATACATATATATAAATGTGTAGACGGATAAACAGCAATTCGGATAAATGGCTATGCAATCGGATATGTGAATAGTTATCCGAATATGTACATAGCTATATAGCTACATAGCCGAATAGACAGATAGCTGAATAGCTACATAATTAAATAGCCATGTAATAGAGTAGCCATATAAGTAGATAGCCGGATAGCCAAGTAGCCGCATAATTAAATAACTATATAGCTAACCGGACAAACAGATAACAGAATGAGTAACCGGACAGATAGCCCCAAAGACAGACGGCTGTTCATCCGGCTGTCTATAAATCAATTTATTCACTTAAATCAGTAACAATGGAAAAGAGAAAGAAAACCGTGTTCGTTTCGTTCGCCTCCCAGAAGGGCGGCGTGGGTAAATCAACCTTTGCGATTTATGCGGCGTCGTGACTGCATTATGTGAAAGGTCTGAATGTGGCGATAGTGGATTGTGACTATCCGCAGCATTCAATCATCAAACAGAAAAAACGGGATATGGAAGTGGTAAAGACCACACCCGTCTATCAGAATCTTCTGGTGGAACAGGCCGGGCGGTTGAAGAAGAAGGCTTACCCTGTTATCGGCAGTACCCCGGCGGATTGCATGACGGACTGAAGGGCGTTTGAGGAAAAGGCAGACGTGCATTATGATGTGGTGCTGTTCGACCTGCCCGGAACAATGGGCAGTGACGGGGTGATTGCCACAATCAGTGCACTCGATTATCTGTTCGTACCGATAAAGGCAGACCGCCTTGTGCTGGAAAGCACGCTGAACTTTGCCACGACTGTCAATGACCGCCTGATAAGGACCGGCATCTCCAATCTGAAAGCCTTGTGCATGTTCTGGAATATGGTGGACCGGAGGGAACGTACCGTCTTATATGACATTTACCAGCAAGGTTTCTCCCTCCTGGGACTGGACTGTCTCCAAACCCGTGTCCCCGTGCGCAGTAACTTCACCAAAGACCTCTCCACTACGGGCGGCCCGGTTTACCGGAGCACCCTGTTTGCACCGGATGCGGGCTTTACGAAGGAGTGCGGCTTTGATGCGCTTATGGATGAAATCATGCGGACAATCAAAATTGTATAGTCATGGCAAAGAAAACGAGTGGACAGAATCCGGTGGATGAAGCCTACCTGCGCAGCCTGATGGCGGGTAGCCCGCCGGAAAAGGTAACACCGTCCATTCCCCCCAAAGAGGAAACGGACAGGGAAACGGCTGAAAAGGCAAAGACGGAATCTGAAGCGGAAGAGACGCCGGAAAAGGCCGCATCCAAAACGTTGAAAGCCGCACAGACCGAATTTATGAGGAGATTCCTCACCCCTTACAAATGCGAAGGCAGGCAGGGTGTCTATATAGACAAGGAACTGCACCGGAAAATATCGGTCATCGTCGGCATTGCCGGTAAACGGCAGTTGACGGTGGGCAATTACATTGACAATGTATTGCGGGAACATTTCGAGAAACATTCGGATGAGGTGAAGGCATACTGCCAGAAGAGTTACAACAAAATCTTTTAAGCTATGGATATGCGATTATGTTATGAAGCCGGAGCGGTTCTGTTCTGGCTGCTGTTCGCCTATCTGTTCATGGACAAGTTCCTGTTCAGGGGGCAGCTTGGCGAGATATGTTTCGGGAAGGCACGCCGCCGCATGGCGAAAGCCTGCGGGGTGCGGCAGGCTGGTTCGATCCGGTGAAGGAGGAACGGAAGAAGGGACGTGGACAGGCGAAAGGGAAAACGGGCAGGAAAGAGATTCCGGCAGTCGTGAAAAGGCAGGAGAAAGAGCTTCCACCTGTCAAGGCGGCGATGAAGCCCACAGAAAAGACTGCGGAGAGAAACAGTGAAAAAACGGTGGAAAAACAGTCGGAAACGGACAGCCTTGTCGTCACGAAAAGCTATGGGACACGCCAGCAGCCGCCAATGAACGCCACCGGTTCCGGGGCTATTGCAGGTAAGGAAAATGCCTCTACTTTTGCTGGCAGAAACGGGGACACGACACCGCCAAAGGCTGCACAAGTGCCGCCGGAGCGCATCCCGGATCTGTTCCGGGACAAGCGTGTGGAAGAGTGGCGGGCTTCCCCGGACGGGAGTTCCGGCGGACATGAAGGCGATGACGGACAGAGAGGAAACGGTGACGGAGTGGATACCGACGAGTTGAACGAGGAACTGGAAGACCTGAACTGTGTCCGCGAAGATTATTCGGACGGGGCAACCGGCATAGGGCCGGAAGAGCTTGATTTAATCATCGACCTCTGCAACGGCAGGGAGATTCCGACAGACAGACGGTTGTCCCTTTTAAGGGCGATCCACCATATCAGGGATACGCAGATTGAACGCTCGATACTGGAAAGTATCAATGGCAGCGACAGCCGTATCAGCAAATTTCTGGATGAAGCCGAGTAAATGGGCGGGGCTGCTCCGGACAGTGACTAACCGATTAAAAAAGGAGGTAACAATGGCAAGAGGCTATTTCGATACGGGTTGATGCCCGTATCACTGTAAAAAGAGAGAACCGGCAGGAATACCAACAACAAAACGTATCATCCATGTTTATGACGTATTTCGATTCAAGTTGACAAACGGCGGCTTCCCCTTATGGGGGAAACGTGCCGACTCCCGGAGAGACAATCATTCCATTAACTTATCCATAAAACGACAGCGGCAATGACAAAAGGCCATTACGATTCGGGATGACAGACCGCTTGCGGCATTCACCCGGTAAGACAACAGGAACTATTCACCATTAAATTTTATTTGTATGAACATAGGACTGGTAGATGTGGACGGGCATAACTTCCCCAATTTCGCACTGATGCGCCTTTCGGCCTGTTACAAGGCAAAAGGGCACCGGGTGGAATGGGCGGCACCGCGACAGCGGTATGACAAGGTATTGGCAAGCAAGGTATTCACCTTCACGCCTGATTATGACTATGACCTGCTGGATGTGGGGGAAGTGGTAAGGGGCGGCACCGGGTATGACATAGCCGGCAGGCTTCCCGAAGCTGTGGAGAACAGCCGGATGATGGACTATTCCATTTACCCCGAATACCCTTTTTCGCTCCAGTTCTTTTCAAGAGGCTGCATCCGCAAGTGTCCTTTCTGCCTCGTCCGTGAGAAAGAAGGATACATTCAGACCGTGGAACCGGTGGAACTGAACCCGAAAGGGAAATGGATTGAGGTGCTGGACAACAATTTCTTTGCGAACCCGCAGTGAAGGAGTGCGGTAAGCTATCTGATGAAAGCGGGCCAGCCCGTGAAGCTGCACGGCGTGGACGTAAGGATTATGGACGAGGAACAGGCCTGGCACCTGAACAGGCTCAGGATGAAGCAGAACATCCATATCGCATGGGACCTGCCGCAGCTTGACCTGAGGGACCGCCTGAAAGAGATGGTAAAGCACGTGAAGCCCTACAAGATAACCTGTTATGTACTGATAGGATTCAATTCGACCATTGAGCAGGACCTGTTCCGGTTGAATGTACTCAGGGAACTGGGAATTACCCCCTTTGTCATCCCTTTCCGGGATTATGGAAATGAACGGACGCCTACGCGGTACGAGCGTGACCTTGCCCGGTGGGCGAACCGGATGTGGCTGTTCAAATCCTCCTCCTTTGAGAACTATATGCCCCGCAAGGGATTCAAGTGTGGGGAATATTTGAAATAAACCGATAAGGACAGTAAAGACAATGAGAGCAAAAGGCTATTACGATTCGGATGATTCAGACCCTCATCCCGGGAGAGAATTAACAATGAAGTTTCACCATTCAATCATGTAACCATGCGAAAGATGTATTTTGACTCCGGCTGATTGCCTGCCGGAACTTACCCCCTGAACCATTAAACCATAAGCGGCTGCGGGCTGCCTTATGGGGATAGTGCAAGGGGCAGCCCGTGGCTTTTTAAATCACTTAAAAATCACGGAATTCAATGAAACAGAAAAGATTGATTATGATGCTGGCCGTACTGGCGGCAGCGGGTGCGGCAATGGCACAAGGAAACGGACAGGCGGGCATCACGGAAGCCACGCAGTTGGTGACGGGATATTTTGACCCGGGCACGAAACTGGTGTACGCGGTGGGTGCCATTATCGGCCTGATAGGCGGCGTCAAGGT